>CAZZKE010000034.1:0-31001 GCA_964655005.1 uncultured Thalassospiraceae bacterium | reverse complement strand
TGAACAGCACCTGACGCAGGCGTTTTTCGTCGGCGACGATCCAGCCGATATCGGGTGGGCAGTCGAAATTGACTTTCAGGTTTTTCCGTCGGGCCCGTTCGCGAATCAGATGCACCAGCGACGCCAGCATGGTGTGCAACTCGACCGTATCCAGTTGCAGGGTCATCATGCCGGCCTCGATAGTCGCCAGATCGAGGATATCGTTGATGACTTCCATCAGGCCCTGGGCGTTGTCGAGAATTCCCTGGCTGTATTCCTTTTGCCGGGCGTTCAGCTGGCCATGGTTTTCCTGGGCCATTATGTCGGCGTAACCGATCAGGCTGGCCAGCGGCGTGGTAACTTCATGCGACACATTGGCGATAAATTCCGATTTCAGCCGGTTCGCCTGATCCAGCGCCTCGGCCCGCTGGCGCAGGGCGGCTTCCACGCGGGCGCTGTCGGAAACATCAAGATAGCTGAGCAGCATGGCGCCATCGGGCAGCGCCACGTTGCTGAAATCAACAATCATGCCGTTAGCCAGTTCGATGCGACCGGTATAATTGCGCCGTCCCGACAGCCGGGCCACGACTTTTTTCACATGGTTGGCCCAGGCCGCATCGTCGGTATCACCGGGGCCGGTGACCAGCGGGCGGGTGGCGTCGATGAAATCACCCAACCGGGGGGTCCGTTCCAGAAATTCGGTCGATAGCTCCCAGATTTTGGCGAACGCCGGATTAGACAGCTTGAGCCGGCCATCGCTGCCAAATACCGCGATCCCCTCGTACAGATTATCCAGAGTCTCGCGCTGCACCGCGTTCAGGGCGTTGAAGGATCTTTCCAGATCCAGCCGCCCGGTATCGTCTTCGAACCAGAAAAACAGCCCGCCGCCCGTGTAGGGCGCGGCGAACCGCGCGATGGTGCGGCCATCGGGCAAGTGCAGCATGGTATTTTCAGAACCGGACAGGTCGTTGAACAGCGCCAACTGCCGATCCCGGAAAGCCTTGAAATCGGCGACTTCCGGCAAGCGGCGTCGAATGCGCAGATGATCCAGAATTTCGCCCATATCCGGGGCGCCGTCCAGCCAGTCCTGTTTCAGGTCCCATAATTTCGCGAAGGCGGCGTTGGAAAAGGTCAGTCTGGTGTCGGCATCGAAGATTGCGATGGCCGTCGTCAGGTGATCGAGGGCCGACGGTTCCAGGTGTTTCTTGTCACGTTCGACGGCCAAACCGATGGATCCGGACCAACCCCGGGCGGGAATTTCCGTTTTTATCATATCGGCCAGGTTCGGTTCGGCCAGTTTGGCGGCCCGATTGGCGAAAATGACGTTCGACCGGCTATCCCTGATCCACACGGCCAGTGGCAGAACGTCCAGCACGGCGGTAAAGTGCTCGAAGGCGGCCCGGTCATTTTCGGTTTCCCGCCCGGCCGGGGCGGTGGTCACTTCGCGAAGCCACATCAGATCGTCCAGGGAAGCGGTACGGCAGCCGGTCGCCTGAAACAGCCGGCCATCCCGCTCAAGCGACAGGTCGAACGGTTTACCGTCGCGGTGCAGGTCCCGGAACGCCGCATCCAGGCTTTCCGCCGCCGCCCCTTCGAAGCGTGACAGCACCTTGGAGAAACCGGTGTCGGCCCCCAGGTCCAGCAGCGCCGCCAGACGGCGAGAGCAAATTTCGGCGCCACTGGCGTGGTCCCGGATCAACAGGCCGTCCGGCGCGGCGGCGAGGATTTCACCCAGCCGTTCCGTTTCCGCCGCGAGACGGTAATTTTCGCCCCGCAGTTTTGCCAAACGACCGGCCTGCCGCCACAGGACCGGCGCGACGACGGCCAGCAAGGCGACCATGCCGATCGCTAATACCAAATTGTAGAAAGAATGACTCATAAAGACGGCTTCACAAGCCTTTTGGCTAGGAGCCGACGGCGCGGCGGTGCCCGGTACCGCAAGACCGTGGGCGACAACGTCCAAAAGGCTTGTGAGGCCGCCGTTCCGGTCGTCACAGTAGGCCTTCGGAGGGCGTCGAAAAGCCTTGACGATGCGATGGCATCGCCGGCGGCTTCTCTCCTACCCGAAGGTCTGCTGTGACGATCTCTATGGGTCATTCTTTCTGCAACTTGGTATAATATCAGGGCGGGTTGATTGGCGAAACTGTCGATCACGGCGGAATCTTAAAGCGGAAGCCGAACAAACGAAAGGGGCGATCCAGCCAAATGGATCGCCCCGATGGTATTTTTCGCCGATAAAGGCCGGTTATACCAAGGATCAATGAGTCTTTATCAGTGATCCTTGGTATTAGTAGCGGTAGTGATCGGGCTTGAACGGGCCTTGCTGGCTGACCCCCATATAGTCGGATTGCTTGGTCGTAAGCTTGGTCATCTTGACTCCCAGCTTGTCCAGGTGCAGGGCGGCGACTTTTTCGTCCAGATGCTTGGGCAGCACGTAGACCTCGTTCTTGTAGTTATCGGTATTGTGCCACAGTTCAATCTGGGCCAGCACCTGATTGGTGAACGAAGCGCTCATCACGAAGCTGGGGTGGCCGGTGGCGCAACCCAGATTCACCAGGCGTCCTTCGGCCAGCAGCAGAATACGCTTGCCGTCGGGGAATTCGATCTCGTCCACCTGCGGCTTGACGTTGTGCCATTTCAGATTGCGCAGCGCATTGACCTGAATTTCAGAATCGAAATGGCCGATATTGCAAACAATCGCCCGGTCCCTCATTTGCCGCATGTGGTCGATGGTGATGACGTCCAGGTTGCCGGTGCAGGTAACGAAGATATCGCCGGTCGCCGCGGCATCTTCCATGGTCGTCACTTCGTAGCCTTCCATGGCGGCTTGCAGGGCGCAGATGGGATCGATTTCGGTAATCATCACGCGCGCCCCCTGATTGCGCAAGCTGGCCGCCGATCCCTTGCCGACATCGCCGAAGCCGCAGATTACGGCGATTTTACCGGCCAGCATTACGTCGGTGGCGCGCTTGATACCGTCGGGCAGGCTTTCGCGGCAGCCGTACAGGTTGTCGAATTTCGACTTGGTCACGGAATCATTGACGTTGATGGCCGGCACCTTGAGCGTGCCCGCCTTGACCATATCGTACAGGCGATGCACGCCGGAGGTGGTTTCCTCCGACAGGCCCTTCACATCGTCCAGCAATTCCGGATACTTTTCGTGCATCATCAGGGTCAGGTCGCCGCCGTCGTCCAGAATCAGGTTGGGACGCCAGCCGTCGGGGCCTTCGATGGTCTGCTCGATGCACCAGATGAATTCCTCTTCGGTTTCACCCTTCCAGGCGAAGGTGGGGATTTCGGCGGCGGCCATGGCGGCGGCGGCCTGATCCTGGGTCGAGAAGATGTTGCACGAGCTCCAGCGCAGTTCGGCGCCAAGATCGACGAGTGTTTCCATCAGCACGGCGGTCTGGATGGTCATATGCAGGCAGCCGGCGATGCGGGCGCCAGCCAGCGGGGTCTTGCCCTTGTGTTCCTGACGCAGCGCCATCAGTCCCGGCATTTCGGTTTCGGCGATTGCGACCTCTTTGCGGCCCCAATCGGCCAACGACATGTCGGCAACCTTGTAGTCGGTGAAGGCGCTCATCTTAGGATGCTCCTGAAAATAATGGTTCTAAAACAGGGGCCGGGTGTAGCAGGAGACGCGCCCCTAGGCAAGCGCATTGAAGTCTTCCAGCAGCATGGCGATGCGACCGCCATCGACCTGTTCCATGATAATCCGGGCGCGATCGCGGGCGGCGGCCAGATCGAGTTCGCGGATGCGCTGCTTGACTCGCGGGATGTTCGACGCGGTCATCGACAATTCCCGGAAACCCAGGCCCAGCAGCAACGCCGTGTAGTGGGGGTCGCCGGCGATTTCACCGCAGATACTGACCGCAATCCCGGCCCGTTTGGCGGCTTCGACGGAAAACTGGATCAGGCGCAGAATCGCCGGGTGCAAGGGGTTGTACAGGTAGGCGACCTGTTCGTCGGTGCGGTCGACGGCCAGGGTGTACATAGTCAGGTCGTTGGAGCCGATGGCGAAAAAATCGGCGGCCTGGGCCAGGGCGTCGGCGGCCAGGGCGGCGCCGGGAACCTCGATCATCACCCCGATGGGCGGCAGCGGGTCGGCGATGGCGATCTTTTGCCGCCGCAGGCTTTTTACGATCTTCCTGATAATCTCGCGAGTCCGACGGATTTCACTGACCGTCGAGACCATGGGCAGCAGAATCCGCACCGGTCCCGCGGCGCCGGCCCTGAGGATCGCCCGGATTTGCGATTCCAGGACATCGGTATGGGCCAGCGACAACCGGATGCCGCGCAGACCCAGGGCCGAAGACAGTCCATCGCCGAACTTTTCAAGCAGGAAGGCGGCAATTTTTTCGCCGCCGATATCAAGGGTGCGAACGGTTACCGGCTGGCCGTCCATTTTTTCGACAATGTCGTGCAGGATTTCATATTGTTCATCCTCGGTGGGTAAATCCTGGCGGTTCATAAACATGAACTCGCTGCGTAACAGGCCGATGCCGGTAGCCCCGGCCCGGCCGACCATGTCCAGTTGCACCGGCAATTCCATGTTGGCTTGCAGCGAAATATCGACACCATCGCGGGTTGTCGAAGGCTGGTGGCGCAGGCGTCGGAAGCGACGGTCGGTTTCGACATTTTCATGGTGGCGGCGGCGATAGGCGGCGACCGTTGCCGGGCCCGGATTGACGATGATGCGGCCCCGGTCGCCGTCAATGATTATCGCCTCGCGATTCCGGATTCCGCCGTTGCCGTTACCCAGCAATCCCGCCACGCCCAGCACGGCGGGCAGGGCCAGGGCCCGGGCCATGATCGCGGTATGGCCTTCGGCGCCGCCAATGACGGCGGCGAAGCCGGCGACCCGACTGGGGTCCAGCAGGGCGGTGTCGGCGGGGGTCAGTTCCTCGGCGATGATTATGCTGCCCTTGGGGATTCGCGAGACAGACCGTTGCGGAGATTTTATCAGGTGCCGCAGCAGACGATGGGCGACCTCGCGGATATCGTCCATCCGGGCCGCCAGATAGTCGTCACCCATGCCGGCGAAGGCGGTGGAAATTTCCGATAATTCCCCCTGTACGGCGGCCTCGGCGTTGATCCGCAAGTCCGCGATGCGGCCCTCGGCGCCCCGCACCAGGCGGGAATCGTCGAGCATCTGGTAATAGGCATCAAGCAGGAATCCCATTTCCTCCGAAGCCAGTTCCGGCAAGGCCCTGGCCTTGGTCCGCAAGCGGCTGATCTGGCGTTTTGCGACGCCTACCGCCGTTTTCAGGCGCTTCTGTTCCTGCTTGACGGCGGCGGCGGGGATTTTATATTCCGGTATGGCAAGGGCGCCGGAATCGCGCAAATGCACGGCGCCGAAAGCAATGCCGGGCGATACCCCCAACCCGGTAAATATCTTTTCGCCCGGCGCCACCGCGTCAGTCCTCTTCGAATTTGTTGGCGACCAGACCGGCCAGGGCGTTCAACGCCGCTTCGCCGTCGTCGCCGGAACAACTGATTTCAATCTCGCAACCGGGCGAGGCGGCCAGCATCATCAGGCCCATGATCGAATGCCCGGAAACCTTCTGGCCGCTGCGGCTAACGGTGATGTCGGCCTTGAATGCGGTCGCCGTCTTGACGAACTTGGCCGCCGCCCGGGCGTGCAGGCCTCGCCGGTTAAGGATTGGGGTTATCCGGGTGAAGGCCCCGTTACCGGTTTTATCCCTGGCCACCATTACTGGCCCTGATTGAGCAACTGCGAGGCGATGTTGATGTATTTTCGACCGGCCTTCTGGGCACTGGCCGCCGCCTTGGCCAGCGGTTCGGTTTTGCGGACGCTGGCCAGCTTTATCAGCATCGGCAGATTGACGCCGGCGATGACTTCCACATTGGCCTTGTCGATGACCGAAATGGCCAGGTTTGACGGCGTACCGCCAAACATATCGGTCAACAGGATAACGCCGCTGCCCTGTTCGGCCGCCGATATACTTTTCAGGATATCCTCGCGCCGTTGTTCCATATCATCATCGGGGCCGATACAGACGGTAGCGATATTTTCCTGGGGGCCGACGACATGTTCGATCGCGGCGAGGAATTCATCGGCCAGGCGACCGTGGGTGACCAACACCAGTCCAATCATTGTTATCCTATCCCTTATACCAAGTTGCAGAAAGAATAACTCATAGAGACGGCCTCACAAGCCTTTTGGCCAGGAGCCGACGGCGCGACGGTGCTCGGGTACCGCAAGGCCGTGGGCGACAACGTCCAAAAGGCTTTTCGACGCCCTCCGAAGGACTGCTGTGACGATCTCTATGGGTCATTTTTTCTGCAACTTGGTATTAGTTTAAATCGCGGTGGCGCACGCTCGTATCCTGATTTTCCGATTGCAGCCATGCCGCCAGTTTTTCGGCCAGAAAAACCGACCTGTGGCGACCCCCGGTACAGCCGACGGCTATGGTCAGATAGCTTTTTCCCTCTTCGGCGTATCGCGGCAGCAGCGGCCTCAGAAATGTCGTCAGATTTTCAAAAAATTCATCGAAACCCCGATCCTTGACTATGTAATCGCCGACCGCCCGGTCCAGTCCGGAAAGCGGTTTCAGGTCCGGATCATAATGAGGATTGGCGAGAAAGCGAACGTCAAATACCAGATCGGCCTCGCGCGGCAGGCCCTGGCGGTAGGAAAACGAAGTAACGAAAACCGACAGGCCACGATCGCCGTGCTCGCCGAAATGCCCCTCGATGATGCGTTTCAGCTCGCCGGGGCCGAAGCCGGTGGTATCGATGGCCAGATCGGCGCGGCCCCGCAGCGGCGCCACGGTCCGTCGTTCCAGGGCGATGCCGTCGGCGACCGGGCGGTCCTGGGCCAATGGATGGCGGTGCCGGGTCTCGGCATAGCGGCGCTTTAGTTCTTCGCTGTCGCAATCAAGAAACAGCAGCCGCGTGTCTATGCCGGTTTCGCCGCTCAGCCGGTCCAGTTCCAGGGCGAAAGCGTCGAGCCCGAAGTCACGGGTGCGGATGTCGACGCCGATCGCTATCGGGCGTCGTCCGCCGGGCCTGGACAATTCCGTTTGCGGCGGATGGGCCAGGTTGTAAATCAGCGACAGCGGGACGTTGTCGATGGCCTCGTAGCCCAGATCTTCCAGCGCTTTCAGGGCAGAAGTCTTGCCGGCCCCGGACATGCCGGTAACCAGAAGCACACGCAGGGTATTCGATGGCTGTTGTTTTTCAGGCATAATCCGTCGTCAAGGTATTATGGAACGTGCAGTATATCCCCTTTGACCCGGCGGACGATAAGCCGCACCTTGGCCGGGGCAGAGGATTGAAAAGGGGCCAGTTTAAATAATGGAACGGAGAACCCCAACAGGGTAATTTTTTCGTCTTCGGGCAATCTGTCGACGCTTTCGGGTTCAACCAGATCGATAACCGCGCCGACTTCGGCCCGAATCGCGGCGCCGACTTCCAGCAGGCCGACACCGCGGACTTCAATCAGGCCGTGGATATTTTCCGGCGCGGTGGCGATCAGGCGGTCGTTTTCGGCTCGTAAGTCGGTGTAGTCATCGGCAATCAGGAGGCTGCCCGAATCGATCAGCCGCAACGCCAGGTCGGACTTGCCGCCGCCCGATGGGGCGCGCAGCAAAACGCCCAGGCCATCGACCTCGACACAGGTGGCGTGAATTTTCTCGGCATCGGGATTGTCCATAGCGACCGGATGGTGCGTCTGTTCGAAAGCCAAGTCAACCACGCGGCAGATGAACGGAAAAACGGGCGCCGCAGACCTTGCCCTCGGCGTCGTATAAATTTTCGGCGGTGATCGTACCGCCATGGGCCTCGACAATTTGTTTCGAAATACTAAGGCCCAGGCCCGAATGGGTGCCGTATTTTTCGGTCCTCGGGCGTTCCGAATAAAACCGCTCGAAAATAGTCTGCTGCCGGTCTTCGGGAATGCCCGGACCCTGGTCGTCGATGGTGATGGTAATGCTGTCCTTGGCGCTTTTGCCATCCCCGGAAATTTTTATCAGCCCCCCCGGCGGACTGAACGAGGCGGCGTTGGCCAGCAGGTTGGCGAAAACCCGGCCCAGGCGGCTGGCCATGCCGGTAATAGACAAATTGCCGGCGACCGAATATTCATACCTGCAATCCGAACCGGCGCTGCGGGCGTCAATCAGCGACGACAGCATGGCGTCCAGCTCGACGGTTTCGGTTTCCGCCCGGGACAGTTCGGCGTCCAGGCGCGAGGCGTCCGAGATATCGCTAATCAGCCGGTCCAGGCGTTCAACGTCATCAAGGATAATATTCATCAGTTTCTTCTGCTGACCGGGATCCTTTATGCGGGCCGCCGTTTCGACGGCGCTGCGCAGGGAGGTCAGCGGGTTCTTGATTTCATGGGAAACGTCGGCGGCAAAACTTTCGATGGCGTCCATTCTGACCCACAGGGCCTCGGTCATATCCTTCAGGGCTATGGATAATTCGCCGATTTCATCGCCGCGGCCGGCAAAATCAGGAATGGCATGTTGCCGGTGATGGCCGTGACGCACCCGTTCGGCGGCGGCGGCCAAAAGGCGGATTGGCCGGGCCAGGGTCCGGGCCAGATATAACGACAGCAGGACCGTGATGGCCAGTGCGAGCGCAAAAATTTCAACAATATTAAGCTGTACCTGACGCAGCGCCTCTTCGATCTGCCGGGAATCCTGGGTCAGCATCAGGGCGCCCAGGACCCGCTTGTAGCTTTGCACCGGCACGGCGGTGCTTAGAATAAACGTGGCATTACCGCTGGTTTGCCGGACGGCGTCGGCGGCGTCGCCGCGCAGGGCCGAAAGCACTTCGGCGTAGTCCTTGGCCTGTTGCCGGGGCGGGTCCCGGTAGATTGTCAGGTGTCTCCTGGAGTGGAAAATCCTGAGTAGGCCTTCGTAGGCGTCGAGCGCCATGTTGAATGGCCAGTTAAAAATCTCGCGGCCCAGATTTTCGACGCCTTCCGGCGGCAGCAGTTCTATTCTAAGCACTGAACCGCCGGCGCCGGGCATCCGTCGTGAATCGGCGATCAAGGCGCCGTCGGGTGCGAACAGGCGGGCCCGGCCACCGGTCGTTTCGACCAGTCGCCTGACCATTTTCACGGCGATGTTTGAACGCAGACGCTGGCTGTCGGAAGAGCCCATTTCGATGGCGCTTTCACCCAGCGCGGCGGCGAGGATTTCGGCGTGCCCCCTAAGCGCCGCCAGTTCCTGATCGATCAGGCTTTGGCGGTATTGCCCGTGATAGAGCAGCCCGGCGACAAAAATGGCCAGCGCCAGAATGTTAATGGCGAGAATACGCCGCAGGATGGGGGATGGCGGTTTCTGGCGGGGTGGGGCCTCATTCATCATATCGATCCCCGCGTCATGTCAATCCCCGCGGTAACGGTAACCGACGCCATAAAGGGTTTCTATCTGATTGAATTCGCCGTCGGTCATCCGGAATTTCTTGCGCAACCGCTTGATGTGGCTGTCGATGGTCCGGTCATCGACATAAATGCTTTCGCCATAGGCGGCGTCGATCAACTGATCGCGGCTTTTAACATGGCCGGGATTACGGGCCAGGGCCTGTAACAACAGATACTCGGTCACCGTCAGGGAAATCTCCTCGCCGCGCCAGGTACACAAATGGCGTGACGGGTCGAGCATCAACTCGCCGCGACGCAGGGTGTCTTTGCCCTCGACAATTTCACCCGAATCGCCGACCGGCCGCGCGCGGCGCAGGATGGCGTTGATCCGTTCGATCAGCAGGCGTTGCGAAAACGGCTTGGTGATGTAATCGTCGGCACCCAGGCGGAGACCCAGGATTTCGTCTATCTCGTCGTCTTTCGAGGTCAGAAAAATCGTCGGCATGGCCGATTTATGGCGCAATTCCTGGAGCAGTTCCATGCCGTTCATACGCGGCATCTTGATGTCCAGCACGGCCAGGTCAACGGGGTGCCGGGTCATCCCGTCCAGGGCTTCGGCGCCATCGACGTAAGTCGTCACCTCGAACCCTTCCGCTTCCAGCGCCATGGCGACGGAGGTCAGAATATTTCGGTCGTCATCGACCAGAGCGATGGTATGAGCCATTGTTGCTGTTTCCGGATTATGTCCACTCACCTAGCGTAATTGTGAACGAATTTGTGGCAAAATTATAGTCGCTTGTCGGATTTTTTAAGTTTATCCGCCTTGACGGTGGCCGGCTATATCAGACAGATTCGTTGATACATGCTCTCAACCAGCCGAAAGAGCGTAATGCGTCCGGAAATTCGCCTGTTTATTCAATTTATCGCCGGTCCGTTGCGCGATATATCGCCGGTCATTCTGGTTATCGCATTTTTTCAGCTCGTTGTCCTGCGGCAGCCGCCGCCAAATCTTGAAGCGGTATTGACGGGGCTGGTTTTCGTTGTCCTCGGCCTAGCGCTGTTTATCCGCGGCCTGGAACTGGGATTGTTTCCGCTGGGCGAAATGATGGCCGACGCCTTCGCCCGCAAGGGCAGCCTGGGGGCGTTGCTGGCTTTCGCCTTCTGCCTGGGGTTTGGCGCCACGGTGGCCGAACCGGCGCTGATCGCCGTCGCCGCGGAAGCCGCCGGCATCGCCGGGGCGAACGGCGCCATAATAGATACCGAAGCGGCCAGAGACGGCTACGCCTTAGGATTGCGCCTGACC
Organism: uncultured Thalassospiraceae bacterium; assembly: GCA_964655005.1. Classification (GTDB taxonomy): domain Bacteria; phylum Pseudomonadota; class Alphaproteobacteria; order Rhodospirillales; family JABHCV01; genus CAZZKE01. The sequence goes on along the minus strand of CAZZKE010000034.1, from coordinate 20,385 downwards.
GTGGCGTTTTCGGTCGGGTTGGCCCTGGTGATCGGGGTGTTCCGCATTCTCAAGGGCTGGCCGATCCACTATCTGATAGTCGGCGGATACCTGGGGGTGGTTGTCCTGACCCTGTTCGCGCCGCCGGAAATTATCGGTATCGCCTATGATTCGGGCGGGGTGACGACCTCGACCATTACCGTGCCCCTGGTGGCGGCGCTGGGCGTCGGCCTGGCCAGCACCATTCGCGGCCGCAATCCCATGACCGATGGTTTCGGCCTGATCGCCTTCGCCAGCCTGACGCCGATTTTGTTTGTGCTGGTTTTCGGCATGGTGATCCACTGATGGACACGCTTGGCCTTATCATGGCGACCGGGGCCTCGACGGTTGTCGACGTGCTGCCGATTATCCTGATCCTGTTCGGATTTCAGTTTCTGGTAATCCGCAGGAAAATTCCCAACCTGAAAAAGATTGTTATCGGATTCGTCTATGTACTGGCCGGACTGACGCTGTTTCTGGTCGGCCTGCAAGAAGCCCTGTTTCCCCTGGGTGAAGCCATGGCGAAGCAATTGACGGCGCCGGAATTTATCAAACCCGGCGGCGGTGGCGTGGTCTGGACCGATTACGCCTGGGTCTATGTTTTCGCCGCCGCCATCGGTTTCGCGACGACCCTCGCCGAACCCTCGCTGATCGCCGTGGCGATCAAGGCGGAAACGATTTCCGGCGGCGCCATCGGCGCTTTCGGGCTGCGCATCGCGGTCGCTTTGGGGGTGGCGTTCGGGGTTTCGGTCGGCAGCTACCGCATCGTCAGCGGCACGCCGCTGCCCCTGTACATCATGGCCGGATACGTGGTGGTTATTTTGCAGACGTTCCGCGCCTCGAAATCGATTATACCGCTGGCCTATGATTCCGGCGGCGTGACGACATCGACGGTCACCGTGCCGGTGCTGACGGCGCTTGGCCTCGGCCTGGCCTCGACCATTCCCGGACGCAACCCGCTGATCGACGGTTTTGGCCTGATCGCTTTCGCCAGCGTATTCCCGATCATGGCGGTCCTCGGCTATGCGCAAATATCGGGCGCGTTGGCGGCCCGCAGCAAAAAGCACAGGAAAGAAATGAATGACGGAAATATAACATCATGATTTATGATAAAAAGGAGTAAGGGACATGAACCTGAAGATAATTATGGCGTTGATTAGCGACGAGAAGTCGGATCAGGTAATCGCCGCCGCCCGCAAGGCCGGCGCTACCGGGGCGACGGTGATAACCGGTGTCCGGGGCGAGGGGCTGACTCCGGAAAAATCATTTCTTGGCCTGGAACTGGCGGCGCAGCGCGATGTCGTGCTGTTTTTAGTGGCCGAGCCCAAGGCCCGTGAAATTCTGGAAACCATCGCCATCGCCGGTGAATTCGATGAAAAACCGGGCACCGGCATCGCCTTTCAAATCGAAATAGAAGACGCCGTCGGCATGTCCACCCAGACCCCCACGCTGATTAATGAAATTGAGGAAAACATATGACCGCAAGCGCTATAATCCGGGTCGCCGATGTGATGACGCCGAAAGTCGCGACTATCGACGGCATGGCCACCGTCGATGACGCCATCAAGCAGATGCGCGACAGCGGGGTAAGTTCGATCGTCGTCGAACCCAAGAACGATGACGATGAATACGGTATGCTGGTGGTCTCCGATGTCGCCCGGCACGTCATCGGCAAGGACCGCGCCGCCTCGCGCGTCAACGTGTACGAGATCATGGCTAAACCGGTGTTGACGGTGCCGACCGATATGAACATCAAATACGCCATCCGTCTGCTGGTCCAGTTCAGCCTGTCCCGTGCCCTGGTCGTCGATGAACGGCGCCGACCAACCGGGATCGTCACCCTGCGCGACATGGTCCTGCGTCACGCCCATGAAGCCTGAGGCGCCGCCGCCCGGAAAACCGGCGGCATATGTGGATATCTTGTGAATAAAGGCACAACACGGGGCTTCACTGCGGGCCGGTAAATCGTAATATGATAATATAAGCAGTATGGGATTCGGCTGATTACGGCGGGAAGGGCGGTTCTGGGCGATGGCGGGTGTTACGACGATAATTGCCGTGGTGGCTTTGCTGATTGGTCTGGCTGCGGTCTGGCTGGTTACCGAGAGCGCCAGGAAAATCGAACAACGGACCCAGAAAATGGTCGAGGTCCACCTAAGGGGGCTGCGGCAATCGGTTGCCGTTCTGGCCCGGGCGGTCAGCGACATGAAGGCCGGGCAGGAAGATATCAGAAACCGGGTGCGGGATGTGGTGCGCAACCGGGAAACGGCGGATGTCGAACTTTCGTCGTTACGGCGGGAAATGGATATGGTGACCAAGAGCCTTGGCCCGTCGGCCGGCAGGTCAGGAAAAAACAGGGCGGTCGGCAGGTAGGCCCGGATCTTGATGGATCGACAAATACCGCCATTCTAGCTAGCTACAGGAGAACCCATGACAACACCCGAAAACGACCGTACCGGAAACCCCAAACTGCTTGCCTGGGTCGAGGAAATGAAAGACCTGTGCCAGCCCGACAGCATTCATTGGTGTGACGGCTCCGATGCTGAATACGACAGCCTGTGCCAGCAAATGGTGGATGCCGGAACCATGGTTCGGCTAAATCCGGAAAAGCGCGCCAACAGTTATCTCGCCGTTTCCGACCCCGGCGACGTTGCCCGGGTCGAAGACCGCACGTTTATCTGTTCGAAAAATTCGGAAGATGCCGGGCCAACCAACAACTGGGTCGATCCTGATGAAATGAAGCGCACCCTGAACGGCCTGTTCAAGGGCTGTATGGCCGGTCGGACGATGTATGTCATTCCGTTTTCCATGGGGCCGCTGGGCTCGCCAATCGCCCATATCGGGGTGCAGATCACCGATTCCGCCTACGCCACGGTCAACATGAAAATCATGACCCGCATGGGCCAGAAGGTCCTTGATGTGCTCGGCGATGGCGAATTCGTGCCCTGCATGCATTCCGTCGGCGCCCCCCTGCGGCCCGGCCAGGCCGATGTCAAGTGGCCCTGCAACGACGAAAAATACATCGTTCATTTTCCCGAAGAACGCACGATCTGGTCATTCGGCAGCGGCTATGGCGGCAACGCCCTGCTGGGCAAGAAATGTTTCGCCCTGCGTATTGCCTCGACCATGGCGCGGGACGAAGGGTGGCTGGCCGAACACATGCTGATTTTGGGGCTGGAAAGCCCGGAGGGCGAAAAAACCTACATCGGCGCCGCGTTTCCAAGCGCCTGCGGCAAGACAAATCTGGCCATGCTGATCCCGCCGGCGGGCTTCGAGGGCTGGAAGGTCTATACCGTCGGCGACGATATCGCCTGGATCAAACCGGCGCCCGACGGCTCGTTCCGGGCGATCAATCCGGAAGCCGGGTATTTTGGCGTGGCCCCCGGCACCTCCATGCAGTCCAATCCGACGGCCATGAAAATGCTCGACAAGAATTGCATTTTTACCAATGTCGCCCTGACCGATGACGGCGACGTATGGTGGGAAGGCATGGACGGCGAGCCGCCGGCCCACGCCATCGACTGGAAGGGCGAAGACTGGACCCCGGCCAGCGCCACCCCCGCCGCCCATCCCAATTCCCGGTTCACCGCCCCGGCCACCGAATGTTCCAGTCTCGATCCGGCCTGGGAAGACCCTGACGGGGTGCCCATATCGGCCTTCGTTTTCGGCGGCCGTCTGTCGACGACATTTCCCCTGGTGTTCCAGTCACTGGACTGGCGGCATGGCGTTTATCTGGCCGCCACCATGGGTTCGGAAGCGACGGCGGCGGCCGATAACCAGGCCGCGATCAGGCGCGACCCAATGGCCATGCTGCCGTTTTGCGGCTACAACATGGGCGATTACTGGCGGCACTGGCTGAACATGGAAGACAAGGTTAAAAACCTGCCGCTGATTTTCCGCGTCAACTGGTTCCGCAAGGACGAAAACGGCAAATTCATCTGGCCCGGCTTCGGCGAAAACATGCGGGTGCTGGAATGGATCGTCAACCGCGTGCATGGCCGCGCCCATGGCGCCGAAAGCCCGTTCGGCATGATGCCGCGGCACCGGGACCTGACCTGGCAGGGGCTTGATTTCGATGTTGCCGCGTTTAATAAACTGATCGAAGTCGACCGCGCCGAAGGCCAGGCCGAAGCCGCCGATCAGCAGACCTATTTTGCAAAATTCGGGGCTCACCTGCCCGAGGAAATGGAGACGCAGCGCCAGGCCCTGATTAAACGCCTGGACGGCGCCCCCGAGGTCTGGCGAGCGGAAAGTTAGACCTAGTCGTCTTCCGGGCGGCTTTCGATCCTGTCATGCACCCTTAGCGGCCGGCCGCAATGGGGGCAGGCGGCGATGCGGTCGCCGCTGATGCGGATTTCGGTTTCCAGAATTTCCCTGGCGTCGTCGGGGCGAATGCCAAGGCTTTCCTGGACCTGGGCCAGCGTTGTCTTTTCCTGTTCCGTCAGGACGCCGTCTTGCAAGGCGGTTTCGACGACGTCCGTAAATTCGCGCTTGCGGCGGTGCAGTTCGTTGCTAAAGCCCGAGGCCAGCAAACCGGCGGGCAGGGCGACCATGCCAATGCCGATAACGCTGATAATGGCCCCCATGATCTTGCCCAGCACGGTGACCGGGACCATGTCGCCGTAACCGACAGTGGTCATGGTGATCACCGCCCACCACATGGCCGCCGGGATCGAACTGAAGGCATCGGGCTGGGCCGTGTGCTCGAACAGATAGGTCAGGCTGGCGGTTATGACGACCAGCAGCATCAAGACAAACATCGCCGCCCCGATGGCCCGGGCCTCGTCTTTCATGACCGCCAGCAGCATGTTCATGGAAGACGAATAGCGGGTCAGCTTGAAGACCCGCAGCAGCCGCAGCACCCGCAACATACGCAGGTCGATGCTGAACATGAAACTCAGATAAAATGGCGCGATGACGATCAGGTCGATCAGCGCCAGGGGCGATAACATGTAGCGCAGGCGACCGGATAGCGGTTGCCCGTCGCCATTTTGCCGGGCCTCGACCGATGACCACACGCGCAGCACATATTCGACGGTAAAAACCAGCACCGACAGGCTTTCGAAGGCGTCGAACCAGGGCAGCAGCACCGGATCGAGGCCTGGCATGGATTCGATAATTACCGAAATGACATTCAGCGAGATCAGCGAGATCAAGCCGATATCGATGACGTGGCTTAGCCTGTCGTCGGGCCGGGCGACATCCAGGATTTGATGGATTTTCCGGCGCACGGTCCGAATGCTCATGATCGAACCACTTTCCATCCGGAAAATACGATCAAACCCCAGCCGGCTATCAGCAGCCCCCCGCCGACCGGCGCCGCGCCTTCGACGGGGATAAAACCCGAAATGGCATAGGCGTAGAGAGATCCGGAAAAGGCGATGATGCCGAGCGTGAAACAGATACCGGCGATGGTAGGAGCCGGCGATCCGGCAATTTCCGGCCTGGCGGCGACCGCCGCCGTCGCCACAATCGCCAGGGCGTGCCACATTTGGTAATCGACCCCCATCATGAAAATCTCGCGCACCGCGTCATCGCCGCCCAAATTGTGCCAGCCATAGGCCCCGGCGGCGACGGCAATCAGGCCGTTCAGGCCGCCAATGACCAGCCACAGGCCGGATCGGTTGGTGGCGGTCATCGATCAATCTCCAGACAATCGGGGGTAATGGCCAGTCCGGCCCGCGTGCTGCCGGCAAGGACATCAAGCAGTCGGCTGTCGGCGGTGACATATGAGCAGTCATATTTTTCGGCAACCGCCAGATAGAAACAGCCGGCAACCGGGTGATCCAGGTCAATGGCCATGTCCAGGGCCTGCCGGGAAAATGCCTGACAGGGCAGAAGTTCGTCGAAAAAGTCCGATACCGAAGCCATCGCCGCTTCGGCATGGTCGGTGGAAATTTCACCGGAGCGTTGTTTTTTCCAGAGTACGCCGCAAACCTCGACGGTGACAAAATCAGGCGCTACCAAGGTTTCGCCGAGCCCGAGAATTTTTGCGGCCCCGGCGGACCCCTCTTCTTCGACGAGCCATTTGCAGACGATAGAGGCATCGACGACCAGGGTCATCGGTAGACACGGTGGCGGCGAACAGGTTCCGTGCTGTCACTGGCCCGGGGGCTCATGGCGCGGATACGCGAGGCCACGGCACACCGTTCCTCGCCGCTCAGTTTCGCCGCATGGGCCAGAATATCGCGCAATTCCTGTTCCAGCGACTGATCGTGCAGGGCCGCCTTTTCCTTGAGGGTGCGGACAACGCCGCCGTCTATATTGCGGATAATAACCTGGGCCATGGCGGCGGCGATCCTTAATGATATCGTTTATGATATCAAAAATATACGAGCCGGTCAATAGCGCTATACTGTTAACGTAATGTTGAATTATGCCGGGGCGTAATTGTCCTAACAGGAGACCGGGACCACCGCATGTGGAAAATCCGTAAATTATTTGGCCCGTTGCTGGCCCCGGCGATTCTGCTGACCCTGGCCTATGCCGTCGTCGATGGCGTGCCGTCGCTGATGCCGGACCGGGGCGGCCTGAGCGGGCGGGTGGCGCTGTTGGCGCCCTATGTTCTGGCCGTGCCGGGCATTGTGTTCGGCCTGATTTACCGTCACGAACGGATCGCCTATGCGGCTATCGCCCTGGCGCTCGGCAATCTTGCGCTGGCTAATCTGTGGCCGACAGCGCCGGTCGCCGGGGCGTCATGGACGGTCGGTTATGCCGGCCTGGCGGTGCTGCTGCCGGGGTACCTGTTGTATGCGGCGCTGTTTTCCGTAGAGCGGGTCTTCGCCATTCAGGGCGTGTTGCGATTGTTGGTGATGGCGGTTATCGCCCAGGCCGTGTTGATGGCGGTCGACGGGGTTCTGCCGCCGGCCCTGGCGACGGCGCTTGATGGCCTGCTGCATGGCCGCCTGTTTGACCGGGGTTTTGATTCCTGGAGCCACCTGCCGCAACCGGCGATCCTGCTGATTATCCTGGCCACGGTCATCCTGTCGGCGGTGTTTCTGTTCAAGCCGGGGCCGATACCGGCGGCGTTTCTGGGGGCCATGCTGGCCACCGCCGGGGCGCTGGATGCGGTCGGCGACGGGCCGGCGCCGTCGCTTTATCTGGCCGCCGCCCAGGCCATGTTGCTGACGGCGCTGACCCACGAGGCTTATGGCATGGCGTTCCTTGACGAATTGACCGGCCTGCCCGGCCGGCGCGCCCTGTTCGCCGATTTGGGCCGCCTTGGTTCCCGTTACACACTGGCCATGGTCGATGTCGACCACTTCAAGAAATTTAACGATACCTACGGCCACGATGTCGGCGATCAGGTGTTGCAGATGGTCGCTTCGAAACTGGCCGCAGTGGGCGGCGGCGGCGCTTCGTTCAGGTATGGCGGCGAAGAATTCACAGTGGTGTTCCCCGGCAGGGACGCGGCGCACAGCCGGCCCCATCTGGAAGACCTGCGCCAGGCTATCGCGTCGTCGTCGTTTCGTTTGCGCGGCCGGGACCGGCCCGATGAGGCGCCCCACAGGGGCACCGCCACGGCCCCGGCCGGGAACAGGAAAAGGGTCGGCGTCACGGTCAGCATCGGCCTCGCCGAGGGGGCCGGCAAGAAACGCCCCGAGGAAGTCCTGAAAGCATCCGACGAGGCACTCTACAAGGCGAAGAAAGGCGGACGCAACCGGGTCGTTTGAATGCGCCCTAGTTCAAGCTCTGTTCCACCTCGTAGGCCCCTTTCGGTAATTCATGGGCGATGCCCTTGTGGCAGTCGATACATGTTTTGCCTTCGGTGATGGCCGTTTCATGCCGGGACTGGGCGCGATTTTCCTGGACCGTGAAATCCATAAATTCGAAGTTATGACAGTTTCGGCATTCTCGCGAATCCGTTGATTTCATGACGTTCCAGACATTTGTCGCAAGTTGCAGGCGTTTCGCTTCGAACTTTTCGCGGGTATCCAGGGTCCCCAGGAAGTGATGGAACAGTTCGTTGGAGGCCTTGATCTTTCGGGCGATCTTATGAATCCAGGTTTTCGGGACATGGCAATCGGGGCAGGTGGCGCGGATCCCGGTGCGGTTGGAATAATGAACCGTGGTCTTGTATTCACGGTAAACATTCTGTTCCATTTCATGGCAGGTAATGCAGAAGGACTCGGAATTGGTTAGTTCCAGCGACCAGTTGAATCCGCCCCAAAACAAGATACCGCCAATAAAGCCTACGGCCAGCAAAGCGCCCAGCGCATAGCGGGGGCTGGGCCGCCGAAAGGTCCGCCACATACGGCGGAATATGCCAATTTTTCCGCCGCGTTCGTTGTCGGCTTCCGCCTGGATTTGGTCATTCATGGCTCAAATTCCTTGTAACTGAAGGGGCGCCTTCAACGTTTACCCGTGGAAGGTGTGAAGTCATTCCGGACCAGGGCCGGGGCGCGGGTTTGCGGAACGTGGCACTGGGTGCAGAACCATCGCGATCTGGTGACCTTGTCCAGGGCGACGCCATTGCGGTTGGTGTAATGGGTCTCGCTGATTTTCGGAGCCCCCTCGCGGACATTGTAGGGCCAGTCGTGACATCTCATGCACTGGTTGACCTTCAGGTTGATCTGATACTTGCTGATCTTGTGTGGAATCAGCGGTGGTTGCTGACGGTAGGCCCGGTCGAAGCGGCGACCGGTGTTCTGTTTTTTCAGATCATACACTTCGTTGCTTTCGTCAATTGCCGAATCGCCGCGCAGGGAATGAACCGGGTCATCCTGCTGGCCCTTGGCCTGGGGCGACCACAAGGCGAAACCCAAGATCAGGAACGCCCCTGTTGCCATTATCGTGAACGATTTTATCATCAGCTATCTCCCTTCGTTACATTCCGTTGCGGCTCCTAGGCCGCCCGACGGGTGGGTAAATCGATTTCTCCGGAATGCCCGATGGCGGGCATTGCCGGATTGTTGAAACGGTGGTCAAAAACAAAAACATCCTTGGCGCAAACATCGATACAGCGACCGCAATTGGTGCAGTCCCGTGACAGCACGACAGGGCCGCTGGCCGCCGTCGCGCCGTGCAGCGCCGGGGTGATAACGTGCGGTTCCGGGCAAACGGCATAGCATTCCATGCAGTCGTTGCAGGCCTCGCGGTGTTTGGCCGAAACCCTGATAATACTGAAACCGCCAAGCAGTCCGTAAAAGGCGCCCTGCGGGCACAGGTGGCCGCACCACCCACGCCGGCTGACCAGCAGGTCGAACAGGAACAGCGCCAATACCACCGTCCAGGCGAAGCCGATCCCGAAGATCAGGGCGCGGTGGACGATGGTCACCGGGTTGAGCATTTCCCAGGCGGTCATGCCGGTAAGCGCGGCGGCGGCGATGACGGCGGCAAGCAGCCACAGCCGGGTCTGCCGGGCCGGTTGCCAGCCCTTCGGCAGGTTCAGCTGTCTGGCCAGCCACCCGGCGGTGTCGGTTACGATATTGACCGGGCAAACGAAGGAACAATAGGTGCGACCGCCGACAACGGCGTAAAACACCACAACGATGGCCGCCCCGAGCAACGCCGTGGCCGCCGCCGCATGACCGGCGGCCAGGGTTTGCAGCAGCACGAAGGGATCGGTTAACGGCAGTACGCCAAGCGTCAGGCTGGATGTCAGGTTGCCTTTGACGATCCATATTCCGGCCATCGGTCCGGCCAGGAACAATCCGGTCACGCCCAACTGAATGGCCCGCCTGACGAGCAGCCATTTGTAGGCCGCGAGCCAGCCCTTTTCGCGGATCGCCTGACGACCGGGTTTCATCATTTCGGCCATCGTCAGCCTCCCGTCGCCGGCAGCCGGTCAGGCAGGTCGATCAGGCCGGGAACCAGCGTTCCGCCATTTTTGGCTTTTTCTTCCCAGCCAAACCGATAATGGCTACCGGCCCGGCCCTTCGCCAGATCGCGCGGAAAAACACGAATGGCCGACTTTTCGAGCACGCAGGACCGTTCACACTTGCCGCATCCGGTGCAGGCATTGGAATGAACGGTCGGGATAAACATGGCGTGTCTGCCGGTGCGCATATTGTGCCGGCGCTCAAGGGTAATGGCCTTGTCAATCAGCGGACAGACACGGTAGCAGACATCGCAGCGCAGCCCCTGAAAATTCAGACAGGTTTCCTGATCGACCAGTACCGCCAGCCCCATGCGGGCATCGTCGATGTTTTCAAGCGCCGGGTCCAGGGCGGCGGTCGGGCAGGCCTTGACGCAGGGCACATCGTCGCACATTTCGCAGGGATATTTGCGGGCGACGAAAAAGGGCGTGCCGATGGGCGGGGCCTCGCCGAAACCGGCCAGGGCCAGGGTCGGGTATGGACAATCCTGCACGCACTGGCCGCAGCGGATACAGGCGGAAAGAAAATCCGCCTCGGGGATTGCGCCGGGGGGCCGGATGGCCACCGCCGGCAAGGCTCGCGCCTGATTTGCGAACAGCCCGACCAGCAACCCGAACGCACCCGCCGCGCCGGCGCTCCTGGCTATTCCAGCCAGGAAGCGGCGGCGGGTCGGAGCCCCGATATAGCGTCTTGTCGCCGCGGCCATGATAACCGTTCCTAAGCCTTGACCACCTTGCACGCGCACTTCTTGTAATCCGTTTCCTTGGAAAGCGGATCGGTGGCGTCCAGGGTAAGCTTGTTGACCAGTTGCGAGGCGTCGAACCAGGGCATGAATATCAGCCCTCTCGGCGGTTTGTTGCGGCCGCGTGTTTCAATCCGGGTGACTACCTCGCCACGGCGGGTCACCACCTTGGCCGCCATGCCGCGTTTCAGGCCACGGGCCTTGGCGTCTTCCGGATGCATGTATATCTTGGCGTCCGGAAAGGCCCGGTGCAGTTCCGGCACACGCTGGGTCATCGACCCGGAATGCCAGTGTTCAAGCACCCGCCCGGTCGATAACCACAGGTCATAATCCTTGTCCGGGCTTTCCGCCGGCGGCTCGTAGGGGGCGAAAATGATATTGGCCTTGCCGTCCGGCTTGCCATAAAATTCGATACCCTTGCCGGCCTGGACGTGCGGGTCGTAGCCTTCGCGGAACCGCCACAGGGTTTCCTTGCCGTCGATCACCGGCCAGCGCAGACCGCGAGCCAGATGATAGGCTTCGAAGGGGGCCATCTCATGGCCCTTCTTCGGGCCTTCGTGCTGGAAGCGGCGGTATTCTTCGAACATCCCTTTCTGGACGTAGAAACCGAAATATTCGGATTCATCGTTGCCGTAGACGTTGCCGGTCGGGTCGGAAATCTTCTCGATGGGGTATTTGTTGGTTTCACCGTTGGCGAACAGGATTTCATACAGGGTCCTGCCGCGATGTTCCGGTTTTTTGGCCAGCAGCTCTTCGGGCCAGACGTCTTCGGCCTTGAAGCGTTTGGAAAATTCCATAACCTGCCATAAGTCCGATTTCGATTCGCCGGGCGCCTTGACCTGCTGGCGCCAGAACTGGGTCCGCCGTTCGGCATTGCCATAGGCTCCTTCCTTTTCGACCCACATGGCAGTCGGCAGAATCAGGTCGGCGGCTACCGCCGTGACCGTCGGGTAGGGGTCTGAAACGACGATGAAGTTTTCCGGGTTGCGGTATCCCGGATAGGTTTCCTCGTTCATGTTGGCCCCGGCCTGCATATTGTTATTGCATTGCACCCAGTAGGCATTCAGCTTGCCGTCTTTCAGCATCCGGTTTTGCAGTACGGCGTGGTAGCCGGGTTTGGCCGGAATGGTGCCCGTGGGCAGGTTCCAGAGTTTTTCGGCGAAATCACGGTGCGTTTTCTTCATGACCACCAGATCGGAAGGCAGACGGTGGGAAAAGGTGCCGACTTCGCGTGCCGTGCCACAGGCCGATGGCTGCCCGGTCAGCGAGAACGGGCTGTTGCCGGGTTCGGAAATCTTGCCCATCAGCAGGTGTACGTTATAGAGCAGACCATTGACCCAAACGCCGCGGGTGTGCTGGTTGAATCCCATGGTCCAGTACGATGAGATTTTCTTGTTCGGGTCGGCATAAAGCCTGGCCAGGCGTTCAAGCTTGTCGACCGGTACACCGGACATTTTAGAGGTTTTTTCCAGGGTATAATCGGCGACCGAGGCGGCGTATTCCTCGAAGCTGATTTTGGTCAGCTTGCCGCCCTTGCCGGTCTTGGCCTTCTCCAGCGGGTTGTCGGGACGCAGACCGTAACCGATATCGGTTACGGTTTTGGTGAAGTGGACGTTTTTGCCGATGAAGTCGGTATTGTAGGCCTTGTTCTGGATAATATAGTTGGCGATGTAATTAAGGATCGCCAGATCGGTTTGCGGTGTGAACACCATGCCGTTATCGGCCAGTTCGAAGCTGCGATGCTTGAACGTGGACAGCACATGGACCTCGCAGCCGGGTTTGGTCAGCCGGGTGTCGGTCAACCTGGACCACAGGATCGGATGCATTTCCGCCATGTTGGAACCCCACAACACGAAGGCGTCGGCGTATTCAAGGTCATCATAGCAGCCCATCGGTTCGTCGATGCCGAAGCCGCGCATGAACGCGCCGACGGCGGAAGCCATGCAATGGCGGGCGTTGGGGTCGATGTTATTGGACCGCAGCCCCGCCTTCATGAACTTGGACGCGGCATAGCCTTCCCAGACTGTCCATTGTCCGGAACCGAACATGCCGACCGAAGTCGGACCTTTTTTCCGCAGGGCCGCCTTCCACTTTTCGGCCATTATGTCGAAGGCCTGATCCCACGAGACTCTGGTGAAGGAGCCGTTCTTGTCGTATTTGCCGCCGGTCATACGCAGCAGTGGCGTGGTCAGGCGGTCCTCGCCATACATGATCTTCGACAAGAAATAACCCTTGATGCAGTTCAGGCCCCGGTTCACAGGCGCGTCCGGGTCGCCCTGGGTGGCCACGACCTTACCGCCCTTGACGCCAATCAACACACCGCAGCCGGTGCCGCAGAACCGGCATACGCCCTTGTCCCAGCGGATATCGTCTTTTCCGGTAACCGCATGCGCCGTACCGGGCAGCGTTGTTCCGGCCACTGCGGCGGCGGCCAGGGCGGCCTGGGTTTTAATGAAATCGCGCCTGTTCATAGTCATTGTATCTGCTCCTTTTCGGCAGGGCTTTGCTCGAAATAATTGTAGACAAGGGAGATATTCAAAATCTCGTTTAAGTTCTGCAATTGCGAAAGAATATCGGCGGACTTGTAGTCATCCGGTTGGTCCAGGGTAACGACAAAACGACCGTCGTCGGTAATGGTGTGAACTTCAATGCCATCCAGGGAAGTCAGCTTGTCGTTCAGGCCGGCGACGTCGGCGGGATGGGAATGGATAACGAAACTTGAAATACTCATGGCTAATCAACTTTCCATTGTTTCGGATATCATTGCGATGGCCTCGACCGGGCATGGCGCAACGCAGGCCCCGCACCCGGTGCACAGGGCCTGATCGACGATCGGGCGCGACCTGCCGCCAAGGGAAATCGTGAAGGAGATGGCCAGGCCATCACAGTGATCGCCGCAGATACGGCAGGTAACACCGGTCACCGACAGGCAGCTCGCCGTCACCGTCGCCAGCAGGTTCCAGGGGCGGCCATCGCCGGTCCGCACCAGCGCCCCGGGGTGGCACACCGGGACGCAATCGCCGCAGAACGTGCACTCGCCGCCGGTAAAATCAACAACCGGATAACCACCACGGGATTTTTTCAGAATGGCCGTCGGGCAGGCCCCGATGCAGTCGTCACAGCCGGTGCAGAGATCCTGGAAGGCGGCCTCCGGCAGCGCCCATGGCGGGCGGGTCGAAACCCTGCCGCCACGCATCAGGCCGCCTATCAATTCAAGGCGGCTAATGCCCGTATCCGTGCTCGCGGTCCGACCCACCATCGTACCCCACTTATAAGTTCAAAGTCCGGGAAATCGAAGAGCCCAAGCCCTGAATGACGGGTAGATATCTACATTATTTTTAGTGTGAATAACTTGACCTCTATCAATTGTCGCCAAGATTAGGTGGCGATTTCAATAAACGATCCTACTGTCTCGGCAAGTCGGACGAGCCCATCAGATATTCATCGATGGCGCGGGCGCACTGGCGGCCTTCGCGGATGGCCCAGACAACCAGTGACTGACCGCGCCGCATATCGCCGGCGGCGAACACCTTGTCGATCGAAGTCCGATAGGCGGCCTGGCCATCGGTGGCCGCCTCGACGTTGCCGCGCCGGTCGTATTTAACCGCCAGATCGTCCAGCATGCTTTCGTGGACCGGGCTGATAAAACCCATGGCCAGCAGCACCAGATCGGCCTTAAGCTCGAATTCGGTGCCCGCAATTTCCTCGGGACGGCCATTCGACCAGTCCATCCGGACGCCCCTGAGCATCGCTATCCTGCCGTCCTTTCCCGCAATGAAAGCCTGGGTGCCGACCGCCCATTTACGTTCGCAGCCTTCATCGTGGGAAGTCGAACTGCGCAGTTTGTTCGGCCAGTCGGGCCACGACAGGCCCTTGTTTTCCTTTTCCGGCGGCAACGGCATTATTTCCATCTGGGTGATCGAGGCGGCGCCCTGGCGGACCGATGTTCCGACGCAGTCGGCCCCGGTGTCGCCGCCGCCGATGACCACCACATGTTTGCCGGTGGCCAGCAGTTCCGGTATATCCCCCAGCGGCTCGCCGGCGTTGCGGCGATTTTGCTGGCTCAGGAAATCCATGGCGAAGTGGACGCCATCCAGTTCGCGCCCCGGAACGGCCAGGTCGCGCGGCCGTTCCGAACCGCCGGTCAGGGCGATGGCGTCGAATTTATCCATCAGCCGTTCCGGCAGCACGTTGTAGCCGACATGGCTGTTGGGGCGAAATTCGACCCCTTCCGCCTGCATCTGGGCCTTGCGCCGCTTGATCAGGTCCTTGTTCATCTTGAAGTCGGGAATGCCATAGCGCAGCAGGCCGCCGATGCGGGCGTTCTTTTCATAGACCACGACTTCGTGTCCGGCCCGCGCCAACTGCTGGGCGCAGGCCATGCCGGCCGGTCCCGACCCGACCACGGCGATCCGCATGTTGGTCAGGCGCTTGGGCACCTGGGGCTCGATCCAGCCTTCGGCCCAGCCACGGTCGACGATGGCGCATTCGATCGATTTGATGGTCACCGGCTGGTCGGTCAGGTTCAGCGTGCAGGCGGCCTCGCACGGGGCCGGGCAGACACGACCGGTGAATTCCGGGAAATTGTTGGTCGAATGCAGGACCGCCAGGGCCGCCTTCCAGTCGCCCTGATAGACCAGATCATTCCATTCCGGAATGATGTTGTTGACCGGGCAGCCCTGGTGGCAGAACGGTATGCCGCAATCCATACAGCGCGCCCCCTGCCGCCGAAGGTCGTCGTCCGATAATGCGACCAGCAGTTCGTTGTAATCGCTGACCCGCTTATCGACCGGCCGGTAGCCCCGGTCCTTGCGGGAAAATTCCTTGAATCCTGTTGGCTTGCCCATTATTCACCCCCCGTGGCGAGACGTCCGCCGTCTTCGTCCGGGCGCATCCGGCGCAGGGCGCGGCGGTAATCAACCGGCATGACCTTGACGAAATATTTCAGCTGATTGGGCCAATCGCCGAGGATTTTCCCGGCCCGCCGGCTGGCGGTCATGGCGGCGTGGGTTTCGATCAGTTTTTTCAGCCGCTGGGCATCGAAGGACAGCATGTCGTCCAGGTCGTCATCCGACGCCACGGCGCCGTCATCGACAATACTTTCCAGATCGACCTGGGCCAGATTGCAGCGTTTTTCAAAATGGCCATCGGGATCGTAGACGTAGGCGACGCCGCCCGACATGCCGGCGGCGAAGTTGCGACCGGTCTGGCCGAGCACCACCACGATACCGCCGGTCATGTATTCGCAGCCGTGATCGCCGACCCCTTCGACCACCGCCGTGGCCCCTGAATTACGCACCGCGAAGCGTTCGCCGCCGACCCCGCGGAAGTAGCATTGGCCGGCGATGGCGCCATAAAGCACGGTGTTGCCGATAATTATGTTGTCTTCCGGTTCAAACGGGCTGTCGGCGGACGGGTAGATGATGATGCGGCCGCCCGACAATCCCTTGCCGACATAGTCGTTGGCGTCGCCGGCCAATTCCAGCGTCAGGCCGTGCGCCGCCCAGGCGCCGAAGCTTTGCCCGGCGGTGCCGTCGAAAGTGATGTGGATGGTTCCGTCCGGCAATCCGGCGTGACCGTATTTTTCGGCGATGCGGCCCGACAGCATGGCCCCGACGGTGCGGTTGACGTTGCGTATTTTGCTTTCGATACGGACCGGCGCGCCGCCGTCGATGGCGGTTTGCGCCTGGGTTATCAGGTCGTTATCGAGGGCCTTCTCCAGGCCGTGGTTCTGGGTCTCGCAATTGTTCACCGCGACTCCCGGCCCGGCCTCCGGCTTGCTTAACAGGCGGCCAAAATCAAGGCCCCTGGCTTTCCAGTGGCCGATGGCGTCCTTTACGTTCAGCATATCGGAACGGCCGGTCATTTCGGCCATGGTGCGGAAGCCGAGCCGGGCCATCCACTCGCGCACCTCTTCGGCGATGAAGGTGAAGAAATTGACCACGTGTTCCGGTTTGCCGGTGAACCGCTGGCGTAATTCGGGGTCCTGGGTGGCGACCCCGACGGGGCAGGTGTTAAGGTGGCACTTGCGCATCATGACGCAGCCTTCGGCGATCAGGGCGCCGGTGGCGAAGCCGAATTCATCGGCCCCCAGAAGCGCCCCGACGACTACGTCGCGACCGGTCCTGAGGCCACCATCGACCTGTACCGAAATACGCCCGCGCAGCTTGTTCATAACCAGCGTCTGATGGGTTTCGGCCAGGCCTATTTCCCAGGGGGATCCGGCGTTCATGATCGAGGTTATCGGGCTTGCCCCGGTGCCGCCATCGGCCCCGGAAATGGTGACGTGATCGGCGTGCGCCTTGGAAACCCCGGCGGCCACCGTGCCGACGCCGACTTCCGAAACCAGCTTGACCGATATCCGCGCCTTGGGGTTGACGTTCTTAAGATCGTGGATCAGTTGCGCCAGATCCTCGATGGAATAGATGTCATGGTGTGGTGGCGGTGAAATCAGGCCGACGCCGGGGGTCGAATGGCGGACCCGGCCGATCCAGTCGTCGACCTTGTAGCCGGGAAGCTGACCGCCTTCGCCGGGCTTGGCGCCCTGGGCCATCTTGATCTGGATATCATCGGCGTTGACCAGATATTCGGTGGTCACGCCGAAGCGCCCGGACGCCACCTGCTTGATCGCCGAACGCATGCAATCGCCGTTGTCCATAGTCTTGAAGCGCACCGCTTCCTCGCCGCCTTCGCCGGTGTTGGACTTGCCGCCCAGCCGGTTCATGGCGATCGCCAGGTTGGTGTGGGCCTCCCACGAGATCGAACCAAACGACATCGCCCCGGTAGCGAAGCGCTTGACGATTTCCGATACCGGTTCGACTTCGTCAATCGGGACCGGCTCGGCGTCGTTGAACGAGAACAGGCCGCGCAGGTTCTTGAGTTTCTGATCCTGGGCATCGACGGCGCCGGAATACGCCTTGTACCCCTGGTAATCGCCGGCCCGCACGGAATGTTGCAGCTTGCCGATGGTTTCCGGCGTCCAGATGTGTTCTTCGCCGCGCACCCGGTAGGCCAGATCGCCGCCGACGTCGAGCGCCCCCTGGTAAATTGGCGCCTGACCATATGCGTCGCCGTGACGGCGCATGGTTTCCTCGGCTATTTCGGCCAGGCCGACGCCCTCAATGGTGCTGGCCGTGCCGGTGAAATACTTGTCGATAAAGGCACTCGACAGGCCGACGGCGTCGAAGATCTGCGCCCCGCAATAGGACTGATAGGTCGAAATGCCCATCTTCGACATGACCTTTAAAATGCCCTTGTCCAGGGCCTTGACGTAGTTCGAATGGACATTTTCCTCGGTCGGTTTGCCCGGCAGATAGTGGCGCAGGTGGCTCAGGGTTTCGAACGCCAGATAAGGGTTGATCGCTTCCGCGCCGTATCCGGCGAGCAGGCAAAAGTCGTGGACCTGGCGGGCCTCGCCGGTCTCGACGACCAGCCCCGCTTCGGTGCGCAGTCCTTCGCGAATCAAATGATGGTGGACGGCGGCGGTGGCCAGCAGCGACGGAATGGCGACGCGGTCGGCGTTGACCCCGCGATCCGACAGAACCAGAATATTGTTGCCTTCCGAAACCGCCAGTTGCGCCTTCTGGCAAAGCAGTTGCAGGGCGCCGTCCATGCCGCGGGCGCCTTCTTCGGCCAGGTAGCAGATATCCAGGGAATAGGTGCGGAAGGCGAAATCGACGCTGTTTTCGATGCGCCGGATTTTTTCCAGCTCGACGTTGGACAGGATCGGCTGCATTACTTCCAGGCGCTTGTGCTTGCCGCCGGTGTTCAGGTCCAGCAAGTTGGGCCGGGGGCCGATCAGCGAGACCAGCGACATCACCGATTCCTCGCGAATCGGATCAATCGGCGGGTTGGTGACCTGTGCGAAATTCTGCTTGAAATAACTGAACAGGTTCTTCGCCCGGTCCGACAGCACCGCCGGCGGGATATCGCTGCCCATGGAACCCAGCGGGTCCTGGCCCTGGGTCGCCATCGGCCCGATAAAGAACTTGATGTCTTCCTGGGTGTAGCCGAAGGCCTGCTGTCGATCCAGCACGGTCTGGCGGTCCGGCGTCATGGCCGATACTTCATCGGGCAGGTCGGACAGCAGGATTTGTGTCTGATCCAGCCATTTCTGGTAGGGCTTGGCGGTGGCCAGGGTTTCCTTCAATTCGGCGTCGTCGATGATGCGGCCCTGTTCCAGGTCGATCAGCAGCATCTTGCCCGGTTGCAGACGCCACTTCTTGATAATCCTGTTTTCGGCGACGGGCAGCACGCCGACCTCGGAGCCCAGAATAACCTTGTCATCGTCGGTAACGATGAAACGCGATGGCCGCAGCCCGTTGCGATCAAGCGTCGCGGCGATCTGGCGGCCATCGGTGAAGGCCATCGAGGCCGGGCCGTCCCAGGGTTCCATCAGGGCGGCGTGGTATTCATAGAAGGCGCGGCGGTCGTCATCCATCAGCGGATTGCCCGACCAGGCTTCCGGAATCATCATCATCATGGCATGGGACAGGGAATAGCCGCCGGCGATAAGCAGTTCCAGGGCGTTGTCGAAGGTCGCGGAGTCGGAATTGCCGTCACCGATCAGCGGCCACAGTTTTTCCAGATCGGCCCCGAGAATTTCCGAACTCATGTTATGGCGGCGGGCGTGCATCCAGTTGATGTTGCCGCGCACGGTATTGATTTCGCCGTTGTGGCACAGATAGCGGAATGGCTGGGCCAGCGGCCAGGACGGAAAGGTGTTGGTGGAAAAACGCTGATGCACCAGCGCCAGGGCCGATTCCATGCGTTCATCGTCCAGGTCCCGGTAATACCTGGAGACATTGGCGACCAGCATCATGCCCTTGTAGACGATGGTACGGGTCGACATCGAGGGAATATAAAATTCCCGCTTGTCTTCGATATCGAAATCCCACAGCGCATGATGCACACGCTTGCGGATAACGAATAATTTGCGTTCGAAGGCATCCGTATCGGCGCAGTTCGGGCCGCGCCCGATGAATATCTGGCGGATCACCGGTTCGATCGGTTTGACGCTTTCGCCCAGGCAGGAGTTATCGACCGGCACATCGCGCCAGCCCAGGATGCTCTGGCCTTCCTCGGGGATGACCTTGTCGAAGGCGTCCAGACATTTTTGCCGGGTGCCGCCGTTTCTGGGCAGGAACACCATGCCGACGGCATAGTCGCCCGGGGCCGGCAGGGTGAAGCCAAGCCCGGCGCATTCCTCGCGGTACAGGCGGTCGGGAATTTGCAACAGAATACCGGCCCCGTCACCGGCCAGCGGGTCGGCGCCGACGGCCCCCCGGTGATCCAGATTGACAAGAATTTGCAGGCCCTGGCGAATGATGTCGTGCGACGCGCGGTTCTTGATATCGGCGATGAATCCCAGCCCGCAATTATCGTGCTCGTTACGGGGGTCATACAGCCCCTGCTTGTCGGGCAGACCGGGCGATGCGGGCCAAACCTGCTGGCTCATGGTCAAAATCTCTTGTGTCAATGGATTCAAAACGGCGGCGTCTAATACCAAGTTGCAGAAGGAATGACCCATAGAGACGGCTTCACAAGCCTTTTGGCTAGGGGCCGACGGCGCGGCGGTGCCCGGTACCGCAAGGCCGTGGGCGACAACGTCCAAAAGGCTTGTGAAGCCGCCGTTCCGGTCGTCACAGCAGACCTTCGGAGGGCGTCGAAAAGCCTTGATGATGCGATCGCATCGCCGGCGGCTTCTCTCCTACCCGAAGGACTGCTGTGACGATCTCTATGGGTCATTCCTCCTGCAATTTGGTATAAATATCAAATCAGGATACACGTTGCCAATGAGAAATGCAC
>CAZZKE010000033.1:0-31143 GCA_964655005.1 uncultured Thalassospiraceae bacterium | reverse complement strand
CCGGAACAACTGCTGCGCTGCGCCGATGCGGCGATGTACCGGGCCAAGGACGATGGCGGAGATAACTTCAGGTTTTATTCCGTCGGAATTGTCGATCATGGGTTCGAAGACCATCTGACCATGGAAAACTGCCTTAGGCATGCGCTCGATAATGACGAGTTTTTCCTGGAATATCAGCCGGTGGTCGATTCGCTGGACAAGAAAATTATCGGTTTCGAGACTCTGCTGCGTTGGGAGAGCCCGGAACTTGGCCTGGTCTATCCCGATCAGTTCATCCCCATTGCCGAAGAAACCGGCCTTATCGTTTCAATTGGTAAATGGGTGCTGAGAGAGGCCTGCTGGCAGGCGCGGGATTGGAACGCACTGTTCAATGCTCCACTGAAAGTAGCGGTCAACGCCTCGCCGCGCCAATTTCTGGGGCCCAATATGGTTTGCGACGTGACCGAGGTGCTGGCCGAAACCGGATTGGATCCGTCCTGCCTTGAACTGGAAATAACCGAAAATCTGCTGGTCGACGACGGTCCGGAAACCCTGGCGATCATGCAAACCCTTAGCGCCATGGGAGTCCGCCTTTCGATTGATGATTTCGGGACCGGCTATTCATCGCTCAGTATCCTCAAGCGCTATCCCTTCAATACGCTCAAGATTGACAAGGCGTTCGTCTACAATGTCGCCGAAGATGTTGAAAACGGCGCCCTGACCAAGGCGATTATCGCCATGGCGCACGGGCTTGGCCTTAAGGTAACGGCGGAAGGGGTCGAGACCCAGGACCAACTGGCTTTCATGGAAGGGCAGGAATGTGATGCCATTCAGGGCTATTACTTCGGAAGGCCGATGAGCTGCGCCGCTTTTGCCGACGTTTTGAAAGATACCCGCCTGGTCGCATTCGCCGGATAGCGGCGATTCTGGCGAGACCTGTTTCATGGGAAATAAATACGATGCGATTATCATCGGGGCCGGGATTATCGGCGCCAGCATCGCCTTCGATTTATCGAAACGGGGCAGAAAAACCCTGAACGTGGATATGCTTCCGGCCGCCGGGTACGGTTCGACCAGCTATTCCTGCGCCATTATCCGCACCCATTATTCCAATCTGGACAGTACGGCGCTGGCCTATGAAAGCTATCACCGCTGGCTGGATTGGGCGGGCTATCTGGGCGTCGAAGACGAACTTGGTCTGGCCAGGTTTAACCGGACCGGATGTCTGGTC
This sequence comes from uncultured Thalassospiraceae bacterium, assembly GCA_964655005.1. GTDB lineage: Bacteria > Pseudomonadota > Alphaproteobacteria > Rhodospirillales > JABHCV01 > CAZZKE01. The sequence continues at coordinate 29,933 of CAZZKE010000033.1, read as the reverse complement.
ATGAAGACGCCGGGCAACAAGGGCATGGTTCATATGATCGAACATATGAAGACCCTGGATATCCCGTGGCAGGATTGGAGCGGCGCCGATATTGTAGACAAATTCCCGTTTTTTGATCTTAGAAAATACGCGCCGCCAAAATTACCCGACCATCCGGACTTCGCCCGGCCAACCGGCGGTGAAATCGGCGGCGCAATTTTCTTTCCCCTGGCCGGCTACATGAACGATCCACAGCTTTGCACCCATAACGTGCAGCGGGCGGCAGAACACCACGGGGCGGAATTTCGTTTCAGGACGAGAGTAGCCGAGATCCGATGCGAAAACGAAAGGGTCGCCGGCGTGACCACGGAAGACGGCGAACGGTTTGACGCCCCGGTAGTGGTCAATGTGGCCGGGCCGCATTCCGGCAAAGTCAATGAAATGGCCGGGGTGGCCGGCCAAATGGCCTTGACCACCCGTGCCCTGCGCGAGGAGGTGGCCCAGGTCGATGCGCCGCAAGGCTTCGATTTCGAACATGATGGCGTCGTCTATTCCGATAACGATGTCGGTTGCTATGCTAGGCCGGAAATCGGTAACCGGATGATCATTGGCGGCGAAAATCCGGCCTGTGATCCGGAACACTGGGTCGATCCGGATAATTTTTCGGAGGATCCTACCGATCAGATGCAATATCAGGTAATGCGCATGGCCCAAAGAATGCCGAGTCTGGGTATTCCGGGGCGGGTGGCCGGCGTGGTTTCGTGCTATGACGTTACGCCCGACTGGATCCCGATTTATGACCGTTCAGATCTTGATGGTTTCTACATGGCTATCGGGACCAGCGGCAACCAGTTCAAGAACGCGCCCGTTGTCGGCGCCATGATGGGCGATCTGATCGAAGCCTGCGAGGGGGGGCGGGATCACGATAACGATCCGGTAATTTTCCATCTGGAGCGCCTTGACAGGCCGCTGAGTATTGGTTTTTTCTCCCGCAACAGGGAAGTGAACAGCGAAAGCAGTTTCTCTGTTCTGGGGTGATATAAATTATATAAAACCCGGCTTTTTCCGCTAAAACATCGGTGTTTTCACCTGGATTGGCAGTAAAAATGTAACGATAGCTAATATTAGCATTTTACAATATTAATGACTCTGCTATGTTATTCATGCAATTACGGCGCGTATGAGGCGCTTCCGGCTGGCTTTAATGCGATCACTATCGAAGGGGGTATCGAGTGTCCAGAAAACATCCGATTATTGCAGTTACCGGTTCGTCCGGGGCCGGAACCAGCACTGTCAAGGATGCTTTTGAGCATGTTTTTCGCCGCGAGGATATCAATGCCGCGGTAATCGAGGGTGACAGTTTTCATCGCTACAACAGGGCCGAAATGAAAGTCGCGATGGCCGAGGCGGCGAAAGAAGGTAATTTTGATTTCAGCCATTTCGGTGCCGATGCCAACCTGTTTTCGGAAATTGCAAAACTGTTCAAGACCTACGGCGAAACCGGCACCGGCAAGCGGCGGTTATATCTTCATAACGAAGAGGAGGCCGCATCCTATGAAGGCCTCGGCGCCGGTGAGTTTACCCCCTGGGAAGATATCCCGGAGGGGACTGATTTGCTGTTTTACGAAGGGTTGCATGGCGGCGTGGTATCCGGCGACGTTAACGTCGCCCGGTATGTCGATCTGAAAATCGGTGTCGTACCGGTAATTAATCTGGAATGGATTCAGAAAATACATCGCGACACCAGCCAGCGCGGATATTCCGAAGAGGCGGTCATGGACACCATTCTCAGGCGCATGCATGATTATATTCACTACATCATTCCGCAATTCAAAAGCTCGGATATCAACTTCCAGCGGGTGCCGATCGTCGATACATCGGACCCGATTATCGCCAGGGATATCCCTACACCGGATGAAAGCCTGGTGGTTATCAGGTTCCGCAATCCCGAAGACTTCGGCGTGGAATTCCCCTATTTGTTGCAGATGATCCATGATTCATGGATGTCCAGACGGAATTCCATCGTTGTTCCCGGCGGCAAGATGGGGCTGGCCATGGAACTGATCCTGGCGCCGATACTGCGCCAGCTGATGGCCGGCAAGTGAACGGCGACTGAATGTCACTAAGGCATCCCATACTCGCCGTCGTGCGCCCCTCTGGCGCCGGGACGCCTATGGTCCGGGACGCCTTCGAACATGTGTTCCGCCGCCAGGAAATCAATGTCGCGCGGGTGGATGGGGAAAGCTTCCACCGTTTTAACCGCTTTGATATGATCGCCGAAATCACCAGGGCGGCCAGCCAGGGCAATAATAATTTTAGCCATTTTGGGCCGGAAGCCAACCTGTTCAAGGATCTGGAGGACCTGTTCCGGTCTTACGGCGATAACGGCTGCGGAAAGAAGCGCAATTACCTGCATTCCATGGAAGATGTGGCCAGGTACGGCGACGCCGGCCTGAAGCCAGGCGAATTTACTCCCTGGGAAGACCTGCCGGCTGACACCGATCTGCTGATGTATGAAGGCTTGCATGGTTGTGTCGCCACGGATCAGGTCGATCTGGCACCCCTGGTTGATCTGAAAATTGGCATCGTTCCGGTAATCAACCTGGAATGGATACAGAAAATTCACCGCGACACCAGCCAGCGGGGCTATTCGGAAGAAGCGGTGATCGACACCGTCCTGAGGCGCATGCACGATTACGTGCACTATCTGATACCGCAATTCGAGCGTACCGATATCAACTTTCAGACGGTGCCGGTGGTCGATACGTCCGATCCGTTCGTCGCCATGGATGTGCCGAACCTGGATGAATGTGTCGTCGTAATCCGGTTCAAGGACCCCGAAAAGTTTGAGATCGATTTTCCCTACCTGATGTCTGAAATCCACGGCTCATGGATGTCCCGGCGGAATTCCATCGTTATTCAGGGGGGCAAGCTGGGCCTGGCCATGGAATTGATCATGACGATGACCCTGTGCCCGATCATCCGGCGTTCGAAAAAACCATAAAAAAAGCGGCGCCCGTTTTCAGGGCGCCGCGTTAACGGGTGACATGACAAGGACAAATTACGGCCTGACGTAAGTCCAGCCCTGTTCCTGTAGCTCGGAAATCTGGACCACGCCGGCGGGCACCAGGGTCGCCTCGGGGACCAGCAGAACGTCCTTGCCGCCAGCTTTTTTCTTGAATTTTTTCAGCGTGTTGCCGCATGCCTTGAAGCTGATGTTATCGAAGTTCTGGCCGAAAGACTTGATCCGCGCCTGGACCGGCGACTTGCCCTTGACCAGCATGTTCAGGCCGGGACCGTAGGCGACGATCTGGACAATTACCTCTTCGCCCTTGGCTTTGTAATAGGCATCGACGTTGGCGGCGTTGTTAAGCGCGATATTCATCTTTTTGGGGTCGTTATCGCTTACCTGTAAAACGATTTTATGAACCTTCTGCTGGGCCAGGGCCGTGGTCGGCGTCATTGCCGCGATCAGGCCGAAAACGGTAAGGGCGGCAAACAGTTTCTTGAATGTGTTGCTAATCATAATGTGAATTCTCCTGTTGTTTGTTGGTCGTTAGGCTAACAAGGGTCTTGCCCGAGTCTGGCAATTATAGGTGGATTACGGCAACGGTTTCAGTGCGACTTCCGCCGCCGTCGCTTTTACGAAACCGTATTTGGCGTAGATATTCTGCGCCGCATCCGTGGCCAGATAGTCGAGATATTTATTACCGGCATCCTGATTTCGTCCGGTTTTCAGCACGCCGATAGCATAACCGACGACATCGCCCTTGTTAAGTGGGGCCGCAATCGCCACACCGTCAATTTTGCGGCCTCTTTTCTTCGCTTCGATGATCTCCGTGGTCCAGACAATACCGATATCGGCCTGTCCCTTTTCGATGCGGTCGGGCGTTTCGCGGTGATGGCGTTGGGTAAACCAGGTCTTGCCCTTGATCGCCCAGCAACTTTTGCACTTGGCGTTACCGGTGGTTTTTTCATACAAGTTCAGATCTTTCAGCATGGCCGACCCGTAGAACTTGAAGATACCCTCGGTCAGTGGATTTGGCAGCGACAGCACAAGATCGTCACGGCCAAGGTCCCGCGCTCCCTTGATATTTTTCGGATTACCGGCGGCAATCATCAGCGCCAACTTGTTGTGGGTGTATATCTTGAAGCTGTCCATAATGCCCTTGGCCTTGAGCTTCTTCAAATGGCCCAGGTTGACGCTGGCGAAAACATCGGGGTTCATGGCGGTATTCTGGCCGTTGATTTTACCCTGCTTGAGGATCTGGCCCTTGAGAATTTGTCCCGGTGGGATGGTCTCGACATAGGTGCTCTTGATGCCGGGGTTCTTGCTCATGAAGTCCTTGATAAGTTCGTCGACGACCATGAACTGGTTACCGGCCAGATACAGCACCAGGCCGGCCTTGTAGGAATCACCGATCTGTCCGTATTGTACGTGCCCGTCCTGATAAAATGTTCGGTAATCCTTGTTTTCGTTCACGGCGGCGGACGCCGAGACAGTCATCAGCAAGGTTGATCCAAGTAGTACGCCAGCCAAGGCGGATATTTTGAAATTCATTTTAGATAATCCCTCCCAATTTGATTTATGGAGGTGATAATAAAGACCGGCATGGCGGTAAATCTATTAGGGTTGTTCTTTATATGGTTAGGGAATTCCCCTATGCCCGGTCCAGGCTTAGTACCATTTTTACCAGTTGCGCCAATGACTTGGCGTTCATTTTTCCCATAACCTTGGCGCGGTGCGCCTCGACCGTTTTTTCGCTGATTTCCAGCATGTGGGCGATTCCCTTGTTGGAATCACCCACGGAAATCATTTCCAGCACCTGCTTTTCCCGCGGTGTGAGAGAGTCGATTCTGGTCTTGATTTCGGCTTGTTCGATCTGTTCGTGCAGGGATTCAATGCTGCTTGCCACGGCCTTGTTGACCAGATCCAGCAGGACCTGGTCATTGAACGGTTTCTCGACGAAGTCGAAGGCCCCGGCCTTCATCGCCCGGACGGCGGTCTGAACATCGCCATGCCCGGTGATGACGATAACCGGAATATCGCACCCCCGCCTGTTCAGTTCGTCCTGTAATTCAAGGCCGCTTGTTTCGGGCATGCGGATATCGGTAATCAGGCAACCGACCTGACCCGGACGGCATTGACCAAGGAAGTCGCTGGCCGAAGAATAGGCCCGTACATTCAGATCGACCGAGGAAATCAACCAGCTTATCGATTCCCGGACGGCGTCATCATCGTCCACGACAAATACCAGGGGTTCAGACTGATCCATTTTATGTGTCCTGAATCTCAACTACAGGAAGAGTAAAGCTTACCACGGCGCCGGCGTCATAAAAATTTCCGGCGCGCAATCTGCCGCCATGGGATTCGACGATGGAACGGCTGATCGAAAGCCCCAGTCCCAGCCCGTTTTCCTTGGTGGTAACGAAGGGGTCAAGCATGTTTTCCAGGTCGTTCGCCGGAATTCCCGGTCCGGTGTCGATGACCGATATTTCAATTTCTCCTTTCATGGTTTGCAGGGTACGAATGGTCAGGGTACGGGGGCTGTCGGTGGCGGCGCTCATGGCTTCGATGGCATTGCGCACAAGGTTTAAAATGACCTGCTCGACCTGTACGACATCTATTTCCACCTTCGGTAATACGCTGGCCAGTTCCAGTTCGATCCGGGTTTGCTGGCGGTCGGCGTCGGATCGAATAAATTTCAGGGTCTCGCGAATGACCCGGTTGATATCATCGCGCACACGCTTCGGTTCTTCTTTCCGGACAAAAGTCCTGATTCTCTTGATAATTTCGCCGGCCCTCGTCGATTGCGCCGCCATCTGTTCCAGGGCCGAGAGAATCTCCTGATTGTCGGCGCCGCCCTTGGTGATTCTGCGGATGCTGCCGCGGGCGAAATTGGCGATTGCAGATAGCGGCTGATTCAACTCGTGAGCGAACCCGGAAGCCATTTCTCCCATGGTGTTAAGGCGGTGAATATGGGCTAGTTCGGCGCGCCGCAGGATGGCTTCTTCCTCGGCTTTCCGGCGGACCCCGATCTGCATTTCCAGCTCGGCGTTCGAGGTGGATAATTCTCTCGTCCGTCTGGTCACCAGCACATTTGTCCACGAGGCCCAGATGACCAGAATTACCAGAAACACCACGGCCAGCACAAGCAAGCCTCCGTGCTGGCCAAACAGGTCGGCAAAGGTAATCAGGCCAATATCCCTATATGGTCCTATACGAAGCTCGCGAAACAGTTCGTGGACCGGCTGATAGTCCAGTGGCACCGTCCAGCCGCCATAATTTCCGGCAATTGCCGCCGGGTCGTCCGTGGCCATGCTGAGCAGGCCAATAGTTACTTTTTGGGCCAGGCTTTGGGAGGTGTTCTTTAACCGCGCAAACGGCCATTCAGGATAAAGCCGGGTGCTCAGTAGAAACGGAAATCCCGGCTGCCGCCGGGGATTGAGGATGCGGAAATCATCAATTTCGATCAGGCCTTCGCTGGCCATATTCTCAAGCGTATTGGTGCGGAAGGTGGCGGCGTCGACTTTGCCGTTCAGGACGGCATAGGCCACCCGGTCCTGGGGGTAGCCACTGAATTCCAGTCTGGAAAAATCTTCGAAGGGATCGATCCCCTGGCTTTTCAGTTCCCGCCAGGCCATCTCGAAGCCGCCGAAACCTTTTTCCTCGACGGCCATGAACGATTTACCCTTAAGGTCTTTCAGGTTTTTGATATCCTTCCGGTCGGCGCGGCTGAAAATTACGGCGCCGAAGACATTACCGGCCCTGACGTTGAGCGGTGATCGCAGCGTCGCAATCCGGGAAATGCCGAAATTTGCCTCAAGTTCGACGTAGTTGCCGGTGTTGGTCAGGACAAAATCGACCTTGCCGTCGGCGACTACCTTCTTCATTTCTTCCAGCGACAGCGGCACCATTTCAAAGGAATAACCGGGAATTACCCGCTCCAGATATCTGGCGGTCGCCGACCAGCGGTCCAGCGCCTGTTTGGCGCCGCGAAACGCCAGCACCGCGATTCTCGCATCGGTGACGCCGGGTTGGCCGGCCTCCCGCGCCTGACCCGGCAAGGGCGTATGCATCAATGCCGCAAGCAGAAATAGTCCGAAAAGGAAAAATCTTGGTTTGTTCATGTCGTACAGTCAGGCGGCCAAACTAAAAACTATCTGTGATAGATAAGATACCATGGGGGTTTCCTCGGCGCGCACGCTCCGACAGGCACGGTGTACCCCGTGCCGCGAAGGTAAGGGGTATGCGATAATATTGACCGGCGGTGACTAATTCCCAATTGAATAATTCGTGATATATCATGGATAAACCTTGCCAAACACGATATGAATATATAAATCGACACTCGAATAATGAATTTTCTGGTTGCGTGGGGTGGCTGTTCTTTGGTTCGAAGCTCCGAGTGCGCAAATTGTAAACCGTAAAGGAGACAAAAATGAAATTTGCAACGGGATTTGCGATTGCCGCAGCCCTTACCCTGGGCCTTGGTGTTGGCACCGCCCAGGCCGCCGGTGACGCGGCCAAGGGCGCGAAGACTTTCAACAAGTGCAAGGCTTGCCACTCCATCAAGAAAGGCGCCAAGCACAAAGCCGGGCCGAATCTGTTTGGCGTGTATGGCAGAAAAGCCGGTTCCACCGATTTCAAGAGATACAAAGCCCTGAAAGGCTCCGACGTGGTCTGGACTGCGGAAAACCTGGATAAATGGCTGTTGAATCCGAAGAAATTTATCGGCAAAAGGACCCCGATGGTTATCAAGCTTAAGAAAGAAGCCGATCGCCAGAACGTCATCGAATACCTGAAAACGCAAAAATAAATCGGCGTATTTCCGGAATTATGGGTCCCCCGGCGGCATATTGTCGCCGGGGGACGCAGTTTTTTAATTCTTGAAATGATTGTTAACCATTTATCGTGAGAATGTCCGATAGCCGAATACGGCTGTTGGCCGTTTATGGGCCGAATGCCATAGACGGTTTTGCGGCATCCGGTTTTTTACGAGGGTGGATTTAGGCAATGTTGGCTCGACGCAAGTTTATTTTGGCGGTGCTGCCGGTCTGCCTGTTGGTAGTTGCCGGGTTCTGCACCTTATCCTCGCCGGCTCGGGCGCAGGAAGTGGAACGGCAAGCGAAAATATTTATCGGTGGTCTGGCCGGTGACGCAATCAGCGCACTGACATTGCCGGGTAGTACGGAAAAACAGCGTTCACAGCGGTTTCGCCAGTTGCTGAACGAAAATTTTGCCGTAAAAACCATTGCCCGCTGGGTGCTCGGTCGACATTGGAAAAAGGCGACCAAGGCGGAGCGGTCGGAATATCTGGATTTATTCGAAAAATTGCTGATCGTTACCTATGTCGGCAGATTTTCATCCTATTCCGGTGAAGTACTGAAAATTGACAGGACCACGACGTCCGGTAAAAGCGATGTTACGGTTTATTCCAGCATCGTGCGGGAACAGTCGCAACCGCCCCTGCATGTGGATTGGCGGGTCCGCAGCCGCAATAACACCCTGAAAATTGTCGATGTGATTGTCGAAGGCGTCAGCATGGGGCAAACCCAGCGGTCGGAATTCGCTTCCGTAATTCGGCAAAATGGCGGAAAAATCGAAGGACTGTTGGCCGTACTGCGCAAACGGGTCGGCAAAAGCACCTGAATTGGAGACGCCGACTGGCAAGCATGCGGGGTCGGAAAATTTCCCGGTCGCCTCGTGGTTGTTGCCGGCAAGGCTAAGGCCACACGTTTTTATATTTTACGATTTCGCCCGCACCGCCGACAATATAGCCGATTCTGCGAACCTGACGGCGGACCAGAAAATTCGCCAGTTGGAGCGTTTCGAAGACATCCTGCGGGGCGACAAGCACCCCCCCGGCGCTTGCCCGGCGGCGACCGCCATGCGCGATAGCCTGACGGCGACCGGAATCACCATTCGCCATTGCATGGACCTGCTTGCCGCCTTCAGGCAGGACGCGCATAAGGACCGCTACCCTGACTGGGCCGATTTGATCGCTTATTGCAGGTTATCCGCCGCCCCGGTTGGGCGCTATATGATCGATTTGCACGGCGGCCCAAAATCCGCCTACGGACCGTCGGATGCGCTCTGCATGGCCTTGCAGATTCTTAATCATGTGCAGGATTGCGCCGACGATTATCGTACTCTTGGGCGAATTTACCTGCCGGGGGACTGGCTGTCGGAAGCCGGCGCCGGCGCCGATGATCTCGCCGCCGGCCACTGTTCCCGTGCCTTGCGGCGGGTTCTGGACCGGACCCTGACCGGGGTCGATGATCTGCTTGCCGATGCCCGGACCCTTAGCGGGTCCCTGAAATCCACCAGGTTAGCCCTGGAAGCCGCCGTTATCATCGCGCTGGCCGTTGCGCTGAACAGCAAGCTTGCGAAAACCGATCCTTTGGTCAAGCATGTTACCCTTGATCCACCGGAACGGATTTTCAGTGCAGTGCGCGGCATGGTCACCGGAATTTCGGCAAGGTTTCAATGACAAGCAACTCAGCCGCCGAAAGGACCGCCCGGGACCTGGTCAAAAAATCCCGTTCGTCCTTTTATTGGGCGATGCGGGTTCTGCCCCGGCAAAAACGCATGGCCATGTATGCCGTATACGCCTTTTGCCGGACCGTCGACGATATCGCCGACGGTCCGGACGGGGAGTCCGAAAAAATGTCGCGTCTGAAGTTCTGGCGGCAAGAGTTGGATCGCCTTTTTAAGGGGACGCCGAGCCAACCGGTAGCCATGGCGCTGTGTCGACCGGTCCGGGTTTACGGCCTGGGACAGGATGATTTTCTGGCCGTGATAGAGGGCATGGAACGGGATGCCCGGTCATCGGTGCGCATTATCGATGAAGCGGACCTGGCGGCTTATTGCGACGCCGTAGCCTGCTCCGTCGGGCGGTTGGCGAACCGGATATTCGGGGTCGATGCGAAAGCGGGAAACGACATTGCAGCGGCTTTGGGCCAGGCCCTGCAACTGACAAACATTCTACGTGATGTAGCCGAAGACGCCGCTTGCGACCGGCTGTATGTTCCGCTGAGCCTGTTGCACCGTCATGGCATCGACAGCGATATTCCCGCCGTGGCCATCGGCCATCCGGAATTTCCCGCCGCCTGCCGCGAACTGGCGGCGACGGCCCGGCGGCATTATCAGGACGCCGACCAGCTGCTTGGTCGATACGATCGCTCCCGCATGCGCCCGGCGGTGCTGATGATGCATACCTATCGCCGTATTCTGGACCGGCTGCAAAAACGGGGATGGGACGATCTGGAAAAGCCGGTCGGCCTGTCCGGACCGGAAAAATTGCTGATATTGCTGCGCTATGGCTGGCTGTCGCTGTGACTTCGCCGGTAGTCCATATCATCGGTGGCGGCCTGGCCGGCCTGGCCGCCGCCGTCAGACTTACCAAAGCCGGACGTTCGGTCACCGTATATGAAATGGCCGGTTATGCCGGCGGTCGATGCCGGTCTTTCCTTTCGCCGGCGCTGGGTCGGCGGATCGACAACGGCAATCACCTGATGCTGTCGGGCAATGTTCAGGCGATGGCCTATCTGGATGACATCGGCGCTTCCGGCTCTTTGTGGCAACCCCGTCGGGCGGCCTTCGCGTTTGCGGACCTGAAGACCGGACACCGGTGGTCGATCCGTCCCGGCGGCGGGCGGTTGCCGTTGTGGCTGCTCGATAAAAGACGCCGCGTGCCGGGCTGTACGGTATTTCAGCACCTGGCGGCCATTAACCTGCTGTGGGCGCCGCGTTCGGCCACAGTCGCCGAACGTTTCCATGACGATAGCCGGTTTTATAAGCTGTTTCTGGAACCGCTGGCGATCGCCGTATTGAATACCGACCCGCAAGAAGCCGCGGCGAGCCTGTTGAGCCCGGTCCTGAAGCAGACACTGGGCCGGGGCGAGGCGGCCTGCCGTCCCTGCATTCCGAAACGCGGACTAAGCGAAAGCCTGATAGACCCGGCGCTCGAATTCATCAGGTCCGCCGGCGGCGAAATCCGGTTTCGTCATCGGGTCGCTAAATTACAATTTGACGGCGATAGCCTGAAGGGCTTCGCACTAGGTGATGGCGCCGTCTCATTGGCCGACGGCGATGCCGTGATCGTCGCGACCCCGCCCGAGGCGGCGAATGGGCTTATTCCCGGACTTAAAGTTCCACGCCGCTGCAACGCCATCGTCAACGTGCATTTCCTGATCGAAAATTCCGTTCGGGAACCGGGCTTCACCGGGATCGTCAATGGCAATAGCCAGTGGATTTTCGTACGCGGAAATGTCGCCTCGGTAACCATCAGCGCGGCCGGCGAGTTGGTCGGTCTGGCGGCCGATGAAATTGTCGCCCTGGTCTGGCCGGAAGTTCGCCGGGTCCTGGATTTGCCGGATTTGCCGCCACCGCCATACGGCATCGTCAAGGAAAAACGGGCGACTATCGCCCAGACTCCGGAACAGGAATTGCGGCGCCCGGCGACCGAGACCCCCTGGCGAAACCTGATGCTGGCCGGGGACTGGACGGCGACCGGGCTGCCGGCGACCATCGAAGGGGCGGTTTCCTCCGGTAACCGGGCCGCCGCTGCGGTGTTACGGCGCTAACTCGCGGGGCAGTCTGAAATGCATGTTTTCGGACACCCCGGATAATTCCTCGACGGTTACGTCGCCATACCGGCCAAGTCTGGAAATCAGTTCGTGGGTCAACTCTTCCGGTGCCGAGGCGCCGGCGGCGAGGCCGATGGTGCGGACATTTTCAAGCCAGCGGGCATCCAGGGCGTCGGCGTCATCGATCAGGTGGCTGGGGATGCCTGTTTCCCGGCCAATCCGCCACAGCCGATTCGAATTGGAGCTATTGCCGGCGCCGATCACCAGCAGCAAATCGACCAGTCGGCACAAGTGCCGCACCGCCTGCTGCCGGTTTTGTGTGGCGTAGCAAATATCCTGCAGGTCCGGGCCGTGAATATTCGGAAAACGGGCCCGCAGGGCCTGGATAATGTCTCGGGTATCATCGACGCTTAGCGTTGTCTGGGTAACGTATGCCAGCGCGTCCCGATCCCTGACGGCGAGCGCCGCGACATCGTCCAGATTGGAAACGACCGAGACGCCGCCGGGTATCCTGCCGCGCGTGCCCTCGACTTCCGGGTGTCCGGCGTGGCCGATCAACAGCACCTGACGGCCCTTGCCATGGTGGCTGCGGCCTTCGTTGTGAACACGGGTGACCAGCGGGCAGGTGGCGTCGATTACCGGCAAATGGCGTTGCCTGGCCTGGTTTTCGACGGCTTCGGATACGCCGTGGGCGCTGAATACGGTAACCGCGCCATCCGGTATGTCGGCGACTTCCTCGACAAAGATCGCACCTTTTGCCCGCAGGGTCTCGACGACCCGCTTGTTGTGGACGATTTCGTGGCGGACATAGACCGGGGCGCCATGTTTTTCCAGCGCCCGCTCGACTATTTCGATGGCCCGTTCGACCCCGGCGCAGAAGCCCCGTGGACAGGCCAGGAGAATTTTTAATTTTTTGTTCATGGACCGGAACGCCTTTAATACCATACCCATGCCATAAATAGAACGGATCGGCGGGAAGTCAAAGAATTCTATAACCCTTTGTAAACACGGGTTGTTTCATTAAAACCATTGACATTGGTTGGGTATATGGTAGAGTAACCATAACGGCGCTCATGTGAGGCCGTTCCGAACCGTATCCCGGCCATCAGGCGGGTTACCCGGTACGGGCGATGGCTTGTAATTGCCGATCATAGTCTGGACACATTCATTGTTTAAGACTTGGGTTAATGGGCGAGTCGCCGCACAGGAAAACATATTGCTTCGCCTTGGAGGGTATGAAAATGAATAGTATTATCACCACGCCTTCTCCCCGTAAAATCAGGGGAGGTATCTAGATCATGAGCACCATGAGATTGCCGAGTGTGCCCGTGGAGGGCGGCCTTTCTTCTTATTTCAGGGAAGTTTGGAAATTCCCCATCCTGGAGAAGGGCGAAGAATACATGCTGGCGACGCGCTGGCGCGACCACGGTGACAGTGAAGCCGCCCACCGGCTGGTGACCTCCCACTTGCGGCTGGTCGCCAAGATGGCGATGAAATTCAGGGGCTACGGTTTGCCGGTCGCGGATCTTGTCTCGGAAGGCAATATCGGCCTGATGAAAGCCGTCAAGAAGTTCGATCCGGAACGTGGTTTCCGGCTTTCGACCTACGCCATGTGGTGGATCAGGGCCTCGATCACCGAATATGTGTTGCGCTCCTGGTCGATGGTCAAACTTGGCACGGTGGCGGCGCAGAAAAAACTTTTTTTCAGCCTGCGACGCACCAAAAACAGGCTAAATATATTCGACGGTGGCGAACTGGCGCCGGAGCAAACGGCCCAGCTTGCCGAGGCCCTGAACGTATCGGAGCGTGACGTCGGCGATATGAACCGGCGGCTGATGGCCCGGGACGCTTCCCTGAATGCACCGCTGACCCAGGATGGCGAGGGCATGGAATTTCAGGATATCCTGGTCGATAACACGCCAACGCCCGAACAGGCGGTCGTCGATGGCCAGGAACTGTCTTTCCGCCAGGACCTGTTGCTGACCGCCATGGCCGAGCTTTCTGACCGGGAGCGGGATATCATGACCGAACGCCGCCTGAGTGATTCTCCGCTGACGTTGGAGGAACTGGGCCAGCGCTACGGCATAAGCCGCGAACGGGTTCGGCAACTGGAAGTCCGGGCCTTCGAGAAAATTCAAAAATCGGTTATCGAGGCGGCGGCGCAAAAGGAATGCGATGCCGGGAACGTCGATCTGGCTGCGGCCATGGCCTGAGGGTCTTCCTGATTTCAGTATCGACAAGGGGCGCCGATGTTTCCGGCGCCCTTTTTTTGCGCGCCCGTCGGCTGTAGTCTTGGGCGATGATTGTTCTGTTTACCGATTTCGGCCCGACCGGTCCTTACGTGGGGCAGATGAAGGCTGTTCTGGCGCGACTCGCCGTCGGCCATACGGTTATCGATTTGCAACATGACGCGCCATCGTGCGACCCCCGGGCGGCGGCCTACCTGTTGGCGGCCCTGACCGAGCGGCTGCCGCCGGACTGCGTGTTGCTGGGCGTCGTTGATCCGGGGGTCGGCGGCGGGCGGGCGGGCGGCGTATTGAAAACGGGCGAGCGATGGTTTGTCGGACCCGACAACGGGTTATTCGAAATAGTCATCCGGCGGGCTCTGGAACGGGACCTGGATGTTCGTTGGTGGGATATTACCTGGCGCCCCGATCGGTTGTCGGCATCCTTTCACGGTCGCGATATTTTTGCACCCGTCGCGGCGCGGGTAGCGGACGGGCAGGGACCCGATTGCGGAACCGGAGACGGATTTGCCAGGCGCGATATATCCGCAGTTCACCGACAAGTATGGCCCGATGATCTGTATCAGGTGATATATCTGGACGGATTCGGTAACGCGATGACGGGGATTCGAGCCGGCTTGATAGACCGGAAATCGTCGGTTATCGCCGGTGGCCGGAAGTTATCCTACGCCGAGACTTTTTCCGGGGTGACGGAAGGGGATTGTTTCTGGTATGAAAATTCATGTGGCCTGGTTGAAATAGCCACAAACAAGGGGCGGGCGGCGGAAATCATGCACTTGACTGTCGGAACCACCGTTTCCGTTGAACGGTAGGGACCGCAGGATATGACGCCGACAGAAAAAGTCTTGGTTGGTGTTGTGAATACGTGGTTCATTAAAACTGTAAGCATTCAATAAGCGGCGCATTGGTCGAATTCAATCGTCGGATCGGTCCATCCGGCAAATATGCTAATCTGGAAACGGCGGAAACGGGCATGACTTTCGAGATAAAGTTCTGGGGCGTTCGTGGCTCTATTGCCTGTCCTTCGGCGGATCACATACGCTACGGCGGCAATACCAGTTGCATTGAGGTGTTTATTGGCGATCATATATTTGTCCTTGATGCCGGAACGGGAATGCGTGAACTGGGCCATGATTTTCTCGATCAGGATATTCGGGAAGCGCACTTGCTGCTGACCCATACCCACTGGGATCATATCAGCGGCTTTCCGTTTTTCACCCCGGCCTATGATCCGGCCAGGTCGATTCACATTATGGCCGGGCACCTGAGCGATGTTCCGGGCGGCATACAGGGGGCGTTATCGGCGCAGATGGACAGTCCGATGTTTCCGATTCCGTTGGAAACGATGCAGGCCAACATCCGGTTTGAGGATTTCCGGGCCGGTGAAAGTTTCGATCTTTATGCCGATGTTCATGTCCGGACCGCGCCGTTGAATCACCCCAATGGGTCGACCGGATACCGCATCGAACACGGCGGCAGGTCACTTTGTTACATCACCGATACCGAACACATAGCGGGAAAGCCGGATCAGAATATCCTGGCCCTGATCGAAGGGGCCGATCTGGTCATTTACGACAGCATGTACACCGAACAGGAATATCTGGGCAAGATCGGCTGGGGCCATTCCACCTGGAACGAGGGGATGCGCCTGTGCCGGTCGGCCAACGTAAAGCGATTGGCCATATTCCACCACGAACCGGTCCATGACGATAATTTTATGGATAAAATAGAAGCCGAGGCGCACGCCGCCTGGGACGGCTGTTTCGTTACCCGCGAAGGCATGACGGTTGGCATCGATTGAGCTGAAAAATATTATTTATCAATCGGTAAGCCGGTGATTGAGCCATATTCCTGCTTGTTTCCCCGCAACCGACCGGCCATCCCGTAGTATCGGTCACCGAAAATTTCCTCCCTTTCATCCAGTGACATGGGATAGACATCGATCACGACGCGGCGATTTTCGGACATATTATCGGGGATCGGCGTGCCATCGGCCTGGCGGTTGGGTCGCTTCGGGCGGGTTTCCGCATACGCGATGGCCTTCAGGCGACGGAAATCCATTCCCTGTTCGATGAAGGCCCGGACGACGCGGGTGGCGCGACCGGCGGACAGTTCCCAGTTGGAAGGAAATCTGTCTGTATGGATCGGGTCATCGTCGGTGTGGCCTTCGACCTCGACGATATAGGTTCGATACCGGGGGGCGATCAGCAGTTCGCCGATTTTTTGCAGAACCGCAAGGGCCTCGGGCCGGAATTCGGCCGATCCCGGCTGGTAGAAGGCGGAACTCGCCAGTTCTATGGTGATGCCCTTTTCATCGGTTTCGACCTGGACCACCTCGTCGGCCCGCAATTCGTAGACGATGTCGGTAATGTCGTCCTTTATTTTCTGTATGGGATTGCCGACGTCGTTACCCAAGCCAAGTTCATTCTTGATCCCGGTAGCGGCTTTCTCGAAGGCGGGGATATCGATTTTCGAAAAATTCAGAAGCATCACGAAAAAAGCCATCAACAGGGTAATGGCGTCGGCGTAGGTAGTCAGCCAGTCTTCGGTTTCTGCTTCTTCCTCGATGGCGGGAGGGGCCGACATGTATGTTACTTTCTCATCTTGTCGATGTTGAAATGAATAGCCGGGTCCAGATAACTGTTCATCTTGTCCTGGATATAACGGGGGCTTTTGTTGTCCGCCAACAGCGCCAGACCTTCGCAGATCAAATAATTTCGAAAACGGATAATTTGTTCGCGCTGCATGAATTTAGCCGCCGCCGGCATGAAAATCATGCGCGAAAATATCACGCCATACAGAGTCGTGATAAGGGCCACCGCCAGCCCCTTGCCCAGTTGCGACGGATCGCCGCCCATGCCGTCGAGCATGACGACAAGGCCTATCAGGGTGCCGATCATGCCGAAAGCCGGCGATGCGCTGGCCATGGATTTCAGGATATTGACCTGCACGGTGTTTCTTCCGAACGTGGTTTCAATAGTGTTTTCAAGGATTTCGCGGACTTCCGCCCCGTTGTAGCCGCTGAGCACCATTTCTATGCCGAACCTGAGGAAACGATCGCCACGGACGGCCTTTTTGGATTCCGCTTCAAGCGCCGGGATCCCGCTTTTTTGTACGATATAGGCCCATTTAATAACCCGACCGACTTCCGATTTAAGCATGTCCCGGCCCATCTTCGGCGTGAATATGATCTTCCAGATCAATTTCAGCGACAACATCACATATCTGGGTTCGTAGGAGATAAATGTAGCCGCCAGGGTGCCGCCAAAGACCAGCAGAAAACTGGTGAAGCTAACGAACAGGGTTAAATTGCTGGTTTGCAGCAAAATAGCCCCTAAGAACAGGCCGAAGGCTCCAAAAAAGCCAAGGATTGTGGCTATCGACATGTCTTCCCCCGACTAACTCATCAAGTTTGCCTTGATTCGACTAATAAAGTCCATGATGCATGAATTTATTTATTGTTATCAAGGTGGGCCGGGAAAAGCCCCTGAAATTACCTCTCGCGGAAGGCCTCGTCCCTAAGTTTCAATACCGGTTTGATAAGGAACTGCATAACCGACTTGTCGCCGGTGTGGATATCGATGGTCGCCTGCATACCCGGCGTAATTTTATAAAGGTTCGGATCGGTCCCCAGATAGTTCTTTTCGACTTCCACCATAACCCGGAAATAATGTTCGCCGGATTCGTCTATGGAAGTGTCCGGGGCGACCATTGCGACCCGACCGTTGAGCCCGCCGAAGCGGGCGTAGTCATAGGTCGACAGCTTGACTACGACCGGCTGGCCGAGCGTGACATAGCCCCTGTCGACGGGTTTCAGTCTGGCGTCGATTATCAATTGCGTTCCGGTCGGGACGATTTCCATAATCACGTCGCCGGGGCGGACTACGCCGCCGATGGTATTGAAATTCAGGTTCTGTACGATACCGTCAATGGGGCTGCGGACTATCGCCCGCGCGCCTTGTTCGGTCGCCGAGGCAAGGAGTTCCTGGACCCGGCCGATCGACTGTTCGGTCTTGCCCAGTTCCTGGCGGGCCTCGCTGCGGAAACGGTCCCGTTCTTCAACGACCCTGGCCCGGGCCTCGGATATCGCCGATTTGGCCCTTGATATCGACGACAGCAGACTCTTCGCATCGCCGTCCATGCCTTCGACTTCAGCCTGAAGCTGCAAATGTTCGATTTTGGATGTCAGGCCGTCTTTTAACAGGGACTTCGACAATCTCAGCCGTTCCCGCGCCAGTTTCAGGTTGTTGATTATGGCCCGGTAGCGGGCTTCCAGTTCCTTCACTTCCTGCCGACGCTGGGTAACGGCCTGCGAAAGGACATTCATCATCGAGTTCAACTGACGCCGGCGCGCCTTGAAATTCTGCGTCTGCGCCAGTACCTGTTCGGGGCGGCGCTTGGCGATTCCGGCCGGAAATTTTAGGTTTTTTTTGCCCTGGGCCTCGGCTGCCAGCCGGGCCTTCAATAATATTTCACCATCCAGCCGGACCCGGAGTTCTTCACGGTTGACCCCGGAAGTCGCCAGGTTGAGCACGATCATGGGGTCTCCCTTTTTTACCGGAGAGCCATCGGCAACATTAATCCGGGTGATGATGCCACCTTCCAGGTGTTGCACCGTCTTGACATCGCCCATGGGGATGACTTTGCCCTTGGCGACGGTAACTTCTTCGAGTTTGGCAAAGTTGGCCCAGACCAGGGCCGAGGCCAGCATTATCATCGCGGGCCAGGCCAGCAGCCGCCATCCCGGCATCCGATAGTTTTTCAGCAGGTCGTCCAGTTTTGACTCGGCCATCAATTGCCCCTCCCCGGATCGCGGCTTTGGCCTGTCGAACCGGCCTGAGCCGGGGCCGGTTGCGGCGGGCGGTCTGGCCGTTGCGGCCCGGCGGTGGCGGCGGGCGACGCCGGTTTTGGCGCCGTGCCAAACAGCCGGGGCAGAATATCCTTCGATGGGCCTGCCAGGGCGATACGTCCCCTGTCCAGCGCCACCAGGTCATTGCTGGCGGCGAGAAGAATGGGGCTGTGGGTGACGATGATAACGGACCGGTCCTTGCCTATTTCGGTCAGGGTGGCGCGCAATTCGTGTTCCGCCTGCCGGTCCAGGCTGCTTGATGGTTCGTCGAGCAGGATAACCGGCGGGTCGCCAAGCAGTGCGCGGGCAATCGCTATGCGTTGCCTTTGGCCGCCGGAAAGCCTGCTTCCGGCTTCGCCGATTTCGGTGTCGTAACCATTGGGCATATCTATGATAAACTGGTGAACGCCGGCTTCCTTGGCGGCTTTCAGAATTTCCTCGTCGGTCGCGCCGGGGCGCCGCTGGGCGATGTTGTCGCGAATATTGCCGGTAAACAGGATGCATTGCTGCGGCACGAAGCCCATCCACGATGCCAGTTGCGGCCTGGAAAACTGCGAAATATCGGCCCCGTCCAGCAAAACCCGACCGGATTGGGGTTTATACAAACCCTGGACGATATTCAGCAGGGTAGATTTGCCGCTGCCATTGCGCCCGACCATGGCGTGAACGCCGCCGGCGCTGAACTTGTACTGGACATTATCGACTACCTTGGGGAGGCCTTCGGCATAGGCGAAGTCGACGTTTTCCAGGGTAATTTCACCGTTCGGCCGGTCCAGTTCTATTTCACTTACCTGGCGTTCGCTTTGCTGGCCGAACAATTCGCCCAGACGACCGACCGATTGCCGGAAGGCGGCGAAAGAGCGCCATTGCGAAACCAGTTGATTAAGCGGCCCGATCAGGCGGCCGCTTAACATATTGGCGGCGACCAGCGAGCCGACGGTCATTTCCTGGCCGATGATCGAGATCGCGCCGACGGTGGTCAGCGCGATTGATGTGCTCATGCTAAGGCTGGCGCCGAAATTCGAGAAACTGTCGGTCTTGCGGCCGCGCAGGATCGATGTCTCGATATTATCGGCCTGCGTATCTTCCCACATTGGCCGCATGACGCCGTCGAGCGACAGCGCCTTGATGGTGGCCCTGGCGTTAATCATTTCCGAAACCAGAGAGTCCCGGGTGTGGGTTGCCGCCCGTTCGGTTTTGTTGGCGCTTGACATGACGCTGCTTGACCGCCACGCGATAAGCAGAAATACCGGCAGGATAATCAGCAATACCCAAGCGATAGGTTTGGCGATGAAAAAAATCAAAACCAGAAAGATTACCGCGAATGGCAAATCGGCGATCAGGATCGCGCTGCCGCCGGACAGGGTGTTTCTGACCGTATCGGAATCCCGGAACAGCGATAGCCAGTGGGCCGAAGGTTTGCTTTCCAGGTATAGTAAGGGCAGCGACATGAACTTATCAAACAGTTTACGCCCGACGTGGACATCGATACGCAGCGCCACCGTTTGCATGATCCGCGAGCGGGCCTGACGCAGGATGTAGTCGAACAGCACCACAATGGCCATGCCGACGATCAGGCCATACAGGGTGCTGATGCCGCCCTGGCCGACCACCCGGTCATAAACCTGCAAGGTGAAAACCGGTACCGCCAGGGCCAGCAAATTGACGAACGCCGAAATCGCGACAACCTCGATGAATGTAGAACGCAAGGGTCTGATGATCGGCTTGATCCAGTCGCTGTCGGATGAATTGGCCATTTGCGATATGAGGGCCATGGCCCCCGTTCCCGTTATTGGATTTCAGATATAGTTCATTATATCGTAGTTCTTAACATCGGATTTATATCTTGACCTGTCCGGTATGTCTCGTTGTAGTTATCGGCGCCGGCCTGGGAGCGGGTGGGAATGAAAATATGCGATTTATAGGGGCGAACTGATGTGGGCGAGGGTACGCCGCGCATTTTCCATGGAAAGGTTGATCGGCCTGGCCATGATCGTCGCGTTTGTAGCGCTTTACAGTCTCGACCCTTACCCGGTGCAGTTTGCGCGGGTCAAAACCTTCGACTTTTACCAGCAAATGAAGCCGCGGGAAATTCCCGAGCCTAACAAAAAACCGGTGACCATTATTGATCTGGACGAAAACAGCCTGGCGGAAATCGGCCAGTGGCCATGGCCGCGCAATGTGATCGCCCAGATGGTTCGGAATCTTACGCAGATGGGCGCCCTGCAAGTCGCCTTCGACATCGCCTTCCCGGAACCGGACAGGATGAATCCGGCCGGAATCGCCGATTCCCTGGCCGGACTGAATGAGGCATCGAAGGAAAATTTGCGCGAATTGCCCAGCAATGACCAGATTTTTGCCGACGCCATCAGGAAATCACGGGTCGTGCTGGGGCAGGCCGGTTTCTGGGAAAAGCGCGATGCCGATAAAACCGCGCCGCCGCCGATAAAAAAATCCATCGCGCTTAAAGGCGCCAGGCCGCAAAAGATGATCCCCGAATTCCAATCCCTGGTCCGTAACGTGCCGATTATCGAAAAATCGGCGGCCGGGCAGGGGATTTTCACCGTAGTTCCCGAATCCGACGGTATTGTCCGGCGGGTGCCGACCATTTTCAACTACCGGGGAGATATATACCCGGCCCTGTCCGTCGAGATGTTGCGTGTCGTCTTCAATCGCCCGACCATTCTGGTCACTACGCAGGCGTACGGGGTGGAATCCATCGGTATCGCGTCCAGGAGACAGTTTCCGCCGAACGGCCTGATTATGCCGACCGATAGAAATGGCCGGGTGTGGCCGTATTTTTCGAAACACGACCAGGCTAAATATATCTCCGCCCGCGATGTCCTGAACGGCGTTGCGAACCCCGATATGATTCGTGGCAAGCTGACCATCATCGGCACCTCGGCGGTCGGCCTGCTGGATATCAGATCGACCCCGATCGATTCGGTCATTCCGGGGGTCGAGATCCATGCCCAGTTGATCGAGGCGGCGTTACAAGGCGCTTACCTGACCAGGCCGGGCTGGTTTGATGTGGCGGAAATGTTCATGATTATCGTTGGCGGCCTGTTAATGGTGGTGCTGGTGCCATGGGTTGGCGCCAAGTGGACCTTGCTGCTGTTTCTGGTCGTCACCGCCACCGCCGGGGGCACATCGTGGTATATGTTTTCCGAGCATCAGATGTTATTCGACGCCGGTTTCGCCATCGCCTCGACCTTCCTGCTCTACACGACACTGACCTATTCCAGTTACGCCAGGGAAGAAGCCCAGCGCCGGCAGACCCGCGACGCCTTTTCCAAATATCTGTCGCCGGATATGGTGGCCCGCGTCGCGGAAAATCCCGGTGAGCTGAAGCTGGGCGGCGACAAGCGCCAGATGACCCTGTTGTTCTGCGATGTTCGCGGTTTTACGACTATTTCCGAACAGTTCGATGCGGTCGGCCTGACGGCGCTTATCAACAAGCTGCTGACGCCGCTGACCAACGCCATCCTGGATCGCCAGGGAACGGTCGATAAATACATGGGCGACTGCATCATGGCGTTTTGGAACGCCCCCCTGGACGACGAAGATCACGCCTATCACGGCTGCGTTTCGGCGCTGGCGATGTTGGCCGAAATGGGGCCCCTGAACGACCGCCTGGAAATCGAGGCCATGGAAGAGGGCCGCAAGCATATTCCGCTGAAAGTGGGCCTTGGCCTTAATACCGGCGAATGCGTGGTCGGCAATATGGGATCGGACCAGCGCTTCGACTATTCGGTGCTTGGTGATACCGTAAACCTGGCGGCCCGCCTGGAAGGCCAGTCCAAGAGCTACGGCATGAACGTGGTCCTTGGTCCGGCCACCAACGCGGCGGTCGAAGACCGCATGGCGACCATCGATCTGGATTTTATTCAGGTCAAGGGCAAGACCGAAGGCACATATATTTACGGCCTGATGGGGGACGCCGAGGTCAAGGCCGATCCGGCATTTGTGAAACTGCAAAAATTTATTTTCGAGGCGCTGGACGGATATCGTAACCAGCGCTTCGACGAGGCCGCCGAAATGTTCAGGGAAATCCGCGTTCTGGGCGATGACGAACACAAGCCCTGGCGCCTGGACGTCAATCTGGATGTATTCTGCGATCTTTACGAAGAGCGTATCGCCAGTTACAAGGACAATCTGCCAGACTCCGACTGGGACGGAATCTTCATTGCAACAACCAAGTAGCGTACCCACCTATTGGACATGACACATTCATGCGCTGTGCCTAGGGCCCTGGACCAGCCGGTATACCTGATGCTGCTGCGAAACGGCGAACTGGCGAAAAGGGTCAAGCAGGCCCGCGATCAAATGGCCACCTGCGATCTTTGCGCCCGATATTGCCGGGTTGACCGGTTTGCGGCCCTGCACGGGGTCGCCTGCCGAACCGGGGCCGAAGCGCGGGTCCTTTCCTACGGACCGGATTACAGTGGCGAAGATTCGGTGCGCGGCACCAACGCCACCGGGGTTATCACCTTTTCCTGGTGCAATATGCGATGTGTTTATTGCGAACATTCCGACCCGGAATGGCATGGCGAAAGCGGCGTCGCCGATGCCCGGCGGCTTGCCGATATGATGCTCGATATCCAGCGGCAGGGCTGTCACAATATCAATTTGAACAGTCCCAGCCATGTTGTTTTTCAGATTCTTGAGGCCCTGCTGATTGCCGCAGAAGAAGGCCTGATGCTTCCCCTTGTATACAATTCCGGCGGCTACGACAGCCTGGAGGCATTGGCCCTGCTGGACGGGGTGATCGATATCTACATTCCCGACATGAAGTACGGATCATCGGAGACCGCGCGTAAATTCTCTAAAATTAATGACTACGTTGCCGTCAACCGGGCGGCGATCCGGGAAATGCACGCCCAGGTCGGCGACCTTGTTATCGGTGAAGATGGTATTGCCCGGCACGGTCTTCTGGTTCGCCATCTGCTGCTGCCGGATGGCCTGGCCGATACCGATCTGGTTCTCAAGTTTTTGGCCCAGGAAATATCGCCCAACACCTATGTTAATTTGATGACCGATTACCGGCCCAGCTACAAGGCGGTGGATTTCCCCGAAATCGATCACCGGCCCGGCATAACCGACCTGCGACGGGCCCAGGATATGATCGTCAGGCACGGCCTGAACAGGCTTATTTAGAAGTCATCACCCAAATGCCCAGCCAATCCTTCGGTTTGGCTTTTTTCAAATGGCGGCAGCGTTCGATATAGGTGGCGGATAGGGCATCTCCGGGATTGGCTTTCAGGCATTCCCGGAAGGATAAAATGGCCTTGTCCCAGCGCCCGGCACGGTAGTTTTTCCGCCCTTCGTTGAAGTAATTTACGTTGTCCATAAGGTTGGGGAAGGTTTTATCGGTGTGGTAGTCTAGGACCTCGAAAACGCCGACCGGTTCGGTTTTGCCCTTGACCACGACATCGTCGATATCGCGGATGCGATAGGTGCCTTTCAGTTTGGCCCGGGTAAATTCGCTAATCAGTAAATGTGCCGAATATTGTTTGCAGGCCGATTCCAGCCGGGCCGCCAGATTAACGCCATCGCCGATCATCGTGTAATCCATGCGCTTGGGACTGCCGATGTTGCCCGATACGATCTTCCCGGTGTTCAATCCGATGCCGTGATCGATCGCCGTCAGGCCATTCTCCTCGCGTGTCCTGTTCCATTCCCACAGCTTGACGATCATCTTGATAGAGGCCCGCACGGCACGGTCTTCATCGTCGTCGTGGGCGATCGGAATGCCGAAAGCGGCCATGGTGGCGTCGCCGATGAACTTGTCCAGCATACCGCCTTCGTCGGTGATGCAATCGACCATGATGGTGAAATATTCGTTAAGCAGCGCCACCGTGCCCTGGGCGCCCAGGGCCTCGGTAATCGTCGTAAAACTGCGGATGTCGGAAAACATCACCGTGGCTACGGTTTCGACGCCGCCCATGATGTCGCCGCCGCCGGCCATCATCTGGTCGGCCAGCGCCGGGTCCATGTAACGCGACATGGTGGATTTCATGCGTTTTTCCGAACTGATGTCCTCGATCATCACCATCGACCCCAATTTTTTCTGATCGGCGTCCGTTAACGGTAAAAAAGTAACATTGACCGACAGGGTTTCCCGCGACCCTGAATCATTCGAGCCGACTATCATTTCGGCGTCCATGACCAGATTGGATACCTGTTCCTGATCGACTTTTTTCAGCTTGTCGATGATCCATGAATTGGCTCCGGTGAAATAGTCTTCCGCCTGGCTACCCAGAATTCCTTCGTCGCCGACATGCAGAATCTTGTGGCCGGCGGCGTTACAGGTAATAATTTTGCCGACTTCATCGGTGGTGATGACCGCGTTCGACATACTTTCCAGCATGCTTTCGTTGTAGTTTTTCATGTTCTGGACATCGTCGAACAGCTTGGCGTTTTCCAGCCCGATGGCGACCTGGGCGGTGAACGCCTTGAGGCGCTGTTCATCTTCGTCGGTGAACGGACCGCCCTGCTTGTTGAGGACCTGGGTGACTCCGATCACCTTGCCGGTCTTGTTGACCACCGGCACACACAGAATCGAGCGGGTGAAATAACCGGTTTGTTTGTCGAAAGCCGGATTGAAGCGCAGGTCGGCGTAGGCATGGGGAATGTTGACCGACTTGCCGCTGGTGAATACCGCCCCGGCGATACCCACGTGGTTGGGCAGCCTGATTTCGCCGACGGTTTCCCCCATGGCGATGCGGGAAAACAATTCATTGGTTTTCTCGTCGTTGAGAAACAGCGTCGAGCGGTCGGCGTGCAGCATCCGTGTCGCTTCTCCCATGACTTTCGCCAGCATCGCGCCGAGATCGATTTCCGAAGTTACGTCGGATACGATGTCGAGAAATTCCAGTTCGTTTTTACGGGTTATTTTCATCTTTTCGACGAACTGGGTACTTTGCAGGGCGATCGATGCCTGGGTCGTCATGGCTTGCAGCAGTTCGATATCGGCCTTGGTGAAGCGGCCCTTCTTCTTGTTCAGGGTCTGGGCGACGCCGATAATCTTCCCCTTTACGGTTTTTATCGGCACGCAAATCATGTTCCGGGTGCGGTAGCCGGTTTGCTCATCGACGGATTTGTTAAACCATTTGTGTTTGTAGACATCATGGATAATCAGGCCTTCGCCCGACGTAAAGACATGCCCGGCGATGCCGGAATCGTTCAACATACGAATCTCACGCTGAAAGTTACCCTGGGCGACGCGGGAATAAAGCTCGCCGGTCTGCGCGTCGTTTAGAAACAATGTGGAACGTTCGGTGCCCAGTTCCCAGGTCGTCATTTCCATCAGGATGGACAGGACCTCGTCCAGGGATTCGATGGCGGCGACCTTGCGTGAGACGCCAAGCAGCAGTTCCGCCTGCTGCATGCGTCTGGTTTCGGCGCTGACGCGGTTGCCGGGTTTCCTTGCCATTGTCCGATCCTTATTTCAGCCGCTTGCCGCGGCGTTTAGGGGCGGGTTTTTCCAGTTCCCGACGCAGCGCCTTGATAGTGTCCTGAAGCTGCCTGATTTCGGCGTGGCTATTGGTGTGCAGGGTTTGCCTTAGCTGTTCGCCATCGGCCTTGACCCTGTCCAGGGTATCGCGAAGGGCCTGGATGGTATCCCTCAGCATGACCAATTCGCCATTGGCGCTCGCCTTCATGCCCTGAATTTCTTCATCCTTGGCGGTGTGTAATTGTTCCAGTTCATCCCGTAAAGCGGTGATGGTGTTCTTGAACTGCTGCATTTCGTCGCGCAACCTGGAGGCCGCGTCCTGCTCGGATTTGTCTTTTTGGAAATGGGCGCTTTCAAGCTCGTCGCGCAGCGCGACGATGGTCTGTTTCAGGTGCCTGATCTCGGCCTGCGCCAGCAGCAGCGCTTCGCCGGCATCATTGGCCGGGGAGGGTGGAGATGAAGGCACGGCCTCGTCCATGGTCAGTTGCCGGCTGCTACTTTGTCGCCCATCCAGGCGAGGCAATAACCGGCGACATCTTCCCAGCCGGCGCCGCCAAGGACCCAGTGGGCGTGGTTGGGAAATTCCTTGTAGTCGCAATTATCTTTATACTTGGCGGCGATCTTGCGGACCACCGAGGCCGGGGTGATGTGGTCCTGTGACGCGCCGATAACCAGCAGGGGGCAGTCGATTTTGCCGGCATCGACGGCCGATGCCCGGTTGCCGTCGAGCAGCGAAAAGCCGATTTCAAACGCCGCCCGGCCGGATTCGTGGGTCAGCCTTTCATATTCCGCGCGGGCTTCTTCCCGCGGCAGCAGGTTGTAGACTGAATACCAGGCCTCTTCGAAGGTTGGATACGTCGGCTTGCGCCAGAACCCCCAGGTCATCATGATGCGGCGGAAGGATTTGATGACGCTCGGGGTCAGCGCGATGATGCCGTGCGGCGCTGCCGGGGTAAGAAATATGCCGGCCTTGCCGAGCCCGCGCGCGCAAAGTTTCTGCGCCAGCAATCCACCCATGGAATGGCCGATGATTATCGGCTTATCGGGCAGGCCCATGATTTCCCGCTCCAGATCGTCGGCGTAATCTTCCAGGCCGGTGATGCCGAGCGCCGGGTCCGGCGGCTGGCCGGCGACATGGTGCCGCAGGGTCGGGGTCAGCACCTTAAAACCCTTGGCTTCGAAAAATTTCCGGTAATTGGACCACTGGTCCCCGGTTCCCCACATGCCGTGAATCATGAACAGAGTATCGGTCATGGGTTTCCTCCCCTGTTTGCCGGGGGGGTAGTATAGGCTTTTTCGACGGGGCGAGAACTCAAATATTTTTCACCGTCGCGGTCATCTGATTACACGCTCCTTGGGGAAAGTCACCGTTACCATGGTGCCGTAATCCTTGATGCTTTCGATTTCCAGGATGCCGCCGTGCAGTTCCATCAGGCCCTTGGTCAGCGGCAGCCCCAAACCGGCGCCTTCATGCTTGCGGTTCAGGCCGCTGTCGACCTGGCCAAACGTGCTGAACGCCGTGGTTAGCTCTTTTTCCGCCATGCCGATGCCGGTGTCGCTGACGATCAAGGCGAGGGAGCCATCGTCATTTAGCTGTGCGTTTACAATGACTTTTTCCCCTTTCGGGGTAAATTTGACGGCGTTGCTGAGCAGGTTGAGCGCGACCTGTTTGATCCGCCTCCGGTCGGCGTAAATCAGCGGTATTTCCGGATCGACGGACGAGGAAATTTTCACCTGTCCAAGTTCGGCCTGGATCCTGAGCAGATGGATGGCGGCATCGATGATTTCAGGAATGCTGACGTTCTCTTCGTGTAATTTCAGGGCATTGGCCTCGATCGCCGAGACATCCAGAATATCGTTTATAAGATCCAGAAGGTGGCGTCCGGAATGATGAATGTCGGCCAGATATTCAAGGTAGGTATCGTTGTTTACGGGGCCATGTATTTCCCTTTCCATCAATTCGGAAAAGCCGATGATCGCGTTCAGCGGCGTACGCAGTTCGTGGCTCATGTTCGCTAGCAGGTCCGACTTGGCGCGACTGGCCGTTTCGGCCTGATTCTTGGCCAGCAATATCTGCCGTCGTGAGTACGAAAACGCCATGGTCAGCAAAATCAGGGTGCCGATGGACAACACCGAGAAAGCGAGAATGACAAAACGCACATTATAAAAAGAGGCAAAGGCCTCATCGACATCGATTTCCATGGCCATGCCAAAGCCGATTTTATCATCCCAGAGCCAGACCCCGACGACGTGCGTTCCCCGATAATCGCGGTAACCGTCGAAATTCGAGCCGCTTTCCCCTGCCGTGGCGCTTTTGGCCATAAGTGTCAGCGGTTGCCGCTCGCGGGGCAGCAACGGAGTGCCGCCATGAAGCATATTGACTCCGGGATCGCGAATTTCGACTTTCAGGCTGGAACTGTCGCCGGAGATCAGGCCGATCTGCCGGAGTTGCCGGTTAAAACGACTCTCGCTGATTAATACCCCTTTCCTGTCGAAGGCATATGTCTTGCCGGTGTCTCCGGTGCGGGCGCGTTCCAGTATTGGTGGCAGGAACAGATGCGGCACCAGGCGAAACGCCAGCACGGCGACGGGTACGCCATCGGCCCCCCTGATCGGGGCGGCCGCGAACATTGCCGCATGGCTATGGGTATCTTCCGATGTCGTGTATTCCGGCGGTTTATCGGATACCTGCGGCAGGCTTATCAGTGTTTCGCCGGCCCGTACCCGGTCAAGAAAGCCCGCGTTTCCGGCCAGTGGGTTGATGCTGCCGACGGCGCTGTTGCGCATGGAAGCCAGGTTTACGTTGCCGTCGCCGATAATAAAAAAGTCCTGATAATTAGCGGTTTTGAACAGCGATACCATAAATTCCCGAAGTTTTTTCTGGGCCGGGCTGTCGATCAGGGTCGCCGCATCCTGTGGCAGCTTCAGCAGGTTGCCGGATAATTCCAGAATTTGCGAATTCTCGGCCCAGGTACGGGTAATTTTTTTCTGTTCGGTAATTTTACTGGCGATCCCGGCGTGGGCCGCCTGCAATATCGTTTCCATAGATCTGCGCAGTTCCCGTTTCGCCTCGTTTTCGATGCGCGAGGTAACTCCCAGGAAAGAAATAATGATGATGGCGATCAGCAGGATTACGAGAAGCCATTCCCGCTCCATAAAGAACGGGGCTTTTGGTTCGGGCCGCTGTCGTCCCGTCGGTATGCGGGCCTTAAATAAGGGTTCGCGAAAAGCCCACCAGATGACCAATGCAGTCGCCCATATGGCGATAATAGCGTAGGAGCGATTGACCAGAACGACCCAGCCGACGCCGCCCTCGGGGGAGAAAAAATAGCCCAGTACGGTCAGGATCGAACCGATTGCGGCCAATACGAAAACCGCCAATCTTTCCTGAAACCGGCAGCCAAACAGTACCAGAATTACATACGGCACCCCGCCGGCGACGCCGAGGGGGGCCGCTAGATCAAGTGCAAAAATTATGGTGGCTATCGCCCCGGAAGCAATAATTTTATTGAGCGTATTTTCGCCGGTCTTGCCGTCTGGTTCTGGGGTCATTGCCGGGGGTCGGTCCTCATACTTATCCAACGCCAGCATCCTATTATGACGGCGATGAAGTCAATAAAGTTTGGAAAGTTGGTTAAACAATCTGAAAAAAGTTGGTCAATCGTCAATGTTCTCTTGTTTTTCCAAAAGAAAAACCCCGCTAAGTCATTGACTTAACGGGGTTTAATTGGCTCCGGCAGCAGGACTCGAACCTGCGACAAGCTGATTAACAGTCAGCTGCTCTACCAACTGAGCTATGCCGGATCAGTGC
>CAZZKE010000032.1:0-31234 GCA_964655005.1 uncultured Thalassospiraceae bacterium | reverse complement strand
CCTTCGGAGGGCGTCGAAAAGCCTTGACGATGCGATGGCATCGCCGGCGGCTTCTCTCCTACCCGAAGGACTGCTGTGACGATCTCTATGGGTCATTCTTTCTGCAACTTGGTATTAGCCATTCCCTGACGCTTCATTTGTTCGCTTATCTCATTCCATTTGCCGGATTTCTTGAGCGCATCGGCGACTTCCGGCGGCATATAGGTCTCGTCGTGCTTGGCCAGCACTTCGTCGGCGGTGAACAGGCCATTGGCGAAGGTCCCCTCGGCGACCACGCCCTGACCCTCGCGGAACAGGTCCGGAAGAATGCCGCGATAGCTTACCCGGATCGAATTATCCATATCGGTAATCTTGAAAATGACCACGGCGTCGCCCTTCTTCTCGACGCTGCCTTCTTCGACCAGGCCGCCAAGACGCAGCCGGCGGTCCGCCAAAACCGGTTTTTCCGTAAGATCGGTCGGACTGTGGAAAAACACGATGCTTTCTTCGTAGGCGTTAAGCACCAGCCCGACGGCGGCGGCCAGCAAAAGCAGGGCGACGCCTAAAAAAGTTAGCCGCTTATGTTTTCTCTTCAACGGTTTCATTCCTGTTGTTTTCTGCCTGGGCCGCTGTCAACGCCGCAAGGGTTTTCTGATTGCCGCGCAGCATGCGCCGGCTGGCCACCATCAGGACGATCAGCAAGATCGCCGTGATGCCGTAAGCGGACCAGATGTAGCCCGCATAACCACCCATGCTTAAATATTCCCGTATCGCCGCCATGCAAATTAACCGTGAACCTGTTTCAAACGCAGTACACGGACACGGTTGGCGATGATTTCCGCCCGCACCCGGATCAGCAGGACCCAAAAATAGTATGTAGTAAAGGCCACCGCCATTAACAACAGCGGCCACAACATGCTGGGCGCGATAGACGGCCCGCCCAGTTTTAAAACGCTGGCCGGCTGGTGCAGGGTATTCCACCAATCGACGGAGAACTTGATGATCGGCACATTGACGACGCCGACCAGAACCAGAATCGAAGAAGCCTTGAGCCCGCGGCTGGGATCATCGAACGCCTCGATCAGGGCCATATAGCCCAGATACAAAAAGAACAGCACCAGCATCGATGTCAGGCGGGCGTCCCAAACCCACCAGGCGCCCCACATGGGCTTGCCCCAAAGGGATCCGGTGACCAGCGCCAGAAAGGTAAAACAGGCGCCGATCGGGGCGCTGGATTTGGCGATCAGATCGGCCAGCGGATGTTTCCAGATCAGCCCGACCGCCGCCGCGACGGCCATCCCGGTGTAAACGAACAGCGACATCCAGGCCGCCGGCACATGCACATACATCATCCGCACGCTTTCGCCTTGCTGATAATCGGCCGGCGAGGCGAACAGCCCCAGATAAAGCCCGACCCCCCCAAGCACCAGGGTCAGTCCGGCCATCCAGGGCTGGATAACAGCCGCGAGGCGCAGAAACCGGGTCGGATTGGCGAAGCGATGAAACATGTTGTGCGAAATCTAATTCCGGGAAAGTGTCTTTTTAAGGGCAGATTGCCCGAATGTCACTAAAAGTACGCTCATTCGACCGCCTGGCGCACCCCTGCCGCCGCCGCCCACGGACACAACGGCAGGGCGGCCAACAATAACCCGGCCAGAATCAGCAACTGGGCGCCGGCTTCGAAACCGCCGATCACCGCATCGACGGCGCTGACCCCGAAAATCAATACCGGGATATAAAGCGGCAAAATCAGCAGCGATAACAGCACGCCGCCGCGCCGGGAACCGAGTATCAGGGCGGCGCCGACAGCCCCGATCAGACTAAGGGACGGCGTCCCCAGCGCCAGGGCCAGAACAAGCATGGGAAATCCTTCCAGCGGCATGTTCAGCAATACGCCCAGCAACGGCGCGGCGACAATCAGCGGCAGGCCGGTGGTCAGCCAGTGGGCGGCGACTTTCGCCAGCACGGCGATTTCCAGGGTAATCGGCGACAGCGCCAGCAGTTCCAGGCTGCCGTCCTCGTAATCGGTCTGAAACAGCCGCTCCAGCGACAGCATCGACGACAGCAAGGCGGCCACCCAGATGACGCCGGCGGCGATACGCGCCAGTATATTGGGTTCCGGGCCGACCCCGAAAGGGAACAGCACGACGGCAAGCACGAAGAACATCACCACCATGACGCTGTCCATGCCCTGGCGCTGGGCCAGCGCCAGGTCGCGCCGCAGGATCAGCAAAAAGCCACTCATGGCGTCGCCGCCGCGAAGGCGTCCAGTTTCAGGACATCGGCGGCCCCCAGGTTCAATTCCGAATGGGTCGAAACGACCACCATGCCGCCGTTCGCCCGGTGACCGGCGATCAGCCCTTCCAGATCGTCGATGGTCGCCCGGTCGAGCGCCGTGGTCGGTTCGTCGAGCAGCCACAACGGCGCCGGGGCCGCGATAATCCGCGCCAGATTAACCCGGCGTTTCTGCCCGGCCGACAGGAACCGGGCCGGCACCTGGGCCAAATGGCGAATCCCGAAAGCCCCCAGGGCTTCCGTCACGCCGTCTTCCAGGACGCCGCCAGGAACCCGCAACGAGGCCCAGAACGAGATATTCTCGGCCACGCTGAGCACCGCCTTGACGGCATCCAGATGGCCGACATAATGCAAACGTCCGCCGTGGGCTTCGGGGTCTTCAGCGGTCGCCTGGCCATCCCAGGTCAGCGTTCCACGGGCGGCGGTCAGCAGCCCGGCCATTAACCGGAGCAGGCTCGATTTACCGCTGCCGTTCGGCCCGGTCAGCACCAGTGCGCCGCCGGAACCGAGGCTGAAATCAAGCCCCTGAAACACCAGTCGTTCACCGCGAATACAGGTCAGGTCGGAGCCGCAAAATTCAGCCATGGAAATCTTTCGAAGAATGATCCGGGCAAGGTATCGCAAATGACCCCGGATGAAAACACGCAACCCCGCACGCCAAGCCGGGAGAGGCCGTGATTTATACCGTAAATGATTCGCCGGGAAAAAACCGACCGGAAGAAAGGCCCGCATACGGCGGCCCCGTCCGGATGCCGGGCTATCGGGTCGGCACCGGCTGGTCGCCGGAATAATCGTAGAAACCGCGTCCGGTCTTGCGGCCCAGCCATCCGGCCTCGACGTATTTGACAAGCAGCGGGCAGGGCCGGTACTTGGTATCGGCCAGGCCGTCATGCAGCACATTCATCACCGCCAGACAGGTATCCAGGCCGATAAAATCGGCCAGTTCCAGCGGCCCCATGGGATGCCGGGTGCCCAGCTTCATGGAGGTATCGATGGCCAGCACCGAACCGACCCCTTCGTACAGGGTGTAGACCGCCTCGTTAATCATCGGCAGCAGGATACGGTTAACAATGAAGGCCGGAAAATCTTCGGCGTTGACCGGCGTCTTGCCCAGTTCCAGGGTCAACTCGCGGATGGTGGAATAGGTTTCTTCATCCGTCGCGATGCCGCGGATAAGTTCGACCAGGTCCATGCGCGGCACCGGATTCATAAAATGCATGCCGACGAACTTGCCCGGCCGGTCGGTCTGGGCGCCGAGACGGGTTATTGATATGGAAGAAGTGTTCGACGCGATAATCACGTGTTCCGGAACGACTTCGCAAACCTTGTTCAGGATATTTTTTTTAAGTTCCTCATTTTCGGTGGCGGCCTCGATCACCAGATCGCAGTCCTTGAAACCATCGTAAGATGTGCCGGTGCTGATCCGGCCCAATGCGGCGTCCATGTCGGACTGGGAAATTACCGCCTTGTCGAGTTGCCGGCGCAGGCCCTTCTCGATGGCCTCGATGCCGCCTTGCAAGCGTTCGTCGTCGATATCGAGCAGATGGACATCGTGGCCCGCCAGCGCGCAGACATGGGCGATGCCGTTGCCCATTTGGCCGGCGCCGACGATACCGATTTTTTTTATGTCGCTAGTAGTGGTCTGGGTCATTTAATTTTTACTTATCGAGTTCTGCTGAAAGGTCGGGCAGCGCCTGAAACAGATCGGCGACCAGACCGTAATCGGCGACCTGAAAAATCGGCGCCTCTTCGTCCTTGTTGATGGCGACGATAACCTTGCTGTCCTTCATTCCGGCCAAATGCTGAATGGCGCCGGATATGCCGACCGCGATATACAGGTCGGGCGCCACCACCTTGCCGGTCTGGCCGACCTGATAATCATTGGGGACGTAACCGGCATCGACGGCGGCGCGCGAGGCGCCGACGGCGGCGTTCAGCTTGTCGGCAATTTCCTCCAGCAAATGGAAGTTGTCGCCGCTTTGCATACCGCGACCGCCGGAAATAACAATCTTGGCGCTGGTCAGTTCGGGCCGTTCCGACTTGGTCAGTTCCTGGCCGATGAATTGTGACATACCCTGATCGCCGCCGCCGCTCACGGCTTCTGTCGTGGCGCTGCCGCCTTCGGCGGCAACCGGTTCAAACGCCGTGCCGCGAACGGTGATTACCTTTGGCGTGTCGCCGGACTGTACCGTCGCCAGGGCATTGCCGGCATAGATCGGACGGACGAAGGTATCGGCGCTTACGACCTCGACAATTTCGGAAATCTGCGCCACGTCAAGCAGCGCGGCGACGCGGGGCAGGATGTTCTTGCACGAGGTGGTGGCCGGGCCGACCAGATGGCTGAAGCCGGGGGCCAGATCGACCAGCAGGGCGGCGACGTTTTCGGCCAGGCCGGCCGCGAAGGCCGGGTCATCGGCGACCAGCACCTTGCCGACGCCCTCGACCCTGGCGGCGGCATCGGCGACGGCGGCGCAGTCGTGTCCGGCCACCAGGATGCTGACGTCGCCCATCTCCCGGGCCGCCTGGACGGCATTCAGGGTGGCGACTTTCAATTCCGAATTATCGTGTTCGGCTACGACCAAAATGCTCATCAGATTACCTTCGCTTCATTGCGCAGTTTGTCGACCAGCGCGGCGGCATCGGCGACTATTTCACCGGCTTCGCGCTTGCAGGGCTCCACCACCTTAAGGGTGGTCAGCCGGGGGCTGGCATCGACGCCCAGATCATCCGGCGTCATCGTGTCGATGGTCTTTTTCTTGGCCTTCATGATGTTCGGCAACGAGGCGTAGCGCGGTTCGTTCAGGCGCAGGTCGGTGGTCATCACAGTCGGCATGTTGACGGAAATGGTTTCCAGCCCGCCATCGACCTCTCGCATCACGGTCGCCTTGCCGTCGGCGATTTCCAGTTTCGAGGCGAATGTCGCCTGCGACCAGCCAAGCAGGGCGGCCAGCATCTGACCGGTCTGGTTGGCGTCGTCATCAATCGCCTGTTTGCCTACTATCACAAGGTCGGGTTTTTCCCTGGCGACGATGGCCGCGAGCAGCTTGGCGACCGCCAACGGCTGCAATTCCGTGTCGGTCTCGACCAGAATACCGCGATCGGCGCCCATGGCCAGCGCCGTGCGAATGGTTTCCGAACACTGGGCGCTTCCCAGTGACACGGCGATCAGTTCCGCCGCCGTGCCGGCTTCCTTCAGGCGGAGACCTTCCTCGACGGCGATTTCATCGAACGGATTCATCGACATCTTGACATTTGACGTCTCGATTCCGGTGTTATCCGATTTAACCCTGATCTTGACGTTGTAATCAATGACCCGCTTAACGGCGACAAGTACTTTCATGGAGGACCTATACTGACTACAGAAATTATTACGATGCGAGGCGGCAAGAAAACAATTTAACCCCGTTTAAGGTGTTGAAAAAAGGGTAGAAAATGAACCTTAAAAACACTTCGCAGTCGCACAATAAGGTCTATAAACAGCCGTGTCAACGCCGCCATGCGCGGCTTGTCCGGCGGTTTCAGCCGATGGTGCGGGCATCGCCAAAATCCCGTAAATCCGAATTCGGGATGCCAAGGAAGATCGGTTCGGCATCGTCGCGGTAGATGTTGTCCTTGGCGTTATATACATACCTGGAAAAACCGTGCTTGTCGGTAATCAGGTACTTGGCCACATCAAACCCGCCATGGTCGTTGTTTTCGCCGGTCAGGTAACATTTGATCGAGGTGATCTGATCGCCGGACAGCACCAGCCCTTCAAATTTGGACAATGACTTCTGGGCTTCCTCGATAAAGGAAGGGGTATTGAATTCGCGCAGCTCGCCGGACTGGCCGTCGGGCATTCGAACATTGAAATCGCCAAGCAGCACCTGACCCGCTTTCGCCCCGTCGATCATGCGGGCCAGTTCGATGGTGACGTCGCCGACGATATAGCTGTAAATGGTCGGGTTCAGGCCTTCGGACTGGAAAAATTCATAGTGGGCGCCGATATGATAGCAGGCCCGTAATTCGGGTGTGGTGTGGGCCTTGGTATTGGCCTTGCTTCTGGCGATGGCGTTGTCGGCCAGGACCAGATGCATGAAGTGATACAGCACTATATTGTCCTGAACCGAACTGCCGCGATTCCAGATATAAAAGCCGTCGCCGGTGGTGGTGCGGGCGAACTGCACATTGATATTCTTGTTCTGTAACTTGGCGTAGGCGGAATTGGCCGAAAATGACAGGCTGTTCAACTGCGTCACCTGTTCGAGCGGCGTGTACAGGGAAAATCCGACAATATCAAACAGCGCCACGGCGCGGTCCTCGACATAGGAAATGCCGTATTTCTTGACGATTCCCTCCAGGGCGCCGGTCGTGAAGGCGTTTAACGGATCGAACGGCAGCGTCAGGCGTTGCGGAGTCTGGCCGAGCAGTTCGCAAATTTGATCCATCCGGCGTGATGGCACCACCTTGGCCTTGGTGATGATATCGATGATCGGGTCATAATCCTGGCCATCCGATGGCCCGTGTTCGTGGGCGAAATCGGCAATCGCGTAATGGGGCACGACCAGTACGTCCAGGCCGCCCCGGACAACCGTGCAGGCGAGGATGATATTTCGCCCAAGGCCCCACAGTTTGTGCAGTTCGGCGTCCAGTATCCGCTCCGGGGTCGGCTCGTTCGGCATGGTCTCTCCGGTTATCCCAAGGCGCCGCGATCAGCGGTTGCCGCCGGGCCGCCATAACAAATCGTTCCGGCCCTCGTCGTTACTCATGCGGGCCAGTTGAAACAAATGGTCCGACAGCCGGTTCAGGTAACGCAGGACCGCCGGATTGACCGTTTCACGGGTCATCAGTTCCGATATCAGCCGTTCGGCCCGCCGGGTGACGGCGCGGGCCATATGCAGATGCGCCGAGGCCGCCGAACCGCCCGGCAGAATAAACGAAGCAAGCGCTTCCAGCCGTTCGTTCATGGCGTCGATTTCGCTTTCCAGACGGTCGATTTGCCCACCGACGACGCGCAGCGCCTCGCCTTCGTCATCGGCGATGGGACGGCACAGGTCGGCGCCCAGATCGAACAGGTCATTCTGAATCCGCGCCAGCATTTCGGCGGCCTCGCCATCGCAGTGCAACCGGGCCAGGCCAAGGGCCGAATTGGCTTCATCGACGGCGCCGTAAGCACCGACGCGCAGGCTGTGCTTGGGCGTACGCTGGCCGTCGCCGAGCGAGGTTTCGCCGGCATCGCCGCCGCGAGTGTAAATTTTTGTCAGCTTGACCATTGGATCAGGTTTTACGGACCAGCGCCACCGCCAGCCCGGCGCCAATCATCAGCCCGCCGGTAATGCGGTTGCGCAGGCGGCCGCGTCCGGCATCGGCCAGATAAGGCCGCAGCCGCCCGCACAGCAGCGCATAACAGCTATCCAGCAGGGTAGCGATGACCAGAAAAGTCACGCTCAGGACCAGCAGTTGCAGCCCCGGCGGCCGGCCTGGATCCATAAACTGGGGGAAGAAGGCGGCGTAAAACAGGATCGTCTTGGGGTTGGTGATGGAAACTACGAAGCCCTGCCAGAAGATGCTTTTTTTGGGTCCCGCGTTGACCCCGTCGTCGCCCAGCGCCACCGGTTTCGCCCGCCATTGCTGGAATCCCAGAAACACCAGATAGGCGGCGCCGATCCAGCGCAGCCAGTTAAACCATTCGGCCAGCAACAGGAAGACCGAGGCCATGCCGAAACCGCCGACCAGCAACAACACGACGGTGGCGCTCGACGTGCCGACGACGGTGCGCAGGCCATGGCGGGCGCCATAGGCCAGCGAGTTGGCAATCGTCAGGGTGACAATCGGCCCCGGCATCAAAATCAGCAACGCCGTGGCCAACACGAAGGTTATGTACAGGTCCATGTCGATCATCAGCAGACCTTAAATGGGCTTGGGTCGAAATGGAAGAGGATCAATTGCGCCCGGTCAATAACCCGCGCGCGATAACATGGGCCTGGATTTCCGCCGCGCCCTCGAAAATGTTGAGGATGCGGGCGTCGCACAATACCCGCGAGATCGGGTATTCCAGGGCGTAACCGTTGCCGCCGTGCACTTGCAGGGCGTTGTCGGCGTTGCACCAGGCGACGCGGGCGGCCAGCAGCTTGGCCATGCCGGCCTCGATATCGCAGCGGCGGTCGGAATCCTTTTCCCGACCGGCGAAGTATGCGAGCTGGCGGGCGATCATGGTTTCCACCGCCATCCAGGCGATCTTGCCGGCGACCCGCGGGAACTGATAAATCGGCTTGCCGAACTGGATGCGTTCGTGGGCGTAGGCCAGGCCCAGTTCCATCGCCGACTGGGCGACGCCGACGGCGCGGGCGGCGGTCTGGATGCGGGCCGATTCAAACGTCGCCATCAGGTGCTTGAAGCCCTGACCTTCGGCGCCGCCGAGCAGGCCGTCGGCCCTGACCGCGAAACCGTCGAAGCCGATTTCGTATTCCTTCATGCCGCGATAGCCCAGAACCTCGATTTCGCCGCCGCTCATGCCGTCGCCCGGAAACGGCTCGTTTTCCGTGCCGCGCGGCTTTTCGGCAAGCAGCATGGACAGGCCCTTGTAGCCGGGTTCGTTCTGGTCGGTGCGGACCAGCAGGGTCATCAGATCGGACCGCGCGGCATGGGTGATCCAGGTCTTGTTGCCGGTCACCCTGTAGACATCGCCATCCAGCACGGCGCGGGTTTTCAGGCTTGCCAGGTCGGACCCGGTGCCCGGTTCGGTGAACACCGCCGTCGGCAGTATTTCGCCCGACGCGATCATCGGCAGGTAGTGGGATTTCTGTTCATCGGTGCCGCCGAGCCGAATCAGTTCGGCGGCGATTTCCGACCGGGTGCCCAGCGAGCCGACGCCGATATAGCCCCGCGATAATTCCTCGGTGACCACGCACATGGCCATCTTGCCAAGCCCCAGGCCGCCGAATTCCTCCGGCACGGTCAGCCCGAACACGCCCAGTTCGGCCATATGATGGACGATCTCGATGGGGATCAACTGGTCCCGCAAGTGCCAGCCGTGGGCGTCGGGCAGGATTTGTTCGTTGACGAAACGGCGGAACTGGTCGCGGACCATCTCCAGCGTTTCATCATCCAGGCCCGGGTCGCCGAAGTAGCCGCTGTCGGCGTTCTCGCCAATCAGTTTGGCGATCGCCATACGCACCCCGTTATCGTTGCCGTTTTCGATCAGGGTGCGGACTTCCGGCGACAGGAAGGCGTCGGTATCGGCATTGTTCAGCCCCATGTCATGGGGCCGGACCACTTCGACCTGGCTGATCGCGATGCCGCCCGACAACTGCGCCAGATATTCACCGAAGGCGGCCTGCAACAAGAGCCGTTCCAGTTCGCCGAACCGCCCGGCGGCATCGAGCCGCCGCCCCCAGCCCAGCATCTGGCGCAACGCCGCGACATATGTCGCGGCCCAGGACAGGCCATGGGCGGCGAACTGCTCGGCCTCGATCAGCGCCGGATCGACCTTGCCCGCAGGGGCGACCCGGGCCGAAACCGCCTCCTTGATCCGGCCAAGCATGGCGTCGGCGGATTTCTGCGCCGCCTCGCAGGTGGCGAGCAGGTTATCGATGATGGGGCCGGTGTCGGTCATTGATGAAGCTCCTGGCGGAAACCGTTGCGGTCGAGACAATGAAAACCCCGGTCTTCTTGCGCGGTTAACATCATTTATATGATAAAGGAAGAATTCCTGCCTTGTCCAAATGATGGCATCGGGGGCGCCTCGGGAGTTATCCCTCGATGCAGTCTTCCAGGGTCCGCAGGCCCTGCCGCCTGGCTTGCACCAGCACCGCCATGTTGCCCGGTTTGTGTTCGTTGCGCATCATTTTCATGTGGGCCAGCGGGATGTCATCCCAGGCGAACATTTCCGACATGCAGGGATCGATGCGCCGTTCGATGACCAACTGGTTGGCCTGGCTGGCCTGTTTCAGGTTGGCGAAATGGCTGCCCTGAATACGTTTCTGGCGCATCCATACGAAGCGGGCGTCCATAGTCAGATTGAAGCCGGTGGTGCCGGCGCAGAACACCACCATGCCGCCGCGCTTGACGACATTGCACGAGACCGGAAAGGTCGCCTCGCCGGGGTGTTCGAAGACGAAATCGACATCGTTGCCCTTGCCGGTGATGTCCCAGATCGCCTTGCCGAACTTGCGCACTTCCTTCATGTAGTCGCCGAAGCCCTCGCCGTTGATTTCCGGCAACCGGCCCCAGCAATTGAAATTCTTGCGGTTGACAACCCCTTTGGCGCCCAGTTCCATGACGAAGTCGCGCTTCGAATCGTCCGATATGACGCCGATGGCGTTGGCCCCGGCGGTGGCGATCAACTGTACCGCCATGGACCCCAGACCGCCCGACGCGCCCCAGACCAGCACATTGTGGCCGGGCCTTAAAATATGCGGGCGGTGGCCGAACAGCATCCGGTAGGCGGTGGCCATGGTCAGCACATAACATGCGCTTTCCTCCCAGGTCAGGTGCTTGGCCCGGGGCATCACCTGCTGGGCCTGGACGCGGGTGAACTGGGCGAACGAACCGTCCGGCGTTTCGTATCCCCAGATCCGCTGCGAGGGCGAAAACATCGGGTCGCCGCCGTTGCATTCCTCGTCGTCGCCATCGTCCTGATTGCAATGAACCACAACCTCGTCGCCGACCTTGCAGCGGGTCACTTTGTCGCCAACCGCCCAAACGACGCCGGCGGCGTCGGAACCGGCAATGTGGTAATCGGCGTGGTGGGCGTCGAACACGGAAATTGGCTTGCCGAGCGCCGCCCAGACC
Source organism: uncultured Thalassospiraceae bacterium (assembly GCA_964655005.1). Taxonomy (GTDB): domain Bacteria; phylum Pseudomonadota; class Alphaproteobacteria; order Rhodospirillales; family JABHCV01; genus CAZZKE01. The sequence continues at coordinate 20,188 of CAZZKE010000032.1, read as the reverse complement.
CCGTTGTAATTAACCCCGGCGGCCATCACCATGATCAATATGTCATGGGAATCAAGGGTCGGGGTATCGACCACTTCGACCCGCATCGCGGTGTCCGGGTCGCCATGGCGTTCGCGGCGGATGGCCCAGGCATACATCTGTTTCGGAACATGACCCAAGGGCGGGATGTCGCCGATTTCGTACAAATCTTTTTTCGGCAGTTCCGGATGGTTGTCCGTGGTTTCGACGGTTGCGGTCATAATCTAAGCTCCCTGATAATGCCCTTTAATATACTTTTGCCGGTTTCTTCGCAATGCACAATTTGCTACATTGACCAAGATAGATTGAAATTATCTTATATTAACAATACAGTACGTTTAATTGATATGATATCGGAGCACCCCGATGGGAGACAAATTAGCAAACGCAACACCGCCGGACGGGCGTCGTAGGCCGTGGCTGTTCAGGACTTATTCCGGCCATAGCTCGGCCCGGGCGTCGAACCAGCTGTTCCGCACCAACCTGGCGCGCGGACAAACCGGCCTGTCCATCGCCTTCGATCTGCCGACCCAGACCGGTTACGATTCCGACCATCCGCTGGCCCAGGGCGAAGTCGGCAAGGTCGGGGTGCCGATCGGCCATCTCGGCGACATGGAAACCCTGTTCGAGGGGCTGCCGCTGGATCGCATGAACACCTCGATGACCATCAACGCGCCGGCGGCCTGGCTGCTGGCCCTTTATATGGCGCTGGCCGACAAGCAGGGGGTGGCGCGAAACAAACTGGCGGGCACCACCCAGAACGATATCATCAAGGAATACCTGTCGCGCGGCACCTATATTTTCCCGCCCGCTCCTTCGTTGAAACTGACCGCCGACGTGGTCGCCTATACTTTTCGGGAAGCGCCGAAATGGAACCCGGTCAATGTCTGTTCCTATCATTTGCAGGAAGCCGGGGCGACGCCGGAGCAGGAACTTTCGTTCGCCCTGGCGACGGCCATCGCGGTGCTCGACGCGGTGCGGGATTCCGGTCAGGTTCCGGTCGCCGACTTCGCCCGTGTCGTCGGGCGCATCAGCTTTTTCGTCAACGCCGGCATCCGGCTGGTCACCGAATTATCGAAGATGCGGGCGTTCGCCGAACTGTGGGACGACATTACCCGCAACCGCTACGGCGTCAGCGATGAAAAACAACGGCGGTTCCGCTATGGGGTACAGGTCAATTCCCTGGGCCTTACGGAACAGCAGCCGGAAAACAACGTCTACCGGATTCTGCTGGAAATGCTGCCGGTGGTGCTGTCGCAAAGCGCCCGGGCGCGGGCCGTGCAACTGCCGGCATGGAACGAGGCGATGGGCCTGCCCCGGCCATGGGACCAGCAATGGTCGCTGCGGCTGCAACAGATCGTCGCATTTGAGACCGACCTGCTGGAATTCGGCGATATTTTCGATGGCTCGCGGGTGATTGCCGAAAAGGTCGAGCAACTGAAACGCGAGGCGATTTTGGAACTTGAACGCATCGACGATATGGGCGGGGCCATCGCGGCGATCGATCAAAGCTACATGAAGCGCGCCCTGGTTTCGGCCAATGCCCGGCGCATGGCGGCGATCGAAAGCGGCGAACAGGTCGTCGTCGGCGTCAACCGCTTTATCGAAGGCGAAGCCTCGCCCCTGCTCGCCAAAGACGGCGACGGCGCCTTCCTGTCCGTCGACCCGAAAGCCGAAGAGCAGCAGATCGCGGCACTTGACCGGTGGCGGTCGATGCGCGACGACCAGGCCGTCGCCACGACGCTGGCGGCGCTCGAACGGGTGGCCAGGGACGGCGGCAACATCATGGAACCATCCATCGCCTGCGCCCATTCCGGCGTTACCACCGGAGAATGGGCGGCGACCCTGCGCCGGGTGTTCGGCGAATACCGGGCCCCGACCGGAATTTCCGGGGCTTCCTCGGCCCCGCATTCGGAGCGTACCGAGGAAGCCCGTGCACGGGTCCGGGCGGTATCGGCCAGCCTGGGCCGGCGGCTCAAGATACTGCTTGGCAAGCCGGGACTGGACGGCCATTCCAACGGCGTCGAGCAAATCGCCGTCAGGGCGCGGGACGCCGGTATGGACGTGGTCTACGAAGGCATCCGGCTGACCCCGGAACAGATTGTTTCCGCCGCCCTGGAAGAAGGCGTTCACGTGGTCGGGCTATCGATCCTGTCGGGCTCCCACGTCAAGCTGGCGGCCCAGGTGATGGACCGTATGCACGACGCCGGCCTGGATGACGTGCCGCTGGTGATTGGCGGGATTATACCGCAAGCGGACGCCGACTACCTGCTGGCCCAAGGGGTCAGCCGGATATACACGCCCAAGGATTTTGACATGGCGGAAATAATGCTCGATATCGCCGCTATCGTCGAGGCTACGATGGTGGCGTAAGGGTCTGTTCCCTTAATGCCGCCGAGCGCGGTTCCATTCCGGGCGGGAAAATAGGGATCGGCTTGGCTTTTTTTGCCGGCGGCCTGGACGGTGGAACCAGTAAATCCAGGACGTCGATCAGATAGCGCAGGGCGCCGTCCTGAAATTCATTCCTGATTTGCGACCAGGTGACGAATACGCCGCCGCGCTTCTCGTAGTATTCGATATCTTCATTATCGAGCAGCGATTCCAGATCGCGGCCCAGATTGGCGCTTTTCCCGACGGTAATCCATTCCGGTTTAAGGCCGCCGTGCCAGACGACATAAATGCCGCCGAGCCCGGTCAGGCCTTCATTGTCCGGCCGCAGGTAAACGAGGCGATGAAAATTGCCTTTGCGGCTTCTCGCCCATTTAGGATCGGTTCTGTTATCGCCAATCATATCGATTCGTTTATACAGGGACGGGTTGCATGTGCCAACCAATTAGCCGTTTCCCGGTCGACCAGCGGGGCCACCAGCCGGCGCACCCGCTGGTGGTAGCGGTCCAGCCATCGGCGTTCGCGGGGATTGAGAATGGCCGGATCGACCAGGGCCAGATCAATCGGGGCCAGGCTTAGCGTGGTGAAGCCGAGCAGTTCTTTTTCGGCGCCCGCCGGGGCTTCCTGCGTTTCGACGACGATCAGGTTTTCGATGCGAATGCCATAGGCCCCGTCCTTGTAGTAGCCGGGCTCGTTGGAAATCACCATGCCCGGCTTAAGGGCGACCGTGGAATGGGCCTTGCCGATTCGCTGCGGGCCTTCGTGAACGTTGAGAAAACTGCCGACGCCGTGACCGGTGCCATGATCGTAGTCGAGCCCCGCCCGCCACAGCGCCCGCCGGGCCAGCGGGTCCAGTTGCGAGCCGGTAACGCCGATTGGAAATTGCGCCGTGGCTATGGCGATATGACCTTTCAGGACGCGGCTGAAACGGTCCCGCATTTCATCGCTGGCGGCGCCGATGGCGACGGTTCGGGTGATATCGGTGGTGCCGTCCCGGTACTGGCCGCCGGAATCGACAAGATACAGCGAGCCCGTCGCAAGCATCCGGTTGCTGGCCTCGCTTACCCGGTAATGGACTATGGCGCCGTTGCCCGCGGCCCCGGAAATAGTCGGAAAGCTGGCCCCCATATACAGCGGGTCGCGGCGGCGCATATCTTCCAGCATGGCGGCGGCGGAAATTTCGTCGACCCCGCCGCCGGGCGCCGCGCCGTCCAGCCAGGCCAGAAAGCTGACCAGCGCCGCGCCATCACGAAGATGGGCGGCCCGCACACCGGCGAGTTCGACCGCGTTGCGGATCGCCTTGGGCAATTGGCAGGGGTCGGGGCGTTCGGTAATGGCGGCGCCGGCGGCTCGCAGCCGTTGCTCGACCCACGCCGCCCCGGAGACCGGATCGAAGGCCACATTAAGGCCGTCGCGGCCCAGGGTGTCGAGGGCCGGACCGAACGCTTCGGGGGGATCAATGCGAATGTCCTCTCCCAGGTGGCGGCGGACGCCATCATCCAGTTTGCGCCGGTCGATAAACAACTCGACCGTACCGTCCTGATGCAGGATTGCGAACGCCAGGGCCAGCGGCGCGTTGGCGACATCGCCGCCGCGAATGTTCAGCAACCAGTCGATGGAATCCGGGGCCGTCAGGACGGCGGCATCGATCCGTTCTTCCTTCAGCGTCCGGCCTATCCGGCCGCGCTTGTCCGCCGATGCCTCGCCCGCGTATTCCAGGCAATGGGCGAAAACCCGGCCCAGCGGCGGTTGCGGCCGGTCGGTCCAGACAGCGTCGATCAGGTTGCCGTCAAGCGCCGCCAGTTTACCCTCGGCGGCGGCGCAGGCGGCGGCCAGCCGGGCCACCTCGGCAGACGTATGCAGCCACGGGTCATAGGCCAGCGTTCGTTCGCGCAAACGCCCGGATATCCAGTCCTTCGGCGGCTGGTCGATGGAATGGCGGAATTCATATAACGAGCCATCAACCTGATCCTTAAGCTGGCTGGTGTAACGGCCATCGGTGAAAACGGCGGCGGCATCGGACAGCACCACGCAGGAACCGGCGGAACCGGTGAACCCGGTCAGCCAGGCCAGCCGTTCGGCGTGGGGCGGCACGTATTCACCCATGTGTTCGTCGGCCCTGGGGACGACATAACCGTCGACGCCCCGGCGGGCCATTTCGCGGCGCAACGCATCCAGTCTTTCGACCGCCTGATTGTGGTTTTCGATCGGCGCCGGCATATCGTTCCCCCGTCCTTGCTGGGCTTAAAAATATGCCGTCGGCAAGGACCCGGCAAGGGCTAAAATCGGCCCTTTCGGGGCTATGCATTAAACGCAATGCTGCGCTGCAACAATTTCACTTAATACGGCGGAAAAAGCGCCTATATAGCCCTTAGAAATACTTAAAAGCAGGAAACATGGTCATGAGCAAATTAACCGCCGTAAAAAATCGTAGTGCCGGTTCCGTAATTGCCGCATGGGTGAAGCGTGAGCGGCTGATGTCCCGCCTTGCGGCGCTGGACGATCACATGCTCGACGATATCGGTATCCAGCGATACGAAATTGCCGAAGTGGCCGAACGGGTATTTCCCCGCACCGGCCTGAAAGCCCTGATCGTGGCGTTGGCGACATCGATCCGGAACAGTATCAGGAATGCCGCCGCAGCCCACCAACTGGCGGCGCTTGATGACCGGATGCTCGCCGATATCGGCCTCATGCGCAGCGAGATTCCGGGCGCCACCCATGGCGATCTGGCGTTCCGCGCCTTCGCCATGCCGGCCATTATCGCGGCCCCCGGCGCCGAACGGATTCATTCCATTCCCGAGCTTGTCGCTACCCCGGACCCGGTCAATGACGACGAACACCGGATCGCGGCATAGTCATCGCCGCCGGCGTAGCTGAATACTTTTCGGGAAATATATCGTAACGGTAGCGCCTTTTCCGGGACTGCTCCTTATGACCAGTTCGCCGCCGTGCAGTTCGACGAAGGATTTGGTCAGGGGCAGCCCCAGTCCGGTGCCTTCGTACGAGCGTGACAGTTTGCTGTCGATCTGGACAAACGGCGTCATCGCACCGGGGATATCGGCGGCCTTTATCCCGATCCCGGTATCGTTGACGGATATGACCAGGGTTCCGGCCGTGGTGGTCCGCGCCCGCAGGGTAACGGTGCCTTCACGGGGCGTGAATTTGACCGCATTGGACAAAAGATTCAGCAAAATCTGCTTTAGCCGCCGGGGGTCGCCCTTGATATCCGGCAAGCCGCCCTGAATATTCCGCCGCAGGGTCAGGCCGCCCTTGTCGGCCCGTTCCCTGATTAGCCGCAGACAGGTTTCGAAGATCGGTTCCAGTTCAACCCGTTCCGGTTTGAAGTCCAGCTTGCCGACCTCGATGCGCGCGACATCCAGAATATCATTGATGATGTCAAGCAGATGGTGACCCGATTCGCTGATTGTCTTGGCATATTCCAGGTATTTGCCGACCCCGACCGGGCCGAAAATTTCCGACCCTATAAGGTCGGAAAAACCGATGATGGCGTTTAACGGGGTGCGCAGTTCGTGGCTTATGTTGGCCAGGAATTCGGTTTTGCTGCGGTTGGCGACTTTGGCCTGCGCCAGGGCGTCCCGCAGGGCTTCCTCGTCACGCTTTCTTTTGCTGATATCGCCCAGCGACCCGATCATCCGATAGGCCCGGCCGCCGGGCCGCCTAAGGGCAATGGCGCGGCTGTACAGCCAGTATATGTTTCCGTCCTTGTCAAGGTGACGGTATTCATATTCGAAGGCGGCGCTCTGGCCCTTCAGGTGGGCGACAATCGCGGTCTTATAGGCCTTCCGGTCATCCGGGTGCATGGTTTTGTACAGGAAATTTTTCGACACCCTGGAATTGTCCTCGATCTTCAGCAACTGCTCGATCCGGGGCGATACATGGACCATGTTGGTTTCTATGTCCCAGTCCCAAATGCCTTCGTTGCTGGCCTTCATGGCCAGGGCGAATCGTTCCTCGCTAAGTTTAAGGGCCTGTTCGGCGGCCTTCCGTTTGGTGATATCGCGAATCGCGCCGATGAACATAATCTCGCCGGCGTGCTGGCCTTCGCTGACGGCCAGTTCCATGGGAAAGGTCGAGCCGCCCTTGCGCCGCCCCACCACTTCACGCCCGACGCCGACAATACGGTCCGCACCGGTCTCCAGATACCTGGCAAGATACCCGTCATGTTCCTGGCGATAGGGCTGGGGCATTAGTTTCTTGACGTTTTTGCCGATGACTTCTTCGGCGGTGAAGCCGAAAATTCGCTCGGCGGCCGGGTTAAAGGTATCGATGGCGCCTTTCTTGTCGATGGTGATGATGGCATCCAGGACCGTTTCCATGATAACGCGAAGATGTTCTTCCCGCCGGGCCAAATCGCCGGTCATTTTTTTCAGGGCGCTGATGTCGGAAGCCAGCACCACATGGTTGCCATCGGCGGTAACGAAGTCGTTGTAACGGCGCCACACGCCGTTCGGGTAGCGGTAATCAACGGGGGGGCCCGGATTTTTAAGGCGCGACAGTCGCCATTTTTTCCATCTGAGCATTTCCTTTTTCTGGGCCGGGTCGAAGGCGACTGCGGCGCAGGCCCGAAGAATGGAATCGTAGGTCTGTCCGGGCGTGAACTCTTGGGCGACGCCATTGATGTTTATCACGTAGGCGGAATTGCATAATACAAGCCGCCCATGGGTATCGAACATGGCGAAGCCGTCGGATATGCTTTCGATGGCCGCCCGCAATTGGCTTTCGATAATCCGGACCCGTTCGTCGCTTTCCTGTATACAGCGCTGCTGCGAGCTAAGTTCGCTGATATCTTCGAACCGGACAGAGGTATAACCGTTTTCGTGCCGTTGCTCATCGACCCGCAACAAGCGCCCTTTTTCGTCGCTGACTTCCATGGAACCTTCCGGATTCCGGCGGTAGTCCAGGTGCCGTTTCAGCCATGCTTCCGGGTTTTCGCGGGCCGCGTAAATTCGGCCTCTGGCCATTATTTCGCGAAGAATTTCTTCGAATGTGGGATGTCCGGACAAAAATTTCACGTCCAGTCCGGTGTAGCCCCGGTAGTCGGCGTTAAACAGTATCAGCCGGTCCCGGTCGTCGAACAGGGCATAGGCGCAGGGCATGGCATCGACGATCAGGCCCGCCAAATCGGGGTCTGGAAATGCGGTGCTGGTTTTTCTCGGCGTCGGTCTTCTGGCCATAGGCCACTATAAAAGGATCGGGCCGGAAAATGAACAGATTACAATTGTTTAAAATTAAGGGCCGACACAGCCCCGGATAAATTCGGCGGCGCTGTCTTTATCCCATTCGGCGTAGCCCAGGAACCGTCCGCGTTCAACGCCGTCCGCATCGATCAGGACCGTGGTCGGCAGGGCGCTGACCCTGGTCTTGCGCGAGACCTTGCTCTTGACATCGATCAGGATGTCCAGGTTGTCGATTTTTACTTTCTTGAGGAATCGCCGGACCACCGGGACGCCGCCGCGATCAACCGACAACGCGATCACATCAATGCCGTCATCGGCCAGATTAACTTTCAGCCGGGCCAGCGCCGGCAGTTCCCTGATGCACGGCACACACCAGGTCGCCCAGAAATTCAGCACCAGGCCGCGGCCCCGGTAATCGGTCAATCTGACCGGATCGCCCTGCTCGTCAAAAAACGGCTGGTCGGTTACCGGACGCGGCGGCACCGCCGGGGCGAAGCGGCCCAGGGCGGGACCGGGGTTGCGACAATTTTCGGTCTTGGCGCTTGCAACGGGCGTCGATATGGCGACAATCACCCCGACCAGCATCACCAGCGCCAGCGGTCGGCAACCCGCCCATATTTTGGAAAACGGCTTGCCGGGGCCCTGGCCCTGTGGGATGTATCGGTTGACGGTAAATAATTTTCGCATTTTTTCCTGAAATGGAACTGTGATCGTGACGACGGAGCCTAACAGAAACGCCGCCGGCGACAAGCCGAAAAAAACCGGCGCCAGCACCATCTGGGGCGGTCGCTTTTCGTCCGGTCCGTCGTCGCTGATGGAAGCCATCAACGCCTCGATCGATTTCGACCGGCGCCTGTATGCCGAAGACATCGCCGGATCAATAGCGCACTGCAACATGCTGGTCCGGCAGGGGATTATCGGCGAGGCCGACGGCGAGGCCATCGTCACCGGGTTATCGCGCATCGAACGGGAAATCGAAGACGGTACGTTCGAATTTTCCGCCGGGCTCGAAGATATCCATATGAATATCGAACAGCGGCTCGCCGAACTGATCGGCGCGGCCGCCGGGCGGCTGCACACGGCCCGCTCGCGCAACGATCAGGTGGCCACCGATTTCAGGCTGTGGGTGCGCGGCGCCATCGACGGCCTGGACGCTGGCCTGGCCAAATTGCAGGGCGTGCTGATCGACCTGGCCGAACAACACGCGGCCAGCGTGATGCCGGGATTCACCCATTTGCAGGCGGCCCAGCCGGTGACGCTTGGCCATCACATGCTGGCCTATGTGGAAATGTTCGGGCGTGATCGCGGGCGCTTTGCCGACTGCCGCAAAAGGCTGAACGAATGCCCCCTGGGCGCGGCGGCGCTGGCCGGCACCTCGTTTCCCATCGACCGCCGGATGACGGCGGCCGCGCTTGGCTTTGACCGTCCCTGCGGTAATTCCCTGGACGCCGTTTCGGATCGTGATTTCGCCTGTGAATTCCTGAGTTCCGGCGCTTTGCTTGCCGTGCATCTGTCGCGCATGGCGGAAGAAATCGTGCTGTGGAGTTCCAGCCAGTTCGGCTACCTGCGGCTGTCGGACGATTTTTCGTCAGGCAGTTCGATAATGCCGCAAAAACGCAACGCGGACGCCGCCGAATTGATCCGGGGCAAGGCGGGCCGGGTTATCGGATCCCTGAATGCCCTGCTGATCGCCCTGAAAGGGCTGCCGCTGGCCTATGGCAAGGACATGCAGGAAGACAAGGAACCGGTGTTCGACGCCGCCGACACCCTGGCCCTGGGCGTGGCGGCGATGGCGGCCATGCTGGGCGGCGCGGAATTCGACACGGCGCGCATGAAGGCGGACGCCGGGCGCGGCTACACTACCGCCACCGATCTGGCCGACTGGCTGGTCCGGGTTCGGGACATGCCGTTCCGCCAGGCCCACCATGTTACCGGCAGCCTGGTCAAGCTGGCCGAAAGCAGGGGCTGCGAGCTGGAGGACCTGAGCCTGGACGACATGCAATCCATCGAACGCGGCATTACCGAAGACGTTTTCGCAGTGCTGGGGGTCGATAATTCCGTCGCCAGCCGGACCAGCGAGGGCGGCGCGGCACCGGCCAGCGTGGCCGCCGCTGCGGCGGCGGCACGAAAAAGGATTTCCCCATGAAAAACCGGATTACCCGAATTCTCATCCTTGTGCTGGCGTTCGCGATAATCTCACCGCTGGCCGGCTGCGGTCGCAAGGGGCCACCGGAATTTCCCAAGGATTCCAAGTACCCGCGCGAATATCCTTCTGAATAAGTATAACTGACGATGGACCATTTCCAGTATATCGACGGGCGGCTATCGGCCGAAGAGGTGTCCCTGGCGGACATGGCGGAAGATATCGGCACACCGTTCTACGTATATTCGAGCGCCACCCTGGAACGTCATTACAACGCCTTCGCGGATGCCGTCGGGCAACTGGATGCGCTGATTTGCTATTCGGTCAAGGCCAATTCGAATACCGCCGTGATCCGCACCCTGGGCCGCCTGGGGGCCGGCGCCGACGTGGTCTCGGGCGGCGAACTGGAACGCGCCCTGAAGGCCGGCATCCCGGCCGACAGGATCGTGTTTTCCGGGGTCGGCAAGACGGCCGCGGAATTGTCCCGCGCCCTGGCGGCGGGGATCCTGCAAATCAATGTGGAATCCGAACCGGAACTGGCGACCCTGAGCCGGATAGCGGTTGAGCTGGGGGTCGAAGCCAGGGTCGGATTGCGCATCAATCCCGACATCGACGCCCGTACCCACGCCAAAATCACCACCGGCATCGGGGAAAACAAGTTCGGCATCGAATGGACCCGGACCCTGGAAGTTTACGCCCGGGCGGCGGCCATGCCCGGCATCCGCCCGGTCGGCCTGGCCATCCACATCGGCTCGCAGTTGTCGGAACTGGATCCCTTCCGCAATGCCTTCCGGCGCCTGGCCGAACTGACCACCCTGCTGCGCGCCGCCGGCCATACGGTCGACCGCCTGGATCTGGGCGGCGGCCTTGGCGTACCCTACGGCGACAATGCCGAACCGCTGCCGGGTCCGGTTGAATACGCCGCCGTGGTGGATGATGTGCTGGGCGATATCGGCTGCCAACTGGTGTTCGAGCCGGGTCGGGTAATCGCCGGCAACGCCGGTGTACTGGTGACCCGGATAATATATGTCAAGCACGGCGCGACCCGTAATTTCGTCATCGTCGACGCCGCCATGAACGACCTGACCCGGCCATCGCTGTATGACGCCTATCACGCCATCGTTCCGGTTAACGAACCGACGGCGGGGATGGCGGTACATCCGGTCGATGTGGTCGGTCCGATTTGCGAAACCGGCGATACCTTCAGCGTCCAACGCGACCTGCCGCCGGTCGGGGACGGTGACTTGCTGGCCATCCGTACCGCCGGCGCCTACGGCGCGGCCATGGCCTCGACCTATAACACCCGGCCCCTGGTCCCGGAAGTTCTGGTTTCCGGCCGCAATTACGCGGTGGTCCGCCGCCGTCTCCAGGTCCGGGACCTGCTGGATCTGGAACAGCAACCGGCCTGGCTATCGAACGCCGGGGATAGCGAATAATGGTGGCGACCGGGGAGCGATCTCTGGGTGGACGATATCGTGTGTTGCTGTTTCTGGCCCTGGCCGCCGTATTCTGGGAACGGCTGTGGGTAAGAATATGGAAGGCCGTGCTGGTGGTCGCCGGCTTCACCGCCCTGGCCTTGCTGGACGTGCTGCCGGCGTTGCCGGGCTGGCTGCATCTGATTGTCCTGGCGGTATTCGCCATCTTGTTGGCGGCGCTTTGCTATCAGGCGCTGAGCGGCTTTCGGGCCGTCGGCTGGGCGACCGCCCGACGCCGCCTGGAGCGGGATAACGATCTGCCGCACCGCCCGTTATCGGGACTGGTTGACAGCCCGGTATCGGACCGCGACGACCGGGCCCTGAAAATCTGGCTGGCCCATGTCCGGGCGCTCCGCGCCGAAGTCCGGGCGCTTACCCTGCGCCCGCCCTCGCCGGGCCTGGCCGCCCGCGATCCTTATGCCATCCGGGCGGCAGTGCTGCTGGTGCTGGTCATCGGCATGGTCGCCGGATACGATCAGGCCGGTTCGCGGCTGGCCCGGGCCTTCAGCATCGGCGGCGGGGCCGATGATGACTTCGCCGTCGAAATCTGGCTGACGCCGCCGGCCTATACCCGCCGGTCGCCGGTATTTCTGAACAACCGGACGGTTCCGGGCAAGAGGCCGGATCGCATCGACACCCCGACCGAAACCACGGTCAGCGCCCGGATCACCGGACGCCCGGCATGGTATGGGGCCGACCCGGTGTTGAAAGTTGGCGGTCGAACCATCCCCCTTGCCGCCATCGGCGGGCCCGGAAATGACGGGCGGCAGAGCTTCCGCGGCGAGACCGTAATCCGGGTAACGGACGGCCGGAAGCAACGGCTTGGCATCCGGGCGAACGGCACCGGCGCCGCCACCTGGCCGCTGGCGGTTATCCCCGACCGGCCGCCGACCGTCGAATTCAACGGCCCGCCGGAACCGGACGACCGGTCCCGCGTGGCGTTCGCCTATCTGGCATCGGACGATTATGCGATTGAACGGCTTACCCTGGAAATTCGATTGCAGGACCGGACGCTGCTGGCCGGTGGCCAGATTACCAGCCTGGACCTGCCGGTAGCCGGTTCGGCGATCGATCGCAGGCGTTTGCAGGGACGATTCAATCCCGATTTAACGGCCCATCCGTGGGCCGGCCTGCCGGTGGAACTGCGCCTGCTGGCCGGTGACGGCGCGGCCCAGGAAGGCGCCGGCAAGGCGGTCCGGATGGTCCTGCCGGAACGGCAATTCAGCAACCCGGTAGCCCGGGCAATCATCGTCCAGCGCCGGCGGCTGGCCCTGCTGAACCCCGAAAGCCGGCAAAAAATTGCCCGCGATGTTATCGTCGGGCTGGATTTGATCAAGCGGGAACCACCGACCTACAAGGATTCCACCACCGTCTTCCTGGCGCTTGGCGTGGCCCAGGCGCGGCTGCGATACGGCAAGGACCGGAGCAAGTATGATTCGGTCATGGAACTGTTGTGGAATACCGCGATCAGCCTGGAAGACGGCAGCCTGGCGGTCACCGAACGGGAACTGGAACAGGCCAGAAAAGACCTGCGCGACGCCATGTCGCGAAACGCCGGGCAGGCCGAAATTGACCGCCTGATGGACCGTGTCAGCAAGGCGCTGGACAATTATCTGGCGGCGCTGGCTGAAAAAATGCAGGCCGACGGCGGTACCGAAACGGAATTCGATCCGATTATGAAAATGCTGGGGGCCGGCGACCTGCGGGAAATGCTCGACAGGGCCAGGGAACTGGCCCGCACCGGGGCCACCGGCGCGGCGCGGCGGATGCTGTCGGAACTGGACCGTATCCTGGCCGGCGTCCAGGACGCGACGCGCGGCGGCGCGGCGATGGCGGCAATGAACAAGGCGCTGCGGCAATTCGGCGACATGCTCGACCGGACGCGCCGGTTAGCCGAACAACAACAGGGGTTGCTCGACAAGACCTTCGCCGATGTCACCGACCGCGCCGTCAAGACGCCCGGGCAACTCGACAGCGCCGCCGCCGCGCAACGGGCCCGGCGGAATGAATTGGGACAAATAATGCTCGATTCCGATGAACTGCTGAAACCTATCCCGGCGCCGCTCGGCCGGGCCGACCGCGATATGATGGGGGCCGCCAAGGCCCTTGGGCGGGGCCGTTTGCCGGCGGCCCTGGAACGCCAGACAGGGGCGGTCGAAAATCTCCGCCAGGCGATCCGGGATATGTCGGCCCAAATGGCGCAAATGATGGCCGGCGCCTTCGGAATGTCGCTTGGGAATGGCCCCGGACGGATGCCGGGCGGGCGCGACCCGTTCGGCAGATTAACCGGTCAGGGCGGCGCCATGTCAGGCGGAACGGTCGGCATACCAGAGCGCGGCCAGGTCCAGCGGTCGCGGCGAATCATCGACGAATTGCGCCGCCGCTCGGGCCAGCGCGATCGCCCCCGGGCGGAACGCGAATACATTGAACGCTTGCTCGGGAATTTCTAGAATTTCCGCCGCCTCGATCAGTGTTCGGTTTCCGCCCCGGCCTCGCTGAAGGTGACTTCCAGGCGCCGGGCGGTTGCCGCGGGGTCCATGACCGAGGCCTTGAAGCGCAGCGTTTCCGAAGGCGGCAGCTCTTTCTTGTCCGGGCTAATCATTTGAAACTGAACTTCCTCGTCCTCGCCGTTGAACAGGGAAACCCGGATCATCGGCACGGCCCGGATTTGTTCGCTGACATTGGCGATAACGCCACTGACATTAAGCACATCGACATCGCCATCCAGGCCGCGCGCCGAACGAACGCCGCGAATTTTCAGGCCGACCCCCAGGGGGTCGGTCAGCCCGATCATTTTGTACAGGCTCTTGCTGGGCGGAAATATTTCCATGACCGTGTCGCGGGCGAAAAACAGGCCGCCGAACAGGCCGCCGAACAGGCCCAGCACAACGACGACGGCGATAATCGTGCGCAAGGAACCGCCTTCGTCATCTTCTTCATCTTCATCGTCGTCGTAATCGTCCGGCGCAAGCAGGGATTCGGGGATTGGATCGGGGTCGGGGATATCCTCGACGGCAATCTGATCGTCCTGATCGTCGTCAACCGCACCTTCGTCAAGCAGCGAATCGACCGGTTCGGGCTCGGCGTCCTCGCCGAACATGTTGTCCAACTCGTCTTGGGACAACGGCTCCCCTTCTTCTTCAGGCTCCAGCTCGGGCTCGGGCTCGGGTTCAGGCTCGGGTTCGGGCTCCGGTTCTGGTTCAGGCTCCGGTTCTGGTTCAGGCTCCGGTTCTGGTTCTGGCTCCGGTTCGGGCTCGGGTTCCGGCGCTGCGGGTGGTGCGCTGGCCGCCAGTTCGTCGAACCGGACCTGTATTTCGGCCAGCAACTGGGCCTTCATTTCGGCCATCATCGGGGCCGGATCGAAGGCCGTGGCGGCGGCGGGCGGCGGGGCGGCGGGCGGTGGCGGCGGGGTCGGCGACACATTGGTGTGATACCAGCCGGCGCCGCAATTGGCGCAACGTACATTCTTGCCGGCGCCACCGATAGTTGCCGGGTCGAGGCTATAGTGGGTCGCGCAGTTGGGGCAGGTGATGATCATTGGCGCACCAATATTATAATTCTTGTCCCTAAGCTACGGTTGTTTATAGACTTTCAGCAGGTACAGCGCAAGATATGAGCACATTCCTAGTCACAGAAAACACAACCCGGTCGCCGGTCTGGACTGCGGTAGTCCGCCATGCCATTGTGAGCCCGCCGGGTTCTCTGGATTCCCGTGTACTGTCAATCTCTAGCAGGTGGTAACGACGGAGTGGTTCGCTTCGAAAATGTCGGATTGCGCTATGATTTAGGACCCGAGGTGTTGCAGGATGTTTCATTTTCCCTGGACCCCGGATCCTTTCATTTTCTGGTCGGCGCCAGCGGCGCCGGTAAATCATCGTTGTTGAAACTGATGTATCTGGCCCTAAAACCGTCGCGCGGACTGATTTCCCTATTCGGTCGCGATATCGCGACGACGGCGCGAGACGACCTGCCGGCCTTGCGCCGGAAAGTCGGCGTGGTCTTCCAGGAATTCCGCATGTTGCGCCATCTGTCGGCCTTCGACAATGTCGCCCTGCCGATGCGGGTGGCCGGCGCCCGGGAAAATGAAATCCGGCGCAATGTCAAGGAACTGCTGGGCTGGGTCGGCCTGGCCGACCACATGGATGCCCGCCCGCCGACCCTGTCGGGTGGCCAGCAACAACGCCTGGCCATCGCCCGGGCCGTCATCGCCCGGCCGAAATTGCTGCTGGCCGACGAACCGACCGGCAACGTCGATGACGCCATGGCGCTGCGGCTGATGCACCTGTTCGACGAACTCAACAAACTGGGAACCACGGTGGTCATCGCCAGTCACAACGAAGCGCTGGTCAGGCGGCTGGGCCATCCCTGTCTCAGGCTGCAAAAAGGCCGGCTGAAGCTGGAAGCCGGCGAAGGGCCGGCTCCGCGCCCCGGCCGGGTGGGCGTTCGCTAGATGTTCTCACGCCGCTCCGACCTGCAACTCGAACGGGATTCCCTTGGCCGTTTTCTGCCCTGGCTGATCGCCTTCATGGTCTATCTGTCGATTCTGGCCATGGCCGGCATGTTGTCGCTGAATAATCTGGCGGCACGCTGGAACAGCGGTCTGCGCGGGACCCTGACGGTTCAGGTGCCGCCGCCCGCCAACAACGAAACGGCGGCGGTCGATAGCCGGCGAATGGCCGCTATCCTGGCCGTGCTGCAAAAAACACCGGGCGTGGTCCGGGCCGAGCGGCTGAGCGACGAGCGCCTGCTCGGGTTGCTGGAACCATGGCTCGGACCGGTCGCCGCCGGTGACCTGCCGTTGCCGCAGATGATCGATGTCGAACTTGAAAGCGACGCCACGGTCGCCGTTGCGGCATTGCAGGAACGCCTGGACGCGATCGCCGCCGGAACCCTGATCGACGATCACGGGGTCTGGCTGAAACAACTGCTGCGGCTGATAACCACCGTGCAGGCGCTGGCCTCGGCGGTGCTGGCCTTCATCGGCCTGGCCACCGTCGGCACGGTGGTTTTCACCACCCGTACCGGGCTGGCTATCCACCGGGAAGCGATCGAGGTGCTGCATCTGATCGGCGCCCAGGACGCCTACATCGCCCGCCAGTTTGCCAGCCGCGCCCTGATGCTGGGCCTGAAAGGCGGACTTATCAGCATGGTCCTGGCGGCGCCGACCCTGTGGGCCATGGGTTATTTGACGGCATCCCTGCAATCGACAATGCTGCCGGCGCTGTCGTTGCCGGCCGGCGACTGGCTGGTTCTCGGCAGCCTGCCCCTGGCAATGGCCCTGATAGCCATGGCGACGGCGCGATTGACGGTGATGAAAACACTTCGGAAAATGTTATAATCAGGCTTTGGATTACCCGGGGAGGGGCGCATTATGGCCAAATATCCGCCGCGCCGGCGTAGCCGGGCGCCAATCAGGCGCCTGACCCTTGTCGGCCTGGCCGTGTTTGTCGTCTGGCTGGGCGGATTGATCGTGTTTGCCGATTCGATCCCGAAACAGGCCAGCGGTGACGAAACCCGGACCGACGCCATCGTCGTGCTGACCGGCGGCAGCGGACGCCTCGACGAGGGGCTGCGGCTGTTATCCGGCGGCCGGGCCGAAAAGCTGTTCATCTCGGGCGTTTATCAGGGACTGGATGTGAAGACACTGCTGGCCCTGTCGCAAAACAACCCCTATGAACTGGAACGTCGGATCGGTATCGGCGGGGCCACCAATACCGCCGGCAACGCCAGGGAAACCGCCGCCTGGGTCGCCACCGAAGGCATCACCTCGCTGCGTCTGGTGACCAGCGGCTATCACATGCCGCGAAGCCTGCTGGAATTCCGCAATGCCATGCGAGGGGTCCGGATTATCGCCCATCCGGTCTTCGCCAAGCACGTCAAGGTGGGGCGATGGTGGGCGTGGCCGGGAACGAGCCTGCTGATTATCGGCGAATACAACAAGTTTTTGCTGGCCTGGGTCCGTCACATCGGTGAAAACATCCTGACGCCCGATTATCAGTAAAAAGTCCCGCCCATGACCTTTATCCGATCATTTGTCTTCAACGTCCTGTTTTTTACTTACGGAACCTTGTTTTCCATCGTCATGATGCTGGCCCTGCCGTTTCCGCGCCGCCTGTTGCAGCGGGGTTTGCGGGCATGGATGACACTGACCATGGCGACATTAAAAATTGTCGCCGGCATCGATATGGAATTCCGCGGTCGCCACAACCTGCCGCCGGGTCCGGCGATAATCGTCTGCAAGCATCAATCGGCCTGGGAAACCGGTATTTTCCTGATGATCGTGGATGACGCCACTTATGTCCTGAAAAAGCAATTGCTGTCGATTCCGTTTTACGGGTTGTTGCTGCGGAAATCGAAAATGATCGCCATCGACCGGGACGGCGGCGCCAGTTCCCTGAAGAAGCTGGTCGGGGAATCCCTGGCCGCCCTGGATGAAGGGCGCAAGGTGGTGGTTTTCCCGGAAGGCACGCGCGCCGGCGTCGGCGAAAAGCTGCCTTATCATCCGGGTATTGCCGCGGTCTACAAAAAGGCCAATGCCCCGGTAATTCCGGTGGCCCTTAATTCCGGCCTGTTCTGGCCGCGCCGTAAATTCCGCAAGCATCCGGGCTGCATCGTGCTGGAATACCTGGAACCCATGCCCACCGGGATGGACCGGAAAAGTTTTATGGCGGAACTGGAAAACCGTATCGAAACGGCGACGCTTCGCCTGATCGAAGAAGGCCGGGCCAAATGGGACGCCTGATCCTGTGGACCGAACGCCTGTGAGTAGCGGGGATAACCGGCCCCCGGCCTTTCCCTTGATGGCGGTCGACGGGGGATAATCCTGGGGGAAACATAACAAGAACGTGGTCCTTGACCATGCTCTGCCGGGGGCTTAGGCTAGAGGCCTCAACGGCCACGCCGGGCCTGGTTTTACCCGGTATTTTGGACACATTTCAAGGACGCGATTATGGTTCCGGTGACTGCTATTTCGCAGCAGATATGGGATATGAAATACCGCCTCAAGGGGGCGGACGGTCGGGTCATCGACAAGTCCATCGACGATACCTGGGACCGCTTGGCCCGGGCCTTGGTCATGGCCGAGGACGAGGCCGACCGACCGGTCTGGCGCGAGCGGTTCCGCCAGGCGCTCGACGATTTCAAATTCCTGCCGGCCGGACGGATAATTTCCGGGGCCGGCACGGGCCGCGCCGTGACCCTGTTCAACTGCTTCGTCATGGGCGAAATCGCCGATAACATGGCCGGTATTTTCGACAGCCTTAAAGAGGCCGCGCTGACCATGCAGAAGGGCGGCGGCATCGGTTACGATTTTTCGACCCTGCGGCCAAAGGGCGCGGCGGTCGAAGGCGTCGGGGCGGAATCATCCGGTCCGCTGTCGTTCATGGATGTCTGGAACGCCATGTGCCAGACGATCATGAGCGCCGGCTCGCGGCGCGGCGCCATGATGGCGGTGCTGCGCTGCGACCACCCCGATATCGAGGCCTTCATCGAAGCCAAACAACAGCCCGGCCGTTTGCGCATGTTCAACCTGTCGGTACTGGTCAGCGACGATTTCATGCAGGCGGTCAAGGAAGATGCGCCGTGGCAACTGAACTTCGGCGACTGCGCCTACAAGAGCCTGCCGGCCCGCGAACTGTGGGACAAGATCATGCGGGCGACCTATTCCTGCGCCGAACCGGGGGTAATTTTTATCGACCGCATCAACCGCATGAACCCGCTTGCCTACTGCGAGACCATTCACGCGACGAATCCCTGCGGCGAACAGCCCCTGCCGCCCTATGGGGCCTGCCTGCTGGGATCGGTCAATCTGGCCCGGCTGGTCGATAACCCGTTTGCGGATAACGCCGGCATCGACCAAACGGCATTGGCCGGGCTGGTCGCCACATCGGTCCGGATGATGGACAACGTCATCGATATTTCCTGTTTTCCCCTGCCCGAACAGGAGCACGAGGCGCGAGCCAAACGCCGCATCGGCCTGGGCGTGACCGGCCTGGCCGACGCCCTGATTATGTGCGGGGCGCGCTATGGCGGGGCCGAGGCGGTGGCCCTGACCCGCCGCTGGATGAAGATAATCCGGCGTTCGGCCTATCTGACCTCAACCGAACTGGCCGCCGAAAAAGGGCCGTTTCCGCTGTTTGATAAAGAGCGCTACCTGGCCGGCGAGGGCGTCCGGGGCCTTGATGAAGATATCCGTCAGGCAATCGCCGAACACGGCATTCGCAACGCCCTGCTGACTTCAATCGCGCCGACGGGGACGATCTCGCTGTTCGCCGACAATGTATCTTCGGGGCTGGAGCCGGTATTCAGCTTCAAGTACCTGCGCCATATGCTGATGCCGGACGGCAGCCGCCGCGAGGAAGAAGTATCGGATTACGCCTGGCGCCTGTTCCGGCGCCTGAAGGGCGAGGCGGCCCCCTTGCCGGACGCCTTCGTCGACGCCCAGAGCCTTAGCCCCAATGACCACCTGGTAATGCAGGCGGCGGTCCAGGAATATGTCGACAGTTCCATTTCCAAGACCATCAATTGCCCGGAAAGTATTCCGTTTGACGATTTCAAGGACATCTACATGCAGGCCTTCGACCTGGGCTGCAAGGGATGCACCACCTACCGCCCGAACGATGTAACCGGCGCCGTGCTGGAAGTACGGAAGGACGCCAAGGCCAATGACCAGCCGGAACTGCCGCTGGAAAAACCGCTAGCCAGCGCCTTGCCCAGGGATCTGGGCGATGCCGGCCCGGTGACCCACCTGTTCCAGCCGCTGGACCGCCCCGAGGAGTTGAAAGGCGCAACCTACAAGGTCCGCTGGCCGGAAAGCGATCACGCCATCTACATCACCATGAGCGACATCATCGACGACAGCGGCCGGATCCGACCGTTCGAGATTTTCATCAATTCCAAGAACATGGAACACTACGCCTGGACGGTGGCGCTGACCCGGATGATCTCGGCGGTGTTCCGGCGCG
>CAZZKE010000031.1:0-31852 GCA_964655005.1 uncultured Thalassospiraceae bacterium | reverse complement strand
TAGGCGTGAATTCGTTCTGCAACGTTACCGAAGTGTGGCCACCGCGTGTAACAAGTTGAAGCTTCACCGCAAATTTGATCATCTTGCGCATCGGCAAAAATGGATTCGTACCAGTCAAAGCCTCGCTGGTAGACATTGTCACGGCTGAAGAATTGCGGTTCTTTATAACGGCAACGAAACACTTGAGGGTGGGCCGTTAGGTGTTGATACAGTGTCGTGGTTCCAGCCTTCATGGAGCCGATAATGATGAAATCCGGTTTTCGTCCATTTTTTACACTGTGGCCCGTCATTCAGTACTCTCCAAGTTCTTCGCTATACTCTATTTATGATAAAAATAAATTTCTCAATACCAGCCCAATACCAATAACTGATGCGGACGAGGCGAAAACAACGGCATCGTATTTTGGCAGCCATGCATTATAGCGCCTGATAAACAGGCACAACGGCACGTAGGTTGCGAGTCGTGCTCCGGACAGTCCGATAAGCATTCCCTGAAACTGGCCAAACTGAAAACCAATAAACAAACCCGAAATCAAAAAGATAGTACTTATGATTTTAAAATTCATGTATCGAAAGGAGTCGCCTCTCGCAAGCATTACCGAATCGGCTGAAGACGCTACCACCTGACCTATAGCGCCAACGGCAAGAATACGCAGCATCCATCCGGCTTCAACGTAGCGAGTATCATAAAGTAGTTCGACAACCCAATCACCAAATACTGCCAAAAAGCATATGGGGGGAATAGCAAAGCACATTAACCCCATTCTAAGTTTAACTAGCTTTCTACGGAATTCGTATGTGTCCAATTTTAATAGATCAACATAAATGGGATGAAGGACCTTTCCTGAAATTTGATTTGATATCTGTACGAATGAGAACGATATGAAGAATGCAATTGAATAAACGCCCATTTCTTCAATCGTTAGTATCTTGCCAACAATTATCCGGTCGCCTTGAAGCAGAACAAAACCCAGGGCGGTGCTTGGGATAATCCAGCGGCCATATCGTACAATTGATTTCGCGTAACTCCTGACTAAGCTAAAGGAATGGGGGCGTCTGGTTAGGAACAGGTGGCTCCAGATAAGTCGTAGGGCGGAGCCCAAAAAATAGCCTACAGTCAGCACCCATACGGAACGCCATTGGACAGCCAGCGCAATCATCAGAACGACTGAGAGCGCCTGGCAGGAGACTTCCATAATGGTTAGACGAGCAACTTTAACGTCTTTTTGCAGGGTGTAAATTGCCGTCGAATTGAACCCGCTGATTATGCTGGAAACCCCGACGGCCATTAAAAGATAAAGCAGGTCCGGTTGCCCGTAAAAATTGGATGCTGGCCAGGCAACAATCCAGATAACACAACAAATCAGAACTCCGCGGAGGATCTGAAGAGTCCAAATGGTATTGAGAAATCGGGGATCATCACTGTTTTTTTCAACGAATACGGCTCCTTTAAAACCGATATCCGTGAGCAACATCACTCCCGCTATTACAACCTGCACCAAGGCCATGAGACCGAATGCCTCGGGAAATAACAGGCGTGTAAGGATAAGGTTGCTGACCAATCGCAAGGCTTGCCCGGCGATGTTTCCGCCGAGCACCCAAACTGATGCCGAGACCTCCTTCCGGTTAAGAAATTTTTGGAGTTTCACCGAAAAGACCATATAAACCCACTACTCCTCTGATTTCTGCCGCTTCAACACACGACGGCAATGATTTTCGACACACTCAAGCCTCATTATCGCCCGGATTGCGGCTAGGGTTTAGCTTCTTTCCCAGGGCCTAATCTGAAACTAATTGAGCGATTCCAGAGAGCTGTTATTCACTGTTTGTATTGAGGTAATTAATGAGGCAAGACGTGGGACCAAAATTACTCGCCGGAATTATGAGCACCGCAGTCTGCGCTATGCAAGCGATTTGACGAATGGTAACCCTCGGCGCGTCGGATCTTTTTGGGCTTGGCCCTGTTTCAATCCGCGCCTTGTCAATCTGGATCACCTGACCCATATCTTCACCCTTTTGCTTGCCTCCCATCCACTTGCTCCTTCCTCATGTTTAAGAAGAAGCCGTCAATTCTGAAATTGCGAAAGATTTTTTTGCGTTATAGATAGACACCCTGACCGCATGTGTAAAATGGTATGAATTTTTGCCCAGCGCTTCTTGGAATCAGGCGGCAACCTGTTAATGTGTCGCCGCGAATCTGACGCATGGTGATAGGGGGGGGCGTATGAAGCCGAACGCAGAGCCGTATTGGTGGGATGCCATCAGGCCCGAAACAGATGGCCGGAAAGAGCTTCCGGATAATTCGGATGTTGTCGTGGTCGGGGCCGGGCTGACCGGCCTGTCGGCGGCCAGGACCCTGGCCGGGGCGGGGAAAAAGGTGTTGGTCCTGGACGCGGAACCCATAGGTTTCGGCGCCAGCACCCGCAACGGCGGCATGGTCGGCGGCGGCCATCTGTTGTCGATGGAACAATTGACGGGGCAATACGGCGAGGAAACGGCGCGCCGGTTGCTGGGCGAAGCCCACATGGATTCCATGGCCTTCGTCAAGGCGCTGATCGAAACCGAAGGGATCGATTGCGATTTCAACGTCTATGGCAGATATCGCGGCCAATGGACCGGCGCGGAATATGACGCCACTGCCCGGTCCCTGGATGAAATCCAGAAAGTCGTGCCCATGCGCGCCGAAATGATTCCCTTTGAACGGCAACGTCAGGAGGTCGGAACGGACTTCTATGCCGGCGGCATGTTGCTGCTCGATCATGGCGGATTGCATCCGGCGAAATATCACCATGGCGTGCTGGGCGCGGCGCGGCGGGCCGGTGCGACGGTCGTCGGGGAAACGCCGGTAACCGGTATTTTCCGGGATGGCTCGGGTTTTCGGATAACGCTGCAAACGGGCCAGGTTCGGGCGGCGGCGGTTTTGATCGCGACCAACGGCTATACCCCGCCGGCCTTCGGGTGGTTGAAGCGGCGGATAATTCCGGTCACCAGTTTCGTCACCGCCACCGAAGAACTGCCGCCCGAAACCATCGACGAAATCATGCCGGGCCGCCGCATGGTGGTCGAAACACGCAACCGGCATTGTTATTTCCGCCTGTCGCCGGATGGCAAACGCCTGGTATTCGGCGCCCGCGCCGCCCTTTCCGGAATCCCTCAGGAAAAGGCGACGGCGGTAATTCGGGGCCTGATGAAGGAAATCTTTCCGGCCCTGGGCAGTGTCAGAATTTCCCATGGATGGCAGGGAAATACCGGTTTTTCCTTTAATTTCCTGCCCCATGTCGGCCGTCATGACGGCGTTTGGCATGCCCTGGGGTTTTCCGGAAATGGCAACACCATGGCCCCCTACCTGGGACACAAGGCCGCCGAGGCCATGCTGGGCGGGGGCGACGATGTTACCGCCTTTACCAGGACGGAACTGGCCACCCGGTTCTGGTACCGGGGGAAACCGTGGTTTTTACCGGCGGCGCAGGCCTATTACCGGTTTCAGGACTGGCGGGATAATCGGCGCAAGAAAAACAGCCGACCCTAAGGGGCCTTGGGATGCTGCGACAAGCCCTCGCGGACATGCGTGGTCATCGCCGAGCGGGCTTCGTCCGGGCGGCCGGTTTCCAGAACGCGCAACAGCCGGCGATGAACGTCCGGGTCCGTTTGGGCCGGGTTGGTGCGGGTGGCGGCAAACAGCCACAGTGAAATTCCGCGGCCCCAGATGCTGTCGAATAAATCCAGCAGGACACGATTATCCGCCTGTTCGACGATGGTCCGGTGAATGTGCCGGTTGCACCTGAACTCGGCTTCCAGATTCCGTTCGCTTAATTCGAATTCGGCCTCGACCGCATCGCGGATTGCGGCCAGTTTTTCCGGGGTGCGATTGCCGGCGACCATGTAGGCGGCATATCCTTCGACGGCTTCGCGGACTCCGTAAAGTTCGACCAGTTCGCGATCGGAAATTTTCCGGATCATGAAGCCCTTTCTTCCCGACAGTTCAAGAATGCCATCCTGTTCCAGGCGCAACAGGGCTTCCCGCACCGGTGTCCGGCTGATGTTGATCTGGTTGGCGATTTTTTCCTGTATCAACCGTTCGCCCGGGGCGAACTGGCCGTTGATTATGGCCGACAAAATTTGCTGGTAAACGTCTTCCGCCAATCGCGGCTGAATATCCGGAGCTTGCTTGAACATGGAACGCATCTTTCACCTCTATCCACTTATACCAAGGAGTGCCGCGAATATGTATCGCCGATTCAATTTGCGTAACGATTATAAACCAGCTATGGTCTACTGGATACAGTATTCAAAACAAATAATACGAGGTAGTTTCTTAAGAGGGGAGGGAGGCCGATGTACAGGGATCGGCATGTGGTGGAAAATTCATCACCGATCTGTCGTCAGCCCGCGCCGTGGTCCGGGCCGCCGGTGGATTCGGGGCGATGATGAATCCGGGGAATCCGGCAGCCGCTGCGGACCACCCGGCGAACCCGGGTCTGTTTGCCGGGCTGTGGGACCCGAGAACCAGGGAATGCGCCCTGTCCTTCGCCATGTTGTATCCGGCAATCATAATTATCATCGCCGTTGCCACGCTGACCGGGATGGCGGGGCGCGAGCTGCTGTTGTTGGGCGTCGTAAATATTATCGCGGCGGTCGGATTGGGCCTGTTTTCCGGAACCAGCGGTATTTTGTCACTTGGTCATGTCGCTTTTTTCGGGGTCGGCGCCTATGCGGCTTCGTGGTTCACTTTGCCGGCGGCCATGAAATCTTTTCTGCTGGCCGATATGCCGGAATTTATCAAGACGGCGGAATGGTCCCTGTTGGCGTCGCTGCCGGTGGCGGTTCTGGCCAGCCTTCTGGCGGGCGCCGTTACCGGCCTGATTATTATGCGGCTGCGCGATACCTCGGCGGTGATCGCCAGCTTCGGCTTTCTGGTGATTGCCTATCTGGTGTTCACCGGGGCGAAATCGTTCACCAATGGCAAGCAGTCGCTTTATGGACTGCCCACCGAAGAAGCCTCGTGGCCCCTTGTTCTGGGGGCTTTGGCGGTCGCCCTGGCAGTCGCGTTTTTTATGAAAAGCACCCGCTACGCCAGGCATCTGGAAGCCATCCGCGACGATGAACAGGCGGCGCGTTCGATCGGTATAGAGCCGCAATTCTACATTTTTTTGTTCTGGGTCATCAGCGCCGGCATGGTCGGTCTGGCCGGGGCGCTGTTCGTTCATGTCATCGGCGTCGTCTCGCCGGGCGTTTTTTATCTGGAAAAGACCTTCGCCCTGGTGGTGATGATAATTCTTGGCGGCTATCGTTCGATCAGCGGTTGCGTTATCGGGGCCCTGGTGATTACCGTCGCCGAGGAAATATTCAGAAAAACAGAGGAGGCGCTGGGCGCCTTCGCCGGCCAGGAAACGGTATTCGGGTTCGAATTCCCGCAGGTTTTCGGACTGACCGCAATTTCATTTTCGATCCTTATCCTGATTGTGCTTTACCTGCGTCCGGAAGGGGTGATGGGATACCGGGAACTGGCCTATATGCGGCGCCGCTTCCTGCCGTCGGAAAAGCCGTCGGCAGAGCCATCGAAAGATACCCTGCCGCACTACAGGGTAAGCAACGACAGCCTTATTGAAACCTCCATGTTATCGAAATCCTACCGTGGGCTGACCGCGCTAAGCGATGTCGGAATGGCGGTCGAAGCGGGCCGGATCATCGCCCTTATCGGCCCCAACGGCGCCGGCAAGACGACATTCATCAACGTTCTGACCGGTAATTTGTTTGCTTCCAGTGGCGAAATCAGGCTGAACCACAGCGAAGCCACCCTTTGGAGCGCCCACAAACTGGCGGGTAAAGGGCTGGGCCGGACCTTCCAGAGCATCCGTCTGTTCGATTCTCTTTCGGCGCTGGAAAACGTGGTCTGCGCCATCAATGTGAAATCCCCGGCATTATCCAGGTGGCAGGCCGATACCCGGGCGCGGGCCTGGCTGAAACTGCTTGGCCTGGAAGACAGCGCCGATGTTCTGGCCGGCAATCTGGCCTATGGCGACCAGCGCCGCCTGGAAATCGCCAGGGCAATGGCGCTGGAACCACAATTCCTGCTGCTCGATGAACCGGTTGCGGGAATGAATTCGGCGGAAACCGAAGAATTAAAAACATTGCTTAAGGAACTGGTTGATCGTTTCGGCATCGGCATATTGCTGGTCGAACATGACCTGAAAATGGTGATGCAGCTATCGGATCAAATTTACGTACTGAACAAGGGGGAATTAATAGCAAGCGGGGCTCCCGCGGAAATCATGGTCAACAGCGATGTCATAGAGGCCTACGTGGGAGAAGAGTCGGTGGAAGGTCTGGGGGTCGCGGTTTAGCTCCGCCAGATCAAACCGCCGTTAAAAGGGATTGTTTGATGGCGGATTATTTAAATAATTTCAATAGGTTAGAGCAATAAAACCAATAATAAACAAGGACAGGTTGATTCAAGCAACGGAAAGGAGAACGACAATGAAACTCAATAAACTGATAGCGGCCGGCCTGGTTGCCGCCGGGGTGACCGGGCTTTGGTCGGTTTCGGCCAGGGCCGAGGAATTCGTTATCGGCGCGGTCAGCGCCCATACCGGTTTTATGGCCGCCTATGACGCCCCCTTTATGCAAGGGGTCAACATGTACGTGGAACAGGCCAACAAAAAAGGCGGGCTGCTTGGCAAATATCCGATCCGGCTGGTAGCCAGGGATGATGGCTCGGATATGCAGAAGGGGGCGGTCGCCGTCGCCGAACTGCTGCGCAACGAAAAAATGAACATGTTTATCACCAGTGCGCTTTCGCCCCAGGCCATCGCCGCCGGGACGGCGGTCGCGAAACAGAATTTGCTGGTTATGCACACCATCGCCTCGCAGCCGACAATCCCGGCCCGGGTCGGCGGCGGCAGCTATCTGGTGATGATGTCGGATGCCCATATGGGTGGCGTTTACGGTAAGTTTGCGGCGGAAGATCTGGGCGCCAAGACCGCCTATATCGTGACCTCGGATTTCGATCCCTATACCGAATTTCTGCCGGTCTACTTCAAGGAATCGTTTGAAAAGCGCGGCGGCAAGGTAATCGGGCGCGCCACTTTCGCCTATGGACAGCAGGAATTTTCGACGGTCATTGCGGATATCAAGAAGCTGCCGAAGGAACCGGATGTGATTATGGCGATGCCTTTTGACGATGATTTTCCGATTTTTATCAATCAGCTTCGGGCCGCCGGAATCAAGTCCACCTATCTTGGCCCGGATGTGCTTGATCTGCCTTCCGTGAAGGGGCTGGGCAAGGTCGTGAACGGCGTCTACTACGTCACCATGGCGGCGCCGCAAGCGAGTAAATCCGCCGCCGCCTTCGTCAAGGCTTACGAGGCCAAATACGGCAATGCGGAAAGTTACTATCCGGCCATGGTCGGCTACGCGGCCATGCGGATGGTGGAAGCGGCGGTCAAGGGCGCCGGCACGACCGATGCGGCGGCGGTTCGCGACGCCTTCGGCAAGCTGGAAAACGTCGATACCGAAATCGGTTCGGTAACCTTCAAGGGGGTTGGCAGGCTGCCCAACCTGCCGGTCAATATCATGCGCATAGAAAACGGCAAGGGTAAGTACATCAAGTCGATCAAGCTTAAGCCTTCGGAAATTCCGACACCCCGGAAATAGCCCCGGGCGATTTGTCTCACCCGGCCGGTCGGCAACACCGATCGGCCGGGCCGCCCGCCCCTTTTTCAGGTCGCAGAGAATGCTTAAGGTTAATAATTTAGAAGTGAACTACGGTCCGGTTGCGGCGGTAAAAGGCATCAGCTTCGACGTTCACGAGGGCGAGTTGGTAACGGTTATCGGGGCCAACGGCGCCGGTAAAAGTTCGACCCTGAACGCTATCATGGGGCTGGCCGCCGTGGCGGCCGGCGAGATTTACCTGAAAGGTCAATCCCTGACCGAGACTTCCGTCGAGAACAGGGCCAGGATGGGTCTGGCGTTTTCGCCCGAGGGGCGCCGGGTTTTCGGCTCCCTGAGTGTGCTGGACAATCTCAAGGCCGGCGGCATGACCCTGGACAAGTCGCGTTCCATGGAACGCGTGGATGAAATGCTGGGTCAGTTTCCGGCCCTGCGCGAACGGGCGCAACAGGATGCCGGAACGCTGTCCGGCGGCGAGCAGCAAATGCTGGCCATAGCGCGGGCCCTGATGATCGATCCGTCGTGCCTGATTCTCGATGAACCATCCCTGGGGCTGGCCCCGAAGATTGTCTCTCAGGTGTTTCAACTGATCGACGATCTGCGGCAATCGGGGGTGACGATTCTGCTGGTCGAACAGAACGTCAAGAAAAGCCTGGCCATCGCCGATCGCGCCTACGTCATGGAATTGGGTTCAATCGTCAAATCCGGACCGGCCGAAGAATTAATGAACGATGCGGAAATTCGCGACCGCTATCTGGGCGCGTTGGATTAGGCGGCAAGCATGGAAGCTTTTCTACAATTTATCGTCTCGGTGCTTAATCTGGGCAGTATTTACGCCTTGCTGGCGCTTGGCCTGGTGGTCGTTTTCGGCCTGCTGGGGTTCCTTAATTTCGCCCACGGCGATTTGATGACCCTGTTCGGGTACGCCCTTTTCTTCATGCTGGGCTGGGGCATGCCATTCCTGCCCGCCGCCGCCTTGGCGATCGTGTTCGCGGGGCTAAGCGCGCTGGTCATGGAACGCGTCGCCTTCCGGCCATTGCGCGGGCGAAGTCCGATGACCCTCCTGATTACCTCTTTCGCCATATCCGGGGCGCTGCATGTGCTGTTTCAGGTTCTGATAAGCCCGCGGTCGAAACCTATTCCCATACCGGAACTGCTTTCGGGATACCTGACCTTCGGCGATATCTATATTTCCCGGGCCCAGATATTCACCGTGGTGATCGCCGTGTCTTCCCTTGTGTTGCTGAATTTGTTTCTTTCCAGGTCCCGTCTCGGCATCGCGCTCAGGGCTTCTGCCGACGATTTCGATGTCGCCCGCGCCATGGGCATCCGGTCCAACCGGGTCATCGCGCTGGCCTTTTTCCTGTCTGGAATCCTGGCCGGGGTGGCGGCGCTGTTATGGATTTCGCAGCGCGGCGCGGTATTCCCGGCGCTCGGGCTGACGCCGATGATAAAGGCCCTGATCGCCGCCATTATCGGCGGCCTGTCCAACCCCAGGGGGGCCCTGTATGGCGGTTTCCTGCTGGGTACATTGGAAGCCGTTTTGCTGAATATACTGCCCGATGACTATGTGGTGTTCCGCGATGCGGTAGTGCTGCTGCTGCTGGTGGTTTTTCTGGTGTTCAGGCCCAACGGCATCATCGCCAGCAATCCGGAACCAATGCGATGAAGCGGATAAAATCATCATATCCCGGCTTTGTTCTTGAGTTCTCTCGACAACAGTTTTATAAATCCAATGTCATACTGTATACAGTATACAATATCAGGAGGCGCCCGTTCTAATGTGTGGAATTGCAGGAAGAATTCTCGGCTCGCCGGGCAAGGTAGGATCGGATTTGATGGACCTGATGGAAGCGCAGCGCCACCGTGGCGCCGATTCCACCGGTTTCGCCATTTATGGCCCGCCCATGGCGCAGGGCTATGTGGTTCGGGCCATGGTGTCGGACCGGGACCGGTTGTCCGGCGATCTGCAATCGTTTCTCGAAATTTTGCGCCGGAACGGATCGGACTTTATCTCCGATCCAACCTGGGACAACGACACCACCCGGCATGTTTCCGTGCGGATGGAAATCAAGGATCCGGAATCCCTGGCCCGGTGGTCGGCCGAAGCCGATACGTTGTCCGAAAACATCGAAGTTCAGTCGGTTGGCCGAAGCCTGGAAATCATCAAGGATCTGGGCGGCGCGGCGGAAGTCGGCGACAAGCACAACATCCGTGATTTTATCGGCAGCCATGGCCTGGGCCACGCCCGCCTGGCCACGGAATCGTCGGTCGCGCCAACCGCCAGCCATCCGTTCTGGGCCCGCCCGTTCGCCGATGTGGCGATCGTCCATAACGGCCAGATCACCGATTATTATCACTGGCGCCGCAGCCTGGAGCAGGAGGGCTACAGGTTCATGACCGAAAACGACAGCGAACTTATCGCGGTATGGGTTTCCGATCAGATGTCCAAGGGGCTGACCCAGAGCCAGGCCCTTAAACAGTCGATCACGTCCATCGACGGCGTTTTCACTTATCTGATTTCCGACGCTCACAGCATGGGCTTCGCCAAGGACCGCTTCGCCATCAAGCCGCTGGTGGTGATCGAACATGACGGCGGCATGGCGGTCGCGACCGAGGAACAGGCGGTACGGACCATTTACAGCGGCGAATACGATATCATCAACTATGACGGCCCCGGCCAGACCGGCGCATGGCCCATTGGCGACGGGAGAAAAGCGGCATGAGCGAGATTGAAATAACGGTTGCCGACCGGCCGCTCAGGGAAGTCAATCAGGAAATCCGCGACGCCGTGGCCAATGGCGACGGCGTCGTTGTCCGCGACGTTCGCTCGCGCCACAATTTGGCCGTAGGTTTGCCGCGCGGCGCCAAAATCCGCTTCGAAGGCAGTGTTGGATATTATTGCGGCGGCCTTAACGACGGCGCCGAAATCGACATAGAACGCAATGCCGGGTGGGGGGTCGGCGAGGCCATGGCGACCGGTAAAATTACCGTCGGCGGCTATGCCGGCATGGCCGCCGGGGCGGCCATGGTCGGCGGCCTGATCCATATCAAGGGCGATGCCGGTCCGCGTTGCGGCGTCGCCATGAAGGCCGGCGATATCGTGGTCGAGGGCAAGATCGGCTATCTATCGGGTTTCATGGCCCATTCGGGAAGGATTATCGCCCTTGGCGGCGCCGGCGCCGCCTGCGCCGATTCACTGTGGGGCGGCGAGGTCTGGGTCGCCGGGCCGATAGAATCCCTGGGCGTCGATTCAAAAACCGTCGAACCGACACCCGAGGAGATCGCCTCGGTCGAGGAACTGCTGGCCGGCCTGGGCTTGCAGGACGATTCCCGCGACTGGCAAAAAATTGTTTCCGCACAACGTCTGTGGCACTTCGAAAGCAGGGATGCAAGCGCATGGCTGATGATATGAAAACACCTTACCAATACCCCTTTGATATGCCTTCGGAAGAGGCGGTGGCGATGGCCGACGGCGCCGATCCGAACCGTCCCATGGGCGTTCCGTCGTCGTACGAACGTGGCGGCTCGGTTAGCTGGACGCCGGAATCGATTTCCGAAATCCACGCCCTTTCCCGCCTTGGCCGATATCAAATCCGCGGTTTCAACAGCTTCAATCACCGGCTGCCGAGCCTGGATGACCTGACCTTCGTGCCGGCGACCATGACCCGGTTGCCGCTGGAAGGCTACCGGGAAAGCTGCGACACCAAAACGGTGCTCGGCAACCGGCCCGGCCTGGTCGAAAAACCGGTCGAGCTGGATATCCCGATTTACATCGCCTCGATGTCTTTCGGGGCGCTTTCGGCCAGCGCCAAAAAGGCCCTGGGCTACGGCGCTTCCAAGGTCGGCTCCATGACCTGCACCGGCGAAGGCGGCATGCTGGAAGACGAACGCAGCGCCTCGGAAATTCTGCTTTATCAGATGACGCCGTCGCGCTACATGCTCGATCTGGAACATTTGCGGAAAGCCGACGCCATCGAACTGGCCGTCGGTCAGGGCGCCAAGCCGGGCACCGGCGGCCTGTTGCTGGGCATGAAGGTTTCCGAGCGGGTGGCCGGCATGCGGACCCTGCCGAAGAATGTGGATCAGCGTTCGACGGTGCGCCATCCGGATTTCCTGGGCGCCGACGACATGCAGGTGAAGATCGAGGAACTGCGCGAGGCGACCGGCTATCGGGTGCCGATTTTCCTGAAAATGGGGGCGACGCGGCCACGCTACGATGTCGCCATCGCGGCCAAGGCCGGGGTCGATGTGATCGTCGTCGATGGCGCCGAGGGGGGCACCGGGGCGTCGCCGGAACTGCTGCTGAATCATACCGGGATCCCGACCATATCGGCGATCCGGGCGGCCCGCGAGGCGCTTGATGAATGCGGCATGTCGGGCAAGATTTCGCTGGTTATCGCCGGCGGCATCCGTTCCGGCGTCGATGCCGCCAAGTGTCTGGCGCTGGGGGCCGATGCGATCATGATTGGGACCGGATCGATGATCGCACTGGGCTGTAATTCGCCGCGCTATTTCGATGATTACGCGGCCATCGGCACGGCGCCCGGCAAGTGTCACCATTGTCACACCGGCATGTGCCCGGTCGGCGTCGCCACTCAGGAACCGGAACTGGAGGCACGCATCGACGTGCCCGCCGCCGCCGAACGGGTGGCCCGCTACCTGACCGCGCTGACCATGGAAATTACGCTGATCGCCAAGGCCTGCGGCAAGTCGACGGTACATAATCTGGATATGGAAGACCTGCGCGCCCTGTCGCTGGACGCTTCGGCCTTCACCGGCGTCAAGCTGGCCGGAATCGACAGGCCGTTCACCTGGTAAAATAGGCATTAGAGCCGTATTTCGATAATAACTATAACTGTCCAAGGGTATCAACCGCCAAGGGGAGGACTCGATGAACGCAAAAATGGTCGAATTGCCGGAAGGGACCCATACGGTTACCCTGGGGGTCGGCGACCTTAACGGTATGATGCGCGGCAAGCGCATCCCGGCCAGCCATTGGCCGAATATCTGCGAAAATGGCTGTGCCCTGACGGTCGCCATTTTTGCCATCGATATGACCTGCGACGTGTGGGACACGCCCTATGTCAATATCGATACCGGTTATCACGACATGCACCTGTTCCCCGATGGCCCGGCTTATGCGGTGCCATGGGAAGAAGGGGTGGCGTTCTGTTTCGGGCGGGCCGAAGGCATGGACCACAAGCCGGTGCCGATTGATCCGCGCAATGCCCTGATCCGGGTGCTCGACCGGGCCGCTTCCATGGGTTACGAGGTGCAGATCGGCTGCGAGCTGGAATTTTATCTGCTCGATCAGGAAACCCTGAAACCGTTCGGCGACGGCACCCAGGTTTATGGTCTGGCCCGGGCGGCGGAAATGGAACACGTGCTGGGCCCCATTCGGCGTCATCTGAACGATGTCGGCATTCCAATCGAACAGTCCAATCCGGAACTGGCGCCGGGCCAGGTGGAAGTCAACATGCGTTACGGCGAGGCGCTTCGCTCGGTCGACCGGGCCGTCAGTTTTCGTGGCTTGGTCAAGGAAATCGCCATCTCCCACGGCTATCACGCCACCTTCATGTCAAAACCGTTTTTCGATCAGCCGGGCAGCGGCTTTCATACCCATCATTCGCTGTGGAAAGACGGGGCCAATGTCTTTGCCGAGAGCGGCAAACTATCGTCCCTGGGCCGGAATTATCTTGCCGGAATGCAAAAGCGCATGGTCGAAACCGCGCTGTCCTCGGCGACCACGCCGAACGCCTATCGGCGGCGGCAACCATATACGTTCTGCCCGACCACGGCGTCCTGGGGAATCGATAACCGGACCACCGGCCTGCGGGTTATCGAAGGCAAGGACAGCGCTGTCAGAATCGAAAAACGGGACGGCTCGGCCGATTGCAACCCTTACTATCTGGTCGCCTGTGAAATCGCCGCCGGCCTTGATGGCATCGAACAAAAAACGGAGCCAACCGCCGTCAGCGCCGGCAACGCCTATGAAATGGACGGCGACCAGGCCCTGCCCACCGATCTGGCGACGGCGCTGGATCTGGCGCGTAATTCCGAATTCATGAAACGGGTTATGGGCGAAGACGGCCTGGGTATTCTGATCGGTCAGGGTGAACGCGAACTGGAATTTTTCGCCGGCCAGATAACGCCGGTCGAAACCGCACGCTACCTGACCAACTTCTAGCGGGGCTTAGGATTATGGCAAGCAACATTTTGATTACGGCCAGCGAATGCACCGGCTGCCGGACCTGCGAGGTGGCCTGTTCGTTCGCCAATGAACAAATATTCCGGACCGTTCACAGCCGTATCCGGGTGTTTGACTTTATCGCCGAACAGGGGCGTTTCGTACCCTACACATGCACCCAGTGTTCCGACGCATGGTGTGCCCGGGCCTGTCCGGTCGATGCCATAACGCGCCACCCTGAAACCCGGGCGTGGGTCGTTTCGGACAGCAAATGCACCGGCTGCCGGGCCTGTACCCTGGTCTGCCCGTTCGGCGCGGTCAGTCACGATGCGGAATTCGGCAAGGCCCGGAAATGCGATTTGTGCGGCGGCCAACCGGCCTGTGTCGAGGCCTGCCCGACCGGGGCGCTTAAATTTGTCCCGGATGAAGCCATGGGCTACGACAAAATGCGCCATTGGGCCGCCGCCGTGTCCGGGCCGGCGGTCGAGGCGGGCGCGGATCAAGGATGAATTGACGGGGGAACGGATATGGGCTGGCAGCGAAAAATTCTGCGGGTTGACCTGGGCAAGGGGACCTGCGTGGCGGAACCGCTTAACATGGACCTGGCGTTCGACTACATCGGTCAACGCGGGCTGGCGTCACGCTATCTGATTTCCGAGATCGACGCGAAAGTCGACCCGCTGGCGCCGGCCAACAAGCTTATCTTCGCCACCGGCCCGCTGACCGCGACTATGGCCGCCGCCAGCGCCCGCTATTCGGTGATTACCAAAAGCCCGTTGACCGGCGGTATCGCGTGTTCCAATTCCGGCGGCTATTTCGGCGCCGAACTGAAGATGGCCGGATGGGACATGGTGATCTTCGAAGGCAAGGCGAAAAAGCCCGTTTACCTGCATCTGGACAATCAGACGGCGACCCTGTTGCCGGCCGATGGATTGTGGGGGAAAAATGTCTGGCAGACCGAGGAACTGATTCGCCAGGCGCACGGCGACCCGCAACTGAAAATTTCGGCCATCGGTCAGGGCGGCGAAAATCTGGTGCTTTACGCCGCTATCATGAACGACGTTCACCGGGCGGCGGGGCGGTCCGGGGTCGGCGCCGTGATGGGGTCGAAAAACCTGAAGGCCATTGCCGTGCGCGGCACCATTGGCGTTACCGTGCGGGATCCGGAATTGTTCATGCGGGTGGCGGTCCAGTCCAAGGCCAAGCTGGCCGACAGTTACGAAACTAACACCAATTTTCCCAGGTACGGCACCCAGTCTTTGATGAACCTGATGAACGAGGTAGGCGGCCTGCCGACCCGCAACCATCGGCAGAACCGGTTCGAAGGAGCCGCCGCCATTTCCGCCGAGGCGATGCACGCCCGGCGCCCCGACGGTTCAACCAATATTGTCACCAACCAGGCCTGTTTCGGCTGCAATATCGCGTGCGGCCGGGTCTCGCGCATCGCCCCGGATCACTTCAGCGTCAGGGACAAACCCGAATACCGGGCTAATTCCGGCGGCCTGGAATACGAAAGCGCCTGGTCCTTCGGGGCCCAGTGCGGCATCGACGATCTTGATGCCTGCACATATGCCAACCTGGCCTGTAACGACTACGGCCTGGACACCATTTCCTTCGGGGCCACCCTGTCGGCGGCCATGGAACTGTTCGAGGAAGGGGCCATCACTACCGCGCAAACCGGCATTCCGCTGACCTTTGGTTCCGCCGAGGCGCTGGTCGCCATGGTTGAACTGACCGGCAAGGGCGAGGGGTTCGGTAAGGAACTGGGCATGGGGTCGCTCCGGCTGTGCAGGAAATACGGCCGCCCGGAACTTTCGATGACCGTGCGCGGCCAGGAATTGAGCGCCTATGATCCGCGCGGCATTCAGGGCATCGGCCTGGCCTATGTCACCAACAACAGGGGCGGTTGTCATTTAAGGGCCTATACGCCGGCGGCGGAAATCAAGGGCATTCCGGTAAAAATGGATCCCCTGGTCACCGAGGGCAAGGCCAATCTGGTGCGCCGCTTCGAAGACACCCTGAACATCGTCGATTCATCGGGATTGTGCCAGTTCGTCAAATTCGCCTGGACGGTGATGGGCGACTTTCGGGAACATCTGGAGGCCGCCTGCGAAGGCGATTTTTCGGTCGATAACCTGTGGTTGATCGGTGGCCGCATCTGGAACATGGAACGCATGTTCAATCTGGCGGCGGGCTGGGACCCCAAGGGTGACACATTGCCCAAGCGTCTGCTCACGGAACCGGTCACGGTTACCGACGGGGTCGAAAAAGTTTCCGAACTGGGCGATATGCTGCCGGAATATTACAGCCTGCGCGGTTGGTCCCGGAATGGCGTGCCGACCAGGAAAACCCTGAAAAAGTTTGGCCTGCTGGCCTGACCCCATCCGTATTGACAGAAGGCCCGCCAGGCTTTCATGTAGAAGCCATGGTAAACGGCCCCCCGGTTTTGTGTATTGGCGGCATGCATTTCGACAGCATCGCCCAGAGCCTCGCACCCTTTCGACTTAAGGCCTCCAACCCGGTGCGCTATAGCCGTGTGGCCGGTGGGGTGGCGCACAATATTGCCTGCGACATGGTTCGGCTGGGCACCCCGGCGGCGCTGTTATCGCTGGTTGGCGATGATGCCGACGGCGACGCCATCGTGCGCGACACGGCGGCGCGGGGCGTTGATCTGGCGTTGGTATCACAGCGGCGGGCGGTGGCCACGGCCAGCTATACGGCGGTGCTGGATACCACCGGCGAATTGGCCGTCGGCCTGTCGGATACGGCAACATATGATCTTGTGACGCCGGATTTTCTCGGGCCCAGTCGGGGCCGGATACAGGAACACAAAACCCTTGTCGTCGATGCCAACCTGCCGCAACAGAGCCTTGACTGGCTGGCCGAAAACAAAGGCCCGGCCCGGCTGTTCGCCGCCCCGGTTTCCCCGTCCAAGGCGCTGCGGTGGCGGCGGGCGATAAGAAATGTCGATGTTTTTATCGGCAACGAACGCGAAGCGGACCAGCTGACGGGGCGGCCCGTCGAGACCGTGGATGACGCCCTGAAAGCCGTTCGGGCGCTGCGCCGGCAAGGCCCGGCCATCGCCGTGGTGACCCTGGGCCCGCGCGGCGCGGTGCTCGGCAGCCCGGATATGGAAGCGCATTTTTCAATTCCCGAAACCGAAGTGGTTGATGTGAACGGCGCGGGCGATGCTTTTTTTGCCGGTTTTGCGCATGCCCTTAATGCCGGCCTGTCGCTGGAAGCGGCCATGAGTCGCGGCATCGCGACGGCCAGCATAATGGCGGAAAAGCCGGGGCCGATCTGGCGCGGACTGTCGCCGGAGCTGCTCGATGCCCGCCTGAAAGATACGCCGCCCTGCGAGATTTTACAGTGACAAGGGTTTAGCCATTATGGATATCGAACGCTATCTGGATTTATCGCCCGAAGTCCGGGCCGCCAGGCTGGACGGCAAACCCGTGGTGGCGCTGGAATCGACCATTATCTCGCACGGCCTGCCCTATCCCATGAACCTGGAACTGGCGCTGGAACTGGAACAAACCGTTCGTTCGGAAGGCGTCGTGCCGGCGACTATCGGCATTTGCCGGGGCCGCATCAAGGTCGGGATGAGCGTCCGGGAAATCGAAAATTTTGCCGGTGGATCGGGAATAGCCAAGGTCAGCAGACGGGATTTCGCCACCATCGTGGCGCTGGGGCGCGATGGTGCGACCACGGTTTCCGGCACCATGATCGCGGCCGAAATGGCGGGCATCAGGATTTTTGCGACCGGCGGTATCGGTGGCGTTCATCGCGGCGCCGGGGACAGTATGGATATATCGGCCGATCTTCTGGAACTGGCGCAAACCCGGGTGGCGGTGGTCTGTGCCGGGGCCAAATCCATCCTGGACCTGGCGAAGACGCTGGAAGTCCTGGAAACCCACGGGGTGCCGGTGCTGGGCTTTCAGACGGACACCTTCCCGGCATTCCATACGGTCGATAGCGGGCTTGGCGTCGATATCAATGTCGCCAGCGCCGAAGATGTCGCCGTGATACTGAAGGCCCGCGAGGACCTGGGCCTGAAGGGTGGCGAGATCATCGCCAACCCGATCCCCTCCGGTTTCGCCATGGATAAAAACGAAGTGGACGGGTGGATAGACGCGGCCCTCAAGCAGGCCGGAATCGACGGCGTTACCGGCAAGGCGACGACCCCCTACCTGCTGGCGAAAATAGCGGAATTGAGCGGCGGCCGCACGATCACGGCGAACAGGGCGCTGGTTCTCGATAACGCCCGGCTGGCCGCAAGAATAGCCGTTTGCCATTTTTCCGGACCGCTTGATGCCGCCCCATAGCGCCTTTAAACAATACCGGGCCGCCGAATCTGAGCGGGATACCGGCACGTTTTCGTCGGTGCTACTTGGGTATGATCAAAAAAAACCGGCCCCTTTTCAGGGGCCGGCAGTTCTTTGGACGTTGTCGGAACTGCGCCGGGGGAGCGCTTTGGAAGGAGATAATTCCGACAGTCACGATGAGAACACGAAAATACCGGCATTACTGTGACCTACATCACAGCGCAAAAAGTTATTTCCGGTATTCCGGATTCCGCCGGTTTATCAAACGCACGTCCGTACACGCCATAAAAAGGCAGACGATCCGGCTTGGGAAGGGATTGGGTCCATGATCGAAAAATGGTGGGCACGGCTGGGTTCGAACCAGCGACCCCTCGCGTGTGAAGCGAGTGCTCTCCCGCTGAGCTACGCGCCCTTGAAACAGGGAAGCCGAGATATACGGTCGCTTGTGCGCCGCTGTCAAGCGGCGGGCAGTTTTTCAAAAGCCGCCGGTAATTCGTCGAAATGTTCGATGATGACGTCGCCGCCCAGGTTTTCGGCCGGTCCCTGGGTATAGCCAAAGCGGCAGACAATGGCCGGAAGGGTCGCCGCCCTGGCCGCGTTGACATCGTTGGCATTGTCGCCGACCATCACCGCGGAACCGACGCCGACGCCCAGTCCGTCGAGGGCGGCCAGCAGGTGGCGGGGGTCGGGTTTTCGAATGCCGGGCAGGCTGTCGCCGCCGATCACCACATCGAACGGCGCGGCCAGGCCCAGTATGTCCAGTATTTCCAGGGTCGCATGGTATGGCTTGTTGGTGCACAGGCCCAGCGCATAGCCCTGCTTTTTCAGGCGTTGCAGGCAATCCGGCGCACCGGGGAAGGTTACCGTCAGGTCGGCGGCGTGGGGTTCGTAGAATTCCAGGAACCGTTTGGCCAGGGCCGCCAGTCGGTCGCCGTCAACAGCCGGACCGGTCGCCGCCAATGACCGCTCGACCAGTTTCGGCACGCCATCGCCGATCATCATGGTGATTTCGTCAAGTGTCACCGGGCGGCGGTTTTCCTCGGCCAGCAATTTGTTGGCGGCGGCGTGCAGGTCCGGTGCGCTATCGACCAGGGTGCCGTCCAGATCGAACAGCACGGTCCGGATTCTGGGGGCGGTGGACAGGGCCGGCATATGGATAAACTCCGTAACAATCTTTGACTTGGTGAACCATGCGCCATGTGGCACATTCCGGGCGTGTTTCACTGCGTTTCTATAATAACCCACACCAAGTTGCACTAATAATGACCCACAGAAAAACCGCCGTCGTTATCCTGGCCGCCGGAATGGGCAGCCGCATGAAGTCGGCCCTGCCCAAGGTATTGCATCCGCTGGCCGGGCGACCGATGATCCAGAACCTGCTTGCGACCGTCGGCGAGCTTGACCCGGAAGAGGTGGTGGTGGTGGTCGGCGAGCGGTTCGGCGCCCTGAGCGAGGCCGTGGCGCCGTATCCGGCGGTGGCGCAGGAACAGAAACTGGGCACCGGCCACGCCGTGCTGATGGCGCGCGAATTCCTGACTGATTTCGACGGCGATGTGTTTGTCCTGTTCGGCGGCGACCCGCTGATTCGGCTGGAAACTCTTGAGGCCATGCTCGACGCCCGCGATTCCGCCGCCGATCCGGGCGTCGTCGTGCTCGGCTTCAGGGCCGCCGACCCCGGTTTATACGGCCGCCTGATAACCGCCGATGACGGCTCGCTCAGCGCCATTATCGAGGCCAGGGACGCGACCCCGGAACAACTGCAAGTCAGCCTGTGCAATTCCGGCGTCATGCTGATTGACGGCAAGGCCCTGTTCGGATTGCTCGACCGGGTCGGCAATGACAACGCCAAGGGTGAATACTACCTGACCGACATCGTGGCGCTGGCCCGCGGCGACGGTCGCAATTGTGTCGTCGTCGAAGGCGACGAGGAGGAACTGCTGGGGGTCGATGACCGGATCGACCTGGCCCTGGCGGAAATGATTATGCAGGATCGCCTGCGCACTCGCGCCATGCAAAATGGCGCGACGCTGCGTGACCCCGGCAG
This sequence comes from uncultured Thalassospiraceae bacterium, assembly GCA_964655005.1. GTDB lineage: Bacteria > Pseudomonadota > Alphaproteobacteria > Rhodospirillales > JABHCV01 > CAZZKE01. The sequence goes on along the minus strand of CAZZKE010000031.1, from coordinate 11,625 downwards.
CATTTTTTTCAGCTTCGATACGGTGCTTGGCGGCGATGTCACGGTTGAACCCAATGTGGTGTTCGGGCCGGGGGTAACGGTCGGCGACGGCGCTATCATCAAGGCGTTCAGCCATCTGGAGGGGGCCGAAATCGCCGCCGGGGCGACGGTCGGCCCGTTCGCCAGACTCAGGCCAGGGGCCGTGGTGGGGGCCGGCGCGAAAGTCGGTAATTTCGTCGAGATCAAGAATTCCACGGTCCATCCCGGCGCCAAGGTATCGCATCTGAGCTACATCGGTGACGCCGAAATCGGCGAAGGGGCGAATATCGGGGCCGGCACGATCACCTGTAACTACGACGGTTTTTTCAAATCGAAAACGATCATCGGCAAGGGCGCCTTCATCGGCTCCAACACCGCGCTGGTGGCCCCGGTGACAATCGGCGAGGGGGCGGTGATCGGCGCCGGATCGACCATTTCACGCGATGTCGAGGCCGACGCGCTGGCCATTACGCGGGCCGAATACCGGCAGGTCGGCGGCTGGGCCAAATCCAACCGCGACAAACAAAACGCGAAGAAGAACAACAGGAGCTAGGCGTCAATGTGCGGCATTATCGGAATTATCGGCCAGCGCGATGCGGCGCCGCTGTTGCTGGAGGGCCTGAAAAGGCTGGAATACCGGGGCTATGATTCGGCCGGGGTGGCGACAATCGTCGCGGACGGTATCCAGCGCCGCCGCGCCGAAGGCAAGCTGGTCAATCTGGAAGCCCGCCTGAATGAACAGCCATTGAGCGGCGTCACCGGCATCGGCCATACCCGTTGGGCGACCCACGGAGTGCCCAACGAGACTAACGCCCATCCCCATGCCACCGACAGGGTGGTGCTGGTGCATAACGGCATCATCGAGAATTTTCAGGAACTGAAGGATGAAGTCATGGCCGGCGGCGCGGTGTTGGCGTCGGAAACGGATACCGAAGTGGTGGCCCACCTGATCACCAGATATCTGCTGGATGGCGACGATCCCCGCACGGCGGCGTCGAAAACCCTGAAACGCCTGCAAGGCGCATTTTCCCTGGGCATCCTGTTCGCCGGTTTCCCCGATCTGATGATCGCCGCCCGGCGCGGCACGCCGCTGGCTATCGGCTTCGGCCAGGGCGAAACCTATCTGGGCTCGGACGCCCTGGCGCTGGCGCCGCTGACCAACCGAATCATGTACCTGGAAGACGGCGACTGGGCGGTGATGACCTCCGCCGGGGTAACCGTGTTTGACGAAGACGACAACCCGATCGAGCGCCCGGTGCGCACTTCCGAATTGTCCGGGGCGGTGGTCGGCAAGGGCGGTTACCGGCATTTCATGCTCAAGGAAATATACGAGCAACCGCAGGTCATCGGCGATACCCTGCATTGCTATGTCAACCCGGCGACCCGCGAGGTAACCCTGCCGGATTTGGGTTTCGATCTGGCCCAAATCGGCAAGGTAACCATTATCGCGTGCGGCACGTCGTCCTACGCCGCGCTGGTTGCCAAATACTGGATCGAGGGGCTGGCCCGGGTTCCGGTTGAAGTCGATGTGGCGTCTGAATTTCGCTACCGGGCGGCCGATATGCCGGATGACGGCCTGGCCATGTTTATTTCGCAATCCGGCGAGACTCTGGACACCCTGGCGGCGTTGCGCTACGCCCGGCGGCAAAATCAGAAGATCCTGTCCATCGTCAATGTGCCCGAAAGCACAATAGCGCGGGAATCCGACGCCGTGCTGCAAACCTACGCCGGTCCGGAAATCGGCGTCGCCTCAACCAAGGCGTTTACCACCCAGTTGACGGTGCTGGCCTGTTTCACCATCGCGCTGGGCCGGGCCCGGGGCACGGTCGAGGCCGACCGGGCGGCGGCGCTGACCGGGGCGCTGGCGGAAGTGCCGGCCCGCGCCGCCGAGGTGTTGAACCATGACGAACGACTGCGGGAACTGGCCCATGAAGTGGCCGAGGCCCGTGACGTGCTGTACCTGGGGCGCGGGGTCAGTTTCCCGATCGCCCTGGAAGGGGCCCTGAAGCTCAAGGAAATTTCATACATCCATGCCGAGGGCTATGCCGCCGGCGAGATGAAGCATGGGCCGATCGCCCTGATCGACGACGATGTACCGGTAATAGTCATCGCCCCCAAGGATGAATTGTTCGAAAAAACCGCTTCCAACATGCAGGAAGTCATCGCCCGCGGCGGTCGGGTCATTTTCATGAGCGATGTCGAAGGCGTCAAGGCCCTGGGCGACCTCGCCGCCGCCACCGTGGCCCTGCCGGTGGTCGACCCGTTTGTGACGCCGATTCTCTATTCGATCCCGGTGCAGTTGCTGGCCTATCACACCGCCGTGCTGAAAGGCACCGATGTCGACCAGCCGCGCAATCTGGCGAAAAGCGTGACGGTGGAATAAAACGCTGCCCGGTATTATTGCCCGGCCATCTTGCTGTTCATCCGGGCCTGACGTTTGCGAATTTCCTGCGGCCAGCGGGATTTGATGAAGGCCAGCACGTCCAGGATATCCTCATCGGTCAGGTTTTCGGCAAAACTTGGCATGCCGCTGGTATAGCCGGTCGGCGCACCGGCCTGACCGCCGCGCTTGATGATTTTGAACAACACCTGATCGGCGTGGTGCCAGGTATGGCCGGTGGCGTCGTGGGGCGGGGCCGGGTAAACGCCCGCCGCCGTCTTGACCCGCCAATTGGGCTGACCTTCCAGATTCTTGCCGTGGCAATCGGCGCAATTTTCACCATATTTGGCTTTTCCGCGCGCCACCATTTCGGCATCTTCGGGGTTGGCGGTGGCGGTGGCGGTGGCATCCGCGCCGCCGCCGCCGATAACGTTGATATAAGCGGCGGCCAAACCGCCCAGCGCGACGACGACGACGATGGCGAAAATCAGGTTGGATTTTGACGGCATGAAGGTAATCCTGGAAATAATAAGACCATATGGGCGGGTTCTAGCCTTTCCTGCTACTGGAAGGTCAAGCTGATCTGGAAATATATAGCAAGCAAGCCTATTTTCTTGTGATTATACCCTATACTGTGCGGCTTCGACAACGCCGGGGTTAGCCGCGAGGGCGGCCCGGCCAGGACGGGAAAATGACTGATTTCGATTATGACCTGATTACCATCGGCGCCGGTTCCGGCGGCGTTCGGGCGTCACGCCGGTCGGCCCAGATGGGCGCCCGGGTCGCCGTTATCGAAGAAAGCCGGGTCGGCGGCACCTGCGTGATCCGGGGCTGTGTGCCGAAGAAACTGCTGATCTACGGCGCCCATTTCGCCGACGATATGGAAGACGCCGCCGGTTACGGCTGGACCCCCGGCCCAGTCGAATTCGACTGGTCGAAGCTGATCGCCGCCAAGGACCGGGAAATAGACCGTCTGAACGGTATTTACCTGCGTATCCTTAGCGAAAACAAGGTCGACCTGCTGGCCGGCAGGGGCCGCATCATCGACCGCAACACGGTCGAAGTCGCGGGCCGGACCCTGACGGCGGCGAACATTCTGATCGCTGTCGGCGGTTGGCCGTCGATGCCCGATATTCCCGGCATCGAACACGTTATCAGTTCTAACGAGGCGCTCGACCTGAAAGCCTTGCCGAAAAGCATGGTTATCGTCGGGGCCGGCTTTATCGCCGTCGAATTCGCCGGAATTTTCAACGCCCTTGGCGTCGATGTCACGCTGGTCTTGCGGGCCGATACAATCCTGCGCGGGTTCGATGAGGACCTGCGCCTGACCCTGGCCGATGAAATGACCAAGCGGGGGATTAACCTGCGAACGGAATCGGTGGTGCGCGGCATCGAAAAGAACGGCGATAAATACAGCCTGCGACTGGCCGGTGGCGAAATTATCGAAACCGGGCTGGTGATGTACGCCACCGGTCGCCGCCCCAACACGGCGGACATCGGGCTGGAAGAGGCCGGCGTCGATACCAACGACAAGGGCGCCGTCGTGGTCGATGCCTACAGCCGTACGTCCGTCGATAACATCTGGGCCGTCGGCGATGTTACCGACCGGGTCAACCTGACCCCGGTGGCCATTGCCGAAGGGGCGGCGCTGGCCGAAACCCTGTTCAATGACAACCCGACCGGCATCGATCATTCGAACATTCCTTCGGCAGTTTTTTCCTCGCCCCCCATCGGCACCGTCGGCCTGACCGAAAATCAGGCCCGGGCCGAAGTCGACCGGGTGGACGTTTATGTATCGAGCTTCCGGCCCATGAAACACACGCTGAGCGGGCGCGACGAGAAGACCTTCGTGAAGCTGGTTGTCGATGCCGCCAGCGACCGGGTGCTGGGCTGCCATATGATGGGCATGGATGCCCCGGAAATAGTGCAGGGGCTGGCCGTTGCGCTTAAATGCGGGGCGACCAAGGCGCAGTTCGACGCGACCGTCGGCATTCACCCCTCGGCGGCCGAGGAATTTGTCACCCTGACCGAAAAACGACCCGGTCACGCCGGGTAGTGTGGCGGTTTTACTGGAAATTATTGCGCCAAGCGGCTATAGGCTTTGGCCCAACGTAACCTGTATCGACCGAGAAAGAACATGACCAAAACATGGTCGCCCGATAGCTGGCGTTCCCTGCCGGCCCGGCAAATGCCGGAATATCCCGATCCCGCCGCCCTGGCCGATGTCGAAGGACGCCTGAAATCCTATCCGCCGCTGGTTTTTGCCGGCGAGGCCCGCAAGCTGCGTCGCGCCCTGGCCGACGCCGCCGAGGGCAAGGCGTTTTTGTTGCAGGGCGGCGACTGCGCCGAAAGCTTCGCCGAATTTCACCCCGACAACATACGCGACACCTTTCGCGTCATGCTGCAAATGGCGGTGGTGCTGACCTACGGCGCCGCCTGCCCGGTAATCAAGGTCGGGCGCATGGCCGGTCAGTTCGCCAAGCCGCGCTCGGCCGATAATGAAACCATCGGCGGCGTTACCCTGCCCAGTTACCGTGGCGACATGGTCAACGGCATGGACTTCACGCCGGAACAACGGGTCCCCGACCCGGCCCGCCTGGAACAGGCCTATAACCAGTCGGCGGCGACGCTTAACCTGCTCCGGGCCTTCGCTCAGGGCGGCTATGCCGATTTGCATAAGGTGCACCAGTGGAACCTGGATTTCGTCGATGGCAGCCCGTTTGCCGAACGCTACCGTGACCTGGCCGACCGCCTGGCCGAAACGCTGGCGTTCATGGCGGCCTGCGGCATTACCGCACAATCCACCCCGCAAATCAGGGAAACCGGTTTTTTCACCTCGCACGAAGCCCTGTTGCTTAATTACGAACAGGTGATGACCCGAATCGACAGCACCTCGGGCGACTGGTACGACACTTCGGCCCATATGCTGTGGGTCGGCGACAGAACCAGGCAACTGGATGGCGCCCATGTCGAGTTCCTGAGGGGGATCGCCAATCCGGTCGGCGCCAAGGTCGGGCCGGGCATGACGACCGATGACCTTGTTCGCCTGACCGATGCGCTCAATCCCCGCAATGAAGCCGGTCGCCTGACCCTGATAGTGCGTATGGGCGCCGACAAGGTGGAACGCCTGCTGCCGCCGTTGATCCGGGTTATTGCAGCGGAAGGCCGCAAGGTAGTCTGGGCCTGTGATCCCATGCACGCCAACACCATCAAAAGCTCGAACGGCTACAAGACCCGCCCGGTTGATCGTATCCTGGAAGAAGTGCGGCGTTTCTTCGCCGTGCATCGGGTCGAAGGCAGCCATGCCGGCGGGGTGCATTTTGAAATGACCGGTCAGGACGTGACCGAATGCGTCGGTGGCGGCCAGGCCATTACCGAAGCCGATTTATGTGCCCGTTACCATACCCACTGCGACCCCCGGCTGAACGCCAAGCAGTCCCTGGAACTGGCTTTTTTGCTGGCCGAAGGCCTCAAGGAAGAGCGTTTTCTGGATAACGACCGCGCCGCCATAGCTTCTTAAGCCGCGGTCGATTCCAGTTTTTTCATCAGCTTGACAAGGTTTGCCGAGGTTTCGGCATCGCGCCGGCGGGCGATGAACGACCGGCCGGCGGCCATCGAAACGGCGATGCGCAGTTCCGACATCAGGGCCTCGAAGAATTCGTCGAAACCCTGCCGGGTCATAACCCAGGGTTCGGTCTCATCATCGGCGCCGCCGGCGAGGGGTTCCTGGTGGGCGTTGACCAGATCTATGAACCAGTCACGGCGTTTGTCCAGATCGGTAAAATTCCCGGCGATATCGATCAGGGCATCGAACACGATGGCCCGGGTGTCTTCATTTTCGTAGATATGATCCCAGTCAAAATTGTTGCCGTTCTGCCGGCTGACCAATTTGACTATGGCCCGGCATTTTCCCTGATTGCTATCCCTTATATCGGTTCCCAGCATCAGATTCAGGGCGATAAAAAACCCCGGCAGCATTCGCCTGGAGACGTGTTCCGAGCGCCGTATTCTGTGGCTTTCGTCTTCCAGCAAATGTGAAAAAGTCTTGACGATCATCCTGTCGAACGGTCGCTTTCGCGAATTGTGCCAGGATTTGCGTTCATGATCCAGGACGTAGTCATCCAATGATTTTTCGATCGCCACCTCAAGTTCGGTAGTCTTTTTCTCGAAATCCTTGTTCAGTTTTTTCAGGTCGGCAACCGACAGATAGCCGCCCTTGGCTCTCGCTTCATCGATCAGCCGGTAGGTGAAGGACAACACCAGCCCTTCGGCCAGTTCCTTGCTTTGCCGGGCCGGGGTCAGTTTTTTCTTTTTTGCCTTCTTGGCCGCCGGTTTGGCGGCTTTTTTCTTTGCCCGAACAGGCTTGGCCGGGGCCTGCCTGGTGGTGACGCCGCCCTTTTTCACGTCGCCATAGGCGTTATCCTTGCCCGGCATGATTATATCGGCCCGCTGCGGCGCGGCCTTGACGGGGGCGCCAAACATGATTTTTTCTCTTGCCGCCTGTACCTTGAGGGCGGGATTTTTTGCCGGAGCGGATTTGTCGTTCATAGTGCCGCTAAGATAGGTGCTAACGCCGTAAAATTCCAGCCGGCAATTTTTTCCGGCTGAAGGTCCCGGCGTTGACAGCAATCGAGACCGCGCATAGGGTGCGGCATCCTGAAAATGAGCCGTTCCTTGGGCAATAAATCCAGATGACAGACACCCTGAATATCGCCCTGGCCCAGATCAATCCGACGGTCGGCGACATCGACGGAAATATCGCCCTTATCGCGGCCTCCCGGGACGAAGCCGGGCGTCTTGGTTCCGATCTGATGGTCGCCACGGAACTGTCCGTATCGGGCTATCCGCCGGAAGATCTGGTGCTGAAACCGGCTTTTCTGGATATTATAGAGGACCGTGTCGGCGTGCTTGCCAAACAAACCGGCGACGGCGGGCCGGCCCTCCTGATCGGGGCGCCATGGCGCGATGCGGGTAATTTGTATAATGCCTCCCTGCTTCTTAAAAACGGTGAAATAGCGGCGATTCGCTACAAACACCAACTACCCAATTACGGGGTATTCGACGAAAAGCGGGTTTTCACCGCCGCCGGCTTACCGGAACCGGTGGCTTTCAGGGGGCTTAGGCTGGGGGTCATGATCTGCGAAGACATGTGGCGGCCGGAAGTGGCGGAATATTTGACCGAACAGGGGGCGGATATACTGGTTGTCATCAACGGATCGCCCTATGAAATGGATAAAAAGCACGCCAGGCTGGATTATGCCCGCGCCAGGGCCACGGAATCGGGGCTGGGCCTGATTTACGTCAATCAGGTCGGCGGCCAGGACGAACTGGTGTTCGACGGCGACAGCTTCATCATGCATGGCGACGGAACGCTGCGCGCCCGCCTGCCGTCCTGGCGCCAACTGGTATCCAATAGCGTGTGGCGCCGCGACGGGCAACGATGGGCCTGTCGGGCCAGTGTGGTCGATGACCATCCCGGCGGCATGGAAGCGGTCTATCGGGCGATCTGTCTGGGCCTTCGCGATTATGTCAACAAGAACCACTTTTCCGGCGTCCTGATTGGCCTGTCGGGCGGTATCGACAGCGCCCTGAGCGCCGTTGTCGCGGTCGATGCGCTGGGCGCCGAGCGGGTCCACTGCGTGATGATGCCTTCGCCCTATACGTCGCGGGAAAGCCTGGAAGACGCCGCCGAAGTCGCCCGGCTGCTCGGCTGCCGGCTTGACACGATATCCATCCGGCCGGCCATGGAGGCCTTCGATTCGATGCTCAGGGAATCCTTTGTTCAACATGCCGCCGATACCACGGAAGAAAACATTCAGGCGCGATCGCGCGGGTTGACCCTGATGGCGTTGTCCAACAAGTTTGGCTATATGGTCCTGTCGACCGGCAATAAATCAGAAATGTCGGTTGGTTATTCGACCCTGTATGGTGACATGTGCGGCGGCTATTCGGTACTGAAGGATATTTACAAGACCACGGTGTTCGCCCTGTCGCGCTGGCGCAACGAAAACCGCCCGGACGATGTCCTGGGTCCGGGTGGCGTGGTTATGCCGGACCGGGTAATCACCAAGCCGCCATCGGCGGAACTGAAACACGGCCAGAAGGACGAAGACAGCTTGCCGCCTTACGATGTGCTGGACGATATTCTGCACGGCCTGATTGAAGGCGAACAGTCGCTGCGCGATCTGGCCGCCCGTGGCCACGCCGTGGCGACCGTCGAACGGGTCTGGCGGATGGTCGACCGGGCGGAATACAAGCGCCGTCAGGCGCCGCCGGGGGTCAAGATATCATCGCGCGCCTTCGGTCGCGACCGGCGTTATCCAATCACCAACGGTTTCACCGGCGATATTTTAAAAAGAGACACAAACAGCAAATGACCATAGTCCGTTTCGCCCCCAGCCCGACCGGCCTGCTGCATGTCGGCAACGCCCGCATGGCGCTTGTCAACTGGCTTCATGCGCGCCGCCGGAACGGTAGTTTTATCCTGCGCCTGGACGATACCGACACGGAGCGCTCGACCCCCGAATTCGCCGCCGCCATTGAACGGGACCTGGAATGGCTGGGCCTGACCTGGGACCGGCTGGAACGGCAGTCGGCGCGGCTCGACCGTTACCGCGAGGCGTTTGACGAACTGCGCGGCAAGGGCCGCCTGTATGCCTGTTACGAGACGCCGGAAGAACTGGTTTTCAAACGCAAGCGGCAGTTATCGAACGGCAAGCCGCCGATCTATGACCGCGCCGGACTGATCCTGTCCGACCGTCATCGCCAGGAATACGAGGCCGAGGGGCGCCGGCCCCACTGGCGGTTCAAGCTGGACCATGACGATATTGAATGGGCCGATCTGGTGCGCGGCGATGTTCATTTCAACGGCGCCAATTTAAGCGACCCGGTGCTGGTTCGCGGTGACGGCAGTTACCTTTATATGATGCCGTCCGCCCTCGACGATATCGACATGAAAGTCACCGATGTGATTCGCGGCGAAGACCATGTCGCCAACACCGCCGTGCAAATTCAGCTGTTCCAGGCCCTGGACGCCACGCCGCCGGTCTTCGCCCATATCCCGTTGCTGACCGACCTGGGCGGCAAGGGCCTGTCCAAGCGTCTCGGATCGCTAAGCGTGGCGTCGCTGCGGGAAGACGGCGTCGAGGCCATGGCGCTGAACAGCTATCTCACCTATATCGGTACCTCGGATACTATCGAGGCCCGCCGCAGCCTGGCCGAACTGGCCCGGGATTTTCAGATCGGCCATACCGGGCGGGGTACGCCCAAGTTCGATCCTGATCAGTTGAAGGCCCTGAACGCGGCGGTACTGCACGGCCTTGACCATGCCGTTGTGGCCGACCGTCTGGCCGGGCTGGGTATCGATTACAGGGATGCCAAATTCTGGAATGCGGTCAGGGCGAACCTGACCCGGTTCGACGATGCGGTGCTGTGGCACCGGGTTTGCTTCGGGCGGATCGACCCGACCATCGAAGACCATGAATTTATCACCGCCGCCGCCGCCCTGCTGCCGCCCGGTCCCTGGGACGAGACCACCTGGAAAAGCTGGACCGATGCGGTCAAGGAGGCCACCGGGCGCAAGGGAAAAGAGCTGTTCCGGCCATTGCGGCTGGCGCTGACCGGCTTCGATCATGGCCCGGAACTTAAATTCCTGTTGCCCCTGATCGGTCCCGAGCGGGCGATGACCAGACTAAGAAGGCCGGCACATTGACCCTTAACCTGTACAACACGCTGACCCGGCGTAAACAGCCGTTTGAACCGCTGCTTGCAAACGATATCCGCATGTATGTATGCGGGCCTACGGTCTATGACCTGGCCCACATCGGCAACGCCCGGCCCGTGGTCGTTTTCGATGTGCTCTACCGTTTGCTCAAAACGCTTTACCCTAAGGTCACCTACGTTCGCAACATCACCGATGTGGATGACAAGATCAACGCCAGGGCCGCCGAAACCGGCAAGGATATCCGCGCCATTACCGAACAGACGACGGAATTATACCACCGCGATATGGCGGCGCTGAATACCCTGCCGCCGGATCACGAGCCCCGCGCCACCGACCATATCCCGGAAATGATCGCGATGATCGAAACCCTGCTGGCCGGGGGCCATGCCTATCAGGCCGAAGGCCATGTGCTGTTTTCCGTGTCGTCGTGGGATGGCTATGGCAAGCTGTCGGGCCATAACCGGGACGAGATCATCGCCGGGGCCAGGGTCGAAATCGCGCCCTATAAAAAAGACCCCGCCGATTTCGTGCTGTGGAAGCCATCGGGCGAAGGCGAACCCGGCTGGGACAGTCCGTGGGGTTTCGGCCGCCCCGGCTGGCATCTGGAATGTTCGGCCATGAGCAACAAGTATCTGGGGGCCGAGTTTGATATTCACGGTGGCGGCCAGGACCTGATTTTTCCGCATCACGAAAACGAAATCGCACAAAGCCGGTGCAGCCATGGAACCGCGATCATGGCCAAGTACTGGCTGCACAACGGCTACCTTATGGTCGAAGGCCGGAAGATGTCGAAAAGCCTGGGCAATTTCTATACCGTGCACGACCTGCTTAAGGAATTCCCCGGCGAGGCGATCCGGCTGGCATTGCTGAAGACCCACTATCGGCAACCGATGGATTTTACCAGGAACGCTATCGCCGATTCCCGCAGGACACTGGATAAATGGTTCCGGTTGATCGAGGCGGGACCCGTTGCCGCCGCGCCATCCGCCGCAATCATTGCGGCGTTGGAAGATGATCTGAACACCCCCAGGGCGATTGCCGAATTGCATGAACTGGCCAACAAGGCGGCGCACGGCGATGTCGCGGCGGCCCGGTCGCTGAAGGTCTCAGCCGGCTTTCTCGGCCTTCTCCAGCAGGACCCGCAGGCATGGTTCAAGGGTGACGAAAATGAAGCCGATATCGAGGCGCTGATCGAACGGCGCACACAGGCCCGCGCCCAAAAGGATTTCGCCGAATCCGACCGTATCCGCGACGAACTGGCGGGGAAGGGAATTATCCTGGAAGATTCGGCCGGCGCAACCACCTGGCGGCGGGGATAATACCAAATTGCAGAAAGAATAACCCATAGAGATCGTCACAGCAGTTCTTCGGGTAGGAGAGAAGCCGCCGGCGATGCCATCGCATCGTCAAGGCTTTTCGACGCCCTCCGAAGGCCTGCTGTGGCGACCGGAACGGCGGCCTCACAAGCCTTTTGGACGTCGTCGCCGACGGCCTTGCGGTACCC
>CAZZKE010000030.1:0-32128 GCA_964655005.1 uncultured Thalassospiraceae bacterium | reverse complement strand
CCAACGGCGCCTCCTTCCCTCGACCAGCATGCTGGCCGCCTTCGATGCGGCGGCAAGGACTTCAAGTTTTTCCGCGGCGGCAAGAGAACTCAACCTGACCCAGGGAGCCATCAGCCGGCAGATCCGGGCGTTGGAAAGTCAATTAGGATTGGAATTGTTTGTCCGCTACCGCCAGCAGGTTCGCCTGAGCGACATTGGAGCTACATATGCGGAGGAAATCCGTTCCGCCTTGGGCGCCATCCGTCAGGCAACCCTCAGCGCCATCGCCAACCCCGGCGGAGGGGTGTTGGACCTGGCGATTTTGCCGACTTTCGGGACCCGTTGGCTGATTCCCCGTTTGCCGTCATTTCTTGAGGCAAACCCCGGAATCACCATCAATTTCGCCATGCGCGTCTCTCCGTTTGATTTCGAGCGAGACCACCAGCACGCTGCTATTCATTATGGTGCGCCCGATTGGCCAGAGGCTGATTGCACATTCCTGATGGATGAAGAGGTGGTCCCCGTTTTCGCACCTGCCCTGGCCGAAAGATTTGACTTAAGCAAGCCCGAAGGTTTCCTGGGCGCGCCGTTGCTGCACCTGACAACCCGGCCCGACGCCTGGGCGGATTGGTTCGCCACCTTCCATGTGGAAAAGCAAGAGCCGCAGGGCATGATCTTCGAGCACTTCTCATCGGTGGCGCAAGCCGCCGCCGCCGGCTTGGGCGCGGCATTATTGCCGGCTTTCCTGATTGAGAGTGAACTGAAAAGCGGCGTTCTGGCCCGTTTCGAGGCGGGTTCCATGAAAAGCTCGTCGGCTTATTATCTGGTCACGCCCAAAGCCAAAGCAGGGTACGCACCGATGATCGCATTCCGGTCTTGGCTGTCGGCGGTCGCCAATAGTTATTACAATAAGTAATGATTTCGTGATGGATTGTCGTTTGTCATTTTAGCCTTTCCGAATAACCATGCTACCATCAAGGCATTGCTCGGCGATGTTGTGGCAATCGGAGAACAAAGGGTCTGGTCATGTTGAATATGGTTTCGCAACCGGCGGTGGATATCACCCGTTTTTTGAATGAAGGCGGTGCTTCGGATGAAACACGCGACATCATCATCCAGGAGGGGTTGTTGCCGTCTGGATTGGTCAACAGACTGCATCAACAATATCCAGCCTATTCGACTCTTGATCGCATGGTTGCGCCGATGTTCAAAGATCGGGACAACTTCACAGGGCTGGACGGCTTTCGCAAGGTCAACGACATCCTGTTGAGTCACGGAATCGACATCGGCCATATGGGCGAACGCGAACTATTCGTCGAGGTTTACCGTTTCCTGGCGACCCGCCATACCCTGAACAGTATCGACTGGGAAAATTACCAGACCGACTCCGTCTTCCAATTGGTGTTTCCGCAACCCGGCATGATCCGCCAGGACATTGTCAAGAAATACCTGACCGCCCCTGAAGGGGAGGAGCGCTCCAAGATCGCCGCCGACTACATGAAAGAAACCAATCCGCATGACGGCAATCAGCAACTCAACAAACCCTGGTTCAAAAAGGATGATGGAACGCTCGAGATTCTCGCCGGTTCCCAGCATAAATACCCTCAGACCCAGTTAATCTTCGATAAATCCACCCAGCACTGCTTCTCCTTCTGTACGTATTGCTTCCGTCATGCCCAGGTGCGTGGCGACGAGGATATGTTCCTGCAGCACGACGTCAAGCAGGTGCATGAATATCTGAAACAACACACCGAGGTAACGGACCTGCTGATCACCGGCGGCGACGGTGGGTTCATGCCGCCGGAAAGGCTCAGGCAATACTCAGGCGCCATCATCAAAGACCCGGACTTACTGCACATCCGCACTATCCGGCTGGCGACGCGCGCTCTGACATATCACCCGGAAATGATCCTGAGCCGGAAATACGAGAAAATGCTGGCCCTGTTCGACGAGCTCCATGAAAACGGTGTGCAACTGGCCTGGATGGCGCATTTTTCGACGCCGCGCGAATTACTGAACCCGTTCACTATCGCCGCAATCCGCCGCCTGCAAGCCCATGGCGTCGTTGTCCGCAGCCAAAGCCCGATAATGAAGCACATTAGCCTGTTCCCCAATGAAGACGGCTCTACCGACATTGAAAAATCGGCGCAGAACTGGATTGATTTGGCCAATATTCTTGGCACGCTGATGGTCGGATTCCATTCCATGTATTGCGCGCGTCCGACCGGCGAGCACCACTACTACACCGCCCCGCTGGCCGATGTGGTTAAGATTTTCAATAAGGTTTACCGCTCTTTGTCATCAATTAACCGACCGTCACGCCATATCTCCATGACCACGTCGGCGGGCAAATTGTCGCTAATGGGAACATCGGAAATAAATGGCCAAACCGTGTTCGCCCTAAAGTTCAACGAAGCCCGCAACATGGAATGGCTGGATATCGTCTTCCATGCCAAATATGACGAAACGACCAACAACGTGGCACTGCTGACGCCAATCGAGGGTAACAAGTTTTTCTTCGAGGATGAACTGGCTGAAATCGAGGAGGAGCTGTCGAAGTCCTTGGCCGAGGCCATGAAGGGTGCGCCCGGCATCAAGTTGGAGGCGGATAACGCTGTTGATTCCGATTATCCGTCGGCTCACTGACCAAGGGGCTGCGGAAAATGATCGACAAGCGCATCGCCTCTGTTGCTGAAGCCGTCGCCGATATTTCAGATGGCGCGTCGGTGATGATCGGCGGCTTTGGTGAAGCCGGAAGCCCAATCGAGTTGATCCACGCCCTTATCGATCAAGGGGCTCGTGATCTGACGGTGATTAACAACAATACCGGTAACGGCGAGGTTGGTCTGGCCGCCCTTATCGGCACGGGGCAGGTCAGGAAGATGATTTGCTCTTATCCCCGCTCCAGCCACTCGAAGGTTTTTCCGGAACTGTACCGGGCCGGCAAGATTGAGTTGGAACTGGTGCCTCAGGGAACACTGGCCGAACGCATTCGTGCGGGTGGGGCCGGAATACCAGCCTTTTATACGCCCTCCGCCGTCGGCACCACGCTTGCCGAAGGTAAGGAAACCCGTGCATTCGGGGGTCGGAATTACTTGCTGGAATACGGCCTGACTGCCGACTTCGCCCTGATCAAATGTGAAACGGCCGATCGGTTGGGTAATCTCATCTACAACAAAACGGCCCGCAACTTCAGCCCCATCATGTGTACGGCTGCTGATATCACCATCGTCCAGGCCGGACAAATACTTGAGGCGGGCGCCATCAATCCGGAAACCGTGGTGACGCCTAACGTCTACGTCGACCGTCTTGTCGAAGTGCCGAACCCGCAACAGGAATCCGACTTGATCGCCGAGGGAAAGTGCTATCCATGACCGATCAAATATCACAAACGGGCTGGACCCGCGAACAAATGGCGGAACGGACCGCTTTCGATATTCCCGACGGCGCCTATGTCAATCTCGGCATCGGCATCCCGGAACTGATCACCCGGTTTGTCCCGGAAGGGCGCGAGTTTATCTATCACACCGAAAATGGACTGCTCGGCATGGGGCCCGCCCCGGAACCGGGGGAAGAAGACCCGGAATTGATGAACGCCGGCAAGAAGCCGGTCACCGCCTTGCCCGGCGCGTGCTTTTTTGATCACGCCGACAGCTTCACCATGATTCGTGGCGGGCACATCGATGTTTGTGTGCTGGGCGCCATGCAGGTGGCCGGGAACGGCGATCTGGCCAATTGGTCGACCGGCGCGCCGGATGCCATTCCGGCGGTCGGAGGAGCCATGGACCTGGTCGCCGGGGTCAAGACTATTTTCGTCGTCACCAGGCATACGACGAAGACAGGTGAGCCGAAACTTGTCGAGACATGCTCGTACCCCCTGACCGGCAAGGGCGTGGTTTCGCGGGTCTTCACGGACTTGGCGGTTATCGATGTATCCGATAATGGTTTTCAGCTTCTGGAACTGGCTCCCGGCATCAACTTCGACGAGGTCCGCGCCAAGACCGATGCGCCGTTAACAGCAGCCCTGGGGAAACAAAACAATGGATAAATCGGTGGGCAGGAAGAGCACCGAATTGTTCCTGCGTGCAAACAAGGTTCTTCCCGGCGGCGTCAGCCGTAATACATTGTTGCGTGGCATCCAGCCCCTTTATGTCGATCACGGCGAAGGGTGCCGCGTCATAGATGTTGATGGCTTCGAGCGCATCGACTTCGCCAATAATATGGCGTCGCTCATTCACGGTCACGCCCATCCTAAAATCACCGAAGCCGTCAGCACCCAATTGCGTCGTGGCACCGCCTTCACAATGGCGACCGAGGCAGAGGTTCTTTTTGCCGAGCATCTCTGCGGCCGCGCCCCCGGATTTGACAAGGTGCGCTTTGTCAATTCCGGAACCGAGGCGGTGATGGCTGGTCTGAAAGCGGCGCGCGCCTATACGGACCGGCCAAAAATCGCCAAGGTTGAAGGCAGTTACCACGGCGCTTACGATTTCGCCGAGGTCAGCCAAGCCGCAAATCCGGAAAACTGGGGACAGGGGAATCGACCGAATTCGACACCCCTGGCTCAAGGGACGCCACAGGGCGTGCTTGATGACGTCATCATCATTCCCTTCAATGATCCTGAAACGGCATTAGCCATCCTGGCTCGGCACAAATCCGATATCGCCTGCGTTCTCATCGATCCCATTCCGCACCGCATCGGCATGATCCCGGCAGACCCGGAATTCGTCCGCCAAATTCATACATGGACGCGAGACAGCGGGGCGTTGCTGATGTTTGATGAGGTTATTACCTTTCGCACCGAAACTGGTGGTATGCAGGCGCGTTTCAACGTCACTCCCGACCTCACGTCAATGGGCAAGATGATCGGCGGCGGCTTTCCGGTCGGCGCGCTGGCCGGGCGCAACGACGTGATGGATGTGTTCGTGAAGGGCGAAAAGGGATTGCGTCTGCCTCATTCCGGAACCTTTTCCGCCAATCCCGTCACCATGACCGCCGGCAGGGTCGCCATGGAGCTGTTCGATGACGAGGCCGTGGCCCGCCTGAACGACCTTGGCGACAGGGCGCGAGAGGGCATTGCCCAAGCCATCAATATCGCCGGCGCACCCGCCTGTGTCACCGGAACAGGGAGCCTGTTCCGCATTCACATGAAGCCCAATCCACCGGCCAATTATCGCGAGACCTATCCCGATGCATCCGAGCAGAAGGCCCTGAGCGCCTTAGTCGATGCCTTGTATGATGCTGGTATCATGCCCATCCACACCGGTTCCGGAGCCCTGTCAACCGCCATGGGAAACAGCGAGATCGACCGGTTGGCAGAAGCCGTCCTGACGGCCTTTCGCACTATTAATACCAAGTTGCAGAAAGACATTTAGCCCGCACCAATGGCGTCAAAGTGAAGCGCATTGACACGCCGGCGGGAACGCCGCGCGTCAACGTGCCGAAGACGGCCGGGCATGGATGAGCCGTTCTATCCCGGGTCCCTTGAGCGGGGGTGGCGCTCTTCGCGCGGTGTGCAATTCGTCGCCTCGGACGACCATGCCGGTCTGCGGGCCGGACAGATGGCACCGAAGATATAGGCCGAACGGGTGCGCTGGTCCTTGGGGGCCGAGGGCATCTTCGATGTCAGTTCCAGCTTCGCCATGGAAACCATCAAATACACCACCGCCCTGCCGCTGGGATATATCGACACGTAGCGCTTCGTATCGTTATTCCCGCAGTCACTGGAATAACGCGTATGAAGAGAAACTCCGTAACCTGTCAGGTTCCTGTAAGGTTCACCTGATATTAGCGGGAGTACTATAAATTTCAAAAAGCAGATTCCAGCCGCAACGACAAGCGAAACGCCGGTAAAAACAACAAGAAGCCAAAGGCCGGATGCCGGTTTCTGCTTTTGTGTATTACAAGACGGTTATTTCTGAAATTTAGAGGGAGGTTGCCATGGTTACGTTCAGGGGTGCTACCGCCGGTGTCATAGCACCGGTTTTACTGGTTTTTTCCACGATTGCGGCAAACGCGACGAGTATAACGACGGTTAGTTCCGGCGGAACGACCGCCGCTGCCCTTGCCGCCGCGACCCTGGCGGCTTCCAGCGGCATTTCCATAGTTAGCGGCAGCCAGGCCTATACCGGGGGCGATGGACAGGGCGGCACGTATTCCGGATTTTCCGTGACCAACGGCACGACGACGATAGAAAACGCCGATGGGGTGCTGCTGACAACGGGTGCGGGCAACGTCCCTTTGTCCAATACCAGCGCCTCATACGGCAATATAACTGGTTCCGGCTTGAATGCGCAGCTCTCGGCCTTGCTTGCCGCCAATTCCATGCCTTCGAGCACTACCAGTGACCAGAACGTATTGAGTTTCAACTTCACGGTTGATTCAGGCGTTACCTCCGTCTCGGCCAGTTTCGTGTTCGGCACGGAAGAATATCCGGATCAGAATGTGACCGATATTTTTGGTCTTTTCATCGATGGGGTGAATTACGCAAAATTCTCGGACGGCTCGTTGATTTCATATAATTCGGGCACCATATCCGCCGGTTTATACAATAACAATGATTACGGTTCCGCTAGTCCATTTGCCTTGGAATACGACGGCATCACCGATAATTTGGCGATTACCGGTATTCTTGACACCGGTCTCCTGGAACACACGTTTGTGCTGGCCATTGCCGATACCTTTGACAGCATATACGATTCCGGTGTTTTCTTCGCCGGGCTGACTGCGGGCACGGATACCGGTGGCGGTGGCATCGCACCGCCGGTAGTGCCGTTGCCTTCGAGCTTCGTTATAATGCTGACCGGGCTGGCCGGTATTGGCGCATACACGCGTCGGAAAAAGGCCAAAATGCATCGGGACGCAACGTCCTGAACGAGACCGGCGCAGTAAGTTAGCAAGGTCAAGGCAAGACCCGGTCCGACCGCCTGTTCGGGGTGATCGGGCCGGGTCTTTGCGTTTGGAAAATACCGGCCCGATATAATCTGCTATTCCCTTTATCATGTGCTACTCTTAGCTGCGGTCGATCTGTTCGAGTGGGATGCAAGATGAGAAATATTTCCAGGATCCTTATGTGCGCCGTCGTGGCTACGGTCGTATTTTCAAGCGGGTCGGCACTTGCCGGGCCAGTCGGGCAGTCTTGTCAGCTGCTCGCCGCCATTGGCGGGAACGATGCCGCCGCAATTGAATCCTCTTTGAAAAAATCGATCACGCGCTGGCCGGAAGCCAACAGAACCAGCCTTATTAAACGGCTCAAGGAACTCGTGGGAACATTGAAGTTTGCCGGCGGTACATTGTACCGGGTTGCGAAACTTGGCGATGATATCGAGGAGCATCTGGTGCTGTTGCGACTGGAAAAGGGAGAAGTCGCCGGAATGCGGATACGCTACGAGTGGGGGCCGAATGAAATGCTTCTGGTTTCCATTAATTTTGAACGGGTCTATCAAAATTACATCAAGCGGCCTTTCCTGCAAGCACCCGCGAAAATTGAATGCCCGTGAATACCGGCGTACGCCAACGATGAAGGCAGTCGGTCGCGGGCGCTCAATGCGTCGCCAAACATCCCTGTATCTCTTTGGCGGACATCACATGACAGTAGATCATGTTGATGATTTCCAGCTCCCGGACATGCAATTCGTCGGTTCCGGCGGCGCAGCAATCATCGCCAACGACGACGTTGAAACTTTCATCGGCAAGGCTGCGAACGGTCGATGAAATACATTGATCGGTAAAAATGCCGACGACAATCACATTGCTGATTTCCATGTTGCGCAGGATAAGGCGCAGGTTGGTTCCGGTCAGGGCGCTGTCGGTTGTTTTGGTAAGGACGATCTCGTCATCACGGGGCGCCAGTTGCGGCACGATCAGGGATTCCTCGGTATCCTTCGGCATCAGAAGATAATTCCACCCCGGTTTTTTCTGGCTGAGCGAACGGTCGCGCCCGTCTTTTTTCAGGCAGGCGATGCGGGCGAACATGACCTCGACGCCATTGCCGCGGCAGGTCTCCAGCAGTTTCCCGATATTGGGGATAACGATGTCGCTCATGCGCTCCCGAAACGGTCGCCAGCGATCCCGGTCGGTCGGGTCATTAGCCGGCGTCATATAGGTATTTTGCACATCCACGACCAGCAGCGCGGTTTTGTCACAGTGCAGGACCATGTCCGCCGGTTGCGGTGCGTTTTGGTAGTAGAAAGACCTGTATTTTTTCTTCCAAGTCACCCTGTTGCCCTCTGCTCCCGATAATTTTGAATAATTCCACAAAAAATTTGATCCACGAAACCAACTTGATGATACGCTACCGCGCTTTTGTCAGGCAAATTGGAAATGCGGGGAGCAAATATTTGACCCATCGGAATGCCCTTCTCGAAAAAATCCGGACTTCGGTTATCGGCGACGACCGGGTGTTCCCTGGGCCGTTCGGGCCACGGCATATTGTCTATGCCGATTATACGGCATCCGGTCGCGCCCTTGACTTCGTTGAGGATTTCCTGCGCCATCAGGTGCTGCCCTATTACGCCAACACCCATACCGAAACCTCGCTGACCGGCCTGCAAACAACCCATTTCCGCGAACAGGCACGCGCCTTGATCCGCCGTTCTGTCGGCGCCGACGATGACTACGCGGTGATTTTTTGCGGTTCCGGCGCGACCGGGGCGGTCAACCGCCTGATCGATATCCTGAATATCCGCATCCCGGCCAACCTGGACTCGAAATATGATTTATCCGCCGCCATTCCCGCTGCGGACAGGCCGGCGGTCTTCATCGGGCCTTACGAACATCATTCGAACGAACTGCCATGGCGCGAAACCATCGCCGATGTCATCGCCATCGACGAAGACGCCGATGGCCGGATCGACCTGCGGCACCTGGAACGCCAGCTACGGCTATACCGGGACAGGGGTCTGCTGATCGGCAGTTTCTCGTCCGCCTCCAATGTCACCGGCATCATATCGGACCGGGACGGGATATCGGCCTTGCTGCGGGACCATGGCGCGCTATCGTTCTGGGATTGCGCCGCCGCCGCGCCCTATATCGACATCGACGTTATCGGCGCCGGCGAACGACCGGCCATGGACGCCCTGTTTTTATCGCCCCACAAGTTTGTCGGCGGACCCGGATCACCGGGTGTGCTGGTGGTCCACAGGCGGCTGATGGGCAACCGCGTTCCGGCCCGGCCCGGCGGTGGTACGGTCAGTTACGTCAATACCGTCGAGCATGTTTACGTCGCCGATCAGGAACTGCGCGAAGAAGGGGGCACCCCGGCCATTATCGGCAGCATCCGCGCCGGCCTGGCCTTTTCGCTCAAAGACAGCGTCGGCACGGATATCATCGGGCGGCGAGACGAAGCCCTGGTGCGGCGGGCGCTGGAATCCTGGACCGCCAATGCGAACATCCATGTACTTGGCAATCCGGACCTGCCCCGGCTTTCGATCATTTCCTTCGTAATTCGCCACGGCAAGCGAAACCTGCATCACGATTTCGTCGTCGCCGTACTTAATGACCTGTTCGGTATTCAGTCCCGGGGCGGCTGTTCCTGCGCCGGGCCTTATGGTCATCGGTTGCTGGATATCGACCTGGACCAGTCACGGGCCTTCGAGGAAAGCATCGTCGAAGGCTGCAACGGCATTAAGCCCGGCTGGGTTCGGGTCGGTTTCAATTATTTCTTTTCCGACACCATGGCCGATTACATCATCGCGGCGGTCAACATGATCGCCGAACACGGCTGGAAACTGCTGCCGCTGTATACATTCGATCCGGCCACCGGGTTTTGGCGTCACGCCGCCGCCGCCCAGACTCCGCCGCTGGATTTACAGGACATGGACGTACTGGGCCCGCCGCCACCTGCGGCGGCAACCGCCGGCGAGGAAGCGCTGGCCGGCTATCTTGATGAAGCCCGGGAAATTCTTGTGCAGTCCCGATGCTGCGAAGACCCATCAATCGACGCCGCCCACCTGCTGTCCGGCGAGGCCGAAGCCCTGCGCTGGTTCCCGCTGCCCGAGGAGTTCCTGAAAGAACCCGCCGCCGAACGACCGGCCGATGACGGTAGTACCGTTCACGGCGGCGTTGGAAAGGCCTGATATATTCAGGTCAGCGGCACATCCCCCGCCCCGGATCAAACAGCATGTAATTCAGTTTTCCCATGCGCCCGGAGGTCCGGTCGAATTCAAATTCCATAGACTTTATAGGAAGATTCCCGAGAGGAATTTTTGTTGCCAGTTCCCGATTGGCCAGTTGCGCCATTCCGTTGCCGTCCATGACACCGCCGGGTTTCGGCATCCAGACCAGCAGGCATTGTCCGGGCCGGTTCCCCGGCGGGCGGGTGATCGTCGGAAATTTGGTGCTGACAATGCGGGTTTCGGGAAAAGCGCCGCGCAGGTTACCGGCCAGATCATGGGGGAAGTAGTAAGCGAAAATGGTACCGTCCCGGAAACCTGCATCACGGATTTTGCGGGCAATTTCCGGGTATGGCAGCAAAAGCTGGCAGCGTTGGCAACGTATCGGCTCGGTTATATACTTGACCGCCATGCCGCCGACCAGCAAGACAGTCAGGGCGAGCAGCGTCGCGCCATAAATTTGCGTCGCCCGCGACCGTTCCGGCGAAGGCCTGAGCCAGGCGAAAAAAACAACCGGCAGCGGCATCAGCACGAACATGTAGTGGGCCCGTATTTTGGTCGTGCCCGACAGCACTACGAACAAGCCAAGCAAGGCGATTACCGTGACCAGATAGATCATCAGGAATCGGGCCGGCGGCGGCATTTCACGGCGCCCCTTCAGCCGCTCTCGAAAGGCTTTCCGGAACACCGTCAACAGGACCAGCCACAGCGGCGATATAAAGCTCAGGCCGGAGACGACCGCGCTTTTTAAGCCGCTAAGGCGGGTCGCCAGAAATCCATCCCCGGCCCCGCCGATTTCAAATTTACCGGCAATGGCGCCGCCAATCATATGCGATTGCTGAACCAGCCAATAACCATGGGGCGCCACGATCAGGCCGGCCACCGCCACCGCGATCAGCATCCGGGGATTGACGATAACCGCCCGGTAGGGACGATACAGAAGCCCGCCCGCAAGCATCGCCAGGGCCGCCAGGGCGAAGGTGTATTTCGATAACAGGCCAAACCCAAGGACCAGTCCGAACAACAAATATGAACGCGCATTGCCGTTTTCACGGAGGCGCAGCAAGGCGGCCAGGGCGGCCAAAATCAACGCCGTCGCCAGCACCGTGTGGCTGTAGGACAGCACCGCATCCCATGCCATATAGTACAGCCACAACGGTGACAGGGCGGCCAGTATGGCCAGCCGTTCATCATCGATGGCGCGACGTCCAAGAACATAAAGAAAGTGAAAAATCATCCCATAGGCGGCAAACTTGACCAGCGACACCGTCACATTCTCAACCCCGAAAACCTGCTGTAGGGCGATTACCAGCCAGGTGTACAGCGGCGGGTTGACCACGTCATAACCCCATCGCAAGACCTGCGAGAATAAAAGCTGTTCGGCGTCATCGCTGGGTGCGGCGGGATAAAGCAAACCCCGGATAATGAACTGGGCGACCACCAGCAAGACCAGCAGACCATAAAACCTGCCCGCCGTAGTCAGGGCCGGATAGCCGCGACCGGAATTTCCCAAAGGCCTATTCATCGCCAGGCCGGGGCGTCCGTTCATGGTCCAGGTCCGGCTCCCGGCAATGTTCCAGAATCCAGGCGCGGACCTTGTCGCGCAGCTCTATGGCGGCTTCGAAGCCGCCGCCATGGGGATTGATCGGCGGACCGGCAATAACCGTGACGGCCCCCCACCGGGGGAAGAACTGATCGCCGCGCAACACCGAGCGGCTGCCGCGAATGGCCAGCGGAATGACCGGCAGGGACGCCGCCACCGCCGTTTCGAAGGCTCCCATGCGGAATGGCAGCAGGCCCGGCATTCTGGTAAAGGTACCTTCGGCGAAAAACATCAACGAACGCCCGCCGCGCCCGGTTTCGATAACGCTACGGGCGCCGGCAACCCCCTTGGCGTTGTCGAAGCGTTCGACAAACAATGTATCGAAGCGCCTGAGCAGGGTACGCAGAAAGAAGCCGCGCTGGAGTTCAACCTTGACCACGAAGCGGGTCCGAACCGGCAGCAGCGCCAGCATGACCAGGGCGTCGATGTAGCTTTGGTGGTTGCTTACATAGACACAGGGAGCATCCGTCGGCGGCAGGTTTTCGGCGCCGCGCAGGATCATCGGAATGCCGCATATTCGCATCAGGACTTTAATTGTCGTTTGCGCCAACGACCAGCGCCAGCGTTCCACCGGCAATATCATCACCACGACCCACAGGCACAGCGCCGAAAAACCGAACAGGGCCAGGCACCCCGCCGCATAAAGCGCCGAGCCGGCAAATTCCAGGCCGCGCCTTAGTTGCGGCAACGCCGCGCCGATGATCAACCGTGCCACCTGCAACCACACCGCCCGCCCGGCTTCGCCGATTTTGCCGTCTTCATATATCCGGCGACCGGCGGCCCGGCGGATTTTTCCACTTGATGTTTTCGGTATCGTGTTTAGCGGCGCCAGCACCACATCATCGGGCGGGCCGCCGGTCAGGCCGGTGACGATGGCTATTACCCGCGCCCGTTGTTTGGCTTGGACTTCCGGATCGTTTTTGCGGGTTTCGGCCAGCACCACAAGCCGTTCCGTACCGTTTTTTTTATCCACGCCGCCAAACACGGCGACGTTGCCGGCGCGGATACCGTCGATCTTGCCGACTTCCAGTTCGACCTCTTGAGGGTAGATATTGCGCCCGGCGCGAATGATTATGTCCTTGTCACGACCGGTAATGTAGATATCGCCATCGGTGATATATCCCTTGTCGCCGGACGCCAGCCAGCGACCGTGGAACATTTCCCTGTTCTGGTCGGCGGCCCGCAGGTAGCCGCCGGTCGCCGAGGGACCGCGAAACTGGATATTTCCTTCGCGACGATCCGGCAATTCCAGACCGGCCGCATCGACTACCCTAATCTGGTGACCCGGCAACGGGCGGCCGCAGGCGGCGAACCGCAACGCCGTCGAATCGCCCGCCGCCGCCGGCCGGGCGTACCCGCCGGTCATCAACGCGGCACGCTCGACACGGTCGATCAGCGGCGCCCGGTTTAATGGCGGAAAGGCCAGGCCGACCGAATTTTCGGCCAGTCCGTAAACGGGAAACATTGTTTCGGGCCGGAAACCATTGGCCGCGAACCGCCCCGTGAAACGTTCCATGGTATCCGGGTTGACCGCCTCGGCGCCGTTCATGGCCAACCGCCAGGAACTCAGGTCCAGGTCGCCGGTCTGCTCTTCACCCAGTCGCCGTACACATAAATCATAAGCGAAATTGGGCGCCGCCGAGATGGTTCCGCCATAGCGGTGAATGGCGGTCAGCCAGCGACCCGGCCGGGCGATAAATGCCAGCGGCGACATCACCACCAGATGGGCCGCATAATACAGGCTGCCCAGCCACGCCCCGATCAGCCCCATGTCATGATACAACGGCAGCCAACTTACGAAAACGTCCTTCGAAGAAGCCTCTAGCGCGCTTCCCATGGCCCGGATGTTGGCCAGCAGGTTGGCATGGCTAAGCACCACCCCCTTGGGGTCGCCGGTGCTGCCGGAGGTATATTGCAGCAATGCCGTATCTTCGGTTTTCAGGACTGGCGGGTGTAGGCCGTCCGTGCCTTCGGCGCGAATTTCTGCGGGCGTCAGGATATGGCGCAAACCGCCGGCCCGGCGGCGCAGCAATTGTGAAAACCGCGCCGCCTCTGGCATGGCGATCATGATTCTGGCCCGGCAGTTTTCAGCGATCGCAAGATGCCGCAGCAGGTGTTCTTCCAATTGGCCGATGCGGCCCGGCGGATAGACCGGCACGGGTACGCCACCGGCCAGCAGGACGGCCATGAAACTGAAAAAATAGTCCGCCCCGCTGGGCAGCATAATCAGCACCGCCTCGCCGCAGGTCAGCCCCAGTCCCTGCAACCCCCCGGCTATCCCCCGGGCGCCATCGGCCAAATCGCCATAGGTGATAATCTCTCCATCGTCGTCATCGCTGTACAGCCGGATGTGGGGGCGGTCCGGATGGGCCGAGACATGCCAGTCGAGAACGCCGGGCAGCGTCATCGCGTCATGCGGCGCCGCCGCCTCGCCAAGCGTCAGCAGTTCGGCGGCGGGTGGCAACCGGCGCACCGCCCGCCCGCCGGCGCCAAGGATGGCATGCAACAGTTGTCGCGGCGTCTCGGCGTTCATCAGGACCTGTTCGGCCAGCGTTAAATCGAAGGTTCGTTCAAGCCGGACCAGCAATTCGACCCGGCCCAGACTGTCGAAGCCCAGATCGCGGTCCAGGATACTGTCCAGGGTTACCGGGCCGGGGGAGATATTGCGCGGGTTAAGTTGCATCGCCAGGGCGTGCACGGCTCCAAGCAGACGTTCCGACATTTCGGCGACTGAATCGTCCTCGCGGTTGCTCGCATCCATGCCGAATTCCCCCATATCAACCAGTACCCGAAAGATATTATAGTGGGCCGGTTGCGGCCATATCTGTTTTCAACTGTTTTCGCCATATTATCTGGCCGCGCAAGGAGCCGTGAAATGAATAACGATGCGATCGATTCGGCGACCCGGCAATTGATCGCCTGGGGTGAAGAAGGTCAGGCTACGGTAATGGCCACGGTGGTCGAAACCTGGGGTTCATCGCCATGCCCGGCGGGCAGCAAGATGGCGGTCAACGGCAAGGCCGCCTTCGCCGGCAGTGTGTCGGGCGGCTGTATTGAGACCTCGGTCGTTTCCGAGGCGCTGGAGATTATCCGCGACGGCGGCTTCGAGGTGCTCGAATACGGTATTTCCGATGAACAGGGGGCGGCGGCGGGACTGGCCTGCGGCGGCGCCATCCGGGTCCTGGTCGAAGCGGTCGATAAACGGTTGCTGGCGGTATTATCGGGGCCGCGACCGGTGGTCAGGATTGTCGACCTGGGAAATCTGAACTGGGACTTGCTTGGCCAGGGAGATTTCGGCGCCGATGTAATCGATGCCGCAAACAAGGCGCTCGGCAACGGTCGGGCGGTGCATATCAGCGATGGCGGACGGGAATTGCTGATCGATCCCCTGGCCGCCAATTACCGGATGTTCATTATCGGCGCGGTCGCCATCGCCCAGGTGCTGGCGCCAATGGCCAGGGCCGCCGGGTTCGACGTCACCATCATCGACCCCAGGCCGGCCTTCGCCAGCGAACAGCGGTTCCCGGAATGCCGGTTGATCCAGACATGGCCCGACAAGGCCCTGGCCGACCTGCGCCCCGACCGCCGCTGCGCCATTGTCACCCTGACCCATGACGCCGAACCCGACGACATGGCGTTGAACCTGGCGCTTAAATCAAAGGCCTTTTACATCGGTGCCCTGGGCAGCCGTAAAACCCACGCCAGTCGTTCGCAACGGCTGTTGAAAATGGGCTGGAACGCCGAAGATCTCGGGGCCATTCACGCCCCCATCGGTCTCGATATCGGCTCCCGGACGCCGGCTGAAATAGCCGTCTCCATCCTGGCCCAGGTGATCGCGGAAAAAAACCGTTAGGCCCCGGCGACGGATATCGAATCACAATGAGAGGCCACTGCCGATCGGAAAACACTGTTGTTACCGGTAATTTTGTTATAGTGCGGCAATGGCGGTGTTCCGCCGGGGGAAAACCAAAAAAAGGGAAGCTGACTATTCCGACAGAAAACCCGCTACCCAGTCCCGGAAGCGACGGTTCCCCGAAGCCGAACAAACCGATTCGGGTGGTCGTCAACGGCATTCACGCCAAAAGTGGCGGCGGCCTGACCTACATTCGGGAACTGGTGCCCCGGCTGGCCCGGCTGGAAGGACTGGAGGTCCATCTGTTTCTGCATCGGGACCAGTTCCCCCTGTTTTACCCGATAGACGAAAACATTCGACCACACCTGTTCGATTACAAACAGGGCAGCCTGTCGACCCTGGCGTGGGAGCAACTGGCGGTGCCGGTATTGATCCGCGAAATGGCCGCCGACATCGTCTTCTCGCCGGCCAATTTCGGGCCGCTTATGGCCAAAAATCACGTTATCCTGCTGCGCAACGCGGTGTCGGTCATCAAGGTCGAGAGCCGGCTGTTCGAAAAGTTCTACTGGCTCAGCCTGGGGCTGGCGACGCTGGCCTCGGTATTTAGCGCGAAAAAGGCCATCGCGGTTTCTAACTACGCGAAAAAAGACCTGACCTTCGGCCTGTTGAATTATTTTCAGGACAAGATCGATGTGGTCTATCACGGCACCAGTTTTCGCCGCAGCGCACGAACCGGCCCGCCCGAAGGCCGGCCTTTCGTGCTGGCGGTTTCCGATATTTATGTTCAGAAGAATTTTCACACCCTGATTCCGGCCTTTGCCCGTGTCGTCGAAAGTCATCCCGAAATCGATCTGATGATCGCCGGGCAGGTTATCGACAGCGACTATATGAAACGACTTGGGACGATTATCGAGCGACACGGGCTGGCCGATAGAATCCACTTCCTGGGTCGCGTCGAAACCGACGAGTTGCACCGGTTGTACCGTGATTGCCGCGTTTTCGTGTTCCCGTCGCTGATCGAGAGCTTCGGCAATCCGTTGCTCGAAGCGATGGCCGAAGGAGCCCCCATTGCGTGTTCCGACTGCGCCGCCATGCCGGAAATTGTCGGTCACGCCGGATTGATGTTCGATCCGGAAAAACCGGAAGACATGGCGGAAAAAATCATCACCCTGCTGGAAGACGATGGTATCAGCAAATCGCTCTCGGATTTGGCCGTCAAACGGGCCGTCACATTTACCTGGGAACGGACCGCCGAGGAAACACGGGCCGTATTCCGGTCGATTATGGGGATTCCCGGGGACCGGCGATAATGGCCCGGGTTCTGCTCGTCACCATACCCCCGTTTGCCGGCGGAGTACCCTACAAGGCGCGGCTCCTGGCCCGCCACCTGCGCGGCCTGGGTCACGCGGTAACGGTCGCTTATTACGCCACCTACAGCGATCATCCGGATCTGGTCGCGACAAGCTGGCAAACGGCTTTCGGGCGGCGGGCGGCGGTTTCCGATGGTCGGTGTTTCGATGATTTCCCGTCGCTCGCCGTCGGCTGCGCCCTGCCGGAACTGGAATTTACCTATTACCTGCCGTCGCCGCGCTGGACACGGGTAATAACTTCCCATGACCGCCATATAGCAGTCGGCGGCACGGTCCTGGTCTCCAACCCGCTCAGCCGTATGGGGCTTCCACATCTGGTCTGGTGCGCCAGCACGATGATCGAAGACCGGGTCGACCGCCGCCGCGCCATGCCGCCGCCGCGGCGGCTTGTCGATCGTTTGCTGATCGGCCCGGTGCAACGAAAAATGGAACGGCGCATCCTGCGCGGCCCGGGCTACTTTATGGCGATTAGCGACTATACCCAAAAAACCCTGATAGCCGCCGGTGGCCTGGAAAATCGCTTCACCCGACTGCCCATACCGATAGACACCGACGCCTGCCGACCGCCGGCGCCGGCACCGGGGGTTATCGGTTTCGCCGGAAGGGCCGGCGATCCGCGCAAGAACTTGCCCCTGCTGTTCGATGCCCTGTCGGTTTTGCTCGGGCGGGGCCGCGATGTCGAATTGCATATGACCGGCCAGGCGACGGCGGAATTGCGGCAGTTGGCGCTTCGCAAGGGTATTTCGGAACGGGTGCGCTGGCATGGTTGGCTCGACGATGACGGGCTGGCGGAGTTCTTTCGCGCCATTGATGTTTTCGCCATCCCGTCCTTCCAGGAAGGCCTTAATATCGCCGGATTGCAGGCCATGGCATCGGCCGTCCCGGTGGTTTCCACCCGCTGCGGCGGGCCGCAGGATTATGTCATCGACGGCGATACCGGATATTTATGCGACTTCGACAGCGTCATGTTTGCCGACAGGCTGGACCGGATTATTGGCGACCGGACCTTGCGGAACCGCCTTGGCGGGAACGCGCGGGACAAGGTCGCGGATGATTTCAGCCATGCTGTGTTCGCGTCGCAATTATCGAAGGCCTGGCAGGCGGTATGGCGGGAACGGCCATGACCGTGAAGCTGCTGTATCTGGTTTCCCATGCCATTCAGTATCAGGCGCCGCTGTTGCAGCGGATCGCGAAAATGGCCGGAGTATCGCTGCGGGTAGTGTTCGAAAACGACTCTTCCCCGGCGCCGCTGTATGACCCCGGATTCGAACGGGAAATCCAGTGGGATATCCCGCTAAGAGATGGCTATGACAACATCTCGCTGGCCGAAACCGGACTGGAACGGGAAATAAATGACTGCGATATCCTTTGGCTGCACGGCTGGCAAACGCCGGTGATGCGCCGGGCGCTCAGGCACGCATCGCGGGCCGGCAGACCGGTCCTGATGCGCGCCGAAAACAATGATCTGGCCATGCCCGACGGGCCGGGTTTGCGGGGATTTATCAAACGCCGGTATCTGCATTCGGTTTTTCTTCGTTGCAGCGCTTTTCTGACCATCGGCAGCGCCAACGAAAAATACTATCTGGCCCGTGGAATATCCCCCGAGCGGCTGTTCCCGACCCCCTACGCCATCGACAACGAGCGCTTCGGCATGGCCGCGGAAAACCGCCGCGCCGAACGTCGTGACTATAAAATTTCGCTTGGGCTGGATCCCGATCGACCGGTGCTATTGTATGCCGGAAAACTGCTGCGAAGGAAACGGCCCGACCTGCTGGCGAAGGCTTTCCAACGGGCCGATTTCGGCCCCCTGCCGCCGCAGTTGGTATTCGTAGGCGATGGCGAAATGCTGGAATCCCTGCGCGCCCTGGCGCCGCAAGCGGCGTTTCTGGGGTTTCGCAATCAACGGGAATTACCGGCGCTTTATGACATGGCCGAACTGTTCGTGCTGCCGTCGGTGCGCGAACCGTGGGGACTGGCGGTCAACGAGGCGATGGCCTGTTCGACGGCGGTTGTCGTCAGCGACCAAGTCGGCTGCGCCGCCGATCTGGTGGGCCCGGATTGCGGCGTCGTGTTCGCCGCCGGGGATGCAGATAGCCTGGCCCGCGCCCTGGTCCATGGCCTGAAAAATGCCGGGGCCATGGGCCGGGCGGCCCGGTCACGCATCGATAACTGGGGTTTCGATCAGGATTTGACCGGCCTCGGGGCGGCCATCGAATATCTGACAGGGGGCGGTAATGGTTAGCCGCTACAGGATCGCCGTGGTTGGCGAAACCTTCGAAAGCTCGCGCACGGTCCAGCGCGCCAACACCTTGGCCGAAATGGGTCATCGAGTCACGACCGTCCCGACCACGCCGCCCGGCTGGACCTATGAAACCCCGCCGGGTCTGGTGCGGCGGGTGGCGCACCGGGTGCGCCTTCCCGGCGACCCGGCGAAGGCCAACCGGGGCATTCTGGCGGCCGTCGCCGGCGGCCTGGATATCATATGGGTCGAAGCGGCAAAGATGGTTCGGGCGGCGACTTTACGGCGGGCCAGGGAAATAAATCCGGATATTAAAATACTTTGGTACTGCGAAGACGATATGCTTAACCCGCGCCACCGCTCGCGCTGGCTGGACCGGGCAATTCCGCTGTTTGATCTGTGGGTCACCACCAAGTCCTTTAATGCCGCGCCCGCTGAAATGCCGTCTCGCGGGGCCGCTAAAGTATTATTTGTCGATAACAGTTATAGCCCGGCCCTGCACAGGCCAATGACGCTGGATAACGAACAGCTTGACCGGTTCGGTGCGGCGATAAGTTTCATCGGCACCTTTGAGCAGCCGCGCGCGCAGAGCCTGCTGGCCCTGGCCGGGGCCGGCATGACGGTCCGCGTCTGGGGCAACGGCTGGGGCCATATGATCGGTATCGATGATAATCTGAAGGTTGAAAACCGGCCCGTCTACAATGATGATTTCGCCCGTGTCATCGCCGCCAGCCAGATTAATTTGGGCTTTCTGCGAAAGGCCAATCGTGACCTGCAAACCTGTCGGTCGATTGAAATTCCGGCATGTGGCGGCTTTATGGCGCATCAGCGCAACCCGGAAATATCCGCCTTGTTGCGCGAAGACCGCGAGGCCGTATATTGGTCGTCGGACGAAGAACTGATAGCGGTCTGCCGATACTGGTCGGGCCGCGACGAAAGCCGCCAGCAAATCGCCCGGGCCGGTCGACAGCGGGTTCTGGAATTGGGACTAAGCCATGAGAGGAACATCCGCCGCATGCTCCGTTCACTGATGGAAGACGGACCCCGGATATGAAAATTCTGGTTAACGCCCTGTCGGCGAAGATGGGCGGAATTGTCACTTATACGTCGAACCTGATGCGGTCGTTCGCGGCCCGCGGCCTGGATGCGACATTCGCCGTGCCGCCGGAATTTCCGGCCCCGGATTCGGCCCGGGTACTGCGTTTACGGGCCAACCGGATGCGACCGATCTACCGGCTATTGTGGGAACAGACGGTTTGGCGGCGGGTGATTGCCCGGGAAAAACCCGACTTGCTGTTTTCGTCGGCCAACTTCGGGGTGATGACGTTGAGCGTGCCGCAGCTTCTTCTGGTTCGCGAAGGTGGCTTGTTCGATCCTTATTACATCACCAATATCGCGCCGGGACAGGGCGTTCGCGCCGCCCTATCCAGGATGGCGCGGCGCAAGTTGATTATGGCCTCGATGCGGGCTGCGGATTCCGTAATGGTTCCGACGGAAGCGATGAAGGAATCCCTGTCGTCCTGGTCTCCCGATCTGAACGACAAGATCTTCTGCAATCTGTACGGCACCCGGCTGGACCTTTTCAAGGCTTCGGAATCCAAACGCCAATGGCGTAGCGACGGGGTATTGCGGCTGCTTTATGTTTCCGAATACTACCCCCATAAAAGGCCCGGCATGATGGCCGAGGTAGTCGCCAGGTTAAACAAATCGGGTATCGACACCAAATTGAGCATAACCATAGAACCGGATAGTCTGACGGCTTTTTCCGGCAGCGACGAAGACCGCTTCCTGCTGGGCAAAGGCATGGAACGGGGCCAGGTCGAACTGATTGGCCACGTTCCCTATCAAGACATCCCCGGACTGTACCGCGAACATGACGTTTTTGTTTTTCCCTCGGTGGCCGAGACTTTCGGCCATCCGCTGGTCGAAGCCATGGATTCCGCAATGCCCATCGTGCTCGCCGAACGACCGGTTAATCGCGAGGTCTGTGGCGATGCCGCCGTCTACTTCGACCCCCTGTCCATATCCTCGGCAGTGTCCCAGATCGTTCGGCTCGACGCCTCGCCGGCGCTGCGCCGGACAATTTCTGAAAACGGCGTCCGGCGCTGTACCGGAACCTTCGAATGGGAAGGTCACGTCGAGCGATTGATAAGCGAATTTGAACGGATCACCGGCAAGAGAGCAGAACCGTGTGCGGAATAGCGGGCATCGCCGGCCTTTCGGCGGTTAATACGGACGCCGTGCGGGCGATGACCGACCTGATGGTTCATCGGGGGCCGGATGGTTGCGGTCTATGGTCGGCGGCTGACCGGAAATCCTGTTTCGGCCATCGGCGGCTGGCCATCCTGGACCTGAGCGAACGCGGCGCCCAGCCAATGACCGGCGGCGACGGAAAATTTTGCATTACCTATAACGGCGAACTGTACAATTACCGGGAACTGCGGGACCGGCTAAAATCCCTGGGCAGCATTTTCAGGGGCGACAGCGACACCGAAGTGGTGCTGGAAGCCTATCGGGTATGGGGCGAGGAATGCCTGCAATCCTTCAACGGCATGTTCGCTTTTGCCATTCACGACCCGGTCCGCAATGTCATCTTCTGTGCGCGGGATCGCTTCGGCGAAAAGCCGCTGCTGTTTATCTCGAACCCGCGAGTATTCGCTTTCGCTTCGGAATACAAGGCGCTGTTCGCCCTGGAAGGCGTCGCGCCCGATATCGACGAGACCCGGCTGTTGAATTTTCTCGATAATCCGGCCCATGGTTTCGACAATCAGCGCGACTCCGTGTTTCGTGGCATCAACCAGTTGGCGGCAGCCGAATATCTGCTGCTCGACCTGGATGATCTGTCCTGGAAAACGACGGTTTACTGGGCTCCCGAGGCCGGCAGTCAGGACCGAATGAGCCTGCCGGAAGCCTCCGCAGAACTGCGCCATTTGCTGCACGATTCGGTGCGTCTGCGTCTGCGCAGCGATGTCCCGGTCGGATCGTGCCTGTCGGGCGGGCTGGATTCCGGATCCATCGCCATGCTGTCGCGGCAAATCTCCGGACCGGATGATCCTTATCATGTATTTACCGGACGATTTCCCGGCAGCCCGGGCGACGAAGGCGAATGGGCGGCCAGAATCATCGCGGCGGCGGACCTGACCGGCCATGAAACAACGCCTGACGCGGCGGCGTTCCTGGATGAAATTGACGACTTCATGTGGCTTAACGAATTGCCGGTCGACAGCGCCAGCCAATATGCCCAATGGTGCGTCTTCCGGCTGGCCGCCGGGTCCGGCGTTACGGTGCTGCTGGACGGCCAGGGCGGCGATGAAATTCTTGCCGGCTACGAGCAGTACTTCGCATCATATCTGGCGACCCGCCGCCGTGAGGGCGACAAGGTGGACGGGGAAGAACGGATTATCCGGGAACGCTATCCCGGAGCGCTGGCGCTGGCCGATCAGCAATGGAAGCATCGACTGCCCTGGACCGTCCGCCTGGCGCTGGCCCGCGCCGCCAACCAGGGCAGCGACATGGCCTTCGGGGTAGCGCCCGGCCTGGCCGGAAAACTGGTCTCGGACAGAATGGATGTCAATCAATCGACCGACCTGCACACGGTGCTGGGGCGGGACAGGATGGGCTTTCTGTCGACCCTGCTGCGCTACGGCGACCGAAATTCCATGGCTCACTCGCGGGAAGTCCGGCTGCCGTTCTGCGATCACCGGATAGCCGAACTGGTGGCGGCCCTGCCGCCGGAATATCTGATGGGCGGGGCCGAGACCAAGCGGCTGTTGCGGCAGGCCATGCGCGGCGTCCTGCCCGAACCGGTGCGGCTTCGCTGGAACAAGCAGGGTTTCCTGCCGCCCCAGGCCGACTGGCTGCGTAACCGCCTGTATGGCGCGGCGGAAGCGCTGTTCAACGACCCCGGCTTTGGCGGTCGGGGCGTCTGGTACGCGCCCTGGTGGCGGCGGGCGCTGCGACGGTTGCGAGACGGCGAGGATGGCCTTGCGGGCAGCATCTGGAAACCCTTTATCGATGAAATGTGGCGGCGGCATTTTGTCGATCGCGTCAGATCGCAGCCCCGTTTGCCGGCCTTGCGCGAGGGGGCGACCTGATCATGCGCGCGGTGTTCGTCAATCATTGCCATCCGCAAATGGATCACGTTTGCGCGCTTCGCATGGGTTCGTTCGCCGAGGCCATGGCCGAAAAGGGACACCGGATTGTAGTGCTGAGCGGCCCCCTGGGCACGGGTCACACAAACGTTTCCATAGCCGACCACCGACGCCGCCTGGCCGCCCACGACTTCTCGAAACCCTATCTGTTGCCGTGCAAACCGATGCCGGCGCCGTTGCTTGAACGACTGCGCCGGGGGCGCCTGCCGGGCGGATTGTCCCAGGCCGTGGTCGCCGCCGAATATTTGATACGGGGCGGCGTTTTCAACGACTGGCGACGGGCGGCGGGACCGGCGGTTCACATGCTGGCCGCGGAATTCGCGCCGGATGTGGTCTGGGCCACCTTCGGCAATACCGACGCCTGGAATATCGCTCGCGGCCTGGCGGCGCTGGCCGGTTGCCCATGGGTCGCCGATGTGAAGGACAATTGGGATCATTACATTCCCTACCCGCTTCGGGGCTGGCTGGCCGGGCGTTATGCCGGCGCGGCCCGGTTCACGGCCCTGTCGCAAAGCCATGCCGAACTTGTGACGCGGCGATTCGGGGCCCCTGCAAGGGTCATATACAGCGGCTTCGGGAAACCGCAAGAAGTCGCGAATGATCAATTCCGCATAGTCGTTTCCGGCAGCATTTATGACGGTCGGGCGCTCGCCGTCATGGTCGAAGGGGTAGTCGCCTGGATGGATCGGGAACCGCCCGGCGAACCGGTCGAGATATGTTATTTCGGCAACGATTACCGGCTGGCGGAGACCGTCCTGGCAACCATGGGCGGGCGCTGCAAGGTGGTGGTCCGGCACTGGCTGGAGCCTGAGGAACTGGCGCCGTTGCTGGGCCGGGCGACGGTCATCCTGGAACCACGGCACCCGCCCATGCTGTATCATCACAAGTTCGGCGGCTATATGGCCAGCGGCAGGCCGGTGATCTGCCTGCCGGGGGGAACGGCGGAATGCCGGGGTATCGCCAGGGATATCAACGCGCCGCTTTTTTCCTGCGATACGGCGACCGAAGTCACGGCCGCCATGCGTTCCATCGCAGCCGGCAATTACCCGACGCCCGATAAAAACCGGCTGGCCGCCTATTCGTGGTCGCGGCAGGCGGCGGCGCTTGAAGATATACTGGCGGAGGCATCCAGCCCATGAGCCTGTTACATCTGGCGCGATACGCATTCGGCCTGTCGCCGCAAGCGGTCGCCGGCAAGGCCACCCGGTACATGGGCAAAATTATCCGGTCGCGGCTGCGTCAGGTATTATGGCGGCATCGCGAAAGCTACGCGCCATTGGCCGCCGGGCCGGCGCCGATGGTCAGCATGCTCGGCCCGGTGGACGCCGGGCGGCTGCCGGAGACTGTGAAAGAATTTTGTCAGCCGGTGCTGGCGCATCGCTTCGATCTGCTTGGGTCCGGCCCGATCGTGGTCGAGGCGACTGGCGATCCGGCGAACCTGTCGCCGGGTAATCGCCGCCGCGCCGCCGCCATTCGTCGGCTGATCGACCCGTCATACCGGCCTATCGACTGGCGGGTCGATTTTAAATCCGGTTATCGCTGGCCGGCTGACCGACTGTCCGGATCGCTGCCCTATGGGCACCGGCCAGGGGTAGATGTCAAGGTTCCCTGGGAACTGGCCCGCTGCCAGCATCTGCCGTGGCTGGCGTGTTGCGATCTGGCCGAGCCGACCGGCCGATGGGCCGACGAGTTCCGTAATCAGGTGTTGGACTTCGCCGCCGCCAATCCACCCGGCTATGGGGTCAACTGGATGTGCGCCATGGACGTGGCGATCCGCATCGCCAACATGCTGTTGGCCCGTGATCTGATGGCCAGAGAATTCGACGCGCCGTTCGAGCGCGAATTCGACGCGCTGGTCATTGCCCATGGCCGCCATATATTCGCCAATCTGGAAAACGACGGAGAACATCGCGGCAATCATTACCTTGCCGACCTTGTCGGCCTGCTGTTCGTCGGGGCCTACTCGCCGCCGTCGGCGGAACGCGACGGCTGGCTTGAATTCGCCGGTCCCGAATTCATCGCCGAGATCGAACGCCAGTTCACCGGCGACGGGGCCAATTTCGAGGCCTCGACCGGCTATCACCTGCTGTCGGCGGAAATGGCGGTCTATGGCACGGCGCTGTTGCTGGGGATGGGGCGGGAATTGCCGCCGGGCCGGTTCGAACGGCTGCAACGAATGGCCGAATTTTCCATGCACGCGACCAAGCCGAACGGTCGGGTCGTGCAGATCGGCGATAACGACAGTGGCCACCTGTTCAAGCTGTGTCCGTCGCCGGAACTCGATCACCGGGCCTTGGTCGGCGCCATCGACGGCCTGTTCGGGCGGCCCGACCTGGCCGCCTTCGCCGGGCCGGAAACGGCCTTCGCGGGTTATGTCGTTTCATTGCTGGCGGGCGGGGTCACGATGCCGGCGGCGGGCGAACCGGCGGCCCTGAATCGTTTCCAGGTTTCGGCGGACCCCTGCCCCCTGAACGTTACCGGCGATATCATAATAACGCCACCGGATGAATCGGTACTTGGCGGGATTACCGCCTTCGGCTATCCGGATTTCGGCCTGTACGGCTGGCGCTCGCCGCGTTTTTTCCTGTCCGTGCGTTGCGGTCCAATCGGCCAGAACGGCAACGGCGGCCACGCCCATAACGATCAACTGGCGGTCGAATTGAATATCGATGGCGAGGACTGGATCGCCGATCCCGGGACCGGCGTTTATACTGCGTCGCCACCGCTCCGCGACGCCTACCGTTCGGCCAGGGCCCACTTCGTACCGGTCGGCGGCGAGGGTGAACCGGCCAGCCTGAAACTGGGTATGTTCCGGCTTGAGGATCGGGCCAGGGCGCAATGTCTAGGCTTTTCCACGGATCGCTTCGAAGGCCGGCATTGCGGCCACGGCAAACCGCTGCATCGGCGGGTGGTGATCGGCGATGGCCACATTCGTATTACCGATGGCTTTGCCGACGGCCATGACCGGGGTCGGCAGATAGAACCGAAAGAATTTTCCGATGGCGCGGCATTGCGCGAATATCTGGGACTGGATCTGAAATTTTCACCGGGATACGGCATTTTCGACGATTAATTGAAACCGGCCGCCCGCATCAACTGGTAAACGACCAGGCCGCCGGTGGCGACCGCCACCGGGTAGATCAGGTAGCGCTGGCCGAAGGTTTGCCGAGCCTCGAAGCCGGCCGCCTGAATGCCCCTGAGTCTGGCCTCGCCCTGCCGGTAGAAGGCCGACAGCAGGGCCGCCGTTTGCACGACGCGGCGGTCGGCAAATGGTTTTTCGGCATCGATCAGGGCGATGTTGTCGAAGGCATTGGCGGCGGTCGTTCCGTGCAGGGAATTGGCCCATTCAATGCGTTCGGCGAAATATCCGGCATAGTTGGCGCCCCGCTCATCGCCGCCCATCCGGTACGCCCGGGCCAGCGCCGCCCAGCCCGGCTGATGGGCCGGCCACAGCACAAGGCCGGCTTGCAGCGACCGAATGGCGCCCGGAAAATCCCCACTATCGATGGCAGCCCCGCCCGCTTTTATATCGGCGACCGCCTTGTCGAAATCAAAATGGCGGGGCTGCTCGACAACCTTGGGCGGCCCCGATGCGCCATTGCCGGCACATCCGGCCAGGGCCAGGGCGAAAAAAACGACGATGACTATTTTGTTCATCCGTGAAATCTAGCGCATCCGGCCCGACTATTCATCCTTGAAATCCAGCGCCACCGAATTGATGCAATAGCGCCGGCCGGTCGGTTCCGGACCGTCGTCGAAAACATGGCCAAGATGCGCGCCGCAGCGCGAACATGCGACTTCAGTACGGTTCATGCCGAGACTGGAATCCCGCCGTTGATGGGTACTATCCTGGTTGATGGCCTGCGAAAAACTGGGCCAGCCACAGCCCGCATCGAACTTGGCGGACGATCCAAACAATTCCTGGGCGCAGCACACGCAGACATATACGCCGTTCAGGTCGGCGCCGTCGTACTTGCCGCTGAAGGGTGGTTCCGTTGCCTTATCGCGGCACACGGCGAATTGCTCCGGGGTCAGTCGGGCCCGCCATTGCGCTCTGGTCATGGTAATTTTTTCGCTCATGAAACCGCTCCGGTTGTGACGTCCTGGATAAGTTGTTAAAACCATTCCAATATTGAACCATCAACGGAGGCACGCGTCCATGCTTGCCCTGATTTCGCCGGCCAAGAAACTTGATTTCAGCGATCTGGCGGTCGATTTGCCGCACAGCCAGCCACGGTTCCTGGAAGATTCCGAGGAATTGGTGGAATCGGTGCGGAAATTGAGCCGGGCCGAATTGCAGCGCCTGATGAAACTTAGCGACAAGCTTACGGAACTTAATTTTCGGCGCTTCAGGGCCTTCTCGACGCCTTTTACCACCGCCAATGCCCGTCAGGCGGTGCTGGTTTTCAATGGCGATACCTATGTCGGTCTCGACGCCAAAACCCTGAGCGCCGATGACCTGGCCTTCGCCCAGAATCATCTGCGGATTTTGTCCGGGCTTTACGGCATGCTGCGGCCGCTCGACCTTATCCAGCCCTACCGGCTGGAAATGAGCCGTCGGCTGAACACCGCGCGCGGCGCCGATCTTTATCAATTTTGGGGCGACCGACTGGCCGGGGCAATCGACGAAGCCGCCGCCGGCGACCGGCAGGCGGCGGTCATCAACCTGGCCTCGAATGAATATTTCAAGGCGGCGCGCCGCAAGCAAATGAAAAGCCGGGTCATTACCCCGGTTTTCAAGGAAGTAAAAAACGGTGAGGCCCGGATACTCGGCTTGTTCGCCAAACGGGCGCGCGGCATGATGGCCCGGTACATGATAGTCAACCGCCTGAAACTACCCGAGGACCTGAAAAGCTTCACCGACGGCGGCTACGCCTGGCAGGCCCACCTGTCCGACGACGATACCTGGGTCTACACCCGGCAACTATAACCGGGTAAAATGAAGAAACTGGGTCATTTTATTATTTAAAATAAATGAACTATTCTTCTTGATGTGAATTTGCCATCCCGGCCTCGATCACCGCACGGATAGTTTGCAGTAAATGTTCGTTGCTGGTTTGCGACTTGACCAGCACCGCCTTGATGCCGGTCGTCGTCCGTGGCGATACATCATTGACCGAGAACACGATTGCCGGAGTTCGCGACCGGCCCGGCCTGGCCGGCAGCGGCAGCAGGGTTTCGCCGTCGCCGTCCGGCAATATCAGATCCAGGATGACCAGATCAAATTCCTGCCGCCGCAGTAAGTCCCTGGCTTCGCCAATGGACCCGGCGGTAATAACCTGGGCGGTGCCGGCCAACAGGGCGGCGATCACCCGGCGGACATCCTCGTTGTCCTCGACATGGAGAATACGGGGCTTGCCGTCGTCGTTCGCCGACGGCGGCGAGACCTCTGGCGGCCGCTCCAGTTGCGGAAGGTCGATATAAAAAGTCGCGCCGCTGCCGGCCCGACTATCAAAACCGATGGTCCCGCCGTGCCGTTTGACAATTGCCTTGGTGATAGACAAGCCCAGCCCGGTGCCGCCTTTTTGTCTGGTGTCGGAAGAATCGGCCTGGGAAAATTTCTCGAATATATCGGCCTTGAATTCATCTGAAACACCCGGTCCCTTGTCCCTGACGGCGACACGGATAAGGTCCTGACGACGGCTGACCGACAGTTCCACGGTCTCTCCTTCGGGCGAAAACTTGGCGGCGTTTGACATCAGGTTTGACATAACCTGCATCAGACGATCCTTGTCGCCCAGCACCAGGGCCGGCTCTTCAAGGCCCAGCCGGACGAACGAAACCCCGTATTCTTCGCCATATCCCTTGTTCGCCTCGATGGCGTCATCGATTAGCGATATGACTTCCATCGGCAGCATCTGGAAATCCATCTTGCCGGCGTTGATTTTATCCATATCCAATATATCGTTAATCAACAGTACCAATCGATCGCTATTGTTGTAGGCGATTTCCAGCATCGATTCGAGTTTCTCGGGAAGTTGACCGACGGAGCCCGAGCGAATCAGGCCCAGCGAGCCTTTGATTGAGGTCAACGGCGTCCGCAGTTCGTGGCTGACGGTCGAAACGAAATCGGATTTTGCCTGATCGGCTTTCTTGCGCTCGGTAATATCGCGGACAATACCAAGAAATAACCTCTCGCCGGCCACCCACAGTTCGGCGATTTCCAGTTCCATTGGAAAAGTTGATCCGTCGGCGCGCTGTCCCTCGACCTCGCGACCGATCCCGATGATCTTGGCCTCGCCGGTATTAAGGTAGTTTTGGATATAGCCGTCGTGGGCGCTGCGGTGGGGTTCCGGGGTCAGCATCTTGATGTTTCGCGCGATCAACTGGCTGGCCGGATAGCCGAAAATTTCCTCGGTCGCCGGGTTGATCGACTGGATGATGCCGCGGTCATTAATGGTGATAATGCCATCGAAGATATTATCGACGATCGCCCGAACCCGATTTTCACTTGCCTTGAGCGACCGGGTAGTCGCGACTTCGCGGCGGAAAACCACATACATGTTAATCAACAGGCCGCTCAATACGCAGATGTAACTGACTTTCTTGAGAGCATGGGCAAGATCGAACTCGTAATCGAAAAGCTGGCCCGACAAGGACATGTAAGCGGCCTGGCCGACAAAACCGACGATCAGCGACAGCACCAGCCAGTGTTCGAAGGCATCGTTGCGCCAGCGGCCCTTGCGCAGGTAACCGATCAGGGCCAACAGAAAAAACAGCGCCGGGGCGAATTCTTCCGGGCGCTGGAACAATAATTCAGGGTAGTAGGCCCTGGGCAGGGGGACGAAGGCGAAGAACAGAAAGCTGGCCAGGGTAAAAATGGCGGTTCCGGTATAGACCACCCGCTCGAAATTCCGACCGGCGGAACCCAGGCGATTTTCGCGC
Source organism: uncultured Thalassospiraceae bacterium (assembly GCA_964655005.1). Taxonomy (GTDB): domain Bacteria; phylum Pseudomonadota; class Alphaproteobacteria; order Rhodospirillales; family JABHCV01; genus CAZZKE01. Next base: position 1,939 of record CAZZKE010000030.1, on the reverse strand, counting down.
AGCCAGTCAAGCCAGCTCAGAAACATCAGGATCGCCAAAAACTGCCGCGAAGCGACCCAGCTCCAGGGTATCAGAGAGGGCAGGTCCGAGGGCATCATCGGCTTGAAATAGGTCGAGGTAACGATGGTGTGAAAACCGTCCAGGAAAGCGGTGCCGATAAAACCGGCGCCGATAAAAAGAAACAGGCTGGCCGGTCGACTGTAATATCTGACCAGCGCCATCACCCCAATCAGGACGGCCAGCAACGTCGACGCGGTTTCCATGACGGTATGAAGCTGGGCGCTGCCCCGCCAATCAATACCATTACCGAACAGTCCCGGCACGGCCAGGCCAATGCCTATAATCCAGTAAGTGGCCCATCGCCGCCGGGCGGTCGCTATCTCAGTCGTCATTTCCGGCCCTGTCAGCGCCGCCCGAAACAATCCCGGGCGCCATTGAGACATTGGAGCCGGGCATCACCTTTTCAAGGAATCAATAATTTGCCGCCGGCCTTATACCAAGGATCACTTGGGCAACCCGCCGACCGTGGTCGCCATGGTCGTGAACTTGTCAAGGGCCCCGGCCATACCCTTGAAAACCTTGGCTAGATCACCGATACGGTAGCGCTCGGCCAGCCAGGCGGGATTTGTATAGGCCAGTTTTACGCTGCCATCGGCGGCCTTCCAGGCCAGCGCCTTAAGCGGCAGGTCAAGGCCGATCATGGGGTTGGATTGCATCAGCGGGGTGCCGATTTTTGGCGTACCAAAGATAAGCACCTCGGCCTCGGTCATTTCCATGCCAATGCTGCTGGCGGCTTTACCGTGATTGACCCGCCCGAATATCCTGATCCCCTTGCGTTCCAGCGCCATGCCCAAGCGGTCGATGGTTTTGGCGACACTAAACGCGCTGTCCTTGATTATCAGGCCATCGCCGGCGGCGCGGGCCGAATCACCGGGCCACGCGGCGACCCCGATCAACAAGGCTGAAACGGCGAGTAATTTTGTGATGGATTGAACAAACATGGTTGCGATTCCCTTTTCCCGATCGTTAATTTTTTATCGGGCGGAGACTACCAAACGGGGAGCTCACCCCATGTTCACTTATTCGTATCCCCTGTTCACATATGCGTTATACCAAGGAGTACTGATAAAGACTCATTGAGACGACCATAATCGGGACAAAGCCGAACGCCGGCGAACTTTCGGTATACAAGGCAAATGGACTGGATCAAACTGCGCCCTGATGCTCTGTTTGATGGCAATTTTACATAGAGTTATCCCGAACATGGACAAGGACGAAAAACCGCTTCCGACGGCGATGACGGGTCTATCGACCCGGCTTCTGGTGCTGACGATTTTTTTCGTCATGTTGGCCGAATTCCTGATCTACACGCCGTCGATATCGCGTTATCGCAAGACCTATCTGGAACAGCGCATAGCCACCGCCCATGTCGCGGTGCTGGCGCTGGAGGCGACGCCGGACAACATGGTCAGCCCGGATTTGGAAGAAGAATTGCTCTATCAAGCCGGAGCCTACGCGGTCGCGCTTAGGCTGCCGAACCGGCGGATGTTGCTGCTGGCCAAGGACATGCCGCCCAACGTCGATGTTACCTTCGACCTGCGCCAGGGGCGTTTCCTGACGTGGATCAGCGATGCCTATTCGGCCATGTTTCGGGACGACAACCGGGTCATACGAGTGATCGGCGAGTCGCCAAAATCGCCGGGAGTAAGCGTTGAAATCGTCATTGACGAGGCCCCCATGCGCGAGGAAATGCTGGCTTTTTCTTCCCGCATATTGCAACTGTCCATCGTAATTTCGCTGTTGACGGCGGGGTTGGTGTACATAAGCCTGTTGTTCATGATGGTCCGGCCAATGCGCCGCCTGACCCGCGCCATGATCCGCTTTCGCCAGGATCCGGAAGATATATCAAGGACGATCCGGCCCAGCGACCGGCAGGATG
>CAZZKE010000029.1:0-32209 GCA_964655005.1 uncultured Thalassospiraceae bacterium | reverse complement strand
ACTAAACAGCCATCGCTTCGATGCAAGCGCAATTAGTGAACTGTCGCCGTAATTCGTCGCCGTAATTCTCGTAATTGTCGCCGTAATTCAGTAAACTGTCGCCTTAATTGCGCCGTAATTGTCGCCGTAATTTTAAGCCGCATCCGCTATCTTCAACGCCAAGGCTGTCATTGCTTTGCCCCACCTGATAGCGCGTTGCATCTCTTGGACCGGAATCGCTTCGACTGCCAACAAATTATCATCGACTTTCTCAAAAACTGCGAACACGATGAAGTCGCGATCATGCGTCCAAATACCTACGTATTTCGAGTGTGCGATTCGATTTCGAGGGACGGAATACCTCTCGTAATTCTTCTTGTGCCTTTTCAGCTTACGCGCCGCATCCGTCCCGTTCGGCGCGGCCCGTATGATTTTCACCACCTCCGCCAGTTTAGCTGAGCCGCACATGCGACCAATTAGCTCCGCGCCCTCATAAAGCGACACCTCTAAAACGCGCGATAGAAACATACCTAAAGCGCCGTCCAACTCTCCCCAAGTAAGCACGAGATCAAGCATTACATCACGGTGCCGTCGCTCCAAATCGGGCTTGATTTCACCTGGGTCAATAGCGGGAGCATTAGGCATATTGTGACCTCAATTACTGTGCAATTACCGCAATTACCGCGACAGTTTACTCTTTCCTCGCCGCTTGCTCTTCGGTTTAGGGCCTCTTTTTTGTGGCCTCAGGGGGCGTTTTAGTTTGCGTTCCATCTCGTCCAGCCAGTCGGGTTGTCCGACCGGGCGCCCCGTTGTTTCGGCTTTTCTCAGCATCATGCTCATGTCTTCGTCCTCGCCGCTTTCGAGCATTTCCGCAAAATCGGGGTAACGCTTAAGAACGGGTGTGACGTTGACCAGTTTGTCGTCTTTTCCGGACAGGTGCGCATTGACACTCGACCATGGCCAGTCGGCGGCGCGTTTAACGAGCCCGGCCCGAACGGGATTAAGAGATATATAGCGCACGGCGTTGGCCAAATGGTCTTCATCCAGTGCGGTGGAGCCGAAGCGCCCCTGCCAAAGGTGTCCGGTCCATTCATTACGGGAATTGATCCGGCGCGTGTAGCGCCGGTGGGCCTCCCCCAGGGCCGCCCTGAGTCCATCTTCGTCACTGGGGAGCAAAACAAGGTGAACATGATTAGGCATCAGGCAATAGGCCCAAATCCCGGTTTTCGCCTTTTGCGCAGATTCGGAAAGAAGGTCGATATAGTAACGGTAATCGGCATCTTCAAAAAACACCGGTTCCCGCCTGTTGCCACGCTGGGTAACGTGGTGAGGCGTGCCTGGAATAACGATGCGGGCGATGCGGACCATACGTGTTTATAGATCAAAAGAAATATTTAGTAAACTGTCCCCATAACCATGAATTTGGGGCGACAGGTGTTTTTTGCCCTTCGCGGGCATTGACAGACCGGTCTTACCGCCTTATTTTCCGGCCCTCGCGTACCGGGGCAGGTGATTTGTTTTTATCGGTCGCGCGATGAATTAGGATGGCGACCATGAAAGTCAGAAATTCCCTGAAATCCGCCAAGGCGCGGGATAAGAATTGCCGTATCGTGCGCCGCAAGGGCCGGGTCTATGTGATTAACAAGATAAACCCCCGTTTCAAGGCCAGACAGGGCTGAAACCGGTTCCCCGCCGGTATTTCCGAATGCCGGAAAATATATGAAAACCGCGCCTTCCGGTGCGGTTTTTCTTTTATCGGAACGGCTTGCAACTTAGTGTGATGGCATGAAAATGCCTGATCCCGATGCCACGATCATCGCCCGCCGGGCGGCGATCATCGCCGACCTTGGCCGCCTGCTCGCCCCCGGCAACATCATCGCCGATGAAAACGAATTGCGCGCCTATGAATGCGACGGCCTGACCGCCTACCGGCAACTGCCGCTGGCCGTGGCGCTGCCGGAAACCACCGGGCAGGTTTCCGAAATTCTCAGGTACTGTCAGGATCAGGGCGTCAAGATCGTGCCCCGCGGGGCCGGCACCTCGCTTTCCGGCGGCGCCCTGCCGCTGGCCGACGCGGTCACCCTGGGCCTTGGCAAATTCAACCGGATTCTTGAAATCGACTATGCCAACCGCTGCGTCGTGGTCCAGCCCGGCGTTACCAACAAGGCGATTACCGACACCGTCGAGCACAATGGCTTCTACTACGCGCCGGACCCGTCGAGCCGCATCGCGTGTTCGATCGGCGGCAATGTCGCCGAAAACGCCGGTGGCATGCATTGCCTGAAGTACGGCCTGACGACAAACAACGTGATGGGCCTGGAAATGGTCCTGACTTCGGGTCAGGTGGTGCGCATCGGCGGCAGGCACATGGAATCCGAAGGCTATGATCTGCTTGGCCTGATTACCGGTTCCGAAGGCCTGCTTGGCGTCATTACCGAAGTTACGGTGCGGATTTTGCAAAAACCGGCGACCGCGCGCGCCGTCTTGCTGGGCTTTCCGTCGAACGAGGCGGGCGGCGCCTGCGTCGGGGCGATCATCGCCGAGGGCATTATCCCCGGCGGCATGGAAATGATGGACAAACTGGCGGTCGGCGCGATGGAGGACTTCGTCCATTCCGGCTACCCGCGCGATGCCGAGGCGGTGCTGATTGTAGAACTGGACGGCCCCCGGGTGGAAGTGGACTATCTGGTTCGGCGTATCGAGGCCATCGCCCGCGATAACGGCGCCGTCAGCGTGCGAATCAGCGAGAACGAGGAAGAACGCCAGATGTTCTGGGCCGGGCGGATGGCGGCGTTTCCTTCGATCGGCCGTATTTCACCTGACTACTATTGTATGGATGGCACCATCCCGCGCCGCAAGCTGCCGGTGGTGCTGTCGCGCCTGGCGGAACTGTCCGCGCACTATGGCCTGCGCATCGCCAATGTCTTCCATGCCGGCGACGGCAACCTGCACCCGTTGATCCTGTACGACGCAAATATTCCCGGCGAGTTGGAAAAAACCGAGGAATTCGGCGCCGAAATCCTTAAGCTGTGCGTCGAGGTCGGCGGCGTGCTGACCGGCGAACACGGCGTCGGCGTCGAAAAACGCGACCTGATGTGCGCCATGTTCAGCGATGATGACCTGCAACAGCAGCAGCGGGTCAAATGCGCCTTCGACCCGGATGGCCTGCTTAATCCGGGCAAGGTCTATCCGCAACTGCGCCGTTGCGCCGAACCTGGCCGGGTCCATGTCCACAACGGACAAATGCGCTTTCCCGATATTCCCAGGTTCTAGGTTTTGGGAATGAGTGAACATTTAAAGCCGGAAACTCCCGATCAGGTCCAGGAAGCCGTGCGGTGGGCCCTGGCCGAGGGCCGTTCGTTCGAGGTCTTTGGCCGGCGCACCCGGCGGGGCTATGGCCGACCGGGGACAGCCACCGACCGTCTCGACCTGTCGGCATTATCCGGCATCGAACTTTACGAGCCCGACGAACTGGTGATGAGCGCGCGGGCGGCGACGGCGCTTGGCGAAGTCGTCACGACTCTGGCCGAACGGCGCCAGCGGCTGGCCTTCGAAGCGCCCGACTGGGGGCCGCTGGTTGGCGGCGAAGATAATTCGAGCGGCACAATCGGCGGCCTGTTCGCCTGCAATCTGGCCGGACCCAGACGCATTCAGGCCGGCGCGGCGCGGGATCATATCCTGGGTTTTCACGCGATCAATGGCCGTGGCGAGCATTTTAAGTCCGGCGGCCGGGTGGTCAAGAACGTCACCGGGTTTGATTTAAGCAAGCTTATGGCCGGCTCTTTCGGGACCCTGGCGGTAATGACCGATTTGACCTTCAAGGTCCTGCCACTGCCGGAAAAGGCCCGCACCGTGCTGGTTCTGGGTGACGACACGGATGCCGCCATCGCCGCCCTGACCACGGCCCTGCAAAGCCCGTTCGATATTTCCGGCGCCGCCCATCTGCCGGGCGATATAGCCGCGGCCTCGGCGGTCTCTTACGTTTCCGGGGCCGGTGGCGGCGTAACCGCGATTCGTGTCGAAGGGCCGGGACCGTCCGTCGAATTCCGCTGCCGGTCGCTGCGCGAGATGCTGGCGGAATTTGGCGAGACCGAGGAATTGCATTCGGCCAATACCCGGGCGTTGTGGCGGGAAATCCGCGATGTTTCTTATTTCACCGGCGGCGATGATCAGGTCTGGCGACTGTCGGTGCCACCGTCACGGGGACCCGGGGTGGCCCGGCGGCTGATCGAAAGCGCCGGCGGGCGAGTCTTTTTCGACTGGGGCGGCGGCCTGATCTGGCTGGCCATGGCGGCCCGGCCCGACGCCGCCCATGATCTGGTCCGCGCCGCCATTGGCGCGGGCGGCGGTCACGCCACGCTGATCCGGGCGGCGGCGGATGTCCGCGCCGCCGTGCCGGTATTTCAGCCGCAACCGGGGCCATTGTCCGAACTGGCGGCCCGCGTTAAAAGCAGTTTCGATCCCAGGGCCGTGTTGAATCCCGGACGCATGATCGAAGGGCTTTGAATGCAGACGCTGTTCACCGTGGATCAATTGAAAAATCCGGCAATCAGTGCCGCCAACGACATTCTGCGCGCCTGTGTCCACTGTGGTTTTTGCACCGCGACCTGCCCTACCTATGTGCTGTTGGGCGACGAGGCGGACAGCCCGCGCGGCCGCATCTACATGATCAAGGACATGCTGGAAACCGGCACGCCGGCGGCCCGGAAAGTAGTCGAACACATCGACCGTTGCCTGACCTGCCTGTCGTGCATGACGACCTGCCCGTCCGGCGTCGATTACCTGCATCTGATCGACCACGCCCGCGGCCATATTGAAAAAACCCATACCCGATCGCCAGGCGATCGCCTGTTGCGGGCGGTATTGGCCGCCGTGGTGCCCAACCCGGCCCTGTTCCGCCTGTCGCTGCTGGCCGCCCGCCTGGGGCGGCCCCTGCGCAGGCTGTTGCCGGGCCGCCTGAAAGGGATGATCGAGATGGCGCCGGAACGTATTCACGGGCCCGCCGCCATCGACCGGCCGCAGGTCTTTGCGGCGGAGGGCGAACGACGCCGGCGGGTGGCGCTGATGACCGGTTGCGCCCAAAAGGTCCTGCGCCCGGCAATCAACGAGGCCACCGTGCGCCTGTTGACCCGGCATGGCTGCGAAGTGGTGATCGTCGAAAACGACGGATGCTGCGGCGCTTTGGTCCTGCACATGGGCCGGAAAGAAGCCGCGAAAGAGGCGGCCCGCAGTAACATTGCCGCCTGGATGGCCGAACTCGACGGTGCGGGTCTGGACGCCATCGTCAGCAATGCCTCGGGTTGTGGCGCCACGCTCAAGGATTACGGCCATATGCTGGCGGATGATCCCGCCTGGGCGGAACGCGCCGCCCGTATCGCCGGGCTGACCAGGGATGTTACGGAAATTATCTGCGACCTGGGCGCAGGGCCCGGCCTGCTTGCAGAATATCCCGTCGTCGCCTACCACTCGGCCTGTTCCATGCGGCATGGCCAAAAGCTGACCGGGGGGCCGCAGCGGTTGTTGCTGGCGGCCGGTTTCCGGGTCCGTGAACCGGCGGAAGGGCATTTGTGTTGCGGTTCGGCGGGAACTTACAACATATTGCAGCCGGACCTGGCCGCCCGCCTGCTGGAGCGCAAGGCGGTCAATCTGGAAGACCTGCATCCCGATGTTATCGCCACCGGCAATATCGGTTGCCTGATGCAGATATCGGGCGGTACCGTCGTTCCCGTGGTCCATACCGTCGAGCTGCTGGACTGGGCCGGCGGCGGTCCCCGGCCCGAAGGCCTTGAACATTTTGCCTGAATGCCCCTAGTAATACCAACCATGAAGGACCAGGCGCCGAATTCAAAAGTTGATGACTCCGTGATCGAGGCCCTTCGCGGCATCGTTGGCGAGCGGCTGTCGGTCGGGCAATCGGTGCGCCGGCAGCACGGCGAGGACCTGTCGTTCCATGCGGGTGCGGCGCCCGATGCGGTAGTCTTCGCCGAGACCACGGAGGAAGTATCCGGCATCGTTAAAATTTGCGCCGCCCGCAAGATCCCGGTCATTCCCTATGGGGCCGGAACCTCGCTGGAAGGGCACCTGGCGGCGCTCGAAGGCGGGATCAGCATTGATTTGGGCGGCATGGATAAAATTATCGCCATTCATCAGGGCGATATGGACGCCACCGTACAGGCCGGGGTCACCCGCAAGCAGCTTAACCGGCATCTGCGCGATAGCGGCCTGTTCTTCCCGATAGATCCGGGCGCCGACGCCTCCCTGGGCGGCATGGTCGCGACCGGGGCTTCGGGGACCAATGCGGTGCGCTACGGCACCATGCGGGAAAACGTCATGGCGCTTAGCGTGGTCAGGGCCGATGGCGGCGTTATCCGGGTCGGCTCAAGGGCCAGGAAATCATCGGCCGGTTACGATCTGACCCGGCTGTTCGTCGGCTCGGAAGGGACCCTTGGCGTCGTCACCGAAGTAACCGTCAGGCTGCACGGCATTCCGGAATTCACCTTGTCGGCGGTGGTTTCCTTTCCCGGCATGGAAGCCGCCGTCAACACGGTGATCGAGACCATGCAAATGGACATTCCGATCGCCCGCATCGAATTCATGGACGAGATACAGGTCGCCGCCGTCAACGCTTATTCCGGCCTTGATTATGCGAAGCAGCCGACCCTGTTTCTGGAATTCAGCGGCTCGCAGGACGGCGTTCGCGAACAGATCGAACTGGTCGAAGGCCTGTGCGCGGATAACGGCGGCGGTAATTTTCGCTGGGCCGAAAAACAGGAAGACCGCAACGCCCTGTGGCAGGCCCGGCACGATGCCGCCTATGCCGCGATGGCGTTAAGGCCGGGCTCCAAACCGTGGTTTACGGATGTTTGCGTGCCTATTTCGAAGCTCGCCGAATGTATCCTGGCGACCCGCAGGGATATCGATGACAGTCCGTTGATCGCGCCTATCCTCGGCCATGTCGGTGACGGTAATTTTCATCTCGTCCTGTTGATAAATCCGGGCGACCGGCGGGAAATCGCCGCCGCCGAACATATTAACGACCGCATGATCCGCCGCGCCATCGATCTTGGCGGCACCTGCACCGGCGAACACGGCGTCGGCTATGGCAAAAAGGAATTCATGGCGCTGCAACACGGTGACGCCATGGATACCATGCGCGATATCAAAAGGGCCCTGGATCCCGACAACATCATGAATCCGGGCAAGATTTTTGATATTTAACGGTTCGATCACTATTAGGCCTTAGTTTTATCGGATAATCTTTCCAGGAAATTATCGGAACCGGAGCACCGCGCCCTTGAAAAAACTGCTGATCGTACTGGCTATACTGGTCACCCTGTCGGTCGCCGCCGTGCTGGTCGGTCCGGGTCTTGTCGACTGGAACAGCTACAAGGGTGAAATTACCTCGCGGGTCAAGGACGCTACCGGGCTGAACATTCATATCGACGGAGACATTGAACTGGCCGTATTGCCGGCCCCGGCGCTGGTCGTAAACAGGGTGCGGTTAAGCAACCCGGACGGCGCCACGGCGGCGGAGATGGTCAAACTTAAATCCCTGCAGGTCCGGGTCGCGCTCGGCCCCTTGCTCGGCGGCCAGGTACAGGTACAGACAATCCGCCTGGTCGACCCGATAATCGAACTGGAACGGTTCGCCGACGGTAGCTGGAATGTTCTCCGGGCGTTGGGCGCCGCCGCCGAAGAGGCCGGACCGCAGGAAACGCCACCTGCGTCGGCACCCGAGCCGGTCGCCGCCACCGCCCCTGCCGCCGCCGCGTTCGATATCCGGCTCGATAATTTCCTGATCGAAAATGGCACGATAATTTTCCGCGACGGCATGGCCGGGACCGTTGAAAAGATCAAGCGGGTCAACGCCAAGGTGGCCGCCGCCTCGCTAAGCGGCCCGTTCGATAGTTCCGGCAGCCTGGTCATTCGCGGGTTTCCGCTGTTTTATGATGTATCTCTCGGGAATGTTATCGAGGGACGAACCGTGCCGGTCAGCTTCACGGTCGGGCTGTCGCCCGACAAAGGCAAGCTTTCGGCCACCGGGGCGATCACCAGCCTTGACGAAGTTCCCACATTCAAGGGCAAATTTGCCGGCGACAGCAACCGGCTGTCGGACTTGATCCAGGGCTTTTCCGGGGCCGGGGAATTGCCCGGTCTGCTCGGCCAGGCCTTCGCCGTTCAGGCCGAAATTGTCGCTTCCGCCGCCGGGGCCGAATTATCGGACCTTAAGGTTGTCCTGGGCAATACGGAATTAACCGGATCGGTCAGCGCCCGGATTGGCGATACCGTCAATGTGGCGGTCGATCTGGCGACGGCCAGTATCAATCTGGATGACTGGCTGGCCCTGGCGGCGATGCCAGGACCGGCATCCGTCAATTCGACATCCCAGAAACAGGCGATAAGCAAGGGGCAGTCGAATTCTTCGGTTTCCCTGGCCCTGCCCGAAAAACCGGTAAGGCCGGACGGTAAAGCCGAAAATTTCGCGTTGCCCAAAAATTTCGGCGCGTCGCTTTCATTGGCGGTCGATTCGCTGACCTTCCGGAATGGCCTGGTGCGTCAGGCCAGGGTTAATGTGGAACTGGCCAACGGTGAAGTCACCATCAACCAGCTGGCGGCGCAGTTTCCCGGCGGCGCCGATTTGGCGGTGTTCGGCTTCCTAAGCCAGGTTGGCGGCAAGCCGCTGTTCGATGGCCAGGTCGAAGTCTCGGTAAGCGACCTGCGCGGCGCATTGGACTGGGCCGGCGTCGCGCCGCCGCCGGTGCCGGCCGACCGGCTGCGCAAGATGACCATTGCCGGCAAGCTGAAAGCGACCACCGGGCAAATCCGGGCGACCGACCTGGACTTGCAATTCGACAGTTCGCGGCTGACCGGCGCGGCCACCGTCAACCTGCGCAAGCGGCCTTCTTTCGGGGTCAATCTGCTGCTCGACCGGATCAACCTCGATGCCTATCTGGCATCGGCCCGGCCGGTCGGCAAGGGCTCCGCAACTGCGGCGGCCGAAGGGGCGCGGAAACCACCGCCACCGGCCCAAAACGATAACCCAATCGCCGATACCCTGGCCGGACTGAAAGTCCTGGAAAGTTTCGACGCCAACATCAAGGCGCGGGTCAAAACGCTGGTTTATGGCGGTGCGTCGATCAAGGATATCGTGTTTGACGGAACCCTGTACGACGGTTCGCTGGATATCAAACGTCTTAGCGTCAGTAAAATGGCCGGCTCCAGCGCCTCGCTGAAAGGCGGGTTCGATGACCTGGCCGGCATCCCGTCGCTAAAAAATGTACGCATCGAGGGCAAGATAGCCGACCTGGGCCGATTGATGCGCATGGCCGGTTCGCCGCCGCCGCCGGAAGCCGAAACCATCGGCGCCATCGCCCTGAAAACGACCCTGAACGGTTCGCTGCTAAAGCCGCGAATTGACCTGAACCTGCGTGGCGCCGGGGCCACGGTAAGCGCCGCCGGGCAGTTGTCGTTGTTGCCGCTGATCGGTGGTTTCGAAGGCAAGCTGGGGGTTCGTCACAAAAATCTTACAGGCCTGCTGCGCTCGTTCGGAATAAGCTACCACCCTGCGGCTAAACTGGGCGAATTCAGCCTCGCGGCAAACATCAAGGCCGATACCCGGGGACTGACCCTGAACGGACTGACGGTCAGGGCCATGCCGATTTCCGTGCGGGGCAGCGCCGCCATCGCCATCGACGGCCCCCGCCCCAAGCTGACCGCGAACCTGGCTACCGGCGAAATCAATATAGACAAATTGATGCCGGTTTCGGGCACGGCGATGCGGAAAGATACGAGCAATATTGTGCCTGCCGCTTTCACCGTTCCGAAGATGGAAAACCGCAAACCGGCGTTCCGCCGCATGGCGGCGATGAAACCCGGCAAATGGCCGACCGATCCTATCGACCTTAGCTTCCTGAGGGCATTCGATGCCGACCTGAAAATAAAATCCGACGCCGTGGTGTCGGGCAACTACCGGATCGAAAATGCCGATATCGTGGCGACGATCGACAATGGGGTGCTTCGGGTCAGCCGCCTGAACGGCGGCCTGTTCGGCGGCGTATTTGACGCCAGCCTGACCGCTACCGCGTCCCGGACGTTGCAGCTTAAAACCAGCGTCGCCCTTGATAACATCAACGTGGCCAAGGCGCTTAAGGCGGTGACCGGCGAGGCGACGGCCACCGGCGGCGGCGAAATGAACCTGCAACTGGCCACGGTCGGCAACAGTGTCGCGGCGCTGGTCGCCGGCCTGAACGGGCGCGGCGCGGTGGCGCTTCGCAAGCTGGAAGTCAGGACCGGCGGCAAGGGAACGGCCATGTCGGCCGCCCTCGGCCTGGTCGCCGGGCTAAACAATTTAGGCGGCGCACTGTCGGGCGGCAGGGCGGGGGGGACCGCCGCCGACATCACCGGCAGCTTCATGATTACCGGCGGGGTCGCCCGTTCCAGCGATCTGAAGCTGGTTTCCGGCATGGGCCAGGGCCGGGCCAGCGGCGATATCGATCTGGCCCGCTGGCTAATTGACATCGGCGGCCAGATCGACCTGTCGCAAAATATTCTGGGACAGATCGTCAGTCAGGGCGACAGGACCGCGTCCGTTGTGCCCTTCTCGATCAAGGGACGACTGGACGCGCCGACGGTCAAGCTGGATACCAGCAAGCTGATGGTCGGCGGGCTGGCGGCCATTCCCGGCATCGACAAGTTGATCAAGAAAAAAGGTTTGGGGTCGCTGTTGCAGAAGGTCCTGCCGGGGCTTGGCGGCAACGCCCGGACACAGCAACCGGCAAGCAATTCGCCACCACCACCAGGCAATGAACCGCCGCCGCCACCCTCGACCCAGCCCCGGAAAATCAAGCCCCAGGATTTACTGAAAGGATTGCTCAAGGGTCTGGGGGGCTGAATTTTCCCGGAGTCTATCCGGGCTAATATATCTCGGGCACGAAATTCTGATCGGACAATGGCGGTCTCACATAGGATGATTTGGCCGGTTTTCGTTTCGGCAGCCGGGGTTTCCTGGGCGTCATGTCCTCGTATGGGAACATGCTCAACAGATGCGAGATGCAGTTTAACCTGGCCCGTTTCTTGTTATCGGCATCGACCACATACCAGGGCGCTTGCTTGATATCGGTGAAAGAAAACATATCGTCCTTGGCCTGGGAATATTCGACCCAGCGATTGCGGGCCTCGATATCCATCGGGCTCAGTTTCCAGTATTTCGTCGGGTCTTCAAGGCGGGCCTGGAAACGGCGTTCCTGTTCCTCGTCGGATACCGAGAACCAGTACTTGATGAGGACGATTCCGGAACGCACAAGCATCCGTTCGAATTCCGGACACGAACGCAGGAAGTCGCGATATTCGTCTTCGGTGCAAAAACCCATAACCCGTTCGACGCCGGCCCTGTTGTACCAGGAGCGGTCAAACAAGACAATTTCACCGGCGCCCGGCAAATGCGGGGCGTAGCGTTGAAAATACCATTGGGTCTTTTCGCGTTCCGTCGGCGTGCCCAGGGCGACGACGCGACATACCCGGGGGTTCAGGGGTTCAAGGATTCGCTTGATTACCCCGCCCTTGCCGGCGGCGTCCCGGCCCTCGAAGATGGCGATAACCCTAAGCCCCTTGGCCTTGACCCATTGCTGCAACTTCACCAGTTCAATGTGCATGCGCGCCAGTTCAGAATTGTACACTTTTTTTGAGAGGCGGCGACGGCTGTCTTTGTCATCCGCCTTCGAATGGATTTCATAGTTCGGGTGCATGGGGGCGTGGGTCAAATGCCGCGCCTTGCCGGTTTTCTTTCCGGGGCTTCCCGTTTTTTTTGCCATAGTGTTCTCCCGTTCGAATTGCGGTAACCTATCTTGCGACCCTTATCGTTCGCCATTCAAGCCCGCGACCAAAAAAAGTTTCGGTGACGCGCCTTAGCCTTGATGCGTCTGCGTCAGTACGAAGACCCGGATGGCGCTTGACAGGTTGCCGGTGCGGCCATCGGCGGAACGGGCCAGGTCGATCTCGGTAATCAGTTGATTTATGGATAAATTCCGCTCCTCGGCGAGCTTTTTCAGGGCCCGCCAAAACGCCGCTTCCAGTGAAACGCTGGTCTGGTGCCCGGCGATGCGGACGGAACGCTTGCGAATTTCTTCCGGATTATCATCCATAACGTCAATTTCCCAGGGTCTGAAATTTACGATCAACGCATATTGTCGTAGACCATCAGGACGGCGAAAAATATCAAAATGCCGCCGGTAACGCGGGAAATCATGCGGCTGACCGCCGGATCGCCGAACCAGTGCCGCACGGTTACCGCCAGCCAGGCCAGGGGCGCCTGCCACAGTACATTGATGACGATAAGCGCCGCCGCCAGGGTCATTAACTGGGCCGCCACGTCGTCCCGCGCGGTATCGACGAAATTCGGCAACAGCGCCAGGAACAGCAGGATCACTTTCGGATTCAGCAGGTTGGTCAGGGCGGCGTCGCGCAGCGCCCTGAGGCCCGAAATATCGCCCGGAGCAGCATTGAAACCAAGTGCGCCGCCACCCCGGAAACCCTGCAACCCGAGCCACCCCAGGTAGGCCGCGCCGGCCAGCGCGACCGCCCGGAACAGCACCGGCGAGGAGGCAATGATCAGGGAAATTCCGGCCACCGCCAGGCCGGTGTGAACCAGCAATCCCAACTGCACCCCGGCGACCGCGGCCAGGCCGACCCGCTGGCCCGAGCCCAGTGCGTAGCGCACGATCAGCACCGTGTCGGGGCCGGGCGTTATAACCAGCGCCGAGGCGGCGATGATAAAGGCCCCGAGAATGGCGGGTTCTACCGGCATGGCCTACAAGGCGCCGGCGAATTCGGCGAAGGCGGCGATCGCCTGATCCCAATTCTGCCGTTCGGTGCGGCCGGATTTACGGCGCGGGCTCAGGTGATGGTCGCCGTCTTCCAGCCAGTGCAGGGTAATAGCCGGGGACAGGCGGTATTCCGATACCTCGACATAATTGCCGAGAGTATCGCGGCCCCCTTGCAAAATCAGTGTCGGTGTGATTATCGGTCGCAGGTGTTCGATGCGGGGCTTTTCCGGCTTGCCGGGGGGGTGGAAAGGATAACCCAGGCAAACCAGCCCCTTTACCCCGGCCTCGTCGGCCAGCATGGAAGCATAGCGTCCGCCCATGGATTTACCGCCGATAACCAGATTTTCCGGGCCCAGTTCATCGATCACGGCCCGCCAGCATTCGGTTAAAACCCCGGCCCGGTCGGGTGGGCGTTTGCCGCCGCCCCGGCGGCGTTCGGCCATATAAGGGAATTCGAACCGCGCCACCCTGAATCCGCGCCCGGCCAAACCGTGTGCGAAGGCGTTCATGAACGGCGTATCCATGGCCGCCCCGGCGCCGTGGGCCAGGGCGATGGTGGCGGTTGCCCCGGCGGGTCCGTCAAGCAGCAGGTCGGGCAGGCGCATTATCCGGTCAGCCGTTATGGAGCGGGGCCTGGAATTCGGCGAAGAAATCGTTGCCCTTGTCATCGACGACGATGAAGGCCGGGAAGTTTTCAACCTCGATCCGCCATATCGCTTCCATGCCCAGTTCGGGGTATTCCAGGACCTCGACCTTCCTGATGCAATCCAGCGCCAGTCGGGCCGCCGGGCCGCCGATGGAACCCAGGTAGAAGCCGCCGTGTTTCCGGCACGCCGCCGTGACGGCGGCGGAACGGTTGCCCTTGGCCAGCATTACCATGGAGCCGCCGGCCTGCTGGAAAAGATCGACGTACGGGTCCATACGGCCCGCCGTGGTCGGCCCGAACGAGCCCGAGGCGTAGCCTTCCGGGGTTTTCGCGGGCCCGGCGTAGTAAACGGGATGGTTTTTCATGTAATCGGGCAGGGGCTGGCCCGCATCCAGGCGTTCCTTCAGCTTGGCGTGGGCGGTGTCGCGGGCGACGATCAGTGTGCCGCTTAGCGATAACCGGGTCTTGACCGGGTGGCGCGTCAGTTCCGCCAGAATTTCGGCCATCGGGCGGGCAAGGTTTATTTCGACCACGGAATCCGATAAATGAATGTCCGATATTTCGGGCAGGTATTTCGCCGGGTCCTGTTCCAGTTGTTCGATAAAGACCCCTTCGGCGGTGATTTTGCCCAGGCATTGACGGTCCGCAGAACATGAAACGCCGATACCGACCGGGCACGAAGCGCCGTGCCGCGGCAGCCGGATAACCCGCACGTCGTGGCAGAAATACTTGCCGCCGAATTGCGCCCCGATACCCATGTTCTGAGTCATCTTGTGGACGGCGGCCTCCATTTCCAGGTCGCGGAAGGCCTGGCCGTATTCATTGCCCTGATGGGGCAGTTCGTCGAGATAACGGGCGCTGGCCAGCTTCACGGTTTTCAGGTTGGCTTCCGCCGAAGTGCCGCCGATGACCACGGCCAGGTGATAGGGCGGGCAGGCGGCGGTGCCCAGCGTGCGGATTTTTTCATCCAGAAACGCCATCAGGCTGTCGGGGTTAAGCAGCGCCTTGGTCTGCTGATAAAGGAAGGTCTTGTTGGCCGAGCCGCCGCCCTTGGCCATGAACAGGAACTTGTATTCGGCCCCGTCGGCGGCGTAAATGTCGATCTGGGCCGGCAGGTTGTCGCCGGTGTTGGTTTCATTGAACATATCCAGGGCCGCCACCTGGGAATAGCGCAGGTTGCTTTCGTGGTAGGTCTTCCGGACCCCTTCGGAAAGCGCCGCCTCGTCACCGCCGCCGGTCCACACCCGCTGGCCCTTCTTGGCCATGATTATGGCGGTGCCGGTATCCTGACACATGGGCAGCACGCCGGCGGCGGAAATATTGGCGTTTTTCAGCAGGTCCAGGGCGACGAAGCGGTCGTTGTCCGAGGCCTCGGCGTCATCCAGGATATGGCGCAGTTGTCGCAAGTGGCCGGGCCGCAGCAGGTGGGCGATGTCACGCATGGCATGGGCGGCCAGCAGGGTCAGCGCCCGGGGTTCGACCTTGAGGACGGCTTCGTTTTCAAAATGGCCGGTGCCGATTGAATCGGTGTTCAGCAATCGCCATGGCGTCGAGTCATCGGCGCCCAACGGGAACATTTGGTGATGGACGTATGGTGTCATTTGGAAATCCCCAGCTTGAGGGCAAATTTATTTCTTGCGGAAGGCATCAAGGGCGATGACTTCACCCATTTTTTCCTGATCACTTCCCTCGTCGGGTTGGTCACCCCGGGCCTCGACGCCGCCGTCAGGGGAATCCTGTTCCACGGAAGGCGCGATTTCCGTCTCCTCGTTTTCAGCGACCTCGACCATATCGGCATCGTCGCCATCGGCCGGCATCATTTTCAGTTGCAGCCCGAAATTGACCGAAGGGTCGGCAAACGAAGTCACGGCGGCGAACGGAATGACCAGCCGCGTCGGCCGCCCGCTAAAACTTAGCGTTATCGCGAATTTGTCGGGCTCGACTATCAGGTCTTCGTACTGGTGTTGCAGGACAATGGTCATTTCATTGGCGTGTTCGGCCCGCAGCGAGACCGGCATTTCAACGCCGGCGTCGGCGGTCTGGAAGGTGATGAAAAAATGATGGTCGCCGGGCAGGCCGAGCGTGGCGGCCTGATCCAGGGCCCGCCGGATAACGTCGCGAAGCGCTTCTTCGACCCATTTGTCGTATCGCAGGGATTCTGTTTCTGCTCGGTCGGCCACCAAATTATCCCCTTGCATTGGCCCGAATTGGCGGGGCCGACGGTGTTCTAGTGGGGGGCTTCTGTTGCCAGGTGCCCCCCGAACCCCGTAGCTGCTTAGCCGTTAGGCGGCAACCGCAAATGCCTCATTATCGTTGGCATTCCTAGTGTTGGCCCGATAACGGTGGGTACCATGCCGAACGAAAGCTATACCTTTACCACGTACGTCGATCCTGTTTCGCCCCCATTGGTTTATTCCCAGGCCGCCTGGCCATAGAAAAATTTGGTGGAGGCGCCGGGCACTGCCCCCGGGTCCGCAACGATTATTCCGTACAGTGTTTATCGTCATAGTCGGTTGCCCGACAACTTCAATATAGGGGCTTTGCCCGGACAAGGGAAGGGCCGGCGAACGGTTTTAAGAATGCTTACCAGGGCCCCTTGAATGGGTTATTTTGATGGGGGAATCGGTAATTGAATTCAAGGGGACATGGCAGGTGAGGCAGTATCTTGACTTGATGGCTCGTATCCGTGACACGGGCAAGGTAAAGGAAGATCGCACCGGGACCGGCACCCGTTCGTTGTTCGGCGCCCAGTTGCGGTTTGATCTGGAACACGGTTTTCCCCTGCTGACGACCAAGAAACTGCATCTGAAATCGATCATCCATGAACTGCTGTGGTTCCTGGCGGGCGATACCAATATCGAATACCTGCACGATAACGGCGTCAGAATTTGGGATGAATGGGCCGATGAAAATGGCGATCTGGGTCCGATATACGGCTATCAGTGGCGTTCCTGGCCAACCCCGGACGGCGGCCATATAGATCAGATTGCGGGGCTCCTCGATCAAATCAGGACAAATCCGGATTCACGGCGGCTGATAGTCAGCGCCTGGAACGTCGCGGATGTCGATCAAATGGCCCTGCCGCCCTGCCATTGCCTGTTTCAATTTTATGTCGCCGAAGGCCGGCTGTCGTGCCAGCTTTATCAGCGTAGCGCCGATATCTTCCTTGGCGTGCCTTTCAATATCGCATCGTACGCCCTGCTGACCCTGATGATCGCCCAGGTGTCCGGGTTGCGGCCCGGTGAATTTGTCCACACCTTCGGCGACGCCCACCTTTACGCCAATCACCGGGAACAGGCCGACCTGCAATTAAGCCGGAAGCCACTGGCCTTGCCGCGCATGGCGATCGATCCGTCCATCACCGACCTGTTCGCCTTCAAATACGATGATTTTTCCCTGCTGGATTATCGAAGCCACCCCCATATCGCCGCCCCGGTCGCCGTCTGATGCGTATATCGCTGATCGTGGCGATGGCGGAAAACCGGGTCATCGGTCGCGATGGCGGCATGCCGTGGCATATTCCGGGCGATCTTCGGTTTTTCAGGCGGCATACGCTGGGCAAGCCCGTGGTCATGGGCCGCAAGACCTGGGACTCGCTGGGCCGACCGCTGCCCGACCGGCCCAACATAGTGATTACCCGCGACCGGAATTTCAGGGCCGAAGGCGCCCGGGTTCGCCACAGCCTGGATCAGGCCATTGAACTGGCCCGCAGCCTGGTCGATGATTCAGCCGAAATAATGATTATCGGCGGCGCCGAAATCTATCGTCAGGCGCTGCCGTTGGCGGACCGGATTTACCTGACGGAAGTTCACCTGAACCCTGACGGCAACGCCCGGCTGGACAATTTCGACCACGCGGCCTGGCGGGAAACCTGGCGCCGCGAGGTGCCGGCGGAGGCCGAAACGCCGGCCTATGACTTGACCATTCTGGATCGGGCGCCACCCGTATTAGGGAAAAGCTAACGATTCGTCGGCTCTACTGGCGGGATAGTGATTCGCAATCCAGAGGCTGACATGCAGAAGGACCTGCGGGTAACCCAGACGATAGAGCTTGGCCCTAAAGACGTGGCGCTGGTCTGGGATGACCAGGGCAAAATCAGCGCCCATGTATCCGATGTCGGCCTGACTGCGGCGGTCCCCCACCACGTTCTGTTGGCCCTGGCGATGATGATGTCGATGGATGATCCGGAGATCGTCGGCCTGATGTGGGACAGGTTTGAGAAAATGATGGATAAAGATATTGCCCGTCAGGCCCGCATTTAGTTTTTGCTTTTCACGCCATTTCGCACATTAATACAACCTGAAGAGTAACGCGTACTGTTTTTGGTGGGAAAAATATGGCTAAGATAAAAGGCAGAAGGCTCTATTCCGCAGAGCGCAGGTTAATCGAAATGCGCGGGGGAGAGCTTCCCGAAGACGCCCCTGCCGGCGGTAGTGGCGGTAGTATTGCCGTCGATAATTCGCAAGTGCTGACGGCGATCCGGGAATTGCGGAAACTGGTGGAAGTAAAGGTGACGCCGCAGTTGCCGGACAACCTGCCGGAAGTTAACACGCTTAACGAGCAATTGCGCGACCTGCGGGACCATATCGAGGACACCAAGAAGGAAATCGCCTCGATCCGTCATCCCGATGATAAAGATGACCGCCTGACCAGCGCGGCGATGGAACTCGGCGCCATTGTCGATGCCACGGAACAGGCGACGCACCGGATTTTAAACGCCACCGAAGAAATTGATGAACTGGTCGATAAACTCAAGGACCGCAGCAGCGATGTCGGCGCCATCGCCATGCTCGATGAAGTTTCTGGCAAGACCATCAATATTCTCGAAGCCTGCAATTTTCAGGATATCAGCGGCCAGCGCACCAACAAGGTGGTCAAGATAATCAATTTCCTGGAAGAACGTATTCTCACGATGATCGGCATTTGGGGCGCCGATGAATTCGCCGAATTCGAAAGGGACGAAGCCGAAGGCGACGCCGCCTTGTTGCAGGGCCCACAGCACGAAGGCAAGGGCATCAACCAGGACGATATCGATGCCCTGTTCGATTAGTAATTATTTAAGTCGAAGTGCCCAGGCTTCCGTCAGAGAGTCCGGTTAGCAGTGGAATTATTGTCAATTCACTACCATATCACCCTTAACAGGATGGAAATTCAATTTCATCATGAATATTTGTTGAATACGACTCTATGGCCCCCATATAGAACCAATCATGACTAATGATATACTCTTAATAGATGACGACAAGGTGATCCGCTCTTATACGGCGCAATTACTTAGGGGCGCCGGTTATACGGTCACGGAACTGGAAAATGCCGAGGGCATGGTCCAGCATGTCCGTCTGCACAATCCGGATATGATCCTGCTCGATTATCATATGCCGGGCATGGATGGGCTTACCGCCTTGCGGGAATTACGCACCAAGCGGCTGTCCAATCCGGTGATCATGCTGACCGGAGATTCCAGCCAGCGGGTTATAGTCCAGTGCTTTCGCGAAGGCGCCAACGACTACATCCACAAGCCCTATGACGAAGATTACCTGAGGCTGATTGTCGGGCGGACCATGGAAAGGTCAAGCGTCAGCCTTAAGAACGCCGTATATGGCTTGTTGCAGTTCGCCCGTCATCGCGATGACTGCAAGATAGACGCCGACAAGGAATGCACCTGCGGCATGAGCGAAGCCGTCTCGAAAGCCATCGACGCCACCAAAACCCCGACCTGAATTTTACTGCACGACGATTTTAGGTGTGGTCGCTTCCTTGCCGGCCAGGCCCTGCGCTATTTTCTGCGATACCTTCGCGGCGATGGCGCGATAGGCCTTGGTATGTTCGCCGTCAGGTTCGCTAACGACAATCGGGTCGCCGCCGTCCGATGTTTCGCGAATGGAAATGGCGAGCGGAATTTCACCCAGGAAATCCATGCTTAGCAAGTCCGCTTCGGCCCTGGCGCCGCCATGGCTGAAGATGTCCGATTTTTCGCCGCAATGGGGACAGGTAAAGTAGCTCATGTTTTCGATAATGCCAAACACCGGCACGTTGACCTTGCGGAACATGTTAAGGCCGCGCCGGGCGTCGGCCAGGGCCAGGTCCTGTGGCGTGGAAACGATGATGGCGCCGGCCAGCGGCACCTGCTGGGCCATGGTCAACTGGACATCGCCCGTGCCCGGCGGCATATCGACCACCAGCACATCCAACTCGCCCCAGTTTACGTCGCGCATCATCTGTTGCAGCGCCGTCTGGGCCATTGGCCCGCGCCAGATAACCGGCGTTTCCTCTTCGATCAGAAAGCCCATGGACATGCACTTGACGCCATGCCCGATCATCGGGTCCAGCCGCTGGCCATCGCTCGACGAAGGTTCGCCGGTTATGCCCAGCATTCGCGGAATCGAAGGCCCGTAAATATCGGCATCCAGAATGCCCACCTTGTGGCCTTCGGCGGCCAGGGCCATGGCCAGATTGACCGAGGTGGTCGATTTGCCGACGCCGCCTTTACCCGAGGCCACGGCGATTATCGACTTGACGCCGGGCAGCATGATTGCGTCGGGGCCGGTGCCCGCCGGATGCGGACGATCGTTCCCGCCCTGGTTTTGCGCCGGCGCGCTGGCGGCGCTGCCGCTGTCGCCCTGCCGCTCGGCGGTCAGCACCACGGTTGCCGACAATACGCCATCCAGGGCGTGAACGGCTTTTTCCGCCTGCTTGCGAAGGGGTTCCATCCGGGGGCCGCGTTCGGCATCGACTTCGATAGCGAAGGCGACATGACCGTCCTTGATTTGCAGCCCCGAAACCATTCCCTTGGCGACAATATCTTCCTCGCCATCCTTGATTCCCTTGAGGGTATCCAGAATTAGTTCCTCATTTATCGCCGACATGCTTGAAATCTCCATAAAATAAACCGATATCCGACTGGTGCTGCGGCGGCAAGCGGTATTTCCCGCCGTTGCACCGTCGCGCTAGCTGTCCTATAAGGCAGTGCAATTGTTGTATGAAGTAACATTAGAAATTTAAAATACAAGCCCGGTCTTATGGCCAAATTAAAAAGGACGATATTTTTATGGCATGGAATCCGCAAGGCGGCGGTGGTCAGGGCCCTTGGGGCCGCGGCCCGCAATCGCCGCAGCCGCCCGACATCGAAGAACTGCTGCGCCGCAGCCAGAACAAGTTCAAACAGATACTGCCGGGCGGTTTAGGACCGTCGCGCGGTTTCATCCTGATCGTTATCGCGGCCATCGCTATCTGGCTGGCCAGCGGTTTTTACCGGGTACAGCCGGGCGAACAGGGTGTCGAGCTGTTGTTCGGCAAGTTCGTCAAGGTGACGACGCCGGGCCTGAATTACTGGCCGCCGGGGCCAATCGGGCAGGTCTTCAAGCCGAACGTCGAATTCACCAACCAGATCGCTATCGGGTTTCGGACGAACGGCAATGACCGGGGCGCCGGAGTTCGTGACGTACCTCAGGAAAGCCTGATGCTGACCGGCGACCAGAACATCATCGATGTCGATTTTGTGGTCCAGTGGCGCATCAAGAATGCCGCCGATTTCCTGTTTAACATTCGCAACCCGGAAGCCACCGTCAAGATTTCCGCCGAAAGCGCCATTCGTGAAGTTATCGGCCAGACCACTCTGGAAGACGCCCTGACGGTCAAGCGCGGCGCGGTCGAAGCCCAGACCAAGGAGCTGTTGCAGTCGATTCTCGACAGTTACGGGGCCGGCGTATTCGTCGTCGAGATCAAACAGCAGAAGGTCGATCCGCCGTCCGAGGTGATCGATGCCTTCAACGACGTTCAGCGCGCCAAACAAGACCAGGAACGCAGCGTCAACGAGGCGATCACCTATCGTAACGGCATCGTGCCGAGGGCCAAGGGCGAGGCCGCCCGCATGATCCAGGCGGCGCTTGCCTACAAGGAAAAGGTCACCCGCGAGGCCGAAGGTGAAGCGCAACGCTTCCTGTCCGTCTATGAAGCTTACAAGACCGGAAAGGAAGTCACCACCGAGCGCCTGTATATCGAACGCATGCAGAGTGTCCTGCAAAATTCGAACAAGGTCATCATCGACAACAAGGGCGGGGCGGGCGTTATTCCTTATCTGCCGTTGCCGGAACTGCAACCCAAGAACGCGGGGACAAATTGATGAACAGGACATTTCTCGCCATTCTTGGCGTTATCGTCGTGGTCGGCGGCATTGTCGCCAACAGCACCATGTTTACGGTGCATCAGGCGTCGCAGGCCCTGGTCCTGCAATTCGGCGATCCGATCCGGGTCGAGCGTGAACCTGGCCTGAAATTCAAGTTACCGTTTATTCAGAACGTGGAATACTTCGACCGCCGCATTCTCGACCTGGACCCCCGACCGCAGGAAGTCATCCTGCAGGACCAGAAACGCGTCAATGTCGACAGCTTCGCCAGATACCGCATAGTTGATCCGCTGGAATTCCGCAAAAAGGTATCGACCGATCGTGAATTTCGCGCCGTCTTCGGCGGCCGGCTGAATTCGGCGGTGCGAGCCGAAGTCGGCAAGGTCCTGCTCGGCGATTTGCTGACCGAGAAACGGGACAATGTGATGAAGCTGATAAGCGCGCAGCTTAAATCACAGGCCCCGGATTTTGGCGTCGAGGTGATAGATGTCCGGATCGGGCGCACTGACCTGCCCGACACCACGTCGCAGGCCGTGTATACCCGAATGCGGTCGTCGCGGGTCGCCCAGGCCGCTGAATTGCGGGCCAAGGGCGAAGAGGAAAAGGCCAAGATTCAGGCCGGTGCCGACCGCGAGCGCACGATAATTCTGGCCAACGCCCAGAAGAAGGCGGAAATTGCCCGTGGTGAAGGTGAAGGCGCCCGTACCAAGATCCTTAATAATGCGTTTGGACAGGACCCGGGTTTCTTCGCTTTTTACCGCTCGATGGAAGCTTACGACAAGGCTTTTGCCAAGGGCACCACGATGGTGCTTTCACCGGACAGCGATTTCTTGCGGTTCTTCGGGGTCGCTGCGGGCAACAAGAAAAGGTGATTTTCGATACGATCGGCGGCCCCCGGCGTTGCCTGGCCGGGGGCCGCGAAAAATCACATAAACGTGTTAAAAAAGCCGCACTTCTAACACATTCAGGGTAGAAAAAGATCATCACCGTAATCAACGCTTACAACACAGGCGCAACGCCGCCTAGTACGGAGATATTCAAGCCATGAACCATATAGCCAATTCCCTGAAATATCGTGCCGGGGCGATTACGCTCGCCTTTGCGATGATAATCACGTCATTCCCGGTCCATGCCAAGCAGGTGCCGGATAGTTTCGCCGATCTGGCCGAAAGACTGCTTCCCGCCGTGGTCAACGTTTCGACGACCCAGGTAATCGAGGGACGCAATGGCCCGCAAATGCCGCAACTGCCGCCGGGATCGCCGTTCGAGGATTTCTTTAAGGAATTCTTCGACCGCAACGTGCCTAATGGCGGGCCGCGAAAACGCAAGGCGACGTCGTTGGGGTCGGGCTTTATTATCGATACCCGCAGTAATGGCGACAGCTATGTGGTGACCAACAACCACGTTATTCAGGATGCCGACGAGATCACCGTTATTCTGCAAGACAACAGCCGCCTGGACGCGACCCTGGTCGGTCGTGACGCCAAGACCGATTTGGCGGTGCTTAAGGTGACCACCGATCGCAATTTGCCGTCGGTGCGCTTCGGTGATTCCGATAAGGCCAGGGTCGGCGACTGGATCGTCGCCATCGGCAATCCGTTCGGCCTCGGCGGGACGGTTACATCCGGTATTATTTCGGCCCGTGGCCGGGATATCCGCTCCGGCCCATATGATAACTTCCTTCAGACGGACGCATCGATCAACCGGGGGAACTCGGGCGGTCCGATGTTCAATATGGCCGGCGAGGTTATCGGCATCAACTCGGCTATCTATTCACCATCGGGAGGCAGTGTCGGTATCGGTTTCGCCATTCCCAGTTCCGGCGCCAAGCCGATCGTCGCGCAGCTGATTAAATTTGGCGAGGTCAAGCGTGGCTGGCTGGGTGTTCATATTCAGGCGGTGACCAAGGAAATCGCGGAAACCCTCGGCTTGGACAAGCCTCATGGCGCCCTGGTCGCCAGTCTGATTAAAGGCGGTCCGGCGGAAAAGTCGGGCATCAAGACCGGCGATGTAATCCTGAAATTCAACGGCAAGCAGGTTCCGGAAATGCGCAAGCTGCCGCGTATCGTCGCCGAAACCGAAATCGACAAACCGGTCGATGTAACGGTCTGGCGCGATGGTGAAAAGAAGACGATTTCCGTCGTTATCGGCCAGATGGACGAAAGCGAAGTGGTTGCGGCGCTTGACGAAAAAGCCAAGCCCGGCAACCGCAGCGGTGATCGTATGATCGAACCGCTGGGCCTGGCGATGGCCGAATTATCGCCGGCCCTGCGCGAGCAGTTCAAGCTGGACAAGGAAGCTCGTGGCGTTGTCGTTACCGAGGTCAAACAGGACGGCGGCGCCGCCGAAAAGGGCATCCGACCGGGTGATTTGATCGTCGAGGTCAGCCAGAATGAAGTCAAGACTCCGGCCCAGGTGATTGAAAAAATAAATGCGGCCCGCAAAAACGGTCGCAAAAGGGCGCTGTTTTTGATCGAAGGACAGTCGGGACTCCGTTTCGTCGCCCTGAAAATCGAAAAGGAAAAATAATCCCGACCGATGGAGGTATCTATCGTAAAATACACTCTGCCGTCACTAGCCGCCGGCCTGGCCTTTTCATTGATGATGAACGGCCCGGCCGCGGCCGGTGATCCGGACGCCGGAAGGATCAAGGCAAAACAGACCTGCCGGATTTGCCACGGCATGGACGGGATCGCCACCTTGCCCATGGCCGCCAACCTTGCGGGTCAGCAGGAATTATACCTGATTGAGCAGTTGACCGATTACAAGACCGGCAAGCGCCAGCACGCGCAAATGAGCATCATCGCCAATATGCTCAGTACTGAAGACATCAAAAACGTCGCGGCCTGGTACTCGCAGATAGTAGTCACCGTCAAAATTCCCGAGTAGCGGCGGCGGCGCTCTTGTGCGGGGCCGTCGTTGGTAATAGGCTGCAGCCAGGGCGGGATAAATAATTTTTCTGACAGGGAGGCGATTATGAGCGACACCAAATACATACTACCCGAAGACAGGATTCCGAAGCACTGGTACAACATCGCGGCGGATTTGCCGGAACCGGCGGCGCCGGTGCTGCATCCCGGCACCGGTCAGCCAATCGGTCCCGATGATTTGGCGCCGTTGTTTCCCATGGCCTGCATCATGCAGGAAGTGAGTCAGGAGCGCGAGATTGAAATTCCGGAGCCGGTGCGCGAGGTATACCGGTTGTGGCGTCCCGCCCCGCTGTATCGGGCGCGGCGCCTGGAAAAGGCGTTGGATACGCCGGCCAGGATTTATTACAAATACGAAGGCGTCAGCCCGTCCGGCAGTCACAAACCCAACACTGCCGTCGCCCAGGCTTTCTATAACAAGGAAGAAGGCGTCAAGCGGCTGACCACGGAAACCGGGGCCGGCCAGTGGGGGTCTTCGATCGCCTTCGCCGGCAATCTGTTCGGTTTGCAAATTGACGTGTACATGGTCAAGATCAGCTACAAGCAAAAACCCTACCGCCGCGCCCTGATGGAAACTTATGGCGCCCGCTGCGTCGCCAGCCCAAGCACCGAAACCGAATCCGGCAAGGCGATCCTGGCCGACAATCCGGATTCTCCGGGCAGCCTGGGCATCGCCATTTCCGAAGCCGTCGAGATCGCCGCCCAGAACGACGACACCAAATATTCCCTGGGCAGCGTGCTGAATCATGTGTTGTTGCATCAGACCGTAATCGGCCAGGAGGCCATGGAACAGATGGCAATGGCCGGCGATGATCCCGATATCATCATCGGCTGCGCCGGCGGCGGTTCCAACTTTGCCGGCCTGACCTTCCCGTTTCTTGGCCAGCAACTGCGTGGCGGCAAGACACGCCGGGTAATCGCCGTCGAACCGGCGGCCTGCCCGACGCTGACCCGTGGCACATTCGCCTATGATTTCGGCGATACGGCCCATCTGACGCCGCTGGTCAAGATGCACACCCTGGGTTCGGCCTTCGTGCCTTCGGGCATCCATGCCGGCGGCCTGCGCTATCACGGCATGTCGCCGCTGGTCAGCCATCTGGTCACCCTGGGGCTGGTCGAACCGGTCGCCTATCATCAGACGGTATGCTTCGAAGCCGGGGTCCAGTTCGCCCGCACCGAAGGCATCGTGCCGGCCCCGGAATCGACCCACGCGGTCAGGGCGGCTATCGACGAGGCCCTGAAGTGCAAGGCCGAAGGAACATCGAAGACGATCCTGTTCAATCTGTCCGGCCATGGCCATTTCGATATGCAGGCCTACACCGATTACTTCGCCGGTGTGCTGAAGGACGAGGACTACGACCACGCGGCCCTGGATGCGGCAATATCCGGGTTACCGGATGTGGCGGCGGAATAAACCGGGGGGCTGGGTCAGGCGTTAACGAACTGGTCCCGCCGATAACCTTGCAAGTACAGCAGGGCCGTCAGGTCGGCGTGTTCAATGCAGACGCGAACATGGGCGTTGACGATTGGCTTGGCGTGATAGGCAACGCCCAGGCCGGCCGCCATCAGCATCGGCAGGTCGTTGGCGCCATCGCCGACGGCCAGGGTATCCGCCACCGCAAGCCCGTGTTCGGCGGCAAAACTTTTCAGGGTCGCCAGCTTGGTGTGTTTGTCGATGATCGGCTCAAGGACCTTTCCGCTAAGCACGCCGTCGACTATATCGAGCCGGTTGCCTTTGTTGTCGTCGAAGCCGAGCCACGCCGCCACCCGTTCGGTAAAGTAGGTGAAGCCGCCTGAAACCAGTACCGAACTGGCGCCGTTCGCGGCCATCGTAGCAAGCAGGGTACTGGCCCCGGGCATCTGTTCGATGCCGGCCATGGTATGGGCCAGGCTTTCCTCGGACAGGCCTTCGAGCAGCCCGACACGCTGTCGCAAGGCGTCGGCAAATCGGATTTCTCCGCGCATGGCGCTGATCGTTATGGCGGCGACCTGATCCTGACAGCCGGCATGGTCGGCAAGTTCATCAAGGGTTTCGCCGATCACCATGGTCGAGTCCATGTCGGCTATCAACAGCTTCTTGCGCCTGCCCATGGCCGGTTGCGATACGGCGTCGATGGGGAACCCCTCAAGATGCAACTCGACGCAGGTCCTGGCCTGTATTAAATCTAACCCGGTGAAGGGGATGTCGCAGGCGGTTCCTTCGGCCAGCCAGTCGGGGGCGCCGGTTTCACCGTTCTGGTCATTGAGCGTGGCGACGGCCTCGGCGACTATGGAGCCGTCCAACTCACCCGATTCGGGAGCGCAAATCAAAGTGAGAACGTGGTCCATGCAAACCTGCGAGATAAAACCGGAGACGGGTTATTATCCGCTCGGCGGCCGCTTGGCAAGCGAAGGCCGCAAATTATGAGCAGCCCGGTGCTGATTATCGCCGGCCCGACGGCCAGCGGCAAATCGGCCCTGGCGGTGGATGCGGCGCAGGAATTTTCCGGCACCGTCATTAATGCCGACAGCATGCAGGTCTATGAGCAGCTTGATATTCTGAGCGCCCGCCCGCGCGGTCGGGATTTGCGGCGGGCGCCGCATCGCTTGTACGGCGTTATGGACGCGGCGGAAAGCTGTTCCGCCGGGCGCTGGCGGGACCTGGCGGCGGCGGAAATCAAAGCCGCCTGGGCCGACCGGCGGCTGCCAATCGTGGTCGGCGGTACCGGGCTTTACCTGAAGGCGCTGACCGATGGATTATCGCCGATCCCGGAAATTCCGGCGGCGGCCAGGGAACAGGCGACGGCGTTTTTTGAGCGTATCGGCGAAGCCGCCTTTCGCGGTGAATTGGCCAAAAAAGACCCGGAAATGGCGGCCCACCTACCCGCCGGGGACCGTCAACGCCTGATCCGGGCCTTCGAAGTCTCGCTGGCAACGGGGCGGGCGCTGAGCGATTGGCAGAAGGAACCCCTGTCGGGACCGCCGGTGGCGGCGCGGTTTTGTACGATTGCCGTGCTGCCCGAACGGGAAATTATTTACGCCGCGATCGACGCCAGATTCGAGGCGATGATCGGCGGCGGCGCCCTCGAAGAGGCCAGGGACCTGTTGGCATTGAATCTGGATCCGGGCCTGCCGGCGATGAAGGCGCTCGGCGTTCCGGAACTGGGCCGATACCTGAATGGCGATTGCGATCTGGCGACGGCGGTCGATGATGCGAAACGGGCGACTCGCAACTTCGCTAAACGGCAAATGACCTGGTTGCGGCATCAATTGAAAATTAGTCTGAAAATCGACACGCAATATTCGGAAAGTTTACAGCCGAAAATCTTTCCATTTATTCGCCAATTCTTATTGACCGATCAGTCCTGAAAGATTAGGTTGCTGCCTTCGTGGCAGTTGACGGGCCAGCGCCACCCGAACTTGCGGCGAATTCCAGCGGCCGCCCCGACCGGGCGGCCTCTAGCATGTGAACCTGAAATACGGAAAAAAGGCACGGACGATGACCAAGAAACAGATGAACGGCTCGCAAATCCTGCTCAAGGCATTGGCGGACCAAGGCGTAGAGGTCATCTTTGGATATCCCGGCGGCTCTGTCCTGCCGGTCTATGACGAGATTTTCAAGCAGAACAAGATCCGCCATATTCTGGTCCGTCAGGAAGGTGGCGCGGTTCATGCCGCCGAAGGCTACGCCCGTTCGACCGGCAAGGTTGGCGTTGTTTTGGTGACCTCCGGCCCCGGCGCCACCAACGCGGTGACCGGCCTGCTCGACGCCATGATGGACAGCATACCGGTGGTCTGTATCTGCGGCCAGGTGGCGACCCACCTGATCGGCAACGATGCCTTTCAGGAAGCCGACACCACCGGCATCACCCGGCCCTGCACCAAGCACAATTATCTGATCAAGGACGTAAACGACCTGTCGCGGCGGGTTCACGAGGCTTTTCTGGTGGCTCGTGGCGGTCGCCCCGGACCGGTTGTTATTGACCTGCCGAAAGATGTCGCCATGGGGCTGGCCGACGCCCCCTATCTGCCGCCGGCCAAAGTCGTCCACAAGAGCTACAAACCGCAGATCAAGGGTGACATTGAAAAAATAGAAGAAGCCGTCCGCATCATGGCGGCGGCCAAACGGCCGATTATCTATGCCGGCGGCGGGGTCATTAATTCCGGCCCGGCGGCGACCCAGTTGCTGGGGCAATTGGCCCATGCCACGGAATTTCCGTGCACCCTGACGCTGATGGGGCTGGGCGCTTTTCCGGCTTCGGACAAGCAGTTCATCGGCATGCTGGGTATGCACGGCACCTACGAGGCCAACAAGGCCATGCATGACTGCGACGTCATGGTTTGCATCGGCGCCCGGTTCGATGACCGGGTGACCGGACGCCTGGACGCCTTTTCGCCCGATTCCAGGAAAATCCATATCGACATCGATCCGTCATCGATCAACAAGAACATCCATGTCGAACTGGGCATCGTCGGCGATGTGGGCCATGTGCTGGAAGATATGATCAAGATCTGGAAGTCCGGCCGTCACCGGGCCGATCCGGCGGCCATGAAATCGTGGTGGAAACAGATCGATAAATGGCGCGGCCGCAACAGCCTGGCCTATCAACATGATGACAGCATCATCAAGCCGCAGTACGCCATCGAACGGTTGTACGAACTGACCAGGAAACGCGATGATGTCTATATCACCACCGAGGTCGGCCAGCATCAGATGTGGGCCGCCCAGCATTTCCACTTCGACAAACCCAACCGGTGGATGACCTCGGGCGGGCTGGGCACCATGGGTTATGGCTTGCCCGCCGCCATGGGGGTGCAGATAGCCCACCCCGACGCCCTGGTTATCGACATTGCCGGTGAAGCATCGATTCTGATGAACATCCAGGAATTGTCGACCCTGACCCAGTACCGGTTGCCGGTGAAGGTGTTTATCCTGAACAACCACTACATGGGCATGGTCCGCCAGTGGCAGGAATTGCTGCATGGTGGGCGATACGCCGAAAGCTATGTCGAGGCGCTGCCCGATTTTGTCAAGCTGGCCGAGGCCTTCGGCGGCGTCGGCTTGCGCACCGACAAGGTCAGCCAGCTCGACGACGTGATTAATGAAATGATCGCCATCGACCGCCCGGTTATTGTCGACATAGCGGTCGATCAAAAGGAAAACGTGTTCCCGATGATCCCCTCCGGGGCCGGCCATGACGAAATGATTTTTTCCGCCGCCGATACGACCGATAATCCGATTTCCAAAGAAGGCATGGTTTTGGTCTGATGGATCATCCCCGATAACACTTGAAATTCTGGAACAAAAAGCCGTGACACCGATCAACGAAACAGAAAATACCCATACCATTTCCGTGCTTGTCGATAACGAGCCCGGAGTGCTGGCCAGGGTCGTCGGCCTGTTTTCCGGGCGCGGCTACAATATCGAAAGCCTGACCGTGGCCGAGGTCGATATCGCCGAGAATTATTCCCGCATAACCATCGTCACTTCGGGTACGCCGATGATTATCGAACAGATCAAGGCGCAACTGGGGCGGCTGGTGCCGGTGCACGGGGTCAGCGACCTGACCGTCGAAGGCCCGCATGTGGAACGTGAACTGGCCCTGGTCAAGGTCAGGGGGGTCGGCGAAAAAAGGGTCGAATCCCTGCGTATCGCCGATATTTTTCGCGCCCGGGCCGTTGACAGCACCAATGAATCGTTCATTTTTGAAATCGTCGGCGATACCGGCAAGCTTGACGCCTTCATAGAATTGATGCGTCCGATAGGCCTGGTCGATGTTTCGCGCACCGGTATCGCCGCCATTTCCCGCGGTGTAGGCGTGCTTGAATAGCCTTTGTCAAACCGTTTTAATCCGTTCTATCGAAGGAAAACACAATGCGAGTTTATTATGATCGTGACGCCGACGTTAACCTGATCAAGGCCAAAAAAGTCGCCGTCGTCGGCTATGGTAGCCAGGGCCACGCCCATGCCCTGAACCTGCGTGACAGCGGCTGCAAGGATGTCTGCGTGGCGCTTCGCGATGGCTCGGCCAGCACCAGCAAGGCCGAAGCCGAAGGCCTTAAGGTAATGACCCCGGCGGCGGCGGCCAAGTGGGCCGATGTGGTGATGGTCCTGACTCCCGACGAAGGCCAGGCCAAGCTCTATTACGCCGATCTTGCCGATAACATGCAGGAAGGCGCCGCCATTGCCTTCGCCCACGGCCTGAATATTCATTTCCGGCTGATCGAGGCGCGGCCCGATCTCGACGTCTTCATGATCGCGCCGAAAGGTCCCGGCCACACGGTGCGGTCCGAATATCTCAAGGGTGGCGGTGTGCCGTGCCTGGTGGCGGTCGATCAGAACGCCACCGGCAACGGGCTGGAAGTGGCGCTCAGTTACGCCTCGGCGATTGGCGGCGGGCGCTCTGGGATCATCGAAACCACCTTCCGCGAAGAATGCGAAACCGACCTGTTCGGCGAACAGGTGGTGCTGTGCGGCGGCCTGACGCAATTGATCCAGGCCGGTTACGAAACCCTGGTCGAGGCCGGGTATGCCCCGGAAATGGCCTATTTCGAATGCCTGCACGAGGTCAAGCTGATCGTTGATCTGATCTATGAAGGCGGTATCGCCAACATGCGTTATTCGATCTCCAACACCGCCGAATACGGCGATTACGTTTCCGGTCCAAGGATCATAACCGATGAAACCAAGGCCGAAATGAAGCGGGTACTGGACGATATCCAGTCGGGCCGTTTCACCCGTGACTGGATGCTGGAAAACGAAGCCGGCCAGCCCAGCTTCAAGGCCACCCGCCGCCGCGCCGCCGAACACGACATCGAACGAGTCGGCAAAAAATTGCGCGACATGATGCCATGGATCAAGGCCAACCAGCTGGTCGACAAGGAAAAAAACTAGACATCACCGCCGCCGTCATTGCCCGTGCGGCAATAATCCAGACGACAGAAAAGGCGGGGCATCGGCCCCGTCGTTTCACTTATAATTCCGGGGACAGTTTACTTAACTATTAATTTTTAAAACCATAAACCAGCGGCCATCGTTCCATTCACATCATTCCGACCAGACGGCCAATTCAGTGCCGTTCGGGTCCAGAAAATGGAACCTCTTCCCCCCGGGAAACTGATAGAGTGGCTTGGTAATTTCTCCCCCTGCTTTTTCGACCTCCTTCAGTTTTTGCGGAAGGTCATCCGCATACAGGACAACCAAGACACCCGGAGCCGATGCTTGGGGACTGTCTTCGCCATTGAAACCGCCACTGATGCCGGCGCCTGAAAAGCTTACATAATCCGGACCCCAGTCGGTGAATTCCCACCCGAACACCTGGGAATAGAACTGTTTTGTCTCTGCGTTATTGATCAGAGGGAACTCGATATAGTTAATAGTGTTGTTTTTATCGCTCACTCTACACTCCTTCATTTTCAAAGCGCATACTGCGATTACGGTACGCGATTACGAATTACGGTAACAGCTTAATTAACTTTTGGTTGATTATGAATAAGTAAACTGTCGACGTAATCTATTGCGCTATGGATGATCTGGATAACATTTTAGACCGTATTCGGTATTTAGAAGCGCCGCTATCTAAGCCTGGCGACTAAACCAATAAACAGCATCGCCTCGGTAGAGGGAGAAGTCTATGGCGCGGATTAGTCGCTTGTTAAGAAACCCATTTCATCACAGATCGAGGCATTATCACGGCCCATATTGCGGCGATAATTTGGTCCAAAAGCTTCC
>CAZZKE010000028.1:0-32274 GCA_964655005.1 uncultured Thalassospiraceae bacterium | reverse complement strand
CTGATAAAGACTCATTGAGATTCTCTCAGCGCCCCGTCGGGCAGGAGCAAAGCCGTCTCAATGGGTCTTTATCAGTGATCCTTGGTATTAAATGGATTGTCGCGACGCTTGTCTGCCTGATAATTGCGACGGGCCCAAGCGCGGCGGAACTCAAGCCAATGGCGCTGACCGCCGCCGACCGGGCCGATCTGACCCGAATCGAAAATTACCTGAACAGCATCAGCACCCTGAAATCCCGGTTCCTGCAGGTTTCGTCGAACGGCTCCTATGCGGAAGGTTCCCTGACCCTGTCGCGGCCGGGCAAAATGCGGCTCGATTATGATCCGCCGGCGCAAATGCTGATTGTCGCCGATGGCGTCTGGCTGATCTACAAGGACCTGGAACTGGGTCAAATCTCGTACCTGCCGCTCGATTCGACCCCCGCCGGCATTATCGTGCGGGACAGGATGTCATTTTTCGATGGCGACGTGCGGGTCACCGGCATCGAACGCGGCCCCGCCGCCATCGGCGTCACCGTCATCGGCAAGGATCCGGACGAAGGTTCGATGACGCTGGTTTTCAGCGACAAGCCGATGGCCCTGAAGAAATGGATCGTGGTCGATCCGCAAGGGATCAGAACATCGGTGTCGCTGCTGTCCAGCCGCTATGGCGTCGCCGTCGATAACAGTTTGTTTGTCGTCGAACAGCCGGGAAGCAACAATCAGGACCTGAAATAACTTTTTTTAGTTGAATTTCCTGGTTGCCGTACCCAAATAAATCACCGGGTCATTCGCGACATACCCTGACCGATGCCCCCATCGCCGGGGAAATACCGAGAGCGCCTGACCCCGGACGGTCCCCTGCCGTCCAAGGGTTCCAGTTAGGAATCCAAAACGCCCGGCGCTCCCGCCGGGCGTTTTTTTGTTCTGGTTTTTGTCCTGGTGCGTCAAGGCGCCAGTCGATAGCCGCCGGGTTCGGTCAACAGGATTCTGGCGTTGGACGGGTCTTTTTCGATTTTCTGGCGCAGCCGATATACATGGGTTTCCAGTGTATGGGTGGTGACCCCGGCGTTATAGCCCCAGACCTCGTCAAGCAGAATGTCGCGGCTGACGACCTTGTCGCCGGCCCGATAAAGATATTTAAGAATCGCCGCTTCCTTGTCGGTCAGCCGCACCTTGTTGCCGTTTTCGGTTTCCAGCAGCAATTTCGAGCCCGGCTGAAAACTGTACGGCCCGATGGTGAAAACGGCATCGTCGCTGCGTTCATGCTGGCGGATATGGGCGCGCAGGCGGGCCAGCAGCACGCCCAGCCGGAACGGCTTGGTAATATAATCATTGGCCCCGGCGTCGAGCCCCAGGATGGTGTCGGAATCGGTGTCGGCGCCGGTCAGCATGATAATCGGCGATTTGACGCCGCCCCGCCGCATCAGGCGGCAGACCTCCCGCCCGTCCATGTCGGGCAGGCCGACATCAAGGATGATGACATCGAAATAGTCATCCCTGGCCAGTTCCAGCGCCGCCGCCGCGCTGGTCGCCGTAGAGGTGATGAATTCTTCATGCAGTTGTAGCTGCTCGCCCAGCATTTCAAGTAGCGGGGCGTCGTCGTCAACTATCAAAACATGTTTACCGGTGGTCATGGAGCGTTCCAAACCCGTTAATACACCGCGGTTTATTTTTCCGTACTCGTACTATAGTCGCGCTCGGGGCGTTCTGAAAAGGACGCATCCGGTTTTAGTGGTTCTGCGGCGGTTATTTCCGGCTTTCGAAGCGGCGTATTTGCGGCTATGTTGCGGCCATCCGGGGATTTTACCGGTTGCTGTTTACAAGAGGCGGCTTGATGCCACATCGTTTTCAGTCGAAACCCATGCCGGCGTCGCGCGAACCGGCGTCGCTGCTGGCGGTGGACCGGTGCGTTTCGGAACTGCGGCGCGGCCGGATCGTCACGGTCAGGGGCGGCGGCGGCGTCGCGGCCCTGGTGCTGGCCGCCGAGGCGGTAACCGCCGAGGCCCTGAACGAGCTTTCAAGGGCCAGTTGCAGCAGGCCGCAGCTGGCGATAACCCGCCGTCGCGGCGAAGTCCTTGGCCTGGCTTGCGGCGGCCATACGGTGATTACGCTGGATGCTCACGGGGGCTGGAGCGCCGCCGCTATTCTGGAAATTTCCGACCCCCTGTCGGCCCTCGAAACGACCCCCGGCAAGGGGCTCGATATCGCCGGGGCCGGCAATTTTAGCTGCGAGGCCGCCGCCATCGGGCTGGTCAAACTGGCCCGGCTGCTGCCGGCGGCGGCGGTCGCCGTGCTCAATACCCCGGACGCCGACGACCTGGACGCCTGGGTGGTGCGCCATGATATGCTGGTGGTCGATGCCGGCGATGTCTTTCAATACGAACACACGGCGGCCCGGACACTGAAGGTGGTCAGCGAGGCGCGGGTGCCCCTGAACGAGGCGGAAAACACCCGTATTCTGGCCTTCCGGCCACTGGACGGCGGCCTTGAGCATCTGGCCATCGTCATCGGCGACCCGGCCCCCGATACGGCGGGCGACGGGGTGTTGGCGCGGCTGCATTCGGAATGCTTTACCGGCGATTTGCTGGGCAGTCTGCGGTGCGACTGCGGCGATCAGCTACGCGGTGCGATTCATGAAATCGCCGGCGCCGGCGGCGGTGTGCTGCTGTATCTGGCGCAGGAAGGGCGCGGCATCGGACTGGTCAACAAGCTGCGCGCCTACGAACTTCAGGATCGCGGCTTCGATACCATCGACGCCAACGAACAACTGGGCTTCGACGCCGACGAGCGAATCTATCTGCCGGCCGCCGAAATGTTGCGCCAGCTGGGGTTCGGGAAGGTCCGGCTGATGACCAATAATCCCGACAAGATAAATTCGCTGAAAAAATTCGGGGTCGATGTGGCCGGGCGGGTGGCCCATTCGTTCCCGGCCAACAAACACAACGAAGGCTACCTGAAGACCAAGGCCGGGCGCGGTGGCCACCTGATCTGATGGCCTGTAACCGGTGGCTTTATCCAAATCTTATTCTGGCCGGGCTGGTAATCGCCGCCGCCGGCCTGCAACTGCTGCCGATAGCCGCCGTCAGGTGGGGCGCGGCGCTGGTCCTGCTGGTCCAGATTTTTCAGGAACGGCGGCACAATGACAGCCAGTTCCTGACGTCGCCGCTGTTCCTGCTGGGGGCGATCAGCCTGCTGCTGTTTTCGTTTGTCCTGGGCCTTGCCGATACCTCGTTTCCGGGCAGCCACATGAAGAATATCGAGACCTATTTCGGCAGTGATTCGGAACGGGTGTTTATTATATTCGGCATGTGCTGCATCGCCGCCCACGGCCTGGCCGCAGGCCGGCCGCCGCCGGTCGGACAAGCCACGGCGGCGGGGCGGGGGCCGGCGCTAAACCGGATTTATCTTTTTGCCGCCATGGCGGTGATCGTGTCGCTGGTCAATGTGGCCAACTACCTGTCGTTCAAGTCCGGCGGGCCGCAGGTTACGGCGATCCGTTCCCTGGCGCCGCCGCTGCTGGCGTTTTGCCTGGCCTATCTGGTCCGCCTGGCGGTCGCCGCGGGGGGCCGGGAAAAACTGTTGATCGCGGCGATTATCCTGCTGTCGGTGGCCGGCCTGCTGGTTGTCCACGAAGGCAAAAAACCGCTTTTGATGGCCGTGGCCGGGCTGCTTTACTGGCTCAGGCTAAAGGATGTCTCCATCAAAAACCTGATTGCCGCCGGGGCGGCGTTTGCCGTCGCCACGATCATTCTGGTGCAGGTTGTGCAGATAATCCGGGTGCCGCATCAATCAATGCGGCGGGTCACGGAATACGGGGACTCTCCGGGGGCGATGTTCGTCAAGGTGCTGAACGACAAGCTGGTCCTGCGGCAGACCGAAACCAGATACTGTTTCCATAACGTTATCGGGAAGCACGGCAATCAGCCGCTTGTCGCGACAAGGCAGCTGTTCTGGCTGAAAGCCCTGGTGCCGCGGCTGTTCTGGCCCGGCAAGCCGAGCCTGTCGCTGGGTCAGGATTACGCCTATCAGTATTGCGGCATCAGGGCGAAAAGCACGCACACGGCTTCAATCACCCTGCTCGGCCAGCCGGTTATCTATGGCGGCTGGGCCGGGCTGCTGTTGCATGGCGGGCTGTTGATCGCCGGCCTGGCGGGGCTGGTCCGGCTGGGCCGCAACCGCGATGGCGTCGCCGCCGTGACGGTGGTGGCGCTGTTGCCGTGGCTGATCGATTTCGATCAGGATTTCGCGCTTTATGTGGCCAATGCGGTCAAGTTCTTTCTGGTAATGCTGCCGCTGGTTTTACTGACCGCCCGAATGGACCGGCCGCCGGGTTGACGTTCATCGGATGAACAAGGTACTGTCTGCGGCATTAATCAATATGGAAAGTCCGGCCCTAATATGTCCCAGAAAATTCTCGTTACCCTAGGCCCCTCGTCCCTGTCGGAAGAGGTCATCAAAAAATGCGAGGCCCAGGATATTTATGTTTTCCGAATCAACCTGTCCCATACGCCGCTGCAACAGGTGGCCCCGACAATTAAAAAAATAAGGCAATGGACCGATGTGCCGATCTGCCTGGACAGCGAAGGGGCGCAGTTGCGGAACCAGAACATGGCCGGCGAACAGACCCGGTTCGAGCTCGGTTCCGAGGTTAAAATTCATTTTTCACCGGTCGTCGGGGATACCGGCAATATTTCCTTTTCGCCGCTTGATGTGGCCCGGCAATTTGTCGTCGGCGACGTTATTTCGATAGACTTCAACGATGTCAAGCTGACGGTCGAAACCGTCACCGACGACCACTGCATGGCCCGCGTCGCCGCCGCCGGCAGCATCGGCAGCAACAAGGCGGCCGATGTCCAGCGCGACCTGATCCTTGAGCCGCTGACCGAAAAGGATCGCGGCGCCATCGAAATAGGCCGCGACCTGGGCATTAGCCACTTCGCCCTGTCGTTCACCAACTGCCGCCAGGATGTCGAGGCCATGCGCGGGTTGTGCGGCGGCGGCGCCACTATTATCAGCAAGATCGAAAGCCCGTCCGGCCTGGCCAACCTGCAGGATATTCTGGGTGCGGCGGACGAGATCCTGATCGACCGCGGCGACCTGTCGCGCAAGGTGGCGATTGAAAAAATACCGTTTATCCAGCGCCGTATAATTTCCATGGCGCGGGCCAGTTCGACACCGGTCTATGTCGCCACCAACCTGCTGGAATCGATGATTGTCAGAAGCGCCCCGACCAGGGCCGAACTCAACGACGTGGTCAGCACGGTGTTGATGGGTTCCAACGGCCTGGTGCTGGCCGCCGAAACGGCGATCGGCAAGCACCCGGTTCGGGCCGTCGAAATGGTTCGCCGGTTGATCAAGGAAACGGAAAAGTGGACATCCAATACCTCTATCGCCGAAATTCTGGGGAACTGAATGGGCCGGTCCGCCGAACGCCGTTTCACCCTGTGGCTAATGGGGCCGACATCCAGCGGCAAGACGACGCTGGCCGAACTGCTGCTGCGGCGGCTGCGGCGGGCCGGCGTGCCGGCCATGCACTACGACGGTGACGAGGTCCGGGATTTTTTCGGCGACGCCCTGGGCTTCGCGCCAAAGGACCGGCTGCGGGTTGTCTCGACCCTGACCCACCTGGCTAACAAGACCACCGGGGCCGGGCTCAATGTCATCGTTTCGGCGCT
Organism: uncultured Thalassospiraceae bacterium; assembly: GCA_964655005.1. Lineage (GTDB taxonomy): Bacteria > Pseudomonadota > Alphaproteobacteria > Rhodospirillales > JABHCV01 > CAZZKE01. The sequence continues at coordinate 26,618 of CAZZKE010000028.1, read as the reverse complement.
GAGCGCCAACCCGGATGCCCGCCGCCACATCGGCGAAACGGTCGAAAACCTGATTATCGTTTATGTTAAATGCCCCATCGACGTTTGTGCCGGGCGCGACCCCAAGGGCCTGTACGCCAGGGCCGGCAGGGGCGAAATCGATACCCTGATCGGGCTGAATTCGGAATACCTGGCGCCCGACGATCCCGACCTTGTCGTGGATACCGACGCCCTGTCCCGCGATCAGGCCGTCGATGCGGTGATCGGGCACCTGATTGAAAACGGGTGGATCGGTCCGGAACCGTCGTAAGGCTATAAAAAATAACGCCTTTAGCCGCTTTTTGGCTTGACGTTCATATCGTGAACGGAGTAGTGTTCGCGCCGTGAACGCGGTCCCGGAGGCAGAGGCGGCATTGAACGATTCGAAGCTCATCAATTCATCCACGGACAGCGAGACCGAAATTACGCTGGGCATTCTTAACGCCGTCCACGAAAACAGCGGCGCCACCCAGCGGTCCATGGCGAAGGATCTTGGGGTGGCGCTGGGCCTGGCCAACGCCTACCTGAAACGCTGTGTCAAAAAGGGCCTGGTCAAGGTTTCCCAGGCCCCGGCCAATCGTTACGCCTATTACCTGACGCCCAAGGGGTTCGCCGAAAAAAGCGAATTGACGGCGCGATACCTGACCATGTCGTTTAATTTTTTCCGTCACGCCCGGACCCAATGCGAAGACGTGTTCGACGTTTGCGCCGCCCGGGAGTGGGGCCGCGTCGCGCTGGTCGGTATGGGCGATCTGGCGGAAATCGCCATCCTGTGCGCGCGGGAATATCCGGTCGAATTTGCCGGATTTTTCGAACAGGACAGCGATGTCGAGGCTTTCTCTGAATTGCCGGTGTTCACCAGACTGGAAGACCTGGGCAAGATCGACGCTTTCGTTATCGTCGATTTGACGGCGTCACAGGAAAAATTTGACCGGCTGAAAACCATGGTGCCGCAGGAACGGATTCTGGCCCCCAGGCTGCTGAATATTTCCCGCACCAGCATAGGCGGGGCGCCCGAATGATCGACTGGTATGTCGCCAACACCCGGGTCAACGCGGAAAATACGGCGGCGGCCCATTTGCGCCGCCAGGGATTTTCGGTCTATTTGCCCCGGTATATGAAACTGCGGCGGCACGCCCGGCGCCGGGAACTGGTGCCAAGGCCGCTGTTTCCGCGTTACCTGTTCGTCGGGCTGGGCCCCGAAAACAGCCGCTGGCGGGCCATTAATTCGACTATCGGAATCAATCATCTGGTCTGCCTTGACGGTCGTCCGAGCCTGCTAAACGGCGCCATCATCGATGAATTGCGCCACAGCGAAGACGAAAACGGAATGATCGTCGGCAAACTGAAATGCCGGTTCAACAAGGGTGACCGGGTACAACTGATCGACGGCGCGCTTTGCGAACAGACCGGTTTATTCGACAGCCTTGACGACAACCAACGTGTCGTCGTGTTGCTCGATCTGCTTGGCCGTCAGGTCAGGGTTCGGGCGCCGATCGAAGCGGTCCGGGCCTGCGCCTAGGCACAGGCCGGGAAACGGTTCGGTCCATCGACTGAAGCCCGGGCGCTCCGGGGGTGTTTTCACCCGGAGTGCGGTAGCGTGGAAAAATTCCGGTTACCGGCCGTCAAACAGCGTTATGTGATGGTCGTTCGATCCAGCCATTTATCGAAAGAGGCAATAATGTCCGCATCGCAAAATACCTTCGATCACACCATGCCCGACCTGAACGGCAAGTCGATTCTGGTCACCGGCGGCACCGGCTCCTTCGGCCAGGCCTTTGTCGATAATCTGCTGAACCGCTATCGGCCGAAGAAGACGATTATTTTCTCCCGCGACGAACTCAAGCAATACGACATGCAGAACAGCGCCAAATTCAAGGGCCGGCAATCGCTGCGGTTTTTCATTGGCGACGTGCGTGACCGGGACCGCCTGGAAATGGCCATGATGGGGGTCGATGTGGTTATTCACGCCGCCGCCATGAAGCAGGTGCCGACGGCCGAATACAATCCCATGGAATGCATCAAGACCAATGTATACGGCGCCGAAAACATCGTTCAGGCGGCGATTCGATCCGGCGTCGAGAAGGTCGTGGCGCTGTCCACCGATAAGGCGGCCAATCCGGTTAACCTGTATGGCGCCAGCAAACTGGCGTCGGACAAGATTTTTGTCGCCGCCAATAACCTGAGCGGCGCCAGCGGGGCGCGCTTCAGCGTGGTGCGTTATGGCAATGTCCTGGGTTCGCGGGGCAGTGTGATCCCGCTGTTCAGGAAACTGCTCGCCGAACGGGCCGACAGCATCCCGATCACCGATGAACGGATGACCCGGTTCTGGATCACCGTCCGCCAGGGCTGCGATTTCGTGCTGTCCAGCCTGGCCCTGATGAAGGGCGGCGAGGTGTTCGTCCCGAAAATACCTTCCATGAGCATGACCGAACTGGCCAACGCCATGGCACCGGGCATCCCCCACCGCAACATTGGCATCCGGCCCGGCGAAAAACTGCACGAAATCATGATTACCCAGGACGACGCCCGCAACACGGTGGAACTGGATGACCGCTATGTGATTTTGCCGGCCTTCAACTTCTGGGACGAAGACCTGGGGCCCGTCGAAGGCGCCCGCCCGGTGGCCGAAGACTTCATCTATACCAGCGACGGCAACACCGATTGGCTCGACGGCCCGGCCCTGCACGCCCTGTTGGCGAATGACTGAATTGGCCGACCGCTTCCTTCCCTATGGCCGGCATCGGGTCGATGAAGACGACATCGAGGCGGTCGCCCGGGTGCTGCGCGGCGACTTCCTGACGACCGGCCCGGCGGTCGAGGCCTTCGAGGGCCGCCTGGCCGAAATCACCGGCGCCGATTTCGCCGTCAGCTGTTCCAGCGGCACGGCGGCGCTGCATCTGGCGACCATGGCCATGGGGCTTGGCCCCGGCGACAAGGCGGTGGTCCCGACCATTACCTTCCTGGCCACCGCCAACGCGGTGCGCTATGTGGGGGCCGATGTGGTGTTCTGCGATGTCGATGCGGACAGCGGGCTGATGCGTCCGCGAGACCTGGAACGGGCCATCGCCGAACATGGCGCGGCGATCAAGGCGGTGCTGCCGGTGCACCTGGCCGGGCAAAGTCCGGATTTGGCGGGCATCGCCGAAATCGCCCGCCGCCATGGCGTTACCGTTATCGAAGACGCCAGCCACGCCCTGGGTGCGGCCTATCCGGGCCGCGGCGGCGAGGCTGCGGTCGGCAGTTGCCGGGACGGCGAGATGGCGGCCTTTTCGTTTCACCCGGTGAAAACCGTGGCCATGGGCGAGGGCGGTGCGGTGACCACCAACGATCCCGCCCTGGCCGCCCGAATGGGTAAATTGCGCAGTCACGGCATGGTCCGCGACGGCGCCGCCGATCCGTGGATTTACGAAATGCCGGAAATCGGTTTCAACTACCGGGCCAGCGATATCCACTGCGCCCTCGGCCTCAGCCAATTAGGCAAACTGGACGGTTTCGTCGAACGCCGCCGCCGGCTGGCGGCCCGATATGATCAATTGCTGGCCCCATTAAATCCTGTTGTGCGCCCCCTGGCGCACATGCCCGGATGCCGCCCGGCCTGGCATTTATATGTGGCGCTGTTCGATTTCAACGGCGCCGGAATCGGTCGCGCCGAACTGATGGGGCGGCTTAAGAAACAAGGCATCGGCAGTCAGGTCCATTATATTCCCGTTCACAGCCAGCCCTATTACCGGGACCTGTATGGAAAAACCGAATTGCCGGGGGCCCGGGCCTATTACGCCAGATGCCTGAGCCTGCCGCTGTTTCCGGCAATGGCCGACGACGACCCGGAACGGGTGGTGGCGGCCATCGAATCGGCCCTGAAGCGGACCTGAACCAAAATGACAAACACCGCCCTGTCACTGTACCCCAAGTCCCGCGAACTTACCGACAACACCATTTTGATCGGCGGTCCGGGGCGTAGCGGCACGCGCATTCTGGGCAGTCTTTTCGATTCCCTGGTCAAAACCGAATACGCCTTCGAACCGCTGATGCTGTACGCGCTGATTCCGGCTATCGAAACAATGGCCAAAGACGACTGGCGTCTTCAGTTCGAAACCTATCTGGTGGAAGAATTTCTATTCAACGCCCTGGCCGGGCGGTTCCTGAATTTCAATGAAAACGATTATTCCTGCGTCCGCATGTCCAAGTCCGATGCCGAAATCGCCGACCGTCTGGGGCGCACGCGGACGCGAAATGAAATTCTCGAGGCCGCCCACGAACGGCGGATCGTCATCAAGGTTCCCGACCTGTCGCCGTTCATGGCCGGGGTGATGGACTATTATCGCGGAATTAACCTGCTGGTCATGCTGCGCAAGCCGGAAAGCGTTATCGGATCGTTCGTGCGCAAGCGGTCGTACAGCGATCAATCGCTGCTTGGTCCGTGGACCTACCCGCCCTATCGCCGCGAGGGAGATTTTTTCCTGCCAAGCTGGATCGCCCCGGCAGACGCGAAGGAATTTACCGCCATGAATCCGGTCGAGCGGTGCTGCTACGTTTACGCCAGGGGTTATGAAAACCTGCCCCGGCAGGACCGCGTCACGGTTGTCGATTACGATGACTTCGTGACCCGCCCGGCAGAGATATTCGGCGACCTGTGCCGCCGCTACGGTCGCCGGTTCGGGCCAAAGACAGAAAAAATCCTGGGCCTGGTCAAAGAACCGGAAAAGGACCGCCATTTTTCCTGGGAACAAGTAGACCCCGGCCTGAGGCGGCGGGTCTATGATGCGTTCGAGGACATGAAATCCCGCGTCGGCCGATGAAAATTATCGCCATTTTGCAGGCCCGCATGGGCTCCAGCCGGCTGCCCGGCAAGGTGCTCAGGGAAATTCTCGGACGGCCCATGCTGGCGCTGCAAATTGAACGGGTGCGACGGTCCGGCAAGATTGACGGCCTGATTGTCGCCACCAGCGATGGCGATGACGACCAGCCGATCGCCGATCTTTGCCGGCGCCTGAACGTACCCTGTTTCCGGGGTTCGCTGGATGATGTCCTGGACCGTTACTATCAGGCCGCCCGGAAATTCGACGCCGATCATGTTGTCCGCCTGACCGGCGACTGCCCGCTGGCCGATGGCACGGTTATCGACCGGGCCGTCGAGCAGCACCTGGCCGGCGGCCACGATTTCACCAGCAACACGCTGCGGCGGACCTGGCCGCAGGGGCTGGATGTGGAAGTGGTATCGTTCGAAAGTCTGCAAGACGCCTGGCGCAACGCCGGGGACGGGTTCGAACGGGAACACGTCCTGCCCTATATCTGGCGGCGGCCGGAACGCTTTAGCCTGGGCTCCGTGGTCAACCGGCCGGACCTGTCGGGCAAGCGCTGGACGGTCGACGAACAGGCCGACTTCGATATGATAAAGGGCGTCTACGAAGGGCTTTACCGGCGTGACCCCAGGTTCACCACTGCCGATATTCTGGATTTTCTGGCGGCCCGGCCCGACATCGAAAAATTGAATTCGGGCCTGGCGGCGGCGCCATCCGTTTCCACCACAAGAAAGGCTGAACATTGATTAGATATTGCTCGCGTTGCGTCATGCCGGAAACCCGTCCCGATCTGCACATAGATGACGAACTGATCTGTTCGGCCTGCCGCAATTATGACAAGCGACCGACGATCGATTGGCAGGCACGCGAGAAACAGTTACTGGAAATTCTCGAGCGCTATCGTTCGCAAGACGGCAGCGACTACGACTGCATTATCCCGGTCAGCGGCGGCAAGGACAGCCACTATCAGGTCATCAAGATGTTGGAACTTGGAATGAATCCGCTGTGCGTCAACGCCCATCCGGACCAGATGTCCGATCTAGGCCGCAGAAACATCGATAACTTGAAGCGGCTAGGCGTCGATTTCATCGAGATTTCCATTAATCCGAAAATTCGCGGCAAGATAGCCCGCTTGGGTCTGAGCCAGGTCGGCGATGCCTCGTGGGCGGAACACGCGACCATTTTCACCATTCCCGTCCGCATCGCCGTGCAGATGAATATTCCGTTGTTGATTTGGGCCGAAAATTCGCAATTCGAATACGGCGGCCCGGCAGCGGCATCCGATAATAATGTACTGACCCGCCGCTGGCTGGAAGAATTCGGCGGCCTGCAGGGCATGCGACCGACCGACCTGATCGGCCAGGACGGCATCCGCCGTCGCGACCTGCAACAATTCATGTACCCCGATGACGCGGACTTGCAACGGGTCGGCGTGACCGGCCTTCTGCTGGGGTATTATCTGCCCTGGGACGGACAGCAGAATGCCTTGATCGCCCAGGCCCACGGAATGGAAGTTTACCCGACGGTTATTGAAAACCAGATGGTCAATTACGAAAACCTGGATAACCACATCAACGGCCTGCATGAATATTTCATGTATCTGAAATACGGCTTCGGGCGGGCCACCACGCAGGCCTGCACCCTGATACGCCATGGCCGGCTGGCGCGCGGCGAGGCCCTTGAAATAGTGCAAAAACGGGACGGTCGCTTTCCATGGACCTATCTGGGCAAACCGTTGGCGGAAATCCTCGCGCCGATGGGCCTGACGGTCGAAGAATTCATCAAAATCTGTGATCGCTTCACCAATAAAAAGGTCTTCAAAACGGATAACCGCGGCCAACTGATCAAGGATCTGGACGGCTGCCTGATAAAGATAAATTCCGACAACCCATGACCGCTGTTGTCATCATCGATTACGGCCTGTGCAATCTGGATTCCATCGCCCGGTCGGTAGAAAAATGCGGCGGCGATGTTGTCGTTACCGGCAGGCCGGACGGTCTGGACGGGGCCGACCGCATTATTCTGCCCGGCGTCGGGGCCTTCCCCCGGGCCATGGCGAATTTGCGCGAACACGGCATGGACAAGGCGCTGGACGACGCGGTACGCGTCAACAAGACGCCGTTTCTGGGGATCTGCCTGGGCATGCACCTGATCGCCGGGCACAGCCTGGAAGGCGGCGAAACGGCGGGCCTAGGCTGGATTTCCGGTACCGTCAAACGCCTGCGGCCGACCGGTGGCGAGCGGGTCCCGCATATGGGCTGGAACGAAGTCGGCAGGGTGGCGGACAGGCCGGCCCCCCTGCTGGGCGGTATCGAGGACGGCAAGGATTTCTATTTCGTGCACGGCTATTATCTCGAATGTAATGACCCGGTCGATATTCAGGGGCGAACGCCGTATTGCGGCGGTTTCGTTTCCATGGTCGGGCGGGATAATATTTTCGGCGTCCAGTTCCATCCGGAAAAAAGCCAGAAGCCGGGATTCCGGCTGCTGCAAAATTTCATGGCCGCGGATTTCGCCGCGCCATGCTGAAAACCCGCGTCATTCCGACCCTGCTCTACCGTGATCACAGTCTGGTCAAGGGCGTCGGGTTCGATTCATGGCGCCCGGTCGGCCAGCCGCTGCCGGCTATCGCCGTTTACAATACCCGCGAGGTCGATGAGTTGGTGTTCATGGATATTTCCGCCAGTCCGGAAAACAGATCGCCCGATTTCAACCTGATCGACGACCTGGCCGACGACTGCTTCATGCCGCTGACGGTCGGCGGCGGCATCCGTTCCATCGACGATGTCCGCGATTTGCTGCGGGCCGGCGCCGACAAGGTGGCGATCAACACCCAGGCGGTGACCCGGCCGGATTTCATCGCCGAGGTTTCAGCCCAGTTCGGGTCCCAGTGTGTCGTCGTTTCCATCGATGCCCGTCGCCATGACAACGGCGATTACGAGGTCTTTATCCTGTCCGGTTCCCGGCCGACGGGCCTTGACCCGGTCACCGTCGCCCGGCGGGCCGAACAGGCGGGGGCCGGGGAAATCCTGATTACATCGATCGAACGGGACGGCGCGATGGCAGGTTATGACACCGATCTTGTCCGCGGCATAACCGAAGCGGTCTCGATTCCGGTTATCGCCTCCGGCGGCGCGAAGGACTATCAGGACATGGTCGATGTAATCCGCGACGCCAATGCCTCCGCCGTGGCGGCGGCCAGCATCTTTCATTTTACCCAGCAGACACCGCGCGAAGCCAAGCTTTTCATGGCGAAGCAGGGAATACCGGTGCGCCTCTGATGAACCTTTATTTTCTCGACCGCACCCCGCTTGCGGCGCTCGGGCGGCTGGCCCGCCCGCCGCAGTCCGGCGACGTCGTTGTCTACCTGCGCCCCGGCCAGGACCCGGAAGGAAAGTGGACCGGGCGACTGGCGGATGGAAACATTCAGGCCCTGTGGGGAGAGGCCATGTTGAACCCCGAAACGTCGCACCAGATCGACCGGACGGGTAGCCGGTTTATGGACGGCTGGTATTTCGCCGACGGTCGTGACGTGACCCGGGTCGGCGATATTTCCTTCGGTAAACTTCTTGACTGGGAAATCGGCCGCCTGGTGTTGCCGGCCTACGTTATCCGGACCGGGGAAATACTGCGCCTGGCGCTGGAAAAATTCGCCGCCGCCGAAACCGTCTATTTCGACCTGACCGATGGCGAGGGCATGGACCGGGTCCGGCCCGAATATCGGCCCCTTGGGGAACTGGCCGAATATGTGGCGACGGCCCTTGGCCGCGAAAGCCGGCGGCTGGAACCGGCCGACCCGCTGCCGCCGCTGATTCTGCGGGAATTCGAGGTCTCGCTGGCCCGCTTGTGCAAGTCCTTCGTCGGCGGTTTTCGACTGGACTGGCTGGCCAGTCGTCTGAAAATGTTCGCCGCCAGATTCAGGAAGGATACCAGGCCGGTATTTTATGTCTTCATCGGGCGCGGCACCGAACTGCTGGTCCGCGAACTGGCCGACAGCGGTAAATTTCGCCTGTGCGTCAATCGTATCGGGATCGAAGGCACACAGGCGCTGCGCTACGACCACCTGCCGGCGCTGCCCGGCCTGGCCGAAATCAGGACGGCGCGGGCGACCCTGAAGCATCTGGCCGGGATCGGCCGGGCGGCGGCCGGGCCGGACCTGGCCAGCCTGAACGGCATCGACTACGGCCCCCTGCTGGCCCGCGCCGCCGCCGCCGTCGCCGGGGCGCTGCTGTGGAAAAATCTGGTGATTATGGCGCAGGCCCGCAAACTGCAACGGGTGTCCGGGTTTTCGGCGCTGCTTATCAATGGCGAGGCCGGTTTCCTGATGGGGGCGCTGGCCGACATGAACCGGAATTCCGGAATACCCATCTATTACGTCGGGCACGGCATGAACACCTTCCGCTCGCCCTCTTTCGGCATGGGCTTCAACAGCCCGCACGTGACCTACATCGCCAGCGGCACCGACCATCAGGCGGAATACGGGGGCCAGTTACCGGAACACCGGAAACCGCGCCGGCCGGCGCTGGGCAATCCGTTGACCGGGCAGATGAACCCGGTGCGCGGCAAACGCCCGGCCTGTCACGGCAAAAGACTGTTGATTCTGGGTTGCGGTTTTCCCGGCCACGCCACGGCGTCGCGGTCCAGGTCAAGCGAGCGCCATTTGCTGGACGTGTTCATGGTGTTCAGGGAACTGGCGGAACAGGGCTGGAGCGCCACCTATCGCGGCCACCCCCACCATACGCACCGGCTGGAAAAGCAACTGGCCCGCAGCCTCGGCGTTTTCGACCTGATAAACTGGGACGGCAACGGCGATATCAACGAAACCCTTGTGCAACACGATGTGGCGGTAACGGCCTTTTCCAGCGTCTTTTACCAGACCCTGTATGCCGGCTGGCCGACCATTTACTACGATCCGATTTTCCTTGAGGGCGGCAGCCGGGAAAACCAGTTCGCCGACGACCTGTTCGTGGGGTTGCCGGCGGCCGGCGATATCGACTGGCCGCTGGCGACGGACCGGGAAGGCCTGGCCAGGCTGATCCGTGAATCTCTGGATCCGGACTCCTCGACCAGCGTTTTCCCCGAACGGTTCGCCACGGATTACGCGGAACGCTTTATCGGCCCGAATCCGGCAGCCGCCGAGGCAGCCATCGCCAGATTCATTATTGACGAGGCCGCCTGATGAACGGCGAACGTAACAAAAAGCGACCGCTGGCCATCTTCCGGACCGATGCTTCGCCGGCCATCGGGGCCGGCCATGTAACCCGCTGCCTGGCCCTTGCCGAGGCGTTGGCCGGGCGCGGCTGGCGCTGCGCGTTCGCCTGCCGAAAAGGGGCAATCGATGCCGTCGCGGCGCTTGCGAAGGCCGGCCATATGGTCGGGACCCTGCAAGGCCCGGATGACGCCGATGAGCTGAAAGCCATCTGGCCGGACGGCTGCGATTTGCTGGTGGTCGATCATTACGGGCTCGACGCCGGTTATGAATCCGGCTGCCGGGACTGGGCCGGGAAAATTCTGGTAATCGACGATCTGGCCGACCGGACGCACGACTGCGACGTGCTGCTGGACCAGACCGTGGGCCGTGACAGGCATGATTACGCCGATCTGGCGCCGCCTTCGTGCCGTGTCCTGACCGGCTCGGCCTATGCCCTTCTGCGGCCCCAGTTCGCGGCGGCCCGCGCGGCGGCGCTGGCCCGGCGGCAAAACGAAAAAACGGTCCGGCGGGTGCTGGTCAGTTGCGGCGCCACGGACCCGGACAACGTCACCGCCATTGTCCTCGACGGGCTGGCCCGGGTCGCGCCGGACATACGGGTCGATGTGGCGCTGGGCGGCGCGGCGCCGCATTTGTCGAAGCTGTCGGGGAACCTGCATGTCGATCATGAAGACATGGCGGGCCTGATGGCGCGGGCCGACCTGGCCATCGGCGCGGCGGGAAGCTCGGCCTGGGAACGCTGCTGTATGGGCCTGCCGACCCTGATGCTGATAACCGCCGACAACCAGCGGACGGTGGCGCGAAACCTGGTCGAAACCGGGGCTGCGATGATGATCGGCGACGGCGAACGGGTGACGGCGGAAAGCGTCGCCGAGGCGTTGAAGTTTCTGATGGATCGGCCCCATCGCCTGATGGAAATGCGCCGTCAGGCATTGACCGTATGCGATGGCCTGGGCGCCGGACGGGTGGTGATAGAGGTCGCGCCGTTGATGACGCGCGACGGCGATCAAATCAGCTTGCGACCGGCGACGATCGCAGATTCCGATTTGATTTTTGACTGGCAATCCGATCCCTTCACTCGCCGGTATTTTAACAATCCGAAAGCGCCCGGCCGGAACGGGCACACGGAGTGGATGAAGGCGACGATCGCGGATCCGGGCCGGCATCTGAATGTGATTATGCGTAACGACGTTCCGGTGGGCGTGCTGCGCCTCGACCTTCGGTCCGGCGTGGCGGAGCCGTACTATGACGTTTCCATTTTTATCGCCCGTGAACACGCCGGACAAAGGATCGGCACGGCAGCACTGCGGACGGCCCGACACCTGATTCCGCAGGCCGGTTTCGTTGCCGACGTTATCGCGGAAAACACGGCCTCGCGCGCCTTGTTCCGGGCCGCCGGATACCGGTCCGTGGATGGCCGTTACGTTTGTCAACCGCCCAGCCGCGGCGAAAGGAATTAACATGACTTCACTTGATAAAAAACTGTCCCGGCGGGCCATTGATTCCCAAGGGCTACAGGGGAGAAATGAAGCAAACCGGCAATTTGGATCTTCTGACTTCCCGGGCTGGGTGCGCGGCGTCCTGCAAAGCCTGTCCTTCAGCAGCGTCGTCGATATTTGCTGTGGAACGGGCGATCAGTTGGTTCTTTACAAGGACAGGCCCGAACTGGAGCGGCTGGTTGGTGTCGATCTTTCCGAAAATTCTCTGAAAATTGCACGGGAACGTCTCAATGAGAAGGCGGATGCAAGTCAAACGTCGCTGCTTGCCGAGCAGATGGATAAGGTTTTTTCCTCAACCGATCTGGCGGACAAGAAATTTGATCTGATTTCCTGTTTCTACGGGCTCTACTATTCAAACGATACCGCCCGGCTTTTGCGGGAATTCGTGGAACACCTCAACCCTGGTGGATCAATTCTTGTTGTCGGACCGTATGGGGAAAACAACCGCAGCCTGTTTCAGTTACTGGAAAAACACATAGCGATTCCGGAACTGGTGACGCACAGCTCGACGATCTTTATGACCGGCGATGTCTTACCGACATTACAAAATTGCCTGGATGTGCACACCGAGACTTTCGTTAACAGTATTCGGTATCCCTCGGTAGAAAGCGTCATCGAATATTGGCGCGCCTCGACCTTTTACGACGAAACCCGGGAAGAGGATGTCATCGGCGACTTGAAGGCGCACTTCGAACGGGCCGATGAGTTTACAGTAACCAAACATGTCATGGCCGCTATTGGTCGGCGGAGGGATTGATGGAAAAAATTTGTATAGTCGCGGCTCACCCCGACGACGAGGTTCTGGGGTGCGGCGGGGTAGCCGCCAGACATGCCGAAGCCGGTGATCGGGTCCATGTCCTGATTATGGCCGAGGGTGTTTTCGCCCGCGCCGATGAAGGCGAGGCGGGGGGTGATTATGCGGCGGATCAAGCGGCGCTACGCGCGGCGACCGAGGAGGCCGCCGGCATTCTGGGCACGGAATATCCGACGTTTGCAGATTTCCCCGACAACGCAATGGATAAAGTACCGCTGCTTGATGTGATCAAATGCATCGAACAAATTATCGAGAGGGAAAGACCCGATATCGTTTACACTCACCATGGCGGCGACCTAAACATAGATCATCGGATTGTTCATCAGGCGGTTCTGACCGCATGCCGCCCGCTGCCGGATTCGCCGGTGCGGGCGATCTATGGGTTCGAAACAGTATCGAGCACCGAGTGGGCCTCGCCCGCCGCCGAGCCTTTCCGGCCGACTCGGTTCGTTGATGTTTCCGGCCAGATGGGCAGGAAGCTCAAGGCGCTGGCGGCTTACGACATGGAAATGCGGCCATCGCCGCACGCCAGGTCCATAGAAAACGTGGTCGCGTTGGCAACCTATCGCGGCGCCAGCATCGGCCTTATGGCGGCGGAGGCATTCACGGTCATCCGGGAACGGGTAACATGAACGCGCCCGCTTTCGCCATCGATGGCCGGGCCATCGGGCCGGGCCATCCGCCCTATGTAATCGCCGAGCTTTCGGGCAATCACAACGGCGACATCGAACGCGCCCTGGCCCTGATCGCGGCGGCCAAGGCGGCCGGGGCCGATGCCGTCAAGCTGCAAACCTACACCGCCGACACCATCACCATCGATCACGATGGCCCCGGTTTCACTATCGAGGGCGGCCCGTGGGATGGCCGCACCCTGCATTCCCTCTATCGGGAAGCCCATACCCCCTGGGACTGGCACCGGCAATTGTTCGCCAGGGGGCGGGAACTGGGCATAACGGTTTTTTCCTCACCATTCGATCCAACGGCGGTTGATTTCCTGGAGGGCCTGAACGCCCCGGCTTACAAGATCGCCTCATTCGAGATCGTCGATATCCCGCTGATCGAACGCGCCGCGGCGACCGGCCAGCCGCTGATTATTTCCACCGGCATGGCCGATGAAACGGAAATCGCCGCCGCCGCCGCCGCCGCCCGCGCCGCCGGCGATGGCGGCATCGCCCTGTTGCATTGCGTCAGCAGTTACCCCGCCGCGCCCGCGGACAGCAACCTGCGGACCATCCCGCTGCTGGCCGAAACATTCGATACGGTGGCCGGCCTGTCCGATCACACCATCGGCGTCGCCGTTTCGCTGGCCGCCGTGGCGCTGGGGGCGGCGATTATCGAAAAGCACGTGACGCTCAGCCGCGCCGACGGCGGCGTCGATGCGGCGTTCTCGCTGGAACCGGCGGAACTGTCGGAATTGTGCCGGGGCGCCCGAACCGCCTGGCAGGCCCTGGGCCGCGCCGGGTGGGGCCGTACGGAAAGCGAGCAGGGCTCGAAGGAATTCCGCCGCTCGCTGTACGTGGTCGCGGATACCGGGGCGGGATCGGTGCTGGGCGAGGCCAATGTTCGTTCCATCCGCCCCGGATACGGCCTGGCGCCGAAGCACCTGCCTGAAATTATCGGACGCACCGCCGCCAGAAACCTTAAAAAGGGCGAGCCGCTGGCCTGGGATATGATTTCGGACCGGCAAATTCGATGAAGGAAATACTCCTTCTTACCGAAGCGTCACTGCCCCGGCTGTTATGGCGTTCGATCCTTGGCAGGCCGACCGGCATCGTCGCCTGCCGGCCGATCATCGGCGGCGCCACGCGGCATCTGGAATGGCTCGCCGACCGCCTGGTCGCCACCGGCAGGGTGACCCGGATTCTGGACGCCAGGCCCGACCTGGCCCCGTTCACCGATTACGGCGACCTGATGCGTTTGGCCGACCCGTTCGTCGAGGCCGAGCCGTGGATCGGCCGATATTTCAAATTCGATCAGTCCGACGATGACTATGGCGAATATGCCATCGCCTACCGCCATGTCTGCTGCAACGCCGTGTTTCAGCGCTTCGGCGCGGCCTTCGTGATCGATGGCGCGATATCGGAAACGGCGCCGGGGGAAACGCGGGTTAGCGGCCTGGATGCCGTCGACCGGGGCTATTACCGGAATCGTTTTTCCGACCGGCTGGCCGCCGGTCCGGGCCGGCCACGGCTGGTTCTGCTGGTCAACTTCATGCTGCTGCTATCGACGATACTGCGGTCGGCCTTCTGGATAATCCGCCGTATCCGCGCCGCCCCGCCGCCGCCGGAAACGGTGTTTATGGGCAGCGACTATGTGGGCGGCAACCATGACCGGCTGCTGTGGGACGAGGTGGTCGACGGCGGCGGCGATGTCATGGTCGTCATGCGCAACGCGGCCACCGCCGGGGCCTTCGCCGAAACCATGGGACGGCATCGTCATTGTCTGGCCTCCGACGGATGGTTCCGGCCCGGCGACGGCCTGAAGGCGTTGCGCCAGATGGCCCGGCACAGTTTGGGAATATTCCGCCGCGGGCGCCGCCTGCCCAGTGATTTTTTCCGCAAGCTGGTGGTCCTGCCCCACAAAAGAATGGTCTACCGGGCGCTGTTCAACCGCTTCCGCTTCCGTTTTTTCTGGTCCCGGGACGAATACAACGCCGATCACATCATGCGCAGCCAGGAACTTAGGAAAACCGGCGCGGTGTCGATGGGGCTGATGCACGGAATTCCCGGCATTTGCGTCCTGTCCCATCAGATGCGCCATCTCGATTACGACCGCTTTTATATGCTGGGCCGGGACCAGTACGAGCGATTCTACCGCCACACCTGGCCATCGCACATGAAGGTATCGGCGATCGGGTCGTTTGGCGTAACCCGCGATGAAATCAAAAAAATGATGGCGCCGCGACCGAACAACATCGCCTGTTTCCTAAGCCCGTCCTATCATCAGGAGCAGATCATGGCGGGGATCGAGGACCTGGCCCGCCGCTTTCCCGACCGCACGGTCTTCCTTAACATCAAAACCAGGAAATATACCAGGGGAAGCATGGGCCAGGCCTTGAACCGCCTGCTTGCGCGGGCGCCGGAAAACCTGATCCTCGATTGGCGCCGTTCCTACGAATTGCTGCTGGAATGCCAGTACGTAGTCAATGAAAGCAGCACCCTGACGGCCGAGGCGGCCCAGTTCGGCCTTTGCGCCTTCGTGTTCGATCCCGACCCGCGCACCAGGAACCTGTACTACCGGCAAATACCCGAAATCTGCCTGGATTCGATGGCCGATATCGCCCGGCGCATCGGGCAGATCGAGGCGGAAAGCTGGCGCTACCCCCGCGACCGTTTCGGCCCGATTATCAACTTGACGGGCGATGTTTCCTGGGACCTTATCCGGGCCGATATGGGGTTGCCGCCGAATGGCCCGGCGGGCGCCGCAAACACCGGCCATATGGCCGAACCAATACAGAAACAGGCGTGACATGAAATTTCTGAATGAACTGAAGGCAAACTATCCGGAACTCGATCCGGCAATCGACGATATCCTGAACGCCCTGTCCCTGCTGCTGGAAAGCACCCGTTCGGGCGGCGTTATTTTGACCTGCGGCAACGGCGGCAGCGCCGCGGATGCCGAACATATTGTCGGCGAACTGATGAAGGGCTTTCATTTGAAACGGCGGCTGGGCGACGCCGAGGCCCGCCCGTTTATCGATGCCTGTCCCGAAGACGGGGCGGCCATGGCCGGACACCTGCAAAAGGGCATCGCCGCCGTTTCGCTGGTTTCCAACGCCGCCCTGGGCAGCGCCATCGTCAACGATATGGAACCGGCCTACGAATTCGCCCAGCAGGTCTATGCCCTGGGCCGGCCCGGCGACGTGGTGATCGGTATTTCCACATCGGGCAATTCCGGCAATGTGGTCAATGCGCTGAAAACCGCGCGGGCCATGGGGATCAAGACCATCGCCCTGACCGGCCGGGGCGGCGGCAAGCTTAAGGATATGGCCGATAGCTGCATCCGGGTCGCGGCTTCGCGGGTCGACCGAATCCAGGAACTGCACCTGCCGGTGTATCACTTTCTTTGCGCGGCGCTCGAAGACGCCATGTTCGGCGACGCCGCAATCGCGGGCCGGTCGCCGGAACCGGCGGCGGCGGCGGTTTCACCATCGCCACCGGAAACGATCGAACTGGTGGTTTTCGATTTCGATGGCGTGTTTACCGACAACAAGGTCTACACCGCCCAGGACGGGACCGAAACCGTGATGTGCGACCGCCGCGACGGGCTGGGCATTGAAATGCTGCGCGACGCCGGCATCGCCATGTTTATCCTGTCGAAGGAAACCAACCCGGTGGTCGCCGCACGGGCCGGAAAGCTGAAGATGGATGTTCACGGCGGCTGCGACGACAAGGGCGTTTTCCTGAAGCGCTATTTCGCCGAACACCGGATAAACCCGGACAATGTTATTTACATGGGCAATGATCTCAATGATTCAGGCGCCATGCGGCTGGTCGGTTTTTCGGTTGCGCCGGCGGACGGCCACCCCGATATCAGGCGCACCGCTTCGCTGGTGCTGTCCGAAAACGGCGGCGACGGCGCCGTCAGGGCCTTAAGCGAATTCATTTTACCGAATATGGGAGAGTAACAGTGACGATATTTGTTATCGCGGAAGTCGGCATAAACCACAATGGCGATCTGGACCTGGCCAAACAACTGATCGATGTGGCGCACGACGCCGGCGCCGATGCCGTTAAATTTCAGAAACGCGACCTGAACGAAGTGTACACTCGGGAATTTCTGGACGGGCCGCGCGAAAGCCCGTGGGGTACGACCCAGCGGGAACAGAAAGAAGGCCTGGAATTCGGCCAGCGGGAATATGCCGAAATCGACCGCTACTGCAAGGACAAGGGGATCGCCTGGTTCGCTTCCGCCTGGGACCTGAACAGCCAGCAATTCCTGCGCCAGTTCGACTGCGGTTACAACAAGGTGGCTTCGGCGATGATCGTCTGGGAAGACCTGCTTAAAATGGTCGCCGAAGAAGGCAAGCACACCTTTATTTCGACCGGCATGAGCACGGAAGCGGACATCGAACGCGCCGTCGGAATTTTCCGCGCCGCCGATTGCCCGTTCGAATTGATGCACTGTATTTCCACCTATCCGCTGGCCGACGGGGACGCCAATCTGGCCTGTATTCAAACCCTGCGCGAAAAATTCGACTGCGATGTGGGCTACAGCGGCCACGAAGCCGGCCTGGCGGTATCTTATGGCGCGGCGGCGCTTGGAATTTCATCCCTGGAACGCCATATAACCATCAGCCGGGCCATGTACGGCTCGGATCAGGCGGCATCGGTCGAACCGCACGGATTCAGCGCCCTGGTCGGTTCGGTCCGCAAGATCGAGGCGGCCATGGGAGACGGAAAAATCGGCTATCATCCCTCGGAAACTCCCATCGCCAAAAAGCTGCGCGAGCATCTGGCCTGGGATGAAGATAGCGTCTAGTCGAATCGCCTACAGGGAAACCGGAGTCAGCCATGATTAAATCCACAGCACCGATCAACGACAGCCTGGATGTGGGCGGCCGCGTACTGTTTGTCATTCCGGACAACTATCAGGACGATAACGTGTTCCCCCTGGGACCTGGATACATGGCCGCCTGCCTGCGGCTTGCCAATGTCCAGGTGGAAGCCTACTGCATGGACGTTTTCCATCATTCCAACGACGATCTGGCGGCCTTTCTTGAAGGCGAGTCCTACGATCTGGTTTGCCTGGGCTATATGGGGCCGCGTTTCAAAAGGGGCGTCCAGGAAACCTGCAAGACGATTCGCCGCGTTCTGGGACCGGAAAGCTGGTTCGTTATCGGCGGTTATGGCCCCAGTTCCTGCCCGGAATTCATGCTGCGTGAAACCGGCGCCGATGTGCTGGTCATGGGCGAAGGCGAGGAAACCATTCTTGAAGTGATGATGGCGAAGCGCGGGCACGATATAAAACTCGAAGAAATTCAAAGCGTCGTCCTGATAAGGGACGACGAAGTCGTCGCGGCGCCCCGGCGGCGGACCATCAAGTACCTCAATACCCTGCCCATGCCGGCCTGGGACCTGTTCCCCATGGACAGCTATACCAGCAGCCTGAAGTTCGCCAGAATGGCGGACACCGACAAGGCGTTCCCGCTGATATCGACCCGCGGCTGCACCGACAAATGTTCGTTCTGTTTCCGCCTGGACAGCGGCATCCGGGTCCGCAAGCCCGAACAGGTGGTCGCCGAAATGAAAGAGCTCAACACACGCTGGGGGGTTAATTATTTTTATTTCGTCGATGAACTGGCGATTGTATCGCGCAGTCAGATTTTGAAACTGCTGGCCCTGATCAGGGAACAGTTGCCGCCGATCAAGTTCCGCATGGATTGCCGGGTCACCATGTTCGACGATGAAATCGCCGTTGCCCTGAAAGACGCGGGCTGCGTGTTTCTCAACATCGGTTTCGAGACCTCCTCGCAGGAAGTCCTCGACCAGATGAACAAGCGGGCCACCGTCGAGCAAAACGTGGCCGCCGCCGAGACCGCCCGGCGGGCCGGCATCGGCATCGGCATCAACATGATCTGGGGAATGCCCGGCGATTCGCTCGACACCATGCGCCGGAACGCCGAATTCATCAAACGCTTCAACCAGTACGACCAGATCAGGACGATCCGCCCGATAACGCCATATCCGGGGTCGCCGCTGTTCAACATGGCGGTGCAAAATGGCGACCTGTCCGGTCCGGAAGATTTCTATGACAAGTTCAGGAATTCGGACCTTTACATGGTTAATTTCGTCGGTGTTCCCGAGACCGAAATCTATCAAACCCTGTACGAGATCAACAAGGACCTGATCTACGATCACTTCCGCAATATCGACGGCGATATGGAAGTGGCCGAAGGGCTGGTGCAGGGCTTCCACGATCTTTATTTCAGGGGCGACACCGAATTTCGCGGTCCGCGCCTGTTGACTACCAACAAACATGTGCGCGCCGATTCCGCCACCACCCAGGGTATTTGGGATGGCCTGGAATTGAAAGAGGGCTCCCGCCTGTCGGGCATGTAGGACATTTGATGATTCCCGCCCTGATCACCGTGCGCACGGCATCCACCCGGCTGCCCGGCAAATGCCTGTTGCCGTTCGGCGAGGGGCGTGTGATCGAGCACGTCATTGCCCGCGCCCGGCATTACCGGCTCGACCCCGTAGTTTGCACCACGACGGAACCCGAAGACGACGTGTTGGCGGCTATCGCCAAGGCCGAAGGCGTCAGGTGTTATCGGGGGCCGGTAAAAAACAAGCTTAGGCGGTGGGCCGATTGCTGCGCCCACTTCGGCATAGATGCGTTTCACACGGTCGATGCCGACGACCCGTTTTTCGATGGCGAGGAAATGGCCCGCAGTTTCAACCTGTTGACCGGACACGGCTGGGATATCGTGGCGCCGACGCCGTCATCGTCATCCGGCGGCGCATCATCCGGCTATTCACTGACCCGCGATATCGTCGACCGCGCGACCGTCCTGACCGGACCCGACGACGATACCGAAATGATGTGGTACTGGATCGACAAGGTAGACGGCGTCAGGAAAACTATTCTGGATGAAACCGACACCGATCCGGTGACCGTGCGCCTGACCCTGGATTACGAAGAAGACTATTGGCTGCTGGTATCTGTTCTGCGCATGGTGGGGCCGTTGGCCACCCGACAATCAATCAATGACCTGTTCCGGGCAAACCCGGACCTGCACAAGGTCAACTGGTTCCGCAACGAAGAATGGGCCGCCGGACAGCATTCCAGGAAAGTTTAAGGCCGGGCCCAGGCGAAGGAAATATTTAATGAACGAAGAACTGAGCTGCATATTGTGCGGAACCCGGGGTTCCCCTATCGAGACTCTTTCCGATACTTTCCGTGACGAAGACAGCGGGCGCTATCGCGTCGCGCGGTGCGCAACATGTGGACATGTGCAAATCACCCCATTGCCCAGCATCGAAGAAGAAGCCGAATACTATGCCCGCGATATGCAGCCGCGCCACATTTTCAAGGATCGCGATTACCACGATACCTTGAAGGCCAATGCCCGGGTTGAGACCGATCGCAGGCTAGCCTGGCTGGAACGTTACGTTCCCCGCGAAGGTGATCGCAAGGTTCTGGATGTCGGCAGCGGCTATGGTTTCTATGTAAACGCGCTGTCGGAACGTGGCTATGACGCCCACGGCATGGAAATAAGCGATGATCGCATCGAACTGGCGCGGGACACGATGAAGGGCAAGTTTCACCATGGCGAGGTCAACGATGATGTGATTGCCGAATTTGCCGGCTCTTTTGACGCGGTGACGTCGTTCCACGTCATCGAACATTTACGTAACCCGACGGATTATGTGAGCCGCTTGCTGAAGTTGCTCCGTCCGGGTGGATGGTTGCTGATCGAGGTTCCCAATCTGGCCGACGAGATGACCTTCGAAATTCCCGAGTATGCCGATCACCAGTGGCAAATATGCCATCTGAGCTATTTCGATAAACCACGCTTTGAATTGATGTTAGGCCGGGCCGGTGCGCATGCAGCCGTTGTCGAAGGCGTGCAGCGTTATGACTTGCGCCATCTTCTGCAATGGACCGATCACAGGGCGCCGAAACTGGCTTTGCCGGTGTCGCCCGGTCGCGGGCCGCTGCATGACAGAATCGACGCCCTCTATCGTCGGGACCGCGAGGAACGCCTGACCTGCGACACGCTGATCGCTTCTATCCGGGCGCCTTCATAGAGTTTGGTCCTGAGCTCCTCAGATAATATTCCGTAAGATTTTGATGACAAAATTACCTGACCACATCAAGTACTTGGAGATTCTACGTAACGACCCCCCCGGTTCTTCGTCCGAAGAATCGCGGCTGGGGTACCAACCCAGGCTGTACATGTCCCCACTTTCCATGGCGGATCTTCAGGACATTCATGAATATTCGGTGGTTCCAGAATTCTTTCAACACATTGATGTTGATCCCTCCATCACACTTGAGGATACACGAGCGTACATATCCAAACTTTTGAAGCGGGTAGAAACTGGCTATAAGGGCGGCCATGCCATGTATTGGGCTATGCGGCTGCGTGAAAATGACCGGACAGTCGGCATTTTTTGCCTGATCGGCATAGATTTCGATAAAAAAATTGCCGAAGCAGGAAAAGGTCTGTCGACGTTTCACCTTGGCAAGGGCCATGTTTTCGAAGCCCAGTGGATGGCAATTAACTACGCCTTCACCCGATTGGACCTAGATTCTGTTTCGTCTTTCACCAGCGTCGATAACCTGCCGAATATTCAGCTTATGAAAACCGCTGGATACAAGAAAGTTGGTTCCGAATTGGTCACCTATCGGGATGGTTCGAAGCATGAAATGGTGACCTATAAAGTCAACCGCGACGAGGCAACGCTGGACCGGTGCCTCGCTTTTGCCCGAATGGCGCAACGAATTTAAACCGAATATTTTCAATCTAAAAAGCAAGTTTTATGTGCGGAATACTTTCCATAACCAGCAATGACAGCATTTCATTGCCGCCTGAAATTTATCGTGATGCCCTAAATGGTCTGTCCCATCGCGGGCCCGACGATTCGGGGGAATATACAGATAACAATGTATATTTAGGACACCGGCGGTTAAGTATCATCGACACGACTTCGGGCGGTCACCAACCGATGTTGAACAAGGACGGCTCGGTCGTTCTGGTGTTCAATGGTCAGTTGTACAACTACAAAGAATTAAGAAAAAAGCTCGAAGAAAAAGGGCATACCTTTATTTCATCCAGCGATACCGAAGTGCTGCTGCACTATTACATGGAATTTGGGCTGCGGTGTTTTGAAGACTTCGTCGGCATGTGGGCGCTGGTCATTTATGACAAGCGAAAGAATATCCTGGTTACCAGCCGGGATCGGATGGGAATTAAGCCGCTTTACTGCCATCTCTCTCGACAGGGGGATTTAATTTTCTCGTCCGAGATAAAGGCAATATTGGCGTGCCAGCCCGAAGCCGCAGAACCAAACCTGTTGAGCCTGTATCGTTTCGTCACTCGGGGATGGTTGGATGTTGGTGAACAAACCATGTTCGACAAGATCCGTCAGTTGCCGCGAGGCTCATACACCGTGTGGCGCGGGACCGAACCAAAAGAAACCGTAAAGTTTTGGGACTTTCCGACGCCAACGGACCAGCGAGTGGACCCCTTAGAATTACGTAGCGTTTTCATTCAGGCGGTGTCGGACCACCTGGTCAGCGACGTGCCTATTGCCGCGACCCTTTCCGGAGGGGTCGACACGACCAGTATTGTTTGCACGATTGCCAGGGAGCTGGGTCGAAAAGACGAAATAAGCGTTTTTTCAGTGAACCCTCCCAAATCGATCAACGAATCCCGATGGATCGATGACACCGTTGCTTCCAATAAATTAAACCACGAATACATCGTCCTGGATGAAATAGACGAATCCAAGGCCCTTGAGACGCTCATCGACAATATGGATGAACCGATCTTCAGCGTCCCGTTCCTGTATCAAAGCCTGTTACGCGAAAAAATAGGGGAGCGCGGGTTCAAGGTTTTGTTGATTGGCGATGGCGGAGATGAAATTTTTGGCGGCTATCAGAAAAATCATCCGCTGTTCGTTTTATCGTTGCTCAACGATGGCGAGTTCCGAAAGGCGCTCGATGCCATTAAGGGCGGGCATCAGTTTTCTGGAATGGATGTCCCTAATCAGATCAGCCAATTAAAGAAGCTTCGCGATTTCGGCACGGGCAAAAGAACGGTGCAGCAGTTTCGTAGGGGTTATGAGCTTATGCACGGTGATTGCCGTTTAAACGAAGCCGAAGCCTTTCCGGATTTTGACTTCCCGCAATTGGCAGACCTGGATAAGGGAAAATTGTTTTTTCAGGAACTGCTGGATAGGTTCCATCTGGATAACCCTTATCATCTAAGGATCGAAGACCGAATTGCGATGCGTTATGGAATCGAAGCGCGCCCGGTGTTTCTGGATCATCGGGTGATTGAATGTGCGTGGACATACAACTACAGCCTGTTTATGCAAGGCGGTGTCAGCAAGGATCTCATGCGCAAAGCGATGGATGGCATCCTGACCCCATCCGTTCAGGCCAACAAAGAAAAATTTGTGCGCCCCGGCAATGACAGCTTGTTTGTTTACGACCAGGTTGCCGAAGAAATAAGAGACATTCTGGCCAGTCGCGTCGTTCGAGAATCCGGACTATGGAGCGAAAATATTGCGGATTTGTTCGAAGAAGACCTTGCCAGTCGAAATGCCAACAGCGCGTTCCCGTGGTTTCGCTTTTATGCGACCCAGAAATGGTTGAAGACAAAAATATACGCCAACGGCGTCAGATAATTTCGCAGGAGTAACTTTATGGATTTGTTCTCGATAGAATCGCTAGGCTCCCTGACGGAAGTGAAAACAGGTGAAACCTGGAATAGCGCAAGACTTAAAGAAGAAATTCTCCGGCGCGCAAGTATGTATTCGGCTGCGAAAATCGAATGCGGCGACAAGATTATTCTCCTGCATAACAATAATAATAAATTTTTTGCCGACCTTTTCGCCTTATGGATGGTTGGTGCGTGTGTTTCGTGTCTGGACTCGGATATCGGAAGGGGAGAACTGGAAGGGGTGATCGGCGAACTTGGTCCCCGGGGCATCGTCGTAAATGGCGGCCTTCCGGACCATCTCGCAGGCCTTGATGGAGACGTAACAATTTTCGAGACCCGGGACGCGGCGTCCTGGGATGCCAATCCGGTCGTTGTTCGGAACATTCTGGATGCGCCGGCACTTATTCTTTACACGTCGGGATCGACAGGGCTGCCCAAAGGAGTCGTTCACTCTTTGCGAACCCTGCAAGCCAAATGGTTCTCCCTTCGCCATTACGTTCCCCTCGATGTTTGTGAAACGACCTTGTGTCTTCTGCCCACAACGTTCGGACACGGTTTGATCTGTAACGCCCTTTACCCGCTGGTTCACGGGAAGCATGTCGTCGTGCTGCCAAAGACGGATATGTCAATCCTGTCGGGGCTTGGCAAAACGATTGATCAGTACGGAATTACCTTCATGAGTTCGGTTCCCACGGTCTGGCGGATGGCGCTTCGCTTATCCAAGCCGCCGCAAAAAGGAACACTGCGACAAATTCATATCGGTTCGGCCCCCCTTAGCGCGGCACTTTGGAGTGGGGTTCAGAAATGGTCCGGCATAAACGAAGTCTGGAACACCTACGGCATTACGGAAACCGGAAGCTGGATTGGCGGCGGAAAAGTTGGCGAAGAAACCGTGGCCGAAGATGGCTTGGTGGGGTATGGATGGGGCGCGGATTTCATGATCACCAGTCACCCGGACCCCGATGGAATTGCGGATCAGGAATTGGGTGATTATGAACTGCCATCAGGGGAAGTGGGACATGTTTGGATTCGTACACCATGTGTGATGCAAGCGTATTTCAAACGCCCCGATGAAACCAAGAAAGTCCTGTACGGGGGCTGGTTTAATACCGGGGATCTGGGCCGCATGGATGCCAAGGGACGCCTTCACCTGACGGGTCGCGAGAGAAACGAAATCAATAAGGGGGGAACGAAAATTTCTCCTGAGGAAGTCGATTTGATCATTGAACGCCAACCCGAGGTTGCCGAGGCCTGTGCGTTCGCATTCGAGGATAAAATTTTCGGTGAAAATATTGGCATCTGTCTGGTTTTTAACGAAGACCATGAACAGCCTTCCGCACAAAAGCTACAAGGCTGGTGTAAGGCCAATATGAGTGAGCATAAAATTCCGGCCCGATGGTATAGCGTTAAGGAAATCCCAAAAACGCCGCGAGGGAAGATCAAGAGAAGTGATGTTGCGGAATACTGTTCAACACGCGAACTTCTTAAGTAAATTGGAAATGCATGGTGTTGTCAGAAGAAAAAATATTACAGGCTATCCATCAATCGATTGACGAGATGAACAAAAAACTGGAATCGACGGCGGCGATTAGCAAGGTTTCAGATCACGCCCTATTCGGAAATACGGCTTTGGACTCGATGGATTTTGTTTTTTTTGTCATGTCAATTGAAGAAAACGTGGGGTCGTTACTCGGAAGTGAACTGGATTTGATGGGCGAGGACTTTTTGGCTGAAGGCACCAATCCTTTTTCGACCATAAGCACACTTCAGAATTTTATACAAAAAAAGATTGAAGCAAACATATCCGTAGATTGAACTTGGTATAAGGCAAGGAAACGAACATGCGACTTTGCAGCAACCAGAATTTCATTTTAGATACGACCAAACACCCTGGACAGCAGTTGATTGATTATCTGGATCAAGGCAACGCTCTTATTAATATTGGCGTATTTAATGCGCTCAGCGCTGCCATCGCATCGTTGAGCAAAGAACCCGTTGGCCTTTTCTTAAGCGGTTTAGGGCTTACCTATGGTCACCTGGGTTGGCCCGATGTCGGTCTTTTAGATCCTACCGATGTGGTAAATGAGGCGATGATTCTGCGTAGCAATCATGTGACGATGCCTCTGACCGTCGATATTGACAGTGGTCTGGGCGGCATAGAGCAACTGAAAAGGGTGATCGTGAGCCTGCGGGATCTTGGCGTTGCGATGGTTCAACTCGAAGATCAAACCCTGGATGACAAACGATGCGGACATCTCGGCGACAAGAAGGTTCGTCCTATTGAAGATACGATAGGACGTTTGACGACGGCGCTGAAGTATGCTCATCCCATGCAGGTTATCGCCCGAACCGATGCGTCAATTGGCGACGGAGCGCTGACCAGGGTTGAGAAATTTATTGAGGTCGGAGCGCGGATCGTACTGGTAGATGGCATTAATGAAGAGCAGCTAATGCAAGTCAAACAATTGGTCAATGGTCGGGCGCATATAATGGCCAACCAATTGTATGGTGGCAGCCTGACGCCCCAACCGGCAATTAAATTAAAAGAGAAATACGGAGTCTCGATCATCAATTTTTCGACACCCCTGTTGGCCCCAGCCATGAAGGCAATGGTCGATTCGATGAAGGCGCTTGAGGAAAATAACTGGCAAATTATAGGGGATACGGCGTTGACCTTGGGTGAGGCGAACGAGATCGTAACGAACAATTACAATCGTTTTTTGCAAGGCCGAGAAAGTAACTAAGTCGGGTTAAATTTCTAAATAGATAATTTTCATGACTGACACATCTGACAACCCCTTTGGCAAATACCCCGGCAACGAGGCCGAATACGTGCGCCGTTTTCTGGCCGGCGAGGACGACGGCGACCCCCGGTCCT
>CAZZKE010000027.1:0-33667 GCA_964655005.1 uncultured Thalassospiraceae bacterium | reverse complement strand
GGCCAACGGTTTTTAGCGAGTTTCGCAGACGTCACCCATTTCAAGGCTCATTGTTTCCTCGCCTCGGCCAGGCCCAGGCCTTCCAGCGCCAGTTCGATTTCATCGAGAATCACCGGGTCGTCGATGGTTGCGGGCACCTTGTATTCTTCGTTATCGGCTATTTTTTGCATGGTGCCACGCAAAATCTTGCCGGACCGGGTCTTCGGCAGACGATCGACCACGGTGGCCTGCTTGAAGGCGGCGACCGGCCCGATCTTTTCACGCACCATGGCGACAACTTCCCGCGCGATATCCTCGACATCGCGATCAACCCCGGCATTCAGGACCAGAAAGCCGACTGGCAACTGCCCCTTGAGGGCGTCGGCCACCCCGATTACCGCGCATTCGGCCACGTCGGGATGGCCGGCCAGGACCTCCTCCATGCCGCCGGTCGATAGCCGGTGGCCGGCGACGTTGATGATGTCGTCGGTGCGGGCCATGATGTAAAGATAACCATCGTCGTCGATAAAACCGGCATCGGCGGTCTCGTAATAACCGGGAAAGTGTTCCATATATGATGACAGGAACCGCTCATCGGCGTTCCACAGGCTCGGCAGGGCGCCCGGCGGCAGCGGCAACTTGCAGCAAATGGCGCCGATATCGCCGGCCTTGACCGGCTGCCCCGTTTCGTCGAGCACGACCACGTCCCAACCCGGAACGGCCTTGGTCGGTGATCCCGGCTTGACCGGAAAGACATGCAGGCCCATGCAGTTAGAGGCGATCGGCCAGCCGGTTTCGGTCTGCCACCAGTGATCTATCACCGGCACTCCCAGATTATTTTCAGCCCAGTGCAGGGTATCCGGATCGGTCCGTTCGCCGGCCAGGAACAGGGTCTTCAAACTGGACAGGTCGTAGTCTTTCAGCAGTTCCGCATTCGGGTCGTCGCGCTTGATGGCCCGGAACGCCGTCGGCGCGGTAAACAGTGCACGCACCTTGTGTTGCGATATCACCCGCCAGAAAGCCCCGGCGTCGGGTGTGCCGACCGGTTTGCCTTCATACAAAATGGTGGTGTTGCCGTTCAGCAGCGGCGCGTAGACAATGTAGGAATGGCCAACCACCCAGCCGACATCCGAGGCCGCCCAGAAAACATCGCCGGGGTCCATGCCGTAGATCGCCTTCATAGACCATTTAAGCGCCACCGCATGGCCGCCGTTGTCACGGATTACCCCTTTCGGCTGGCCGGTAGTGCCCGAAGTATAAAGGATATACAGCGGGTCGGTGGCATCGACCGGGACACAGTCGTGGGGCGTCGCCTCGCGCATCGCCTCGGCCCAGTCGATATCGCGACCGGCGGTCAGCCTCGCCGGGCTTTCCGGTCGCTGTAAAACGATACAACAGTCCGGCTTGTGGGCGGCCAGTTCGATGGCCCCGTCAAGCAGCGGCATGTAGTCGATAACCCTGTTGATTTCTATCCCGCAGGACGCCGAAACGATGGCTTTCGGTTTGGCGTCGTCGATGCGAACCGCCAGTTCGTTGGCCGCGAAGCCGCCGAACACCACCGAATGCACGGCCCCCAGGCGGGCGCAGGCGAGCATGGCGATGGCCGCTTCCGGGACCATCGGCATATAGATGATGACCCGGTCGCCCTTGCCGACGCCGTTGGCCGCCAGGACCCCGGCGAACAATGCGGTTTCATCACGCAACTGCCGGTAAGTATAGGTCCTGACCGTGCCGCCGGTCACCGGGCTGTCGTAGATCAACGCCGCCTGATCGGCCCGGCCTTCCGCCACATGCCGGTCCAGCGCGTTATGGCAGGTGTTTAACTGGCCGCCGGTAAACCAGCGATAGAACGGCGCATTGCCGTCGTCCAGAACCTTGTCCCATTTCCTGGTCCAGTAAATTTCCTCGGCTATTTCGCCCCAGAATTGATCGGCTTCGGTCAGCGAACGGGTGTGGGCTTCGGTGTATGGATTTGTCATGTCTGTCCCCATTTGGCTTTGGCGGGTTGTGATGGAAAACCCGCCCCTGTTATAACGACACGTTTTCGGTGCCAATCTTAATGCCGTCATCGGCCAGCAGGCGCAGCCATCGTCCGGCTTCCTGCGGGTCGCGGGTGGCCGCCTGAACGCCCGGTTCAAGGCGGCCATCCAGCACGGCGCCAATGGCCACCTGGGCGGTCAGCGACACGGTTCTGGCCATCGCCGTCTGCCAGCCGCTGCCGGTTTCATCCAGGCTGAGCGAGGCCTTCCAAATTTCGCCGCCGGCGGCCTGGCTTTCCAGTGAAACATACAGGATCAGCCGGTCCCGTTCATCCGTCCCGTAGGCGTAATCGGTCCAAAGCCGTTCGCTCAATGCCCTGAGGCTGTCTTCGGTTCCGTTCGCAACGGCGGTAAAAATATCGCCCCAGGCTTCTTTCCAGCCGGGCAACCGCAGCGTGCCGCGCACGAATAGCCGTAAGTCGGCAACCCCGGCCAGGCCGTATTCCTCCACATAACCAAGGCTGTCCCTGTTCGGATAGACCTCGAACGTTTCGCCCAGAACATCTATTTCCTCGACGCCGGTCCAGGCCTTTTCCGTACGCAGTTCGACGCCATCCCTGATTGAGCGGGCCGGATTGGCAAGCGCCGTCAGAACCCCCAGCGGCGCCCAACTGAATTTGTAGCGGAAATCATTGGCGATTGCCGGGACGCCGCCGCAGTGGGATTGAAACGAAACCCTGTGGCCATCGCCCAGCACGCCGGCCTGCCGCGCCGCATCGACCAGCACCTGGGCGAACAGGTGATCGATGCCGGGATCGACACCGACCTCGTTCAGGACAACCAGCCCCTTGGCGCGGGCCTCGTCGTCCAGCGTCATCATATCCGGGCTCAGGTAACTGGTCGTCACCATATGGGCGCCGGCGGCCAGGGCCAGCCTGGCGACCCGGACATGGAAAGCGCCCGGCAACATTGAAACGACCACATCCCCGGCGGCCACCCGTTCGGCCAGGCGGTCGAAATCCAGCGTCTCGACGCCAAGGTCGTCGCCGGCGCCGATTTTTTCGGCCAGGATCTGCGCCTTTTCTTCGGTCCGGTTCCACAATACGACATTGCCCCGTCGGCGGACCAGGGCGGCGACCCCCGGGCCGGAAGATAAACCGGCGCCCAGCCAGTGAATGTGTGGTTTCGATCCCATTGTTTATTTCTCCCTTATACCAAGGAGCATTGATAAAGACCCCTTGTTCAATTCCTTAGTTAATGGCGCTCAGCTTGCGTTCTTTCAAGCGTTCCTGGTAGGCGGCCATGAAGGTTTCAAAATTTTCCACGTCGGCGACTTCCTGGGCGATTGCCGAATAATTAATCAGGCCGACTTTTTCGGTGCTGGCGATCAGCCGGAAAGCATCGCGATAGGTGGTTTCGTCCATCGCCTCGCTATAATCGGCGCGCATCCTGGCGATGCCCTGTTCATTGCCGCTTAAGGTCATGGCGACGGCCAGATTAAGCAGATATTCGCCCTGCTTCTGATCGACCGGCTGGTTCGGCTTGACGCCGGCCGCCTTGACCAGACGCTTCAACGACTTCGCCGCCTTGACCCAATCGCCGTCGTTCCAGAAAATTTCCGTGCGCAACAGTTCGGCGTTGTGGGATTTATCGTCTTTTAGCAAACTCAGCGCCGCGTCGGTCTGTTCCTGGCCAATCAGCGCCCTGGCCTCCAGATGGCGGCGCTGTTCCACAAGGTCATCGGGCAGGTCCGCCACAACCGATTCTTCAAGGGCGGAAATCGCCTGATCGTATTCGCGGGCAAGAATATGGACCAGCGCCAGTCGCGCCCCGACACGGGCCTTTTCCAAGCCTTTCAGGCGAAATTCCACCTGCCCCTGGAGCAATCCAGCGGCGCGGTCGAGCAAATCGACATCGACCAGCCGGTCCGCCAGTTTGCGAATCATTTCATCGCCCGCCTCGCCCGGCGGCGTCAATTCCTTAAATTCGTCGTACAGGGCGATGGCGGTTATCGGTTGCAGCCTGTCGGCGTCGCCGTTCAGATACAGCCCGGTGAACGCTTCGGTCATCCGCTCGGTCACTTCCGGCGCTTTTTCGTTGTCGCGGAAATGGGTCGCCGCCTGACGCAGGGTGCGTAAACCGTTGCGATAATCGCCAATTTCCAGGTACATCTCGCCGAGCCGGCGCAAAAGATTAAATTCAAGCTCGTCGCCGCGCCACGCGAAACGCAGGTCTTCCATTTCCTTAATGGCTTCGAAAAGATCAATTTGCTCAAGCTTCAATAACAGTTCGGTACGGGCGATAGCCGCCCTGGTTCGACTCAGGCGGTTGGGACCTTCCTGCACGGCTTCCCACCTGGCCACGGCGCCATCGAAATCGCCGGTCTGTTGCAAAAGCCGGCCTTCGATAAAATCAAGCTCGCTGGCCTGCGCCGGATTTGGATCGTTGGCCCGCATGGTTTCCAGATAGCGGGTCGACTGCTTGACATCACCAAGTTCGATGGCCGATTCGGCGATCAGGATACCCAGGGGAATTTTCAGGGGTTTCGGATAAGGCCGAATGACTCCGCCCATGCGCCGCAAGTCCGGCGCCGCGCCGGCCATATCGCCTTCATAGGCGCGCAGCACCGCCCGCCAGAACATGCCTTCATCGTTGTCTTCGACGGCGCTGCCGTCCAGATCCGCACGGGCATCATCGAAGCGCCGCATCATGGTGTTGATGGCGCCGCTGATCCCCAGATATTCCGCAGTTTTGGCAAAATCCGGATTATCCCTGGCAATTTCCCGCAGCACCCCCAGGGCCTCCGGGCCGTATGCGTTGGCGAAGTAGTACCGGGCCAGATTCAACCGGGCCTGTTCCCGGTCGCCAACCGGTGCTTCGGCGGCGGCCCGCTGCAAGTCCTGTCTGGTCGCGGTAAAGGTCTCGGCGCCGACCTGCCGCCATTTGCTCAGGTCGAACATTCGGCTAAACTTACGCATGGCCGCGTTACCGCCAAGTTTGCTGTCGGCCGCCAGGGCCGCCGGAACATCGGAAAGCTTCAACCCGGAACCGCTGGTAACCTCGATACCCTGGCGCAATGATCGCACCCGCAGGTCATCCGATTTCGGTTCCAGCACCACCCCCTGGCTGCTCTGCAAAATCCGCGCCTGGGGATAATCACGCTCCATGGCGATTCCGTAGCCGAGCGGAATGACCGGCGTCACGATCAGATTGTCGCCGACCGCCGGGTCGGTCAGGACGATGCCGTCGCCCGGTTCGGTCACCGACATGAACAGCCGGGCGCCAATCGGGGAATTGGGCTGCGGTGTAATTTCAATGGCCGAGGTCGGCTGTAGCGGCTGTTGCCTGAATTCCAGAATCCAGGCAAATCCGTCACGCCGGAGCGATGGATTGACGCCGGCCAGCGTGGTCAACCGGAGCACCGTCGCCCGGTCGTTGGAAATCTGCTCGACGCTGCGGAAGATATTTCCGGCGGCGGCGCGCAGCCCTTCCAAATCTATTTGTGTCGCCTTGTCGAACACCACCCACAAATACCCGACCCGCCGGAACACCGCCGCCGCGACCGGTTCGTCCCAGTCGATCCGGATACCGACGGTATCGCCGTCGCCCGTATCCTGCTGGATGGCACCCGTGGCAGGGCCGGTTTGCGCTCCCCCCCCGGCGGCGGGATCAATAACCTTCACCCCGGCCAGTAGTTCCAGGGCCGCGGCGTCTTTTTCATCGGGCGCCCCCGTGTTGCCGCGTGCCGCCGTCTCGTCGGCGGTAACGCCCGGCGCCTTCAGGGCCGTCGGCGCGGCAAGGATAACGGGACTTGTCGGGATCGGCTGGGGGGCCGGCTGTTCGGCCGCCACCGGGCGCTTTTCCAGCGGCGCGGGCGGCGGTTCCCGATCGGCGGGTTTTTTATCGGCAACCCGTTCCGGCGACGGCGCCATGACATCGATGACCACTTTCGAGCCCGAGCGGGAATCCCGGATACCGGATGTTTCCGGTATCAGCAGGGCGACCGCGACGCCGTCTTCGGTTATTTCCTGGGACGCGCCGCCGATAAATTTCGGCGGTCGGCCTTGCAACGGCCTCAGGTCGATCCGGGCCGGGCGTCCGAACGTCAGCACCGCCTTGCCGCCGTCTCGGGCGATGCCGTACCCGACTCGTTCCGGCCAGTCGAAAACAATCCTGGTATATCCCTTGTGGATACCGGTGCGGACCCCGATCATGGGGCCGCCATCGGGTTTTTCCGGGGCCGTCGCGGCGGCCTGCACTATATCGACAACGACGACGGCGCCCATATCGAAACTGCGGACTTCGAAGGAACCGCGCAGGGTGAAGGTAACCGACCGGCCATCGCCCCCCGGCGTCGCGGAACTGACATAGGACCGGAGCGCCTTGACGACCCCGGCGTACGAGGCTTCGATGGGCCGCCCGAATTTGACGACAACAAGCCCGCCCTCGCTGGTCGCGCTGAAAACAACCGGGCTCGGCCAGTTAAAGACGATCCGGCCGAAGCCATCATGGGCGGCGGCGCGGACCCTGACCGGCTCTGCCCGGGCGGGTGATCCGGGCGCCAGCACCAGCGCCGCAATCGCCGCCGCGACCAGCCAGCGGAGAATCATCAGAATTCACCGACAGTCGGGAAAATAACAATATCGACGCGCCGCGCCAGAGCCAGCCGCTTCGCTTTGGCCATTTCGGGCAGTTCATTGAAGCGGCTGCTGGCGTAGCCGAAAGCGACGATGTCTTCCCGATAGCCCGAGCGCCGCAGGGCATTGGCGACGGCGGCGGCCCGCGCCATCGACAGCTCCCAGTTAGAGGAATAGTCCTGGCCGTGTGGCGGCGAGGGGTCGGTATGGCCGTTGATACCGATTTGATTGCCGATATTCCGCAGCACGCCACCCAAATTAAACAGCGCCCGCTTGGCTTTTTCGGTCAGCGCGGCCCGGCCAGGTTCGAACAGCAAATCCCCCGGCAAGGCGACCACCAGCCGGTCGTCGAGCCGCATCAAATAGTTGCCCGAAAGCAATTCGTCCTTACTGGTAGCGTCCTGCAGTACCGCCGTAAGATAATCCAGATTGATCGCCCGTTTGCGAAACAGGGTAGCTATATTAAAATTCGAAGTGGCCGCCATTTGCGCCTTGGTCGAAGATGGATTAAGGCTTTGCGACAGGGCGTCGATAACGCTGTTCCAATGATCGGTGCGGATGGTCGACATGGAAAACAACAGCACGAAAAAGGTCAGCATCAGGGACACCAGATCCGTGAACGTGATTAACCAAGCCACACTTTGCTTGGATTCCATCCTCAGGTCGTCTTCATCCATTCCAATCATTTCCCCGAAATCATTTGCGCCCGGATCAAACCGCCATCAAGTGACGGCTGGATGCCTTATTGCGCGCCCGTAGATTTTGGCGCGACGAACCGCAGCCGGGTTTCATCGCTGTTGCGGACATAGAACCAGATCGTGATATCGTCACTTTCGCCGGGCTCCAGCCCCACCGCGATGCTGTCGGGCGGCAGGCCCCGGGCCATCATTTGCCGGGCGAAATTGCCGGCGCGAGACATCTCGAGCGTCTGTTCGGTCGGCAGGTCGGTGCCCGTCACGTACGGACTTTGCATGACAAATTCCATATCAAATCGCAGCCCCGGCGGGCGACCGCTAACCGAAGCCACGATACGGTCCATGAAGGCCTGGCTGGAATCCCGGATGTCGGCTGCGTCCGGCTTGAATATCACATCGGACTTGACCAGCACCCGCATCAGCCGGCCGGGCTGTATGACGTCTACTTTCGTAACCTGTATGGTGGTCGAAAAAATATTGGTGATCTGTTGCTGGAACTGCTGGCCGGCGAGAACCGCGCCTTCGGTGCTGCTCACCGCAGTCAATTCCAGGCTGGGCGGCAGGATCGAGGTGAAGGTCGCCGACAGGCTTTTCATGGCCGCCTTGGATTTGACCTCTTCAAGGGTCGAGATACTGACAAGCATGATGAAGAACGCCAAAATAAGAAGATACAGCCCCAGAAACAAGGCGATACTGGACCCGCCATGGCCTTCACTGGGATCGTGAAAATCTTCCGAAGAGGGCATAATCTATCTAATCAAAACTTGCCAATAGTGCGTCTATATCCGCCTGGGACACCGCCTTGTCGGCATCCTGGGGACCGTTGAGTAAATCCGCGTCGGTGATTTCCGTCTTGCCGGGCTTTTTTCCGACCCGGCTTTTCCCGGTTTTTCCGGGGCTGGTGCCGAAGGCCGAAAGCAGGTCATCCACTTTCGACTCAATTTCCTGCAACGTCTGGACCACCCTGGTGATCCGCTGGCCGGTAATATCCTGGAAGGTGCAGGCTTCATATATGGCGGTGGTCGCCTTCAGCAACTCGTCGGCCGGCTTGCCGTCAAGACCGGTCATCACGTCTTCGATAATTTCGGTGGCATCCATGATGGCATTGGTGGCGTCGGCGGTGGCCCCGATGATGGCGTCCAGTTCATCGGTGGCCCGCGGCAGGAATTCATCCTTGACTTCGTGCGGGCGCAGGGTGGCTATTTCTTTTCTGGCGTCCTGGATATA
The DNA here is from genome assembly GCA_964655005.1 of uncultured Thalassospiraceae bacterium. GTDB lineage: Bacteria > Pseudomonadota > Alphaproteobacteria > Rhodospirillales > JABHCV01 > CAZZKE01. The sequence goes on along the minus strand of CAZZKE010000027.1, from coordinate 25,150 downwards.
AGCGGCCAGCTTCCCCAGTTCGGAAAAAATATCAGACTCGTCGTGAACGCCGCCACGTACCGACGACATCACCTCGCCGACCACTTTGGCGGCCTTGCGGGCCTTCGATATTCCGGGACGGGACGGGCGTCCGGGTTTGGCTTTCGCCGTCGCTTGCTTTCCGACCGGCTTTTTTGCCGCCGTCGGCTTGTTTTTCGGGGCCGGTTTGCGGGCGGACATGACGATTCCCTAGAATTCCCCGAGCACGCTGACCAGCTTGGAACGCAGGGTCGCGGCGTTGAAAGGCTTGACTATGTAATTGGAAACCCCGGCTTCCTTGGCGGCGATAACATTCTCGGATTTACTTTCCGCCGTTATCATAACGAAGGGAAGGTGTTTGAGCTTGTCATCGGCACGGACCAATCGAAGCAGTTGAATGCCGGTCATCGGTTCCATATTCCAATCTGAAATAATCAGGCCGAAATCCTTTTGTCCGAGCACTTCCATCGCCATGGTCCCGTCGGTCGCTTCTTCAACATTATTGAAATTGAGTTGCTTGAGAAGATTCCGGAGAATCCTGAGCATCGTCTTGTAATCATCGACGATCAGGACGTTCATGTTCATATCGACAGCCATTTATCGCTCCATTAGTCGGAATATCACCAAAAATACGGGTATCATTTAATTTTTTTCAGCACCGGTTCAGTTTAGATAATTTACAAGGCCTGTCATAGCAACCGTTTTCCACCTAACCGCCAGCCTTCATTGTTTCGTTTGGCAGGTTCCTGAGCCTCGATAATTCGACCGTAATCTCGGTTGCCTTGGCCGGATTCATCTTAGCCATAATTGGCGCCAGCTTGCGTTCCTTCATGCGTTCGGCAACCAGCAGCAAGGTTTCCATCTCCAGTTCCTCGAAAATGCGCGCGGCGTCTTTCGGTTTCATGTTTTCGTATATTTTCACCAGGCTTTGAATTTTTTCGCCCTGTTGATCATCATACGTCTTGACCAGTTTTTCTATAGTTTCCTGAAACAGCTTCAATTCGGCTATTTTCTTTTCGATCCGGGCTTCAGCGGCCTGTAACAAACCTTCCCGCATTTCGACTTCGCTCTCGCGCGTATCAAGGGATTTCCGGCGTTCCGCCAACTGCTGCAAAAGGTCTATTTCCGTTTGTGTCAACAGTGTCGGATCATTGGATACCAGGCGGTTGACGTCTTCGGTTTGGTTCGCGTCGGCCTGGCCATCATTCTGATTTTCCTGCTGATCCCCCGCCAGGGCCTTTTCCCCGCCCTGTTGCTGGGCCTGGGCATTGGCGGCGACGGTAATCGACATATCGCCAATCAGGCCACCCTTGACGCTGTCCCAGATATTGCCAATTCGCAGGGTCAACATCAAAACGGCGACAAAAATCGTCGCCGGCAGAAAACGAAACTTTGCGAACAGCCTGAACATCTAACTTCCTTCAACTCATCACGAAAAACTTTTCAGCGAACCGAGCGCAACGCCTCGATCAATTCCCGTTCTGCCCGGGACTTTGCATTATCGTCACTATCTTCCTTTACGGAAGAAAAAACATCGTCGGCGGCGGCGACCGCCGGGTTTCCAAAGTCGACCCGGTTACCCATATGGTTATTGACACGGGCCTGGACAATAGCGTCGTCGGCTGTTTCGACCGGGTGGCGGGGTTCGTCGGGGCCGGACCGGTCGCGTTTTATGTCTTCGCCACGCGATTCCCGGACTGCTGATTCCAGCCGGTCGGCGGTCGAGACCCCGCGATCAATGAGAAATTTCAGGTCATCCCGAAGGCCGGTCGCCCTGGCGTTTTCGGCCTGCAGGCCGGCGGCGGAATTTTTCAGATGCGCGATGCTGTCTTCGGCCCGCACCGTGGACTCGGAAAACGTCGCGGCCAAACGTTCCAGTTCTTCCTTATGACGGCGCAGGCCGCCCAGTTTCCGGTTCAGCACCATGGCGTAGCCGATGGTCGCCACCAGCAGGATCGCCAAAACGATGTCGAGGGTAAGGGAATACATCAATCCTGCTCCCGGTCGTCCTGAATCAGGCGGTTGGTGATCCGGACCGCAATCTGATCGCCTTTTCTGCCCATCGCGCCGGTGTACAGCGGGACATCGCCGCAACGCAGGTTGACCAGCGAATTGGGCGTGGCGCTCAACATAAGCTGGGAACCTACTTCCAGGGAGAAGACATCGCTAAGCTTCATGGTTTGCTGGTCCAGCACCGCTTCCAGTTCGACTTCGGTAAGCCACAGTTCCTCGGCCAGATGAGTTTCCCAGATCGAGTCGCGACCGAATTTCTCGCCCATGAACATTTGCAGCAACAATTCGCGCACCGGTTCCAGGGTGGCGTAGGGCAGCAGCACTTCCAGGCGTCCGCCGCGATCTTCCATATCGATCCGCAGGCGAATCAGGATCGCCGCGTTGGAAGGCCGCGATATGGTGGCGAACCGGGGGTTGGTTTCCAGCCGGTCGAAGCGGAAAGTAACCGGGCTCAGCGGTTCGAAAGCCGCCGACAGGTCAGACAGCATGACTTCGACCATGCGTTCGACCAGCGAGCGTTCGATGGTGGTGTAGGGCCGGCCTTCAATGCGCATGGCCGCGGTACCGCGGCGACCGCCCAGAAGCACATCGACGACCGAATAAATCAACGATGAATCGACGGTGATCAAACCGAAATTATCCCATTCTTCGGCCTTGAACACGCTCAGCATAGCCGGCAGCGGAATCGAATTGAGATAGTCGGCGAACCGGATGGAAGTGATGTTGTCCAGGGATACCTCGACATTGTCGGAGGTAAAATTTCGCAGCGATGTGGTCATCAGCCGAACCAGCCTGTCGAACACCACCTCCAGCATCGGCAGCCGTTCATAGGAAACCAGGGCGCTGTTCAGAATTGCCTGAATTCCCGACGTTTCCCTGCCGTCGTTCACATCCTCTTCGAAACCAAGCAGGCTGTCTATTTCATCCTGATTAAGGACCCGGGTCGACTGGCCGCTGCCACCGACGGCGTCACTGCCGCCGCTACTGTCGTCGCCGTCGCCATCCATCATGGCTTCCCATTCGGCCGCCAGGTCGTCCTGATCGCCGCCCCCGTCGCCGCCGTCGCCATCGCCATCGTCATCGCCGCCCATGGCGTTTTCCCATTCGGCCATCATGGCTTCCTGGTCGACATCGTCATCACCCGGGGCGGTCATTTATGCAAATATCCCATACGCTTACTGAACCAGCATTTCCTTGAACAACACATCATTTATCTTCACCGGCGCAACCGCCCCGCCGACTCTTTTCAAAAGCTCTTCACGCAACCTGTACATGCCGGCCGAACCCTTCAGGTCCTCGACCCGGAGCTCCCGCAGATAGACCTGGAAATTATCTATAATCCTGGGCATTACACTCTCTACTTTCGCGACATCTTCCGGCTTTTCCAGTTCCAGACTGATCTTGATTTTCAGGAAGGTCGACTTGCGGCCCGTGGTGCTCAGATTTACCAGTAATTCCGGCAAGTCATAAAATATCGCATCCTGGGCGATGCCGACATCTTCTTCCTGCTTGGGCTGGCCGCCGGAAATCATATCAATTACCGGCTGCAAAAGCCCCGTAAAATAAGCGGCGGCGGCGGCGCCGATGACCAGAAGCAAGGCGAGACCGACAATAATTAAGAGCTTTTTCTTGCCACCGCCCCCGGATGACCCACCCTCTTCGTCTTCTTCGTCCTCGTCCAGTTCCTCGTCCAGGTCGTCTTCTTCGGCCATCGGCTAGACACGCTCCAATCATTCATTCCATTGGCACGGAACTGTACGCTGAAATTACTATTGCATGGGGATAAATTTAGGTTGTTTTGGTTAACAAGTCGTTGCGAAGCGATAAAGCCGTCCGGGCAATAAATGCCGGGCAAGCTGCGCCGCATAGCCTTCCTGGATCCCGATAACAGCTATATTTTTTCATATATCATTTTGATTTTACACAATTTTATCAATTGGCACGAGCTATGCAGGTGTACCGTCGGGACGTGATAATTTAATTGGGAAAGTGGCAATGGAAAGTACATCAATCATCGCACTATCAAGGCAATCGGTGATCAAGCGCGAAATGGGCGTTATCGCCAACAATATCGCCAACATGAACACCACCGCGTTCAAGAGTGAAAAAATGATGTTCGTGGAATACCTTGTTCGCAGCAAGGGCGGCGACAAGATCGGTGGCGAACGGCATTCCTATGTTCGCGACGTCGCCACCGTACGCGATAATTCCGAAGGTCCGGTCCAACTGACGGGCAACCCGCTCGATCTGGCGATCAAACAGGATGGATATTTTGTAATCGGCACACCGGGCGGCGAACGCTATACCCGCAACGGCAACTTCCAGCTCGACCAGGAGGGCCAGCTGGTAACCCGTACGGGCGATCCGGTGTTGTCCGGCGATGGCGAACCGTTCTTTTTCAGCCCCGAAGACCGCGATATTACGATCACCGTTGATGGCACCGTTTCAACCGAGAACGGCGCCCTTGGGAAGCTTAACGTAGTGACCTTTCAAAACCCCTATGAACTGAAGGTTGTAGCCGGCGGGCTATACAGTTCCAGGCAGGTTCCGCAAGCCGTCGATGCGCCGGTGGTCATGCAGGGCATGTTGGAAAAATCGAATGTCGAACCGATTATTGAAATGACCCGGATGATCGAGGCCAGCAGGTCCTTCCAAAGCATCAAGGACTTCATCGAGAAAGAAGACGTCCGGATCAAGAAAATGATGGAAGCCTATACCCAGCGGTCATAACCGCATAAGAACGAGGACAAAAAAATGAGAGCATTGAACATCGCGGCCACCGGCATGATGGCGCAACAGAAAAATGTTGAGGTCGTGTCCAACAATCTGGCCAATATGAACACTACCGGCTACATGCGCCGAAGGACCGAATTTAATGATTTACTGTATCAGAACCTACGCCGGGTCGGCTCGACATCATCGGACGCCGGCACCGTCGTGCCATCGGGGGTGCAACTGGGGCTTGGCGTCAAGCTGGCCGCCGTCTACCGCATCCACGAGCAGGGCAACCTGACGGCGACCGACAACACTTTCGACATGGCCGTTCAGGGCAAGGGCTTCTTCCAGGTACTGAGACCCGGCGGCGAAATCGCCTATACCCGAGACGGCACCTTCCAGCTAAACGGTGACGGCCTGATCGTCACCCACGAAGGTTTCCAGTTGCAGCCGGGCATTACCGTGCCAAGGAACGCCGTCGATGTCACCATAAACGCCAGCGGCGAAGTGCTGGCGACCATCGAAGGACAGGTCACGTTGCAGAATGTCGGCCAGATCCAGACCGCCTCGTTCGCCAACGAAGCCGGTTTGCAGGCCGAGGGCGGCAATCTTTACATCGAAACTCCGGCTTCGGGCCAGCCGGTTACCGGCTCTCCGGCATCGGTCGGATTCGGTTCGATCCTGCAAGGCTTTCTGGAAACTTCGAACGTCAATGCGGTCGAGGAGATTTCCAACCTGATTTCTGCTCAAAGAGCCTATGAAATGAATTCGAAGGTTATTCAGACCGCCGATGAAATGATGGGCACTGTGGCCAATCTAAGGTAGGGAAATTCACCATGAAGTATAACCGTTCGGCGGGTTCGAATTTCCGTATTTTCATGCTGGGACTGGCCCTGCTGCTGGCCCTGGCGCCGTGGAGCACGGCCATGGCCGCCTCCGACCAATCGCCCCCGACGCCGGCGGCACCGGTCGTGCTGAATGAAAGAGTCGATATCGACGGGACGATCATTCGCCTGGGCGACCTGTTTGGCGGACTTGGCGAGAAGGCCGGAATCGCCATTGCCTATGCCCCGGAACCCGGAAAACGGGCCTATTTCGACGTCAACTGGCTGTACCGGGTGGCCCGCCGATACGGAATCGCCTGGAGACCGGTGAGCCTGAAGCAACGCACCGTCGTCGAAAGGCGGAGCATCGTCATCGGCGCCGAGGAGATCAAGGATCACATCCTCGCCGCCCTGGTCGAAAAGGGTATCGATGCCGATGTCAGCATCGAGCTGAACAATCGGATGCAGCGCCTGTATGTACCCGGCGACGGTTCGGCGACCATGGCGGTCGAAGATATTTCCTTCAATCCGAACACCAGACGCTTCGCCGCCAACATTATCGCCCCCGTCGATGGCCCGGCCCCGACCCGCACCCGCGTTACCGGCAGGATATTCAAGATGCTGGAAATTCCCGTCCTGAGCGACCGCCTGGCCAGGGGTGAAATTATTCGCGAGCGCGATATCAAATGGATCGAAATACGTTCGAAGCGGGCCGGCGGCAATGTTATCACCGACGAGTCCGACCTGATTGGCATGGCGGTAAAGCGGGGATTGCGACCGGGCGTCCCGATCCGCACATCGGAAGTCGGAAGGCCGGTCCTGGTCGCCAGGGGGGCGCTGGTCGTAATGATATTGAATACACCGCTGATGCGGCTGACATCCCAGGGCAAGGCCCAGGAAAACGGCGTTAACGGCGATACCATTCGCGTCCTCAACACCCAAAGCAACAAGGTCGTGCAGGCAACCGTGACCGGTTACGGTCAGGTCAGGGTAATTTCCGTCAACCGCATCGCCTTAAACTAGGAGATAACCGATGAAATCTCTGTCATCCAACAAGCACGTCGCCGCCGCCACCCTGACGGCCCTCGCCATGACCCTGTCGGCCTGCGGATCGACAATGACCCGGCTGGCCGAAGTCGGCGGCGGCCCGGAATTGACCAAGATCACCAATCCGACGGCGCGGCCGGAATACCGCCCGGTCAGCATGCCCATGCCGACCCCTGAAATGGTCGAGGACAATCCCAATTCATTGTGGCGAGCCGGCGCCAGGGCCTTTTTCAAGGATCATCGGGCCAAGGAAATCGGCGATATCCTGACGGTTAAACTGGACTTTACCGACAAGGCCACCCTGAACAACAAGACCACCCGCAAGCGCGCCGACACCGAAGATACCGACGTCACCAATCTGCTTGGGCTCGAGGGTGAATTTTCCAAGGTTCTGCCCCAGGGCATTTTGCCGGCGACAGTAATGAGCTTCGGCAACGCCCACGACACCGAAGGCACCGGCCTGGTCGATAGATCCGAAGTGGTCAAGCTGTCCATGGCCGCCGTGGTTACCCAGATTTTGCCCAACGGCAGCCTGGTGATAATGGGCCGGCAGGAAATGCTGGTTAACAAGGAACTGCGGGAAATGATGATCACCGGCGTAATCCGGCCCGGTGATATCGATTCCGACAATTCGGTACGGCACACCTCGATCGCCGAAATGCGCGTCGCTTATGGCGGACGCGGCACCTTGAGCGAACTTCAGAAACCCCGCTGGGGAACCCAGATCTGGGATATCCTGTTCCCGTTCTAGATTTTCTCAAAATCCGGAACGACGAAAAGGCCGGCAGGTTTGCCGGCCTTTTTCAGCATTTACCGCGACCCATCAATCGTCGCGGTGGGTTTTCTCCATCCGTTCGTGACGCTCCTGGGCCTCGATGCTGAGCGTCGCTATCGGTCGGGCTTCCAGCCGTGACAGGCTGATCGGCTCGCTGGTTTCCTCGCAATATCCATATTCGCCGTTTTCGATACGTTCCAGCGCCTCGTCAATTTTGGAAATCAGTTTCCTGGCCCGGTCCCGGGTGCGAAGTTCCAGCGCCCGGTCGGATTCGATGGTCGCACGATCGGCGATATCCGGTTCCTGAATACCGCCTTCCTGCAAAAGCAGCAGCGTTTCATTTGATTCGGTCAGCAATTCGGCGCGCCAAGCGAGAAGCTTCTGACGGAAATATTCCGCCATCACCGAATTCATGAATTTTTCCTTGGCCGTCGGCCGGTAATCCGGAGATAGGGTGACATTCATCGCTTTTGTATTCCCAATTAATGTACCTAACCATATTACCCGAAGCGGGTCGCCCGGTGCGGGCGAAATATGGCGCGGAATATAGGGATGCTTTTGTTTCGCCGCAAGGGGGGAATTAGGACGGCGAACCGGCAAACGTCAACTTGGCGATTTCGACCTCGGCGCGGAGTTCTATTTCGTCTATTATGGCATTCAGCCTGGGATCATCGGTCTGGCGCCGCTGGGCCCGCATTTTCTGCGCCAGCCCGCTTAATTTTTCCTTCGCAATAGCCCCGGCCAGGAGATCACGGCGCAGGTCTTCAAGATGATCCAGCAGTTCACCGCCATACTGCACGGCCAAACCGCGCGAACGGCCCTGAGTCGAATCCGTCGTCTCCTGGGCGGCAAGAATGGAGGCGACCGACCCGACCGCGCTGCTTTCGGCCACCCCGCGCGCGCCCAGCGCCGCCGTCGCCTCCTGCAAGTGTTCGGCGAACACCTCGCCCTTGCCGGCCACCGCTTTCCGGCGCGATGCGGAGGCCGCCTTGTTACCCGAACCGACTTTCGAGATTTTCATATTAAGCTGCGATCAGGTCAATTGAATGATGCCGCCGACCCTAAGCCCGTTCGTTTAAAATGCGGTTAAAGAGCCCGGCGGACCGATTCTAGCATAAGACGCCCCCGGCATGCCACTTCCCGGCTTCCGGTTCGCAAGAAGATGATATGACGGTCGCGCCCCGGGAATTGCCCGGCAATATCTGCACCCGGCACTCAAGGACCGGTCATGATACCGGGCAGGATATTTTTTCAATTTATATATCAACGACTTACAATCACGGCGGCGTTGGCATCCATCTTGCTTCTGAAAAGCCGGATTTCTGCGTTCGTTAGGAGAAAAGTGCGATGCCCGTATATTCCGCCTTTGCCGTGCCGACCCTTGGCATGATGAGCCAAAGCGCCGCTATGAACAATATCGGCAATAACATCGCCAACATGACGACCGGCGGTTACCGGCGCACGGACACCGCTTTTTCGACCCTGGTCAGCAAAAAGCTGTACGAACAATCGGACCTGGGTGGACTGAAGCCGAAAAACCTGCAACGGATCGAACAGCAAGGCGCCCTGCAATCCAGTTCCAACGATCTTGATCTGGCGATCAACGGTCGCGGCATGTTTATTTTCAAAACGGCGTTCAGCGGCGGCGACACCGTCTACGGGCGTGACGGCTCGTTTGAAATGCGTACGGTAAACACCATTTCCGTAACCGGCATCGGCGGCTCCACGGTTTCCACCAAGGACGGCTATCTGGTCGACAAGAACGGCTATTTCCTGCAAGGCTATACCGCCGCCCCGGACACCGGGCTATTCACATCGACCACCCTGTCGCCTTTGCGGGTAGATCAATACGCGTTTTCCAGTACCGGCCTGGCGACCACCACCGCCGCATTGCAATTGAATGTTCCCTCGAAAGACTCACCCGGCTCGCCCCAGGCCGATACGATCTTGCTGGCCGGCACCATCGAGGCCGGCGACATCTACAGCGTTACCGTAAACGGCACGACCGTGTCCTACACGACCACCGGCGGCGAAGCCGATCTCAACGTCGTGCGCAACGCCCTGGTCGCCGCCATCAATGCCGACACTACCGTCGGCGCCCTGGTCACGGCGACAAACAGCCCGACCGACAACACCCTGATCATCACCGGCGCCACCATCGGCACCACCCTTACGAACGGCGCATCGGTTACCAACGGCGGCGGCACAAACGACAACGCGGCGACACTGACAACGGCCCAGATCGCCTCCTCGGGAACCACCAACACATATAACGCCGAATTCATCGATTCCAATTTCAACGCCCGCTCGGCGGCCTTGAATTTCAGTAAGGATTCGACCAATACCTGGTCGCTGACATCGACGGTCGACAACACCCTGGTGCAACAGGTCGATACGGTAACCGTGGCCGGCACCATCGAGGCCGGCGATGTCTATTCGATTACCGTCAACGGGGAATCGGTAAGCGTTACCCTGACCGGCGCCGAGGCCGATATCGACGCCGTGCGCGACGCCCTGGTGACGGCCTTTAACGCCAGCCCGACCGCCAGTGCAATCGCCACTGCGGCGGCCTCGACCACCGGTGAACTGACGATCACCGCCAACACCGCCGGGGATACCCTGACATCGTCGGTCACCGCCACCAACGGCGCCGTCGCCGTCGCCCAGGTCGACACGTTGACCGTCGCCGGCACCATCGAAGCCGGCGATACCTACGATATCGTCATTGATGGCAACACCGTCACCTACACCACTACCGGCGGCGAAGGCACGCTGGCTGGCCTGCGCAGCGCCATTCGCGCCGCCATCAACGCCGACGGCGTGGTCGGACCGCTGGTCACCGCCGCCGACGGCGGTGCGGCGGGCGAGATAACCCTGACCGCCGCGGTCGCCGGTACGCCGTTTACGTCCTCGACGACGGCAACCAATCTGGGCGGCGTCGCCGACAATACCGCCGTTCTTGTGGCGACCACCGCCAATGTCATATCGACAGCCGACAACACCGCGTCGGTAGCCACCACCACGGCCAATGTCGACCCGACCGTAACGACCGATGTCGCGACGCTGACGTTCGACGCCAACGGCGCCCTGATCAGCCCGTCCTCGGGGCTGGTGACCCTGGCGCTGTCGTTCCCGGCCGATGGCGCCTATCCGGCCGGCACCGCCTCGGTAACCCTGGATATCAGCGACATAACCCAGTTCGCCGGCGATTTCCTGCCGGTCAGCTATACCAAGAACGGATTCGCCAAGGCCAATCTTACCGGCGTCAAATTCGACGGCGCCGGGCAGGTTATCGCCAACTTCGATAATTCCACATTCCGCGCCATCTACAAGATCCCGCTTGCCGAATTTTCCAACATCAACGGGCTGAAGGGCATCAACGGTAACGTCTATAAAGAGACCACCGAATCCGGAACCGCCCGGGTGGTCACGGTCGACGACACGGGCTACGCCAGTTTCCTGCCCAACACCTACGAACTATCCAATGTTGATCTGGCCGGCGAGTTCACCCGCATGATCCAGACCCAGACCGCCTACAATTCTTCATCTACCGTATTCAAGACCATCGACGAAATGGTCAAGTCGGCCGGCGACATGAAACGCTAGGGCAGTCTTTCCCGCACCCGGCATTTTATTCCGGATACGGCCCCGTTATTGTCCTGTGTTCTTCTTTTTTATTGTTGTTTATCAATAACATAACCAGTTTTCCAATCTGGCATGATTTTCGCATCACATACCCAGGGAAGAAACGACACGATTATTTGGATTATAGCCATGAACCGAACCGATAACCTGACCGGCGCCTTTGGAAGAAAAATCATCGGCGGCTTGATCGCCGTGCTGATTGCCGTTGCGGCCATAAGCGCCCCGGCGGCGGCGGCGTCCAGAATTAAGGATATTATCCAGTTCGAAGGCGTCCGCGACAATATGCTGGTGGGTTACGGCCTGGTCGTCGGCCTCAACGGTACCGGCGACACCCTGGCCGATGGCCACTTCACCAAGCAGAGCTTGCAGGCCATGCTTAATCGCCTGGGTGTAAAGCCGACCAATTCCGGGCTTGATTCCAAAAACGTGGCGGCCGTCATGGTGACGGCCACCCTGCCGCCGTTCGCCCGCAAGGGGTCGCGCATAGATGTCACCATCAGTTCCCTCGGCGACTCCAGCAGCCTGTTGGGCGGCACCCTGCTGGTGACCCCCATCCTGGGCGCCGACGGCGAAGTATACGCGGTCTCGCAAGGCCAGCTGGCGGTTGGCGGTTTCGCCGCCTCCGGCAGTGCGGAAACCGTCGTCAAGGGTGTTCCGACCAGCGCCCGGATCGCCAACGGGGCCATTGTCGAACGCGAGGTCAACTTCGATCTGAGCAGCCTGAAAACCGTCAAGATGACCCTGCGCAACCCCGATTTCACCACCGCCCGCCGGGTCGCCCAGGCGATTAACGCCTTCCTGGGCACTTCTGCCGCCAGGCCCAGCGATCCGACCACGGTGCAACTGCGGGTTCCGAAAGACTATCGGGATAATGTGGTCGGCCTGCTGACCGACATCGAACAGTTGCGCATCGTTCCCGACCAGCTGGCCCGCATCGTCATCGACGAACAGTCGGGCATTATCGTGATGGGCAAAAACGTCCGCATCAGCACCGTAGCCATCGCCCAGGGCAGCCTGACCATCCGCATCACCGAATCCCCACAGGTATCCCAGCCCGGTCCGTTCGCCGAAGTCGGCGCCACGACGACGGTTAACCGCACCGATATCAATGTCGATAGCGGCGCCGATCAGCGCCTGGCGGTGGTCAACGAGGGCGTCTCGTTGCAGGAAATGGTCGATGGACTGAACGCCTTGGGTATTGGCCCACGCGACATGATTACGATTTTACAGGCGGTCAAGGCCGCCGGCGCCATGCAGGCGTCGATCGAGGTGTTGTAATGGCCGGCGATGTTTCCCTGCGGACAGACGCCGCAATGATGGCGGTTCAGAATCGCAAACCGCTGCTGCCGAAGCCGGTCGCCGGGGCTTCGGTCGCCGAACTGCGCAAGGTTTCGAAAGAATTCGAAGCGGTTTTCGTGTCGCAGATGCTGCAACCGATGTTCGCCAACCTGGGCGCCGAGAAACCTTTTGGCGGCGGCGCCGGCGAGGCCATGTGGCGGTCCTTGCAGGTCGAGGAATACGGCAAGGCAATTGTCAAAAGCGGCGGTATCGGCGTCGCCGACGCCGTTTTCCGGGAAATGTTGAAAACGCAGGAGGTACAGTAACATGGACTCGACCGAGAAATTGCTGGGGCTGGTTGAAATCACCGAGCGGCTGGCCGAACTTTTACACAATGAAAACAGTGCGCTAAGGGAAAAACGCGCCAAGGATGCGCTGCAATACCTGAACGAAAAGAACGAACTGGTCCGCATTTACGAAAGCCGCGTCAAGGGATTGCCGAAACAACCCGAAGCCATCGACACGGAGACCCCGGGGCTTCGCGACAAGCTGCGCCAGATGGGCGAGAAGGTAAGCCTGATGGTCGAAGAAAACGGACGGTTGCTGAAAGTAACAATAGAAGCCAACCGCCGCGTCGTCGAACTGGTCGCCGAGGCCGTTAAAAATCAACGGCGGGGACCCGCCATCTATTCGGCGAATGGCCTGGCCGACGGCGGCAAACGAAGTTCGGCGCCCCGCAACCTGGCCATATCGGTCAACCAGTCGCTTTAAAATCTAGAAAGGACCGTCATGTCCGGCACAATAACTTCGGCCCTGCGAACGGCGCAAAGCGGTCTTTTGACCAATCAGGCGGCCCTTGACGCCGTTTCCAACAATATCGCCAACGTCAATTCGGCTGGTTATTCACGAAAAATAATCAGCATGGAAACCCGCGTCGTCAGCGGCGCCGGCGCCGGCGTCCAAATCGCCGAAATTACCCGCGCCATTGACGAAGGCCTGCTGAAGAGCCTGCGCCTGGAGACCAGTTCGCTAAAGGACTACGAAGCCCGGCAGGGATTCTATGACCGCGTCCAGGAAATTTTCGGAACCCCCGCCGACAATACCTCGATCAGCCATACGGTCTCGCAATTCACCCAGGCCCTGCAATCCCTTGCCCTGTCGCCGGAAAAATCCGTCGATCAGACGGAAATGGTCCGCCGCGCCATGAATGTAGCCCAGCAACTTCAGGACATGAGCACCGCAATCCAGGAACTGCGCCTGACCGCCGATCAGTCGGTATCTTCGGCGGTCGCCGAGATCAACCGGTTATCGTCCAGCCTGGGTGACCTGAACGACAAAATTATCCGCAATGAATCTTCCGGTCGCGACGTTACCGACCTGAAGGACCGGCGCGATCAGGGCATCGACCAGTTGGCCAAACTGATTGACATCAGGTATTTCTACCGCAGCGATGGCGATGTCGTGGTCTTCACATCAGCCGGGCGCACGCTGGTCGATAATATACCGGCCACCCTGACCCACGAGGCGGCCAGTTCGGTCAATGCGACGACCACCCACGCCGAAGGCGACCTGAACGGCCTGTATGTGGGCACGGCCATCGCCGGCAACGATATCACCAACGATATCGCGTCGGGCGCGCTGAATGGCTACATCGAATTACGTGACACCGTTTTGCCCAACATGCAGAGCCAGCTTGATGAAATGGCGGCGGAAATCCGCGATTCGATCAACGCCATACACAATCGCGGCGTGGCCTTTCCGGGTGCGCAGTCAATGTCCGGAACCCGCAATCTGGTATCCCCCAGCACCCAGACCATCACCTATTCCGGGACCCAGGATACCGCCGTCAGCTTGTTTGACAATTCCGGCGATCAGACCGCAACGACAACCATCCGCACCCTGACCGGCGGCGCCGGGCCGTTTACGGTCAACGCCATGGCATCGGCCCTGCAAACATGGCTGCAAGCCAACGGCGCGTCCACCGCAACCGTCACGGCGAGCACCGGGCAACTGGTCATCAGCCTGAATTCAACGACCCGCAATCTGGCGTTCCGCGATCAGGCTTCATCGACCGCCGGCAGCACCCAGGGCGACGCGACCATCAGTTTCGACGCCAACGCCGATACGGTCATCGACGAGACCGTATCGGGTTTTTCCAATTTCTTCGGTCTCAACGATTTTTTCGTCGATGGCCTGCCCGACAACGTTTATGAATCAGGTGTCATCGATTCCTCTTTTTCGGGATCCGCCGCTACCCTGACCTTCCGCGATTCCACCGGCCTGCTTGGCTCCGTCGCCATCGCCTCGGGCGACGGACTTACCGATATTGCGGCGAAAATCAACGCCGCCAACGTCACCGTCACGGCCTCGGTCGTACCCGACGGGTCGGGCAACCGGCTCAGATTCTCCCACGACAACGGGGCCAGCATGACGGTCACCCAGGCATCCGGCGATACCTTGCTGACGACCCTTGACCTGCACCTGGCCGATGTCCGCGTGGCCGCTTCCCTTAATGTCAGATCAGACATCAAGATTACCCCGTCGAAGGTCGCCTCGGCCGCCATGCAGTGGGATTCGACCCGGGGGACCGGCGGTGAATATCTGGTTAGCATCGGCGACGACACCACCATCAGCGCCATCGCCGCCGCCTTCACCGGCACCAACTCTTTCGATCAGGCCGGCGGTCTCGCCAGCCTGACCATATCGTTCGAGGATTACGCCGCCGCCATCCTTTCGACCAGCGCCACGATGAGCAACACCAATGACGAAAACCGGGTATACCAGGAAGGCCTGGCCTCCAGCCTGGAGCTAAAATCGGACAGCGTCAGAGGTGTCAACCTGGACGAAGAACTGGCCAACCTGATCCTTTTCGAACAGGCATTCAATTCGGCCGCCAGGGTGATCGGCGTCATTCAGAAAATGTTCGACGCACTTGAAAACACGGTAGGATAACCATGATCCGCATTACCAGTCTGGCCTCCAGTAACCACTTAATTCAGCTGATGCTGAGGTCGCAACAGCGCCTGCAAGAAGGCCAGGTGCAGGTAGCGACGGAAAAGGTATCGCAAGACTACGCCGGCATTGCCTCGAAATCGGAACGTCTGGTGACCATTGAAAATACCCGCGACCTTCTAACCAAATTCAACCAGACCAATGAGCTGATGGATCTCAGGCTTTCCGTTACCGATTCGGTTATTACCGGCATCGAGGATGCGTTAAGGGGGTTTCGCCAGGACCTGGCCACCTTCCGGACGACGACCATGACCGGGTCCACAGACGTCCGCGACGTTCAGACATCGGCCTTCAAAACCTTGAAATCAATCGAAGCGTACCTGAATACCGACGTCAACGGCGAATTCATCTTCAGCGGCGCCCGCGCCAACACCCAGCCCGTCGATTTCGGCCTGACCACCCTGAGCGCCCTGCAGGGCAAATGGGACGGCGCCAACATTACCTATCCGACCACCCGCGACACCAATATTTATCATAAAATGACCCCCAGCACGGGATTCCCATCGAACCCCACGGGCGCCGGTTTTACCGACCTGACATTCGCCACCGCCGGCAACACGATCACCACCGCCAACGTCGCGGCCCAGGTCGATACCATAACCATCGCCGGCACGGTCGATGCCGGCGACACTTACAGCGTCACCGTCAACGGTACCACGGTCACCTATACGGTGACCGGCGGCGAGGCCAATCTGGCCGCCGTCAGGACTGCCTTTGTGGCGAAGATCAATGCCGACGCCACGGTTTCTGCCGCCCTCACCGCCGCCAACGGCGGTTCACCGGGTGAACTCACCCTGACATCGGATACCGCCGGGACACCGTTTACGGCGACCGCAAATAGCACCAACAACGGCACCACATCCGATAACACCGCGACCCGTGTCGCCACCACCGCCAACGCCAATGCGTTTTCCAATATCCCGGTCGGCGCCACCATCACCATCGCCAACGCCACCGCCTCCAACAACGACGGCTCGTTCACCGTAACCGCCAACAGCGGCGGCGTGATTACGGTCTCCGAAACCATCGGCAGCAATACCTCCAATGATACCGGTGGCGGCAACCTGACCCTGGTTTCCGATATTTCCTATTACAGCGG
Organism: uncultured Thalassospiraceae bacterium; assembly: GCA_964655005.1. Classification (GTDB taxonomy): domain Bacteria; phylum Pseudomonadota; class Alphaproteobacteria; order Rhodospirillales; family JABHCV01; genus CAZZKE01. The sequence goes on along the minus strand of CAZZKE010000027.1, from coordinate 8,724 downwards.
CGACGAGGTCGACCGGAGCCATGACCTGAACAAGTACCGCGATTTCACACTCGACCTGAACGGCGTCGACCCGGCCTTCGAGAAAGCCATTCGCGGCATGTTTATTATCGCCCAGGGCCAATTCAACACCGCCGGCGGCCTCGACCAGAACACCGGACGGGCGGCCGACGTGGATTACCTGCTGGACAGCGCAATCGACCGTAATCCCGGTGGAACGGCCCCCTTCGGCACCGAACTTACCAGCAACATCACCCAGATTTTCCTGGACAACGGCTACGACAGGGTGCTGATCGACCAGATAAACAACTCGAACAAGCAACTGGCCGAATTTTACGACGTCAAGATCGCCAAGGAAGAAAATATCGATCCGCTGGAAGTCTACACCGCCCTGCTCGATGAGCAGAACTCTCTAGAGGCGTCCTACCAGGTTTTTTCCCGGATAAGGCAACTTAGCCTCAGCAATTTCCTTAATTGAACGCTTTTCCCGGGTTATGTGAATTTTTTGTTGCAGTGCAGCATTTACCTTGACACACCCCTTCCCTTAGCCCATATTAGCCATATTGTGCAGTGCAGCATAAACCGGATTTATGGAGTAATGTTATGGCTAAGCAAACCAACCAGTTCCTGAACTTCGACGTAACCAAGATGTTCGCCGATTTTGACCCGACCAAGATGGCCGATGAATTCTCCAAGATGGCCGGCCAGTTCAATCTGCCGGTATTCGACATGGATGCCATGATGGCCAGCCAGCGTAAAAATATCGAAGCCCTGACCGCCGCCAACAAGGCCGCCGTCGAAGGTATGCGGCTCGTCGCCGCCCGCCAGGCCGAGATCCTTCAGGAATCACTCGACGAAGCAACCAAGGCGGCAGCCGAATTGGGCAAGTCCGCCAACCCGCAGGATGCCGCCGGCAAGCACGTTGACCTGTACGCCGAAAGCTTCGAGAAGGCCCTGGTCAACATGCGCGAACTGGCCGATATGATCGCCGAATCGAGCGCCGCTTCGACCAAGCTGGTCAACCAGCGTTTCAGCGAAAACATGGCCGAAATCAAGGCCGCCGCCAATTCCACCGTCAAGGCGCCGGTTAAAAAGACCGACAAGTAATCCTCCCCCTGCCCCTCTCCTGAAAGGCCGTCCCGCGTGGACGGCCTTTTTTTTGCCTTTTAAAACGGCTATAGATTCCATAGGGGGCTTGCAGAACAATGGAAAGGCTGGGAAATGACAGGGAAAAATAAACCGGACAACATCTCCTTTGACGACTTTGCCCGTGTCGATATCCGGGTCGGCACTATTGTGCGCGCCGAGGAATACCCGGAAGCGCGCACCCCGGCGTTCAAGATGTGGATCGATTTCGGCCCGGATATCGGCGAGAAGAAAACCTCGGCCCAGATCACCAAACATTACGGCCACGAGCGACTGGCCGGTCGCCAGGTCGCCGCCGTGGTCAATTTCCCACCCCGCCAGATCGGCAAATTCATGTCTGAAGTGCTGGTCCTGGGTTTTTCCGATGGCGATGGCGGCGTGGTGTTGATCGGCCCGGATCAAAGGGTCCCCGACGGCGGCAGGCTTTACTGATACCGGGGAATACTATCGGCATGAACACCCTATAACGGCAGCCGGACCCGTGCCCGGAGGCCGCCGCTGGGGCTGTCGCCTAGTTCGATATCGCCGCCGTGGGCGCGCACCACGTCCCGCGCGATGGTCATGCCCAGGCCGACCCCGCCGGTGCCTGGATTGCGCGATCCCTCGACCCTGAAAAACGGCTTGAATACCTCGTCGCGTTTGTCCGCCTGAATGCCCGGACCATCGTCGTCGATGGTAATTTCGATCCGGTCGTCGCGGCGCCCGGCGCGCACCGAGACGTTATCGGCGAAGCGGGCGGCGTTGTCGATCAGGTTGGTCAAGGCCCGGCGGATGGCATTGGGCCGCAGCGGCACCGTTATTTCGCTTTCCACATGCAAATCGATGACCCCGCCCTTGCGTCGGGACTGGGCGGTAACCGAATGGAGCAAATCGCCAAGGCTGACCGGAACCGCCTCTTCGCCGCCCTCACCACGGGCGAAGGCCAGATATTCATCCAGCATGTGCTCCATTTCAGAGATGTCCTGCTTCATTTCGGCGCTGCCGCCGGCCATTTCCAGGTCCAGCTTCAGGCGGGTCAGTGGCGTCCGCAGATCATGCGATACACCGGCCAGCATTTCCGTGCGCTGGCTGATCTGGCGGGCGATGCGGTCGCGCATGGCGATGAAGGCGGCGGCCGCCAACCGGACCTCCGACGCCCCTTCCGGCTTGAACCTGGGAACATCGCGGCCCTTGCCGAATTCGTCGGCGGCTTCGGCCAGCCGGCGAATCGGCTTGACCTGATTGCGCATAAAAATGGTCGCTACCGCAAACAGAATAAGCGAACTGCCGACCATCCAGATAACGAACACGTAGGTGGTCGTCGAAAACAATCGTTTGCGGCTGGTCAACACCCGCAGCACACCGTCGGTCAGTTGCACGTCAATCATCACCATGCGGTCGACCGCTCCGGTGTCAATGCGGAACGGTCGCCCGACGGCTTCGTTGAGGGCCTTGACCAAGGTCACTTCCATTTTGCCACCAATCACATGAGGCGTATTCGGCAAAATCGCCCCGGCCTGGAAGGTCGGCGTTATCGCCATGTGCCGGCCCGCCAGTTCGAACACCCGGCGGCGGTTGCCGGGCGCGGGGTCCTGCCGCATCAGTTCGATCACCGTGGCGATATCGCCGGCCACATTACGCGCCAGCTGCATCGACACCTTGGACCAGTGGCTTTCGTAAAAAATCAGCCCCGATACCACTTGCAGAACGACCAGCGGCGTGACGATTATCAGCAGTGACCGATAGAGCAGGCTTTTCGGCAGAAACCGCTTGATCGACATATCAGTCAGGCCTCAGCACATAACCCTTGCCGCGCACCGTGTGCAGGTAAACCGGCAATTTGGGATTGGCCTCGATCTTGCGGCGCAGCCGCGTCACCTGCACATCAATGGCCCGTTCGCCGCCGGTGGCCCCGGTCAGTTCGGTCAGTTCTTCGCGGCTGAGGACGATACCGGCCCGCCTGACCAGGGCATTTAGCAGCGCCACTTCGACATCGGTCAGGCGGATTGGCTGACCGTCACGGCTGAGCTCGAAACGCTCCATATCGTAGCTGACCTGGCCCAGACCGATCCGGCGCGGGGTGTCCACGACGGCCGGTGAGCGCTTCAGGATATTGTTGATTCGCAACAGCAATTCGCGTGGCTCGAACGGCTTGGTCAGGTAATCATCGGCACCGCTTTCCAGGCCGGCGATCCGGTTTTCGGTTTCGCCCAGGGCCGTCAACATAAGTATCGGCACCGGGTTTGTCCGGATTATATCGGCGGCGAAGTCAAGGCCGCTTTCCCCGGGCATCATCAAATCAAGCACCAGTAAATCGAAAGCCAGTCCGGCCATGCGCACCCGCGCATCCGCCGAATCACGGGCGACCGAGACGCGAAAGCCGTTGTCGCTGAGATACTTGCGCAGCAGTTCGCGCAGGCGGTCATCGTCATCGACTACGAGAATATGAGGAACTTCGCCATCCATCGCCTGAACTCGTCTTCCGCATTCTCCGTGGCGCGTTAATTATCACCGGAAACCCGGTCCCGGTCACCCTCGTTGATAATACCACGTAAAATACTGCGAAACCCTTTAATCGCTTCCCGCCCCGTGGCGCCATAGGCACTGGCGATGCGCCGGCCCTGGCGGGCGGTCAGCAGATTTTCCAGTTCGCGCCCCTTGTCGCACAAATAAAGCAGCCGCCGCCGGCCATCGGCACGATCCTGAACCTGTTCGATAAAGCCTTCATCGACCAGTTGCCGGAGCACCCGGGCCAGGCTCTGTTTGGTAATCCGCAAAATATCCAGCAACTGGCTGACGGTCATTCCGGGGTGGCGGCCAACGAAATAAATAACCCGATGATGGGCCCTGCCGAAGCCGTATTCGGCCAGGATGGCATCCGGCTCGGCGGTGAAATCCCGATAGGCGTAAAAAAGCAGCTCGATGGCCTGCCGTAACTCTTCATCTTCCGGTTGGGTCATGAAAATTCCGTGGAGCGGTAAAAAAATATACGACAGTCTTGTTGACATATAATACCGGCACTGGTAAATAACGCAAGATACTTTTGTTTGAACCGTGTTTTAAGAAAGATAATTACATGTCTGCCCCTTCATTCGATGACCGTGACGGTCTGATCTGGTTTGATGGCGAACTGGTCGATTGGCGCGACGCCAGGATTCATGTTCTAAGCCACGCCCTGCATTACGCATCGGCGGTATTCGAAGGCGAGCGCTGCTACGGCGGTAATATCTTCGAGTTGACCCGGCATTCCGAACGATTGGTCAATTCGGCGAAAATACTGGGTTTCGATATTCCCTGGTCGGTCGCCGAGATCGACGCCGCCTGCCGGGAAACCTGCGCCGCCAACGGAATCACCGATGGCTATGTCCGCCCCATCGCCTGGCGCGGCAGCGAGATGATGGGAGTAAGCGCACAGGCGACGAAAATCCATCTGTCCATCGCCACCTGGGTCTGGCCATCCTATTTCACGCCGGAAGCCCGCATGAAGGGTATCCGACTTAAAACCGGCCCGTGGAAACGCCCGTCGCCGGAGACCGAGCCGGTGCATTCCAAGGCCGCCGGCCTGTATATGATCTGCACCATGTCGAAACACCAGGTTGAAAGCGAGGGCTATGACGACGCGCTGATGCTCGACTGGCGCGGCCGGGTCGCCGAATCGACCGGCGCCAATATTTTCCTGTACATGAGCGACGGCAAGCTGCATACGCCGACACCCGACTGCTTCCTGGACGGCATTACCCGGCAAACCGTCATCGGCCTGGCCGGGCGGCGCGGAATTGAAGTTGTCGAGCGGGTGATCATGCCGGAAGAATTCGGCCAGGCCACGGAAGTGTTCCTGACCGGCACGGCCGCCGAAGTTACCCCGGTCAGCGAAATCGACGATTACCGCTTTACCCCCGGCGATATCTGCAAGATGATGATGGCGGACTATGACCGGGCCGTCGGCAAAACCGTGGGCAGCGCCTCGGCGGCATAGGCGATCTCTATGAACCATTATCGATGCTCCCTGGTATAAGGCCTTTTCAAAGATACCTGCTGCCCCTGCTGCCGGCGGGCGTCGATCGCTACCTGCCACGCGGATTGTTGTCGCTGTACCGGCGATTGAGCCGGGATGTGTTCATTGTCTCCTACCCCTGTTCCGGACGAACCTGGCTGCGACTGATGATCGGCCACGCCTTCCTGGCCGCCGAAAACCTGGATAGCGACCGAATCTGGGAACTTCATGCCATGCCAGCGATGAGGGGCGGCAGGCGGCTGCCGCGGGTAATCCTGGGCCATGACCAGGAACCCTTCACCAAGACACCGCAGGAAATAACCACCGATCGGCGCTATTACGCCGGTCGCAAGCTGATTTTCCTGGCCCGCGACCCGCGTGACCTGATCGTCTCGTGGTATTTCGAACAACTGAAACGCGGCAACCGGTCCGGCGGTACCGTATACGCCACCTTCCGTGGTCCGATAGAGCAGTTCATCGACCGGGAGATCGGTTCGATCGACACCATCATCGCCTTTTTCAATGGCTGGATCGAACACCATGAAGGAGTCACCGATTTTTTACTGATGCGCTACGAAGACCTGCACCGCCGGCCCGAAGCCGGGCTGCGGAGCTGCCTGGAATTCTGCGGTCGCGGCGATATCGGTGAAAATATTGTCGATGCGGCGGTCAAGTTCGCCTCATTCGACAACATGCGCGCCATGGAACAACAGGGCACGCTCGACTGGCAGGCTTTCCGGCCCGGCGCCATGGGCGACGAGCAGTCGTTCAAGACCCGTCGGGGCCTGATCGGCGATCACCGCAATCACCTGAGCCCGGAAGCCTGCGGCCTGCTGGATCAAAAAATCAAGGAACGCCTTGATCCCCGCTTCGGCTACGATGAAGCCGGCGGGCGCAGCATCGACTGAATTTCCGACCAGCGGAACAAACCGAGCAACCGGGCAACCGACAGCACCACCAGAACGCTTAGCGGAACCCCGGCAACCAGCAACGGAATACCGCCGATCAGCATCGATAACCCATAGACCGCCGCCAAAGCCGCGACCCCGCACAACAGGCAAAGCGCCTGCCGGGCGGCGACGGTGACCCCGGCGGCGCGTTTCAGGCGACGGGCGAACAGAATTATCAGGACTACTTGCGAGGCCAGGGTCGCGACCGCCGCGCCGATGGCCCCGAAATCCGGAATCAACGCCACATTCAGGATCACGTTGAACAGCGCCGCTATAGCCGTCGTCCGGGCGTGTATTTTCTGATGGCCCCAGGCACTCAAACCGCCGCCCGGCGCCATCCGCCCATACATCACGATTACCGTCAGCATCTGAATATAAAGAATTGGAACCGTCGGCAGGAAACCATCGCCATAGACCGTTTCGATCAATACCGTCGCGGTAGCCAGCGCCACGGCGCTGCCGGCGACGGCGATTAATCCCAGGATCACGGCGTACAGTTCCAGGCCCGCCCGGCGACGCTGCTGCGACGCCGACGCCAGCCTGGGAAAAGCCACCGCGAAGATCAGCCCGGCGGGGATCAGGGCGAACAGCATCAGCCGCGACCCGGCGACGTAATAGCCGGTTTCGGCCTTGCCCGCCAACAGCCCCAGCATGATGATATCGACGGTCACGAACAGGGTATTGACGAAGGCCGACACGGTAAACGGCGAGACCCGCCTGAACGTCTTGACGGCGCTGGCCAAAGACAGGTTAGGCAGCCCGATGGGATAGCGGTTGACGGCGACGATCAGGACAATCAAGGCCGGGCCGATGGCGCCCACCGCCTGGGCCAACGCCGCCGCCGGTGCACTTTCCGACGAACGCACCAGCAACAGGGTCAAGGTCATTACCAGCAAGGCCTGTCCACCCTGGCGAAGGGCGGTGGCGCCCTGCCGCTCGACACCCTGAAAGAAATAATCCAGCGCCAGCGGCACGGACAGCACCGCGGCGGCCTGAATCAGCAGCACCCGGCGGTCGTCCGGATCCGGGGCAAGCAGCGGCATCAGGGCGAAAAAAACTACCGCCACCAGGCCCAGGGCCCAAATCCGCAAGCCCAGGATACGCCCGGTGACGATCCGCGCCGCATACCTTTTCGAGGCGATCAGCCGTGCCGCCCACAACTCGCTGCCGCAACCGGTAAACAGCACCATCCAGGCGACGATGGCCGCCCCGAAGCCAAGCAACCCGAGCCCCTCCGGCCCCAGCATCCGGGCCAGCCAGATATTGGTGGCCAGCGCCGCCGCCGCGCTGACCGCCTGGCCTGCGGACAGGCTGGCGAAGTTACGCAGCGGCGAGCGGGCGGTATTCATGGCCCGGACGATACGAGCGTTTTATTTATCGTAGGAAATACGATAAACGACGTTGGCGAAATCGTCGGACACCAGCAGCGATCCGTCGCCCAGTTCGGCGATATCGACCGGGCGGCCATTGGCCGTGCCGTTCTCCAGCCAGCCATCGGCGAATACTTCCTTGCCGACCGGCTCGCCCTTGTCGTTAAAGCGAATCCGCATGATTCGATAACCAACCGGTGAACTTCGGTTCCACGAGCCATGCTGGGCGACGAATGCATCATTCTTGTATTCCGCCGGAAACTGGCTGCCACGATAGAAATGAACGCCCAGATTAGCGGTATGGGCCTGAAATTCAATGACCGGGGCGACGATGCCGGCCGGGGCGTCGCCGATTTCTACGTTTTTGTTTTCATTTTTATCGGCCGGCAGCCTGACGCTTTTGCCGCCCATGTAGGGGTAGCCGAAATTCTGGCCCATTTTGGTCACATGATTGAACTCGTCGGGCGGGATATCGTCGCCCATGCCATCGGCGCCATTGTCCGTGAAGAACAGGTCTCCGGTTATCGGATTAAAATCGAAACCGACCGAATTGCGGATACCCCGGGCCACCGTTTCGACGTTCTTGCCATCGGGATCCATGCGGATGATCGTGCCCTCCATGCCTTCCGGCATGCCAATGTTATAGGGCGAGCCGATAGCCACGTAGAGCTTGCGGTCCGGGCCGAACTTCATGTAGCGCCAGCCGTGCAGGAACTTGGCCGGCAAATCGGCCTTGATGGGAATCAGCGGAACCGGCAGCGAGGTATCGAATTCCGCCGGAATCGGCGATGACGAAACCTTGTCGTTTTCCGCGACGTAAAGGATGCCGTCCTGGAAGGCGACGCCGTTGGGCACGTTCAGGCCCTCGCTGCGAAGCTTGTTTTCGTCGGCGGTCCCGTCCCGATTGGTATCGCGCAAGGAATACAGGGTGCCGTGGCGGGAGCCTACGAAGACCGTATTCAGGGGCGAGCCGACGACCAGCGAGCGGGCCTTCGGAACCTCGGCGAATATGGTGATCTTGAACCCCGGCGGCAGTTTGATCTTGTCCAGAATATTAGAAAATTCCGCCGCCATACCCGTGCTCGCCGACAGCGTCACGGCCCCGGCGACACCGGCGGCAACGATCAATTGACCTAGCCTAACTGACATTTCTTTCTCCTCCCCAATTATTATTTGTATGCATATTTGTTTCGTTTATTTTATGGGACCGATGATAGAGCCGTCGAACCGGCGAGGCCAAGACATAATTTATTATGTGCCCATGGCCGGCACCACACCAAATTTCGGC
>CAZZKE010000026.1:0-34521 GCA_964655005.1 uncultured Thalassospiraceae bacterium | reverse complement strand
CCAAAAGGCTTGTGAAGCCGTCTCTATGAGTCATTCTTTCTGCAACTTGGTATAAGGCCGGTCAACCGATCAGCGTATCGATTTCGTCCTGATCCATAGTGCCGGCGGTGCCGTTGATAATTCCGGACGCGACCTCCAGCAACCGTTTGATAACCTGGCTCAGGGCGATGGCGTTTTCGCGCAACAGGTCCATATCGCCGCGTTCCATATCGCCTTCCAGGCGTTCGATGCTGGTGGCGATCAGGGTATCGGTCTGGGCGATGGTTTTTTCAAACGGCTCGCGGAACTCTTTCGGCACATGGTTGTAGGCCTCGACCGCCAGTTCCCGGTCGGAAAAGGTGCTTTGGCGCATATGTTCCTGATAACCCCTGGGCCGCCATTCCTTGGCGTCTTCCAGTATTTCCGGCATGTCCGGGATCATTTCCAGCAACATGACAATTTCGTTGAAGTGGTTCAGGTAGTCGGTCGCCAGCAGCGACTGCTCGTTGATGTTGCTGCCCCGGACCTTTTCCTGAAAGGCCAGAAAATCGGCGCGTTCCTGAATTCCGTTGCCGTCCTGGTCCGATTTTTCAACCATACTTATCAATTTGAATTAGCCTGTTTGGGAAATAACCTGTTTATACTCTATATAATTATCGGCTAATTCGAAATAGCCATAATCCGGAAAACCTTGAGCCCACCGGATAAATTCGTCATTGTCCGGCGTTCCATATATTTTAAGCGGACTGATTGGGAAGTATCGCGGCCATGAGCGATAATCGTGTTTACCTGTATGATTGCACCCTGCGCGACGGCGCCCAGACCCAGGGGGTTGATTTCAACGCGTCGGATAAAGGGCTGATCGCCGAAGAACTGGACCGTCTCGGCATCGACTATATCGAAGGCGGCTGGCCCGGCGCCAATCCCACCGACGACGCTTTTTTCAAATCGCCGCCAAAACTGGCCGGCGCCCGGCTGACCGCTTTCGGCATGACCCGGCGGGCCGGACGCAGCGCCGATAACGACCCCGGCCTCAGGGCGCTGCTCAATGGCGGTACCGGGGCTATCTGCATGGTCGGCAAGACATGGGATTTTCACGTCGATGTGGCGCTGGAAATCGGCCATGATGAAAATATCGCGATGATCGCCGACAGCATTGCCCACGCGGTTAAAAAGGTCGATGAAGTGCTGTTCGACGCCGAACATTTTTTCGATGGCTACAAGGAAAACCCCGAATTTGCCATGCGTTGCCTGCGCGCCGCCGAGGCCGCCGGCGCCCGCTGGATCGTGCTGTGCGATACCAATGGCGGCACCCTGCCTCATGAAATCAGCGATATCGTCGGCCAGGTTTGCGAGCATATTCCCGGCCATAAACTGGGCATTCACTGCCACGACGATACCGGTAACGCGGTCGCCAATTCCCTGGCCGCCGTTCATGCCGGGGTGCGTCAGGTACAGGGCGCCCTGAACGGCCTGGGCGAACGTTGCGGCAACGCCAATCTGATTTCCATCATTCCGTCGCTAATGCTGAAAATGGGCTACGAGACAGGCATTTCAGCCGACCGCATGGCCCAGCTGACCCACCTGTCCCGGATGCTCGACGAACACCTGAACAGGGCCTCGGACCGCGGCGCCCCCTATGTTGGCGAATCGGCGTTCGCCCACAAGGGCGGCCTGCATGTTTCGGCTGTCGAGAAGGCCCCCCGCACATACGAACATATCGATCCCGCCCTGGTCGGCAATCGCCGCCATATCGTGGTTTCCGATCAGGCCGGGCGTTCGAACATCCTGGCCCGTTTTCGCGAAATCGGCCTGGATATCGAAGACAACGGCGATAAGATCGCGGACCTGGTCGATCTGGTCAAACGGCGGGAATTCAATGGCTACGCCTATGACGGCGCCGAAGCCAGTTTCGAGCTGCTGGCCCGTCGGGCCCTGGGCCAGGTGCCGGATTATTTCAGGGCCGCCAGCTTCCGGGTTATCGACGAACGGCGCTGGAACGCCAAGGGCGACCTGATTACCCAATCCGAAGCGACGGTCAAGCTGGAAGTGGACGGCGCCCCGTTCATGACCGTGGCCGAAGGCAACGGCCCGGTCAACGCGCTCGACGCGGCCCTGCGCAAGGTCCTGCTGCCGGTCTATCCGCAACTGGGCGATTTGCGGCTGGTCGACTATAAAGTGCGTATTCTGACGCCGGGCGACGCCACCGCGGCGGTCACCCGGGTGATGATCGAATCGGCCGATGCAAACGGTTCTCACTGGTCCACGGTCGGGGTCTCGCCAAACGTCATCGACGCCTCGTACAACGCCCTTCGCGACAGCATTATCTACAAGCTTTATCGCGACGGGGTCGGCACCGGGGCGGGCTGATGGCGGCTGTTCGCAGGCCACCGAAATCCAGCGCCAGCGCCCCGGCAGATACGCCGGCGATAATCCTTGTCGAGCCGCAATTGGGAGAAAACATCGGCATGGCGGCGCGGGCCATGTTGAACAACGCCCTGGCCCAAATGCGGCTGGTCGCGCCGGTGCATGGCTGGCCCAACGAACACGCCGTCAAGCCAAGCTCGGGGGCCGGAATCGTGCTTGAAAACATCCAGGTGTTCGATACCACGAAACAGGCCGTCGCCGATTTAAGCCACGTTTACGCGACCACGGCGCGCCACCGCGACCTGACCAAACCGGTGCTTAGCCCGCGTGCGGCGGCCGCCGAAATGCACGAAATTATCGCCCGTGGCGGCCGCCCCGGGGTGCTGTTCGGGCGCGAGGCCTGGGGCCTGGACAACGACGACGTAAGCCTGGCCGACGCGGTAATATCGGTGCCCATGAATCCGACGTTCGCCTCGATCAACCTGGCCCAGGCGGTCCTGCTGATCGGTTATGAATGGTTTCAGGCCGGCGACGATACACCCGACAGCGGTATCCGGCTAAGCAAAAACACCCGCCCCGCCAGCAAGCGCGAATTGATCGGCATGTTCGAACATCTGGAACGGGAACTGGATGATTGCGGTTTCCTCAGGCCGCCGGAAAAGCGCCCGGCCATGGTCCGCAATATTCGCAATATGTTCCAGCGCGCCGGCATGACCGAACAGGAAGTGCGTACCTTCAGGGGTATTATTTCTGGTCTGGTCCGTCGCCACGAACGGAAGCGTGATTAGCCCGGACAGGCCCTAAATGCGTTCCGACAGCCAGATGGCCAGCCGCGATCCGGTCTTGACCAGCGCCGTCAGGCCTTCATAACCCGGCGTTTGCGCCGCCCCGTGTTCAAGCCCGGTGTCGCGGTGTTCCAGTTCTTGCAGGCGGAATTGCTCGCAGGTGTCGCGCAGGTCTTTCTCGTCATCGCCCATCTCGTCGAGCTTTTTCACCTGCTCTGTGTAGTGCTCATCGATTACCTCCTCGACGGCGACGGTGCACGTCATGGCCGCCTTTTCGCCAAGCAAGGCGGTGCCGGCGCCAAGGGCGAACCCGGCCAGGCGCCACAGCGGCAGCAGCGCCGTCGGGCGCACCCGGCGTTTGGCTATCATCTTCGAAAAGGATTCCAGATGTTCGGTTTCCTGATCCCGCATGCGGGCGATTACTGGCGCGATGGCGGACCTTTCGAGTACGCTCAACTGGCCCCGATAAATTTGCACCGCGCCGTATTCACCGGCGTGATCGACCCGGATGATACGGTCGATCATCTGCTCTTTGGTCGGATCACCGGGCAGGCGTTTGTATCGGGTCGGTTTTTTTCGGCTCATGATCTTTCCGGATCGTTCGCGCCGCCAGCAACGAAATCGCCGCAAGGCCTATGGAGAACGCCGCATTATACGTCGCCATGGAGATTCCGAACAGGGTCCAATCCACATCGTCGCAGGATTTGGCGGGCTTGCCGCTCAACGCCGAACGCAGTTGATCGAACGAGAGCTCTCCCGCCGTCGCTCCGGTGCAGCTCGACACCCACCAGTGCTGTTCGACGCCGACATGGTAAATGGCGATACCCGCCCCGCCCAGGTAAATCAGGGCGCAGAGCACGATAACCAGCGGCATGGCGGCCGATCGGTCGGGCAGCTTCAGCGCCAGCAGGGCGAGCAGACCCGTCGCCACATAGGGCACGCGCTGGTACAGGCACAGGATACATGGCTCCAGATCGAACATGTGTTCGGCCAGCAGCGCCATCGACAGCGAACCGACGGCGACGACGATTATCATCCACGGGGTCAGGCGTTCCAGGGTCATCTAGAAAATATATTTGATGGCGACGAAACCGCCTAGCAAAAGTATGAAAAAAGCCGTCGCCAGCTTGCCCAGGTGGGCCTCGATGAAGATTCGGATCGGTTCGCCGAAATGCCGCAGCAAACCGGCGACCAGGAAAAAGCGCAGGCCACGGGACAGCACCGATGCAACCATGAAAACCACCGGGTCGAGCCCGGTGACGCCGCTGGCGATGGTGATTACCTTGTAGGGGAACGGCGTGACCCCGGCGCCGCCGACGATCCATGCCCCCCATTCATTGTAATAGCCCTGGAACTGGGCGAATTTTTCACCGTAGCCATAGAAATCGAGCAGCGGCCTGCCGATCGAATCGAACAGGAAATAGCCGATGCCGTACCCGGCCAGTCCGCCCGCCACCGAAGCCACGGTGCAGACCAGGGCGAACCGCCAGGCCTTTTCCGGCGCCGCCAGCACCATGGGGATCAGGATAATATCCGGCGGAATCGGAAACACCGAGCTTTCGATAAACGATACCACCGCCAACGCCCATAGCGCCTGGCGGTGGGAGGCCAGACTCATGGTCCAGTCGTAGAGTCCTCGTATCACTTGGCCCTGGTCCTTCTTGAAAACGGGGCGCCGGTAATGGCGACGAAGGTGTACCAGCCGGCGGGCTTCGCCGCAATCCCCGTCGATTCCGGCTCCTGGAATTGCGGATTGACCGCGATCCGTCCATGACTATTATGGCCGCTTCCGATGAAGTGTGCCCCTGTGGCGGAACTGGTAGACGCGCCAGACTCAAAATCTGGTTCTCGCAAGGGAGTGGGAGTTCGATTCTCCCCGGGGGCACCAATCACCTGATATTTTTTTAGTGGCGCCCTCCCTGGTATTGTGCGAAACCGGCTGGCGCTATCAAATTAGCCGCCATCAAATTAATTTGTTTGATGGTGGTTTGATCTGCCTTTCAAAATAAGCAGGATGACGACTTTGCCGACTTTTTTTAGAAAAATTCAGGATTTTCTGCAAATCCAGCTATCGCCGGTTAGCCATGCCGAGCGGATTATTTCCGTCACCGGCGGGTTCGTCGGTATTTTTCTGGTCATGATGATCAGCACCGCATTTCTGGAGACGGTGGGCGCCGCCATGGTCGTGGCGTCCATGGGGGCCTCTGCCGTGCTGCTTTTCGCCACCCCCCACGGCACCCTGTCACAGCCCTGGCCACTGATCGTAAGCCATGTGGTGTCGGCGGCGATCGGTGTCGCCTGCGCGAAATTCATTCCGTACCCTATATTCGCCGCCGCCGCCGCCGTTTCCCTGGCTATCGGCGCCATGCATCTGCTGCGCTGTATACACCCGCCGGGCGGGGCCACGGCCCTGACCGCCGTGGTCGGCGGCGATGCCATTCATGCGCTGGGTTTCCAGTTCGTCCTTACCCCCGTACTGATTAACGCGGTAACGATTCTGCTGGTGGCGCTGGTTTTTAATTTCCCCTTTTCCTGGCGGCGCTATCCGGTCGGCTGGTCGCTGTCATCGGACGACGACCGGGAATCGGCCGGCCACTACCCCGACATTTCCCACGCCGATTTCGTTGCCGCGCTAAGCGATCTGGATACTTTTATCGACGTTACCGAAGAAGACCTGCTGCGGATATACCGGCACGTTACCGTGCCGATTGAGCGGCCTGACGGACAGGGCAAATAACGTTTAGGCCTATGCCGCCCGACCGGTCGGGCGGCGGGAGCGGTGGGAATTGCGGCGGCGCTGGCCGCCTTTGACCCGGTTTTGGTTCTGGCCGTTACCCCGGCCCTGATTGCGCTTGGGGGGCTTGGCCGGGCTGCTGTCGTTGGCGATTTCGGCGGCATGGAAAGAATGGTCCGCAAATACCGGTACGCTCTGGCGGATGGTCTTTTCGATATCGCGCAGATAGGCCCGTTCGTCATGATCGCAAAACGAAATGGCGATACCGGTCGCCCCGGCGCGGGCGGTGCGGCCGATGCGATGGACGTAACTTTCCGGTTCGTTCGGCAATTCAAAGTTGATGACGTGGGTGACGCCTTCGACATCGATGCCGCGGGCGGCGATATCGGTCGCCACCAGCGCCCGGATACGACCGGATTTAAAGGCCGCCAGGGCCCGTTGCCGGGCGTTCTGCGACTTGTTGCCGTGGATGGCGTCCGAATTAACGCCGCTTTGATGCAGGTGGCGGGCGACCTTGTCGGCGCCGTGCTTGGTGCGGGTAAAAATCAGCACCCGTTCGATTTTGTCATCGTTCAGAAGCTCGCAGATCAGCGCCCGCTTGTTGTCCTTTTGCACGTACAGCACCCGCTGTTCCACTTTCTCGGCGGTGGTCGCCCCCGGCGCGACCTCGACCCGCACCGGATCGTCGAGCAGGCCATCGGCCAGGCTCTGAACCGAATTCGGCATGGTCGCCGAAAACAGCACCGTCTGGCGCCGTTCGGGCAGGGCGGCGGCAATTTTCCTGACGTCGCGGATAAATCCCATGTCCAGCATTCGGTCGGCTTCGTCAAGGATGAAGGTTTCGACCATATCGAGCCGCACCTGGCCCTGGTTCATCAGATCCATCAGCCGGCCCGGCGTGGCGACCAGGATATGGACGCCCCTTTTCAGGGTCTGGATTTGGGGCCGGATGGAGACGCCGCCGAAAACGACGCACGAACGCAACGGCAGATCGCGGCCATAGGCCCTGAAGCTGTCGCCGATCTGCCCCGCCAGTTCACGGGTCGGGGCCAGGATCAGCGCCCGTGGCCGGTGGCCGACCGCCTTGCCGCCGCCGGCCGCCAGGCGGTGCAGCAGGGGCAGGGCGAAGGCCGCCGTCTTGCCGGTGCCGGTCTGGGCGACGCCCAGCAGGTCGCGGCCTTGCAGCAGCGACGGGATCGATTTGGCCTGGATGGGAGACGGCGTGGTGTAGCCTTCGTCGGCGATGGCGCGAAGGATGGGCTGGGCCAGTTTAAGGCCCGGAAAATCAGTCATGTGTTCTTGTTCTTTCTTAGGATTAAATTATGGCGACCCGCCACTGGATACGGGCGGGCCGTCCTGACATATCGGAATCGACCAAACCATCAGCCGTCAAATGGTTTCATTTGACGGTGGTCCGATCTGACGAAACGCCCGAATATGTTTGAAAAAAATGGTCGGCCCGGGACTCGCCGGGCCGATGGCCGATGAAAAATCGACCTAAGGGGGAGTGTCGTTGGCGCCAATAAGGCGATTAGCCACGGCGAAGTCAAGACAATTCTGCTTATGCACTCCGCTATTGTTTGAACGGGCCGCATTTACATTTAGTTTTGGCAATATGGAAAATTTCTACCGGGCGGCGGCGCTAATTGTACACATATCATCGGTAAAAAAAGAATATTCAAGTCCCCGAATTGTCTTCATGATGTGCGGTATTGTGATTCAATTTTAATGAGCCGACGCGATGTCAAACGAACCGCTTTTTATTATTCTGTGTTCCGGGGAGCATGAAAAAATCCAGATGGCGGCGATGATTGCCTCGGTCGCCGCAGTATCGGAAACGCCCGTCCATGTATTCGTTTCCATGGCTGCCATGTATGCCTTTCGGAAAGGTATTCCGGATGCCGAGCGGTACCGGGGCGGCCCCTTTTCCGATGTTCTGAAGGACCGCAAGGCGCCGGATGCCATGCTGCTGTTCGAACAGGGTAAACAATTGGGCGAGATGACCATTCACGCGTGCTCGATGGCCCTTGACGTACTGGACTGGCGGGAAGACGATCTGGTCGAAGACCTTTTCGATGGTTCCATGGGGCTGACAAAGTACCTGTCGGACGCCGAAAACGGTCGGCTGGTCACTTTGTAGAACGTGAGGAAAACCTGATTATGAGCCAAAGAAAAACTATCGACGCCCGCGGTGCCTTTTGTCCGGGGCCGCTGATGGAACTGATCGCCATGCTGAAGCTGATCGAGATCGGCGATGAGATCGAGGTCCTGTCGACCGACAAGGGGACCGCCATGGATGTGCCTGAATGGGTCGCCAAGGTCGGCCACGAAATGGTTGGCGTCGAAGAAAAAGGAGACTACTGGAGCGTCGTCGTCAGGAAGGCGAAATAAACTGCAATTCAATCAACAGGAAGGATCTACCATGGCAACCAGAATACTGATCGTCGGTGGCGGCTTGGCCGGCACCATAATCGCCAACGGCCTGTGCCGCCAGGTGGCCAGGCAAATACGCAAAAGTGACATTTCGATCACCATGCTTGGCGCTTCCGACCAGCACATGTATCAGCCGGGCCTGCTGTACGTGCCGTTCGGCAAGATCCGCGAGGCCGAATTGTTCCGCGACCAGCGCAAGGTGCTTAACAAACTGGTGGTTTTCCACGTTGATCCCGCCACCAATATCGATGTCGATAATAAAAAAGTGACCACGGCATCGGGCAAGACCCACGAATACGATTATCTGGTGATCGCCACCGGTTCCCGCATCATGCCGCAAAATATTCCCGGCATGGCCGAAGGCGCCCACTGGTTCTATGACCTGGACGGGGCGCGCAAGATGCGTGACGCACTGACCGAATTCGACGGCGGCAAGATTATCGTCAACGTCAACGCGCCGCACAAGTGCCCGGTGGCGCCGCTGGAAATTACCTTTATGTTGTATGATTACCTGACCGGCAAGGGGGTCATGGACAAGACCGAGATCACCTATACCTATCCGATCGGTCGCCTGCACGCGCTGGAACCGGTCGCCGAATGGGCCAAGCCGGCCATGGATCAGGCCGGTATCAAGTACGAAACCTTCTTCAACACCAAGGAAGTCGACCCGGCGGGCAAGACCATCACTTCGGAAGAAGGGGTGACGCTGGATTACGACATGCTGGTCACCATCCCGCCCCACAGCGGGGCCGAGGTGATTACCGATTCCGGTCTCGGCGACGGCGGCTGGGTGCCGACGGACAAGCAGAAACTGCTGCGCGACGGTTCGACCGACGTATTTATCTGCGGCGACACCACCAACATCCCGATTTCCAAGGCGGGATCGACGGCGCATTTTGAGGCCGACACCATCATCGATAATCTGGTATCGCTGATAACCGAAGACCGCTGGGCGCGGGATTACGACGGCAAGGTGTTCTGCTTCGTCGAAACCGGCATGAAGGAAGGCACGTACGTGTGGTTCGATTACACTACGCCGCCCAATCCGGGCGCCCCGTCGCAGATGATCCACTGGTTCAAGCTGGCCTATAACCGGCTGTACTGGCTGTCCGCGCGCGGCTTGTTGTAGGAGGATTAATCATTATGTCCGAGCAATCATCAAAAGCCGACGTTATCAGTCTGGTTCAGGCGGCGGGCGAGAGCCTGACCGACAGCATGGTCGAACGGCTGACGGTCACCGGGGCCAATGCGCTGGAAGTCGTCGATCGCCTGAATGACGAAGATACCCACGACGCGGTAATGTCGCTGATCGATAAACTTACCGACATGCACCGCAGCGGGGCGCTGAATACCCTGTTCGATGTGCTGACCCTGGTCCATGGCGCCCGCAGCGCGATGACCGACAGCATGGTCGAACGGCTGTTCATTTTCGTCGAGCACATGTTCAACAACCTGGCCAACGAGGAAATGGCCGATCTGGCCCACAACGCCCGCAACGCCATGGAAGAGGCGGTCGCCGAAACCGCCGCCCGGGGCAAACCCGGCGGCGGCCTGATGTCGACCATATCCATGCTGGGCAAGCCGGAAACCCAACAGGCCCTGCAATTCCTGCTGACGTTTGCCACCAAAATGCAGGAAAGCGCGGCGCACAAGGATGACTAGATCAACCTGTGTTTAAGCAAACGCAGATAAGTTGCTCGATTCTTTGATAACGATCAAATTATCTGCCTTGAAGTGATTCCACTTCAAGGCAGTTTGATCTACGGCCTGGCCGGGCGTTCGTCTTCGACCGGATTGCGAAGCGTCCCGATCCCTTCTATTTCAACCTCTACCGTATCGCCGGGTTTCATCCAAAGCGGTGGCGTGCGGGCGAAGCCGACGCCGGAAGGTGTGCCGGTGGCCAGCAAATCGCCGGGCTCCAGGGTCATCGCCTCGGTGATGAAGGACAGCGCCCGGGCGACCGGGAAAACCATGTCGTCGGTGTTTGCATCCTGCATCACCCGACCGTTGAGCCGGGTCTTGATCGACAGCCCGGCGGCGCCCGGCGGCAGTTCGTCGGCGGTCACGAATTCCGGGCCGAAGGCGCCGGTATTGTCGAAGTTCTTGCCCAGCGTCCACTGCCCGGTGCGCCGTTGGTAATCGCGCAGGGTGGCGTCGTTGAAGATGGCGTAGCCGGCGACCGCGTCCAGCGCCCGGGCCGGGTCGGCCCGGTGTACGCGGCTGCCGATAATCGCCATCAATTCGCCTTCAAAATCCAGTTTTTCGGAAACGGCGGGGCGGATAATAGGCCGCCCGGCGCCGACCAGCGATAGCCTGGAACGCATGAAAATATCGGGATATTGCGGCACTTCGGCACCGCCCTCCCTGGCATGTTCGGCGTAGTTCCGCCCTATGCACAGGATCTTCGGGGGGTCCGGCAGGGGTGGCAGCAGGGTCAGGTCGGCGAGCGCCAACAGGTCTTCCCGGGTGGCGGCGGATGCCCGTTTTTCAACCTCGGCCAGGGCCCGGTCCTGCAACAGGCCCCGCAGGGTTTGCGGCAGGTCGGGCGCCAGCACCGATAAATCGGCCACCCGATCGGCAAATCTGACGCCGATAGCGGCGTCGCCGTTTTTCTCGAACGCGACAATGCGCATGGCTAGATCAGTCCTTCTGTCTTGAGTTTTTGCAGTTCCGCATCATCCATGCCGAGAACCTCTTTCAGTACTTCCGTAGTGTGCTGGCCCAGGCCCGGCGGTGCGCGGCGGTAGGTAACCGGGGTTCGGGACATCTTGATGGGGTTGCCGATCAGGTCGACCGCGCCGCCCTGGGCGCCGGCGTCGGGCAGCGAAATTTTCATGCCGCGATGCAATACCTGCCGGTCGGCGAAGACCTGGCCCAGATCGTTGACCGGGCCGGCCGGAACCCCCAGTTTGGCCAGGCCATCGATCCAGTATTCGCTTGGCCGCCGCCGCAGTACCGGCATCAGCAGGTCGATCAACTGCTGGCGGTTGACGATGCGAAGACTGTTGTTTTCGAAGCGGGCGTCGACCGCCAGTTCGGGGACCCCGGCGAAGTCGCAAAAGCGCCCGAACTGGGCGTCGTTGCCGACCGCCAGGATGAAGTGGCCGTCACTGGTGTCGAACAACTGGTAGGGCACGATATTGGGGTGGGCGTTCCCCAGCCGCCTGGGAACTTGCCCCGAAGTCAGGTAGTTCAGGCCTTCGTTTATCAGCCAGGCGACCTGAGTATCGAGCAGGGCCAAATCGATAAACTGGCCATGACCGGTCATATCCCGATGGCGTACCGCCGCCAGGATGGAAACCGTGGCGTACATGCCGCACATGACATCGGAAATGCCGACCCCGACCTTCATCGGCGGGCCGTCCGGATCGCCGGTCACGCTCATGATGCCGCCGATGCCCTGGGCCAGATAATCGTACCCGGCGCGCGGCGCATATGGCCCGGTTTGCCCGAAGCCGGTGATCGAACAATAAATCAGGGCCGGAAAATCATCTTTCACCTGATCGTAGGACAGGCCGAATTTAGCCAGGCCGCCGACCTTGAAGTTTTCCACCACGATGTCGCATTCCGCCATCAGGCGGCGCACCAGCCGCTGGCCTTCGGGCCGCGCCAGATCGATGCCGACCGACCGCTTGTTGCGATTGGCGCTTAGATAATAGGCGCTTTCCGGCCGTTCCTCGCCGTCCGGATTCTTCAGATATGGCGGCCCCCATTTTCTGGTGTCGTCACCGGCCCCCGGCCGTTCGATTTTAATTACGTCGGCGCCCAGATCGCCTAATAACTGGGTGCAGGTCGGCCCGGCCAGGATCCGGGTCAGGTCCAGCACCTTCAGGCCTTCCAAGGCTCCGGCGAAAGGCGCAGGCGGTTGTTCCGGATTGTTCATAAAATTTCCTGAAGTTCCAGTGGGGACGGCCCAAACCTATCGCGCCGGCGTATGCCGAAACAAGTGAATACTCATTCTTCTATTGCCTGAATGGCAAAGCTGGTTTAGGGGTGATTTTATACTGCCTCGGCGAGGATTGTGTCTCATGCGGTCGACCCTTGTTTCAGTTTCGGCGCTGCTGGCCGGCAGCGTCATGCTCTATCTTGGCAACGGCGCGCTCGGCACCCTGCTGGGGCTGCGTCTGGCCATCGACGGTTTTCCCTCGTGGATCATCGGCGCCGTCATGTCGAGCTACTTTGTCGGTGTAGTCGGCGGCGGTTTCCATGGCCATAAACTGATTACCGGGGTTGGACACATCCGGGCGTTTTCGGTGTTGGCCAGCGTCATGTCGGCGGCGACGCTGGCCCATCCGCTGCTGGAAGACCCCGTCGCCTGGGGTATTTTACGATTCATTCAGGGCTACTGCATGGCCGGGCTGGCCATGTGTACGGAAAGTTGGCTCAATGAACGTTCGACCAACAGTACCCGGGGACGCATCCTGTCGCTGTACCAGATCGCCGTCTACCTGTCCCAGGGCGTCGGCCAGTTATTGCTCAATCTGGGTGAATTATCCGGTTTCACCATGTTCGTCATGGCTTCGATATTGCTGTCGCTGGCACTGGTGCCGGTGGCGGCCTCGAAAGTTCAGGCCCCGGAACTGCCCGAACCGCGGCGCTTCGGTGTCCGCCAACTCTACGCCGTCTCGCCGCTCGGCATGGTCGGATGTTTCGCCTCGGGGCTGGTTCTCGGCGCGTTTTATTCGCTGGCCCCGCTGTTCGCCCAGATGACCGGATTAACGATCGCCGAGACGACCCAGTTCATGGGCGTCGTGATTGTCGGCGGGTTGTTGCTGCAATGGCCGATCGGCGGCATTTCCGACCGTATTGACCGGCGCACGGTGGTGATCGGGGTCTGCCTGGCGACCGTTGCCGTCAGTATCGGCATGATCCTGACTGTCGGCGGCAGTTTGCCGCTGTTGCTGGTGTTGGGCGCCGTTTTCGGCGGCGTCAGCTTTACCCTCTATCCGCTGTCGGTCTCCCACGCCAATGACCATATCGACCCGGCCGACCTGGTGCCGGCCAGCGGCGGCCTGATTATCGCCTATGGGCTGGGGGCCACTATCGGACCGTTAGGGGCGGCGGCGGTTATCGAGGCGCAGGGCGCCGTCGGCCTGTTTACCTTTGTCGCCGCCATGTCGCTTGGCACCGCCGTTTTCGCGGTCTGGCGGATGACCCGTCGGGAAGCTGTGCCGATGGATGACCAGGTGCCGTTTCAGGCGGTACCGCGGACTTCCGTGGTCGCCACCGAAATGGACCCGCGCGGCGAGCCTGAGGAAGAAATCATCATTCCCGTGGAACGCCGTCATAATCCCGATGACAGAAGAACCTGGAGCGGGTGAGGGGAATCGAACCCCCGTCTAAAGCTTGGGAAGCTTTCGTTCTGCCATTGAACCACACCCGCCTCAAACGCCGTATTACATAGCGTATTTCCGGTAGTTAACGAAATTGTTATTTGCTGTTTATCGCGATGCTCCATTAACTTGGGCCATTGATTGCAATATGTTTTTACCAGAGGTTCCCATGTTCGACCCCGGCCAGGCGCAAATACCTTCCCTGGATCCCGAAAAGTTCCGGGACCCCGATTTGACCGCCAAGGGCGAACGCCGCGCCGTCGTCGCCCTGACCCACCTGAAAACCCTTTGGTTCAATACCGGCAGTCTGTGCAATATTTCCTGCGTCAACTGCTATATGGAATCGACTCCGAAAAACGATGCGCTGGCCTACCTGACCGGCGCCGAGATCAAGACATACCTGGACGAAATCGACCGGGAGGGCCTGGCGGTCGAGGAAATCGCCTTTACCGGCGGCGAGCCGTTCATGAATCCGGACCTGACCGAAATGCTGGCGCTGTCACTGGCGCGCGGCTACCGGACGCTGGTGCTGACCAACGCCATGAAACCGCTGCATCATAAAATGGAAGCCCTGCTGGATTTAAAACGCCGCCATGGGGCGAAACTGGCGTTGCGGGTGTCGGTCGACCATTTCACCGCCGGGCGGCACGAAGACGTGCGCGGCAAAAATACCTGGCGGCCCATGCTGGGCGGCCTGAAGTGGCTGGCCGAAAACGGCTTTAATATTACCGTTGCCGGGCGCACCCGCTGGAACGAACAGGATCAAGTGTCCCGCGCCGGCTATCGGGCCCTGTTCGAACGCGAAGCTATCCCCGTGGATGCCGGCAATCCGGCGGCGCTGGTGTTGTTTCCGGAAATGGACAGCGCCGTCGATGTCCCGGAAATTACCAGCCGGTGCTGGGATATCCTGGGGGTCGAGCCCGAATCGATGATGTGCGCGACCTCGCGCATGGTGGTCAAGGCCAGGGGCCGCGACATGCCCCATGTCGTGCCATGCACGCTGTTGCCCTACGACAGCGCTTTCGAATTGGGCCATGATCTGGCCGGCTCGACGAAGATGGTCAAGCTGAACCATCCCCATTGCGCCAAATTCTGTGTCCTGGGCGGCGCTTCCTGCGGCGCTGGATGACCTGTCTGGGCGAGGTTGACCGGCCCGTTCTGGTATTTGGCGGACCATACGGCAACCGGCAGGCGACAACGGCGATACTGGCTATCGCGGCCCGGTTGACGATACCTCCCGAACGGATCATTTGCACCGGCGATACCGTCGCATACTGCGGCGATGCCGCCGCCACCGTGACCGCCATCCGCGGCGCCGGCATCCATGTGGTCATGGGTAACTGCGAGGAAGCCCTGGGCGAAAACCGGGACCATTGCGGCTGTGGTTTCGAGGAAGGAAGCGATTGCGACGTTTTGTCGGCGCAATGGTTCGGGCACGCCCGGCAAACGCTTGGGCCCGACGACAAGGAATGGATGTCGCGGCTGCCCCGAAAGCTTGAGTTCACCATGAACGGGCGAAGGCTGGCGGTTATTCACGGCGGGGCGGAAGACCCTGGCCGCTTTATCTTCCGTTCGGACCCGGTCGCCGCAAAAAACCGTGATCTCGATATTCTCGATGCCGACGGCGTTATCGCCGGACATTGCGGTTTGCCCTTTACCCAGATTATCGGCGAACGGTTATGGCATAACGCCGGCGTTATCGGTATGCCGGCCAATGACGCCACGCCACGGACCTGGTATTCGCTGCTGACGCCGGGGCCGGGCGGCATCGAAATTGCTCTTTATCCGCTCGATTACGATTACGGTTCGGCGGCATCAAGCATGATCGAAAAGGGACTTTCCGGGGCTTACGCCCGCACCCTGGAAGATGGCCTGTGGCCCAATATGGATGTTCTGCCGGTGGTCGAACGCCGGCGGCGCGGGTCGGCATTGGCGCCCAAAAATATTCTCTGGTAAGAAAATTGCCACTGAAAAGCCCGTTTTTCGCCTGATTACACCCTACTCACGCCATAGTTTTATCCCATCATGACCGGATTAATTTCTCGGGAGTCCAGTCATGATCGCATTGAAAACAGTATCCCTTGGCGCCGTTTTATTGGCGCTGTCGGCATGTGGTGGCGGCGAAGTCGCCAATCTGAAAAATCTCGAACTTACCGGCGACGGTGGATATGACACGGCGCTGGCCAGGGAATACAGGGATTTAGCCCTTTACGAGGCCGAAAAAATGGGCGACCTGCGTAGCGCCGACCGGTTTGCCGTGAAAGCCCGGGCGGCGGCCGGTGGCGAGTCGCCGGGACCAGAGGAATTGAAGCGCTGGAATTTGCCCGAAGCCAGCCGGCGAGAGATCGAAACCGCCCGCGACCGGTTGCTGGTTTCGCTCGACAAGCCGGCCCGCGACCGCTGGCCGGGGGTGGCGGCGCGGGCGATGGCCCGTTTCGATTGCTGGGTCGAGCAACAGGAGGAAAACTTTCAGCCGACCCATATCAGGGCCTGCCGTAATGGTTTCTACAAGGCCATGTTCGATGCGGAAAATCCCCTGCCGAACGCCTTTATTTCATTCTTCAAGCTGGATGACGCCATCCCCGGGGGTGACGGCGTCGAAGCCGCCGCCGGCGCCATACTGCGGGCCATCGCCGGGGAAACCCCCGATGCCGTCCGTTCTGTCGGCAGGGTCCGGGTGGTAATTGGCGGTTATGCGGACCGCTCCGGCGGTCCCGATCACAACTTCCGGCTGTCCCTGAAACGGGCGGAAAATGTCCGCGACAGGCTGATCGAGTTGGGCGTTCCGGCCGGCCGCATTACCGTCCGCGGCCATGGCGAGGCCCAGCCATTGGTTGAAACGCCGGACGGCGTGCCGGATTCGAAGAACCGGCGGGTCGAAATCCGCATAGAACTGGCCCGGCGACCACAAAATATTTGAAATACGTACTTGGTTTTGGGCCGAAATATCCCACATAGGTGAGATGTAATCCAATCTAATCAATGATCGGAATGTCCGTGCGGCGACCAGGGCAACAAGCGGGCGGTGTCTACAACCAGACGACCTATGGTATCAGGGTCACCGTCACGCCGTCATTTCTGGTCGACCAGTCGGTGCCCGATGAGAATCTTTACGTATGGGCCTATCATGTGATTATCGAAAACCTGGGTGACGATACGGTGCAACTTATGACCCGGCACTGGCGAATTACCAATGCCTGTGGCGTATTGCAGGAAATTCGTGGCGAAGGCGTGGTCGGCCAGCAACCGGTGCTGGCGCCCGGTGACAGCTTCGAATACACCAGCGGTTGCCCGCTCACCACGTCATCGGGCTTTATGATGGGCAGCTACCGGATGCTGGGCGGCGATGGCTCGTTGTTCGATGTCGATATTCCGGCGTTCTCGCTCGACAGTCCATATGGCCCCGACCGGGTTCACTGACGCCGGCGTCCCTTAGGGCACGCCCTGCGTGGTGGAATATTCGAAATGCAGGGCCTCGCCGGGGTGCAGGTGATGGCGCACCGAATGGGCGGCCAGGGCGGCTTCGGCAAAACCGGTCAGGATCAGTTTCAGTTTTCCGGGGTAGGCTATGATGTCGCCTACGGCATAGACGCCGGCCAGGCTGGTAGCCATGGTCGCGGGATCGACCGTCAGGTGATTGTGTTCAAGGTCCAGGTTCCAGTTGGCGATTGGGCCGATATTCTGGGTCAGGCCGAAAAACGGCAGCAGCGCATCCGCTTCCAGCCGGCGCCGGTTACCGTCCAGGTCGGCGACAATCACCGCGCCCAGTTTGCCGCCATCGTCTTCCAGCGCCGCCAGTTGATACGGGACGACCAGATCGATGATGCCGTCGGCGGCCAGTTTGGCAAGTTTTTCGGCGTTGTCCGGGGCCGCCCTGAATTTGGCCCGGCGATGGACGATGGCGACGCTTTCGGCTACCTCGGCCAGCGACAGGGCCCAGTCGACCGCCGAATCGCCGCCACCGGCGATAACCACCCGGCGGCCCCTGAAATCGTCCCGCCGTTTGACCAGATAATGCACGCCCCGGCCGGGTCCCCGGCCTTCGAAATCCCGAATGTTGTCCAGCGGCGGCCGGTTCGGGCCGAAGGCGCCGACTCCGGCGGCGATAATCACCGCTCCGGCGTCGATGCGCGTCCCGCCCGAGGTTTCCAGCGACCAGCGGCCATCTCCGGTTTTCGATAGCGCCGTTACCTGCTGGTTCAGGTGGTAGGCGGGGTCGAACGGCGCTGCCTGGTCCTGCAACCGGTCGACCAGGTCGCCGGCCAGCACCTTCGGCAGGCCGGGAATATCGTAGATCGGTTTTTCCGGATACAGCGCCGAAAGCTGGCCGCCGATTTGATCCAGGGCGTCGATCACATGGCAGGACATTTTCAACATGCCGCACTGGAAAATGGCGAACAGGCCGACCGGGCCGGCGCCGATTACCGCGATATCGGTGCTGTGGTTCGTGGCGGGCGTTTTGGGCATGGAAACTCCGGCTTCAAAAGGGCAATATCAAAGGCAACTTATCTGCCCTGAAGTGATTCCACTTCAAGGCAAATTGATCTATGAGTACCGATAATAACCCATAGAGAGGACAACACAATTCACATCGAGCTTTCCGGCCAGGCGGCGACGGAAGACCTGGCGCGACGGTTGGCCGCATTGGCCCGCAGCGGCGATATCCTGGCCCTGCAAGGCGATCTTGGGGTCGGCAAGACGGTGTTTGCGCGCGCCTTCGTGCGGGCCTTGTGCGGCCCGGAAACCGAAGTTCCCAGCCCCACCTTTACGTTGCTGCAAGTCTATGATTGCGCCGATGTGCAAATATACCATTTCGACCTGTACCGCCTGGAAGATGCCGAAGAGGCCCTGGAACTGGGACTGGACGAAGCCTTTGCCGAGGGGATCTCGGTGATTGAATGGCCGGGCCGCCTGGATTACCTGTTGCCGTCGAAAAGCCTGACCCTGACCCTGGCCTACGGAGACGGCGAACGGCGGCGAAGGCTGGATATCCACGCTTCCGGCGGCTGGGCAGACCGATTGCGGGGGGCCGGCCTTGCGACCTGAACGGAACGCCGCCATTGAAATTTTCCTGAACCGCCACGGCTGGGGCGATGCCGCCCGTTCGCCGCTGGCCGACGACGCTTCGTTCCGGCGTTACGAAAGGCTGGCCATGGGGGGCCGCACGGCGGTGTTGATGGACGCCCCGCCGGATCACGAGGACATCCGCCCGTTCCGGGATATGGCCGGCCACTTGCGCGGGCTCGGTTACAGCGCGCCGGACATTTTCGCGAGCGATGAAATTCGCGGCTTCCTGCTGCTCGAAGACCTGGGTGACGATACCTTTACCCGGGTGCTGGCCGGCGGCGGCGACGAAACCACGCTGTACGAAAATGCCGTCGATGTATTGATCGACCTGCACCGCCGGCCCGCCGGCGAGGCGATCCCCGGCGGGCTTGCTTGCTATGACGACCGACTGCTGCTGGATGAGGCCAATCTGCTGCCGGTCTGGGCCTGCCCGGCGGGGCTGGACCGGGCCGCCCGGGTCGATTACGAAACGGCCTGGCGCGAAGTTCTGCCCCGGCTTCATGAACAGCCGCAAACCCTTGTATTAAGGGATTATCATGTCGATAATCTGCTTTGGTTGCCCGAACGGGGCGGCGTCAGGGCCTGTGGCCTGCTCGATTTTCAGGATGCCGTGGCCGGACCCGCCGGTTATGATCTGATGTCGCTGCTGGAAGACGCCCGGCGCAATTTGGGTAAGGGCCTGAAAGCCGCCCTGCTGGATCGGTATGCGGCCGCTTTACCCAATTTCGACAAGGTCGCCTTCGATATCCTGGCCGCCCAGCGCCACGCCAAGGTTATCGGCATCTTTACCAGGCTTTCGGTGCGCGATGGCAAACCCGGTTACCTTCATCATATTCCAAGGGTTTGGGGGTTACTGGAAAAATCTCTTGAGAATCCGGTTCTTAATTCCTTAAAAAAATGGTTCGATAGGCATATACCGATGGTAATTAGAAATATGAAGGTATCATGACCCTGTCCCCCGAATGCGCGATGGTTCTGGCCGCCGGTTTCGGCAAGCGTTTGCGCCCGATCACCGAAAAACTGCCAAAGCCGCTGGTTCCGGTCCATGGCCGGACTCTCATCGACCGCACCATTGACCGGCTGGCCGATGCCGGGGTCGGCAGGGTCATTGTCAATGTCCACCATCTCGGCGAGCAGATCAGCAACCATCTGGGCCGCCGGAAATCGCCGGAAATCGTCATCTCGCGGGAACCGGAAATCCTCAACACCGGCGGCGGTATCGCCAATGCCCTGCCATTGCTGGGCGACTTGCCGTTCTTCGCCAGCAACGCCGACACCTTGTGGCTGAACGGCTCGCAAGACGCCCTGAAAAGGATGATTGAACAGTGGGACGGCGACAAAATGGACGCCCTGCTGATGCTGCATTCGACGGTCGAGGCCTATGGCTATTCGGGTCTGGGTGATTTTTACGCCGATCCCGCCGGCGTCCTGACCCGGCGAGCCGAAAACGAAGTTTCACCTTATCTGTATACCGGCGTCCAGATTCTCCATCCGCGGCTGTTCGAAGGCGCCGATAAGGGCGCTTTTTCCATGAACCTGCTCTACGACAAGGCGATTGAAAGCGGTCGCCTGTACGGCATGGTCCACGATGGCGAATGGTTCCATGTCGGCACCCCGCAAGGCCTGAGCGATGCCGAGGCCTACATGCGGCTGCGGTACGCCGGGGTCAAGCGCCGTTGAACGGCCCGCCACCAGAACTGAAAATCCGGGCCGGTGTTTACACCATTCCCGCCGGCATGGCGTTTCTCGAGGTTCTGGCCGCCGGCATCCTGAAATATTTGGGCTGCCGCCCGGAGGACCTGAGCAGGGTAACCCTGCTGTTGCCGACCCGGCGGGCCTGCCGGGCCATGGCCGAGGCATTTTTGCGGGCCAGCGACGGCAAGCCGCTGTTGCTACCGCAAATGACGCCGCTTGGCGATATTGATGAAGATGAATTGATTATCGGCGATCTGGGCGGCGAGCACCGGTTGGCGGCGGCCCCGGCGATCCCCGGCCTGAAACGCCAGTTGATGCTGGCCAGGCTGATACTGTCGCGCCGGGACGTGGTGGCCAGCCCGGAACAGGCGGTCCAACTGGCCCGGGAACTGGCCGGGCTGCTCGACCAGGTCCACACCGAACGGCTGACGTTCGATGATCTGGCGGCCCTGGTCGATAGCGACAGGCTGTCGGACTATTGGCGAAAGACACTTGAATTTCTGACTATCCTGACCGATGCCTGGCCGGCCGTCCTGGCCGATGAGGCGGCCCTTGACCCGGCCCGGCGGCGCAATAACTTACTCGCCGTCCAGGCCGCCGCCTGGGCCCGGAAGCCGCCACGGGGGCCGGTTATCGCCGCCGGTTCGACCGGTTCCATCCCGGCTACGGCGGATCTGTTGAAAACCATTGCCGGCCTGCCCCAGGGTATTATCGTGTTGCCGGGGCTGGACCGCGAGGCCGATGACGAGGTCTGGCGAAGCCTGACCCCGAGCCATCCGCAATACGGCATGGCCCGACTGCTGAACCATCTGGGCGTCGAACGCCGGGGGGTAGCCGACTGGCCCGATCTGGCGGCATCGCCTGCCGGGACCGCCCGCCGCCAACTGATTAATCTGGCCCTGCGACCGGCCGCAACCACCGGGTCGGCTCCGGGCCGGGCGATTGCGCCGGAAAGCACCGACGGCATTATCCGCATTGACGCCGCCAATACCCAGGAAGAAGCCAAAAGCATCGCGCTGATAATGCGCCATACGCTGGAGACGCCGGGACGCACCGCCGCCCTGGTTACGCCGGACCGGCCGCTGGCCCGGCGGGTCGCCGAGGAATTGCTGCGCTGGGATATCAGGGTCGATGATTCCGCCGGTCGGGCGCTTTCGCAAACACCACCCGGAACCTTCATCCGCCTGACCGCCCGCATGGTTGCCGACGAACTGGCCCCGGTGCCGTTGCTGGCCGCCTTCAAGCATCCGCTGGCCGCCGCCGGCCGGACGCCGGGCCGGTTTCGCGCCTGGGTGCGCCGTCTGGAGCGGCTTTTGCTGCATGGCGCCAGACCCGGCCCCGGTATCGCCGGGCTGCGCCGCGCCATCCTGGTCGAACGCAACAAGTCGGAGGAAAGAAAACTTCACGGCCGGGTCGCCGGGTTGCAATCGCTTGGACCCGGCCTGGACGCGGTGGGCCTGATTTTGCAGCCGTTTTGCGATCTGATGGCGCAACCCGGAGTGACATTGGGCGAATTGTTGCGCGCCCACATTACCTGCATCGAAAATCTTGCCGCCACCGCCACCGGCGGCGGCCCGGAACGGCTGTGGCGGGGCGAAGACGGTGAGGCGGCGGCTTCCTTCGTCGCCGAACTGGCCGATGACGCGGCGATGCTTGGCGATGATATCAAGCCGCGCCACTATCCGGCCCTGCTGGACACGCTGATGTCTTCAAGAATGGTCCGTCCGCGCTATGGCCGGCACGCCCGTTTACACATTTGGGGTAATCTGGAAGCCCGCCTGCAAAGCGCCGATGTGATGATTTTGGGCGGCCTTAACGAGGCCACCTGGCCACCGCAGGCCCAGCCCAGCCCGTGGATGAGCCGCCCCATGGCGCAAGATTTCGGATTGCCGCCGCCGGAACGCCGGATCGGCCTTTCGGCCCACGATTTCGCGCAAGCGGCGGCGGCCCCGAACGTGGTGCTGACCCGCGCCGGTCGGGTCGGCGGCGCGCCCAGCGTGCCCTCGCGATGGCTGCAACGGCTGGATAACGTGCTGACCGGCGCCGGGCTGGACCATACCCTGGCGGCGCCGGATAACTGGATTGGCTGGGCCGAAGGCCTGGACCGGCCGCAGGGGTCGCCCCGACCGGTCGGGCCGCCGCAGCCATGCCCGCCGGTGGCGGCCCGCCCACGGACCCTGCCGGTAACCCGCATCCGCACCCTGGTGCGCGACCCCTATGCACTGTATGCCGAACGAATCCTTAAACTGAGCCCGCTGGAACGTATCGACGCCGACCCCGACGCCCGCAACAAGGGGATATTGATCCACCATATCCTCGACCGTTTTACCCGGCAGTATCCATCCGTCCTGCCCGAGGACGCCGAACGGCGGCTGATCGATATGGGGCGCCAGGCGTTCGACGAATTGATGGCCTGGCCGACGGTGCGGGCGCTGTGGTGGCCGCGCTTCGAGCGCATCGCAGAATGGTTTATCGGGTGGGAACGAAGGCGTCGCGAAAGCGGGATATCGGTCCTTAAGACCGAGGCCAATGGATCACTGGACCTGGACCTGCCCGGCGGCCCGTTCCTGCTGACCGCCCGGGCCGACCGCATCGATCGGCTGGCCGACGGCAACCTGGGCATCATCGACTACAAGACCGGGGCGACGCCGACGGGGCCGCAAATGGAAAGCGGCCTGGAACCGCAATTACCCCTGGAAGGGGCGATCGCCCGGAACGATGGTTTCCTGAAACTGGGTGAGGCCGCCGTGACCGAGCTTATGTACGTGCAGTTATCGGGCGGGCGCCAACCCGGCAGGGAAAAGCGCCCGAAACTGGAAGCTGGCGTCGCCCGGATCATCGACGACAATCTGCAGGGCCTGCACCGGCTGCTTGGCAGATACGATCTGCAACCGACGCCCTACCGGTCGCGGCAACGCTTTCAATACCAGCAGCAGGTCGGCGATTACGATCATCTGGCCCGTTTTAAAGAATGGGGCCTGGGCGGCGGAGACGAAGAATGACCGCCGTGACGGACAAAAATTTCCCCCGTGACACCATCGGCGGCGTTTCCAACCAGCGCCTGGCCGCCGACCCCGAAGCCTCGGTCTGGGTTTCGGCCAACGCCGGGACCGGCAAGACCCACGTCCTGATTAATCGCATATCCCGGATGTTGCTGGCCGGGGTCAGGCCGGAACGAATTCTGTGCCTGACCTTCACCAAGGCGGCGGCGGCGGAAATGTCGAACCGGCTGAACAGGCGGCTGGCCGAATGGGCCAGGGCCGATGACGGTACGCTGAAGAATTCCCTGTTGGAACTGACCGGCGCCGACAAGAGCCCGGAAGATCTGGCGGCGGCCCGGCGGCTGTTTGCGCAGGTGCTGGATGCGCCGGGTGGATTGAACGTGCGCACCATTCACGGTTTTTGCGAATCCCTGCTTGGCCGGTTCCCGCTGGAAGCCGGGGTCTCGCCGCATTTCGACGTGCTCGACGAACGCTCGGCGGCGGAATTGCTGGAAGAGGCCCGCGACCGGCTGCTGTTCGGCGCCCAGACACCGGGCGGCGGGGCCACCGCCGGGGCGCTTAAAATGCTGGCCGGGCTGGTCAGCGAGGACGGGTTCGTGACCCTGAAAAAGGAATTGTCATTTAAGCGCGGCCTGTTTTCCGAACAGCGCCGGCGGGCGGCGGGAACCGAACCGCTGATCGCCCTGGCCTATCGGGCGCTGGGCCTGAATGAAGGCGAAACCGCGGCTATGGTCACGGCGGCGGCGGCCCATGAAAATGCGTTTGACGGCGATAAGTTGCGGGCGGCGGCCATGGTGCTGGCCGGCGGCACGAAATCGGATATGGAAATCGCCGGGCCGATTAGCCGGTGGCTGGACCTGGATGCGAGCGGGCGGGCGCGGACCTTCGCCGGGCTTTATGCGCCGTGCTTCCTGACCCGCAAGGGCGAGCCGCGCAAAAAACTGATGACCAAAAAAATCGCCGAGGCCAACCCGGCGCTGCTGACCGCCCTGCTGGGCGAACAGCAGCGGGTGCTGGAAATTTCGGACCGGCTGGCCGCCGTGACGGATGCCGAGGCGACGGCGGCGCTGTTGCGGTTCGGTTGCGGGCTGCTTGACGAATACGAAACCCTGAAGCAAAACCGCGCCCTGCTCGATTACGACGACCTGATTCTGAAAACCACCGCCCTGTTACAGACCGACGCCGGCGTTTCCTGGGTCCATTACAAGCTGGATGGCGGCATCGATCATATTCTGGTCGACGAGGCCCAGGACACCAGCCCCGATCAATGGACGGTGATTCGCCGGCTGGCCGATGATTTTTTCTCCGGAATGGGGGCGCGGGAACCCGGCGAGCGGACAATTTTCGCCGTCGGCGACGAAAAACAGTCGATTTATTCCTTCCAGGGCGCCGAACCGGAAGGTTTCCGCCAGATGTCGGAATATTTCGCCTCCCGCGTCAAACAGGCGGAATGCCAGTGGCGGGAAGTGCCGCTGACGGTTTCCTTCCGCTCGGTTCCCGATGTCCTGAAAATTGTCGACCGGGTGTTCGACGGGCCGCTGGCCGCCGATGGGGTCCGGGCCGCAAAGGAGCTGCTGATTCACCATGCGCACCGGACCGGACATGGCGGCCTGGTCGAAATCTGGCCGACCATCAGGCCGCCGGAAAAACCGCAGGACACCGCCTGGGACGAACCGGTCGACAAGCCGGGCCACGATGCCCCGCCGCTGGTCCTGGCCGACCTTATCGCGACGACCATTCGCCGTTGGCTGGATGACAGGGAAATTCTGGTATCCGCCGGACGACCGATCCGGGCCGATGACATCATGATTCTGGTGCGTCGCCGCGGAATCTTCGCCGAAGCCATGATCCGGGCGCTTAAGCTGCGCGAGGTGCCGGTCGCCGGGGCCGACCGGATGGCGCTGGTCGATCAGCTGGCGGTGATGGACCTGATGGCGCTTGGACGTTTCGCCCTGCTGCCGGACGACGACCTGACGCTGGCGGAAGTCCTGAAGGGTCCGCTGATCGAATTCGACGATGATGACCTGTACGATCTTGCCCATGACCGGTCGGGCAGTCTGTGGCAAGCCCTGCGCGGGGCCGCCGGCAAGACCCCCAGGTACCGCGCCGCGCTCGACTATCTGGCCGATATTCTGGGTCGCGCCGATTTCGCGCCGCCATTCGAATTTTTCATTCATGTTCTGGCGGTGCGTGGCGGGCGGCGGGCTATTCTGGGCCGCCTCGGCAAAGAGGCGGCGGACCCGATGGACGAATTTCTTAATCTGGCGCTGGATTACGAGCGCACCCATACCCCCTCGCTGCAAGGATTCCTGTATTGGCTGGAAGCCGGCGAAACGGTGGTTAAACGGGACCTGGAAATTGACCGCGAAGAAGTCCGGGTGCTTACGGTGCACGGGTCGAAAGGGTTGCAGGCCAACATCGTGTTTCTGCCCGATACCTGCACCGAACCGGGCACGGCCCAGGAAGACCACATCCTGTGGAGCCGGGACGCGCCGCTGTGGCAGCCGGTGAAAAGGCAATCCCCGGAAATTTGCAAGACCCTGCGCGACGGCATTCGCCGGCGCACCGAACAGGAATACCGCCGCCTGTTGTATGTCGCCATGACCCGGGCGCGGGACCGCCTGTATGTCTGCGGCTACGAGACCACCAAGGGCCGCTCCGATGGCTGCTGGTATAATCTGGTGGCGGCGGCGTTCGACCGTCCGGACGGGCCGCAACAGGTGCCGGTTGCCGGTTTTGATGAACCGGGCCGGCGGGTCGAAACGGCGCAAACCGCCGAAACCGCCGGTGCGCAGACCGATCAGCCGCCGCCGCCTGGCCCCGCCGCGCCGCCGGACTGGGCCGCCAGGACGGCGCCCGCCGAGCCCGAACCGGCCCGGCCCCTGGCCCCGTCGCGCCCATTTGGCGATGAACCGGCGGTGCGCTCACCGTTCGATGGCGACGGCGGCGAACGCTTTAAACGCGGCGCCCTGATCCACCGCCTGCTGGAAAGTTTGCCGGCGCTGGCCGTCGGTGATCGGGATGACGCGGCCCGCGGCTATCTGTCCCGGCCGGTGCACGGGTTGACGCCCGAACAACAGTCCGAAATCGCCGCCGAAACCCTGAAGGTGCTGGATGATCCGGAACTGGCGCCGCTGTTCGGACCCGACAGCCAGGCGGAAGTCGCCATAAGCGGCAGGCTCGAAGGGCGCATCGTATCGGCCCGTATCGACCGCCTGCACACAGCCGAGTCGACAATTACCATCATCGATTACAAAACCAACCGGCCGCCGCCGCAAACCGCCACGGATGTCGCCCCGGCGTATCTTGCGCAAATGGCGGTATACCGGGCGCTGTTGGCGCAAATCTATCCCGGTCGCAAGATTACCTGCATGTTGCTATGGACCGATGGTCCGCGCCTGATGATACTACCGGATTCCTTGCTGGAGTTATACCCGGACGATTCCCCGGGTGCCGGCCCCGCACCTTGACGGATAGCGTCACCGACCCTAGATTCAAAATTAACCGATAAACATTGATTCTGCCCAAACCGATAGGACAAATTAAATGACCAAAGCCGTAAGCGACGCCTCTTTTGATGCCGACGTGATCAACTCGGCGATGCCCGTTATAGTCGATTTTTGGGCGGAATGGTGCGGCCCGTGCAAGCAAATTGCCCCGGCGCTGGAAGAAATCGCCGCCGAAATGGGCGACCGGGTCACCGTCGCCAAGATTAATATTGATGAAAACCCGACGGTGCCTTCGAAATACGGCGTCCGGGGTATTCCGACCCTGATGCTGTTCAAGGACGGCCAGGTGGCCGCCACCAAGATCGGCGCATTGCCCAAAAGCAAGCTGGTCGAATGGGTCGAATCCGTAATCTGACCGTTTTTGCGCGCACTTCGAATATTTGAACCCCGCCGTTAATCGAATCGGCGGGGTTTTTCTATCCCACCCTAAAAGGTGGTTTTTGGGAAGCACTTTCCGCATCGTGGAAATTAGTTTGTCGGCGCCCGTAAATGCCGCTATATAACCGGCTGTTCCCAATACCGAAAAAAGGAAAAAGCAGGATGGAATCCATCTCGTCTTTCTCGCCGCCACGGCGGATTCTGATGGGTCCGGGGCCGTCCGACGTTCACCCGCGCGTCCTGCAAGCCATGGCCAGGCCGACCATCGGCCATCTGGATCCGGCCTTCGTCGATATGATGGATCAGGTCAAGGCCCTGCTTCGCTATGCCTTTCAGACCGAAAACGCCCTGACGCTGCCGGTTTCCGCGCCCGGCTCGGCGGGTATGGAAACATGCTTCGTCAACCTGATCGAACCGGGCGATACGGTCATTGTCTGCCAGAACGGGGTGTTCGGTGGCCGCATGAAGGAAAATGTCCGGCGTCTTGGCGCCGACCCGGTGATGGTTGAAAACGCCTGGGGCGAGGTCGTCGATCCGGCCAGGGTGGAAGACGCCTTGAAGGCCAATCCCGGCGCCAAGGCGCTGGCCTTCGTGCATGGCGAAACCTCTACCGGCGTGCTCTCGGACGCCGAAACCCTGTGCGCGCTGGCCGCCAGACATGATGCGCTGTGCATCGTCGATACCGTAACTTCGTTGGGCGGGGTTCCGGTTCCGGTCGACAAGTGGGGCGCCGACGCGGTTTATTCGGGGTCCCAGAAAAGCCTGTCCTGCGCGCCGGGCATTTCCCCGGTGACCTTCGGCGAGCGGGCGGTCGCGGCGATCAGGGCGCGTAAGACACCGGTTCAAAGCTGGTTCCTCGACCTGACCCTGATTATGAACTACTGGACCGACGGCGCCGGTGCGGCCCGTTCCTATCACCACACGGCGCCGGTCAATGCCCTGTACGGCCTGCATGAATCGCTGGTCATGCTGCGACAGGAAGGAATCGAAAATTGCTGGTCCCGGCATCGCCGCAACAGCGATGCCCTGCGCGCCGGTTTCCGCGCCATGGGGCTGGAGCCGCTGGTCGGCGAAGGCAGCCACCTGCCGCAGCTGACAACCCTGAAAGTTCCCGAAGGCGTCGATGAACCCCTGGTCCGCCGCCTGTTGCTGGAAAACTACGGTATCGAAATCGGCGGCGGCCTGGGCAGTCTGGCCGGCAAGGTCTGGCGCATCGGCCTGATGGGTCAAAGTAGTTCTCCGGCGCATGTCACCCTGTGCCTTAGCGCCATGGAAGGCACGCTCCGGGATATCGGCGCCAACGTCAGCGAAGGCACCGCCGTGCCGGCGGCCCAGGCAATTTTATTCGAAAGCTAGCCGTTGGCCCCGAGAATCGTACCGGCCAGATAGAGCGATCCGGCAATCAGGATGCGGGCCGGGACTGGCGAACTGGCGATCAGATCGGCCACCGCCCCGGCCACATCGGCCGACGGCGTGGCGTTCATGCGCCAGGTCGCGGCGGCCTGGCATAGCCGTTCGGCGCTTAGCGTATTTTCTTCACCGGGGATGGCGATACCGCGAAACTGGCCTATTCTGGCCTCCAGCGGTTTCAGAAATTCTTCCGGATTTTTTGAATTCAGCATCCCCATGACCAGATGCAGGGGCTTGTCCCGCCATCGCCGGGTCTGGGTCCGGATGGTCATCGCCGCCGCCGCGTTATGGCCGCCGTCGAGCCACAGTTCCCAGCCATCGGGCAGCAAATCCACCAGCGGCCCGTGCCGCAGCCGTTGCAGGCGGGCCGGCCAGGCGGCGTTTTTCAGGCCCGACGCGGCGGCCCCGTCGGGGACGGTAAACCCCGGCAGCATATCCAGCGCCGCCAGCGCCAGAGCGGCGTTTCGCTGCTGATGGGCGCCGTTCAGAGAGGGCGGCGGCAACCGGCGGGTAGCCACGGCGGATTCGAATATCATTTCATCACCGGCGGTGCGCACGAACCAGTCCTTGCCTTCCCGCGACAGCGGCGCCGATATCGCGGTCGCCCGTTCGGCAATGGCGCGGTCGGCCTGGCGTTCCTGCCGGGCCAGGATGCAGGGTACGTCCGATTTGAGAATTCCGGCCTTTTCGGCGGCGATTTCCCGCAGGCTGTCGCCCAGATACTGCTGATGGTCCAGCGATACCGGGGTAATAATGGTCAACCTGGGATTGGCGATCACATTGGTCGCATCGAGCCTGCCGCCGAGCCCGGTTTCGAGCAGCAGGATATCGGCTGGTGTCCTGGAAAAGGCCAGCAGCGCCGCCGCCGTGGTGACTTCGAAAAAGGTGATGGGGTCCCCGCCATTGGCCGTTTCGCATTCTTCCAGCAGCGCCGACAGGGCGTCGTCGCCGATCAGCCGCCCGGCCAGACGGATACGTTCGTTGAAATGCACCAGATGCGGCGAGGTATAGACATCGACACGATAGCCCGCCGCTTCCAGCATGGCCCGCAGGAAGGCTATTGTCGATCCTTTGCCGTTGGTCCCGGCGACATGGACCACCGGCGGCAGTTGGCGATGCGGCTCGCCGAGCCGCTTCAGCAGCGTCTCGATGCGTCCAAGCGACAGATCGATGACCTTGGGATGCAGGCTCATCAATCGCGTCAGAATGGCGTCTCTGGAATTAATCAGCGGGGCTCTCCTGCCCGGCTTCCGGTGCCGGGGCATCCGCCGGCTGCGGGATGGCCAGCACTTCGGCGGCGGGCCCCTTGTTGACCAGCAGGCCGGTCACCCGGATCAGGGTATCGCGCAGGTCGTGGCGGCGGACCACCATATCGATTATGCCGTGATCGAGCAGGTATTCCGCCCGCTGGAAGCCTTCGGGAAGTTTTTCGCGGATTGTCTGTTCGATCACCCGGGCGCCGGCGAAACCGATCACCGCGCCGGTTTCGGCGATGGCCACATCGCCCAGCATGGCGAACGACGCCGATACGCCGCCGGTGGTCGGATCGGTAAGCACGACGATATAGGGCAACCCGGCTTCCTTGACTTCCTCGACCGCGATGGTGGTCCGGGGCATCTGCATCAGCGACAGGATGCCTTCCTGCATCCGCGCTCCGCCCGATGATGAAACCACGATCAACGGCGCATCCTGAACGATGGCCAGCCGGGCCGCCGCGATCAGGCCGTCGCCTACGGCGATCCCCATGGATCCGCCCATGAATGAAAAATCGAGCGCCGCGATAACCATGTCGAGGCCGCCCAGGCGACCATGGGCGACGGTCAGGGCGTCTTTCAGGCCGGTATCGGCCTGCGCTTCCTTCAGCCGGTCGGTATATTTGCGGCGGTCACGGAATTTAAGCGGGTCGGGCGTCGGCAAGGTCAATTCGATGGCCTGATAGACCCCGTCGTCGAACAGCATGTTCAGGCGGTCGGGGGAATTCAGGCGCATGTGGTGACCGCACAGCGGGCATACCCGCAAATTGTTCTCCAGATCGCGGTGAAACAGCATTTCCTCGCATTTGGGACACTTGCGCCACAGGTTATCGGGAATTTCCTTTTGCCCGCCGACAAGCTGTTTCAGCTTCGGGCGGACGAAATTCTTCAACCAGTTCATTTTGCGTACTCCACATTCATTGCGCCGCACCGTTACGCGCGTTACGCACACCTTCGGACAAGGCGGCGACAAATGCCAGCAGGTCCGGCGCCGGGTTGTTTTTTCCGGCATTGGCGGCAATTATATCGACCAGCGCCGAACCGACCACGGCGGCCTCGGCAACGGTCGCCACCCGGGCCGCCTGTTCGGGGGTCCGGATGCCAAAGCCAACGGCGATCGGCAGGTCGGTGTGACGCCGGAGCCGCCGACAGGCTTCCTCGATATCGCCCGCCGCCGCCGAAGCGCTGCCGGTAACGCCGGTGATCGATACGTAATAGACGAAACCGCTGGCCTTTTCCACGACCCGGGGCAGCCGGTCATCATCGGTGGTTGGTGCGCTCAGGTAGATAAAATTAAGCCCGGCGGCCCGGGTCGGCCGGCAAAACTCGGCCTCTTCCTCGGGCGGCAGGTCGACGACTATAAATCCATCGACGCCGGCCGATTTGGCGTCACCCAGGAATTTTTCAACGCCGTAAACGTAGATCGGATTGAAATAGCCCATCAGTATTATCGGCGTGTCGTCGTCGTCTTCCCGGAAAGCCCGGACCATATCCAGGGTCCTGGTCATGGTCTGACCCGCCGCCAGGGCCCGCCGCGAGGCCAGTTGAATGGCCGGGCCGTCGGCCATGGGGTCGCTGAACGGCATGCCCAGTTCTATCAGGTCGGCGCCGGCCCCGGGCAGGCCCTTGAGAATTTCAAGCGCCGTATCGTAATCGGGATCGCCGGCGGTGGTGAAGGTAATCAGGCCGCCGCGCCCTTCCCGCCTTAGCCGGGCGAAGCGCCGGTCGATTCTGGTTTCCGTATTGCCGCCCATCATTCCACCCCGAAGGTCATGCCGGTGGCGGCGGCGACGGTGTTCAGGTCCTTGTCGCCGCGCCCGCTCAGGCTAATGACCATGATATGGTCTTTCGGCAGGCCGCCCGCAATCTTCATGACATGGGCGATGGCGTGGGATGATTCCAGGGCCGGGATGATGCCTTCCAGACGGGTCGTCAGTTTGAAGGCCGCCAGCGCTTCCTGATCGGTGATCGACACATAATCGACCCGGCCCAGATCGTGCAGCCATGCGTGTTCGGGGCCGATGCCGGGATAATCCAGCCCGGCGGAAATGGAATGGGCTTCCTGAATCTGGCCGTCGTCGTCCTGCAACAGGTAGGTCCGGTTGCCGTGCAGCACTCCGGCGCTGCCGGCGCTAAGCGACGCCGCGTGCGCGCCGCTTTCAATGCCCTTGCCGGCCGCCTCGACGGCGATAATTTCGATCCCGGCATCGTCCAGGAACGGATGGAACAGCCCCATGGCGTTCGAGCCGCCGCCGATGCAGGCGACCAGGGAATCGGGCAGACGGCCTTCCGCCTCGACAATCTGTTCGCGCACTTCCTCGCCAATTACCGACTGGAAATCCCGCACCATGGCCGGAAACGGATGCGGCCCGGCGACGGTGCCGATGATGTAAAAGGTATCCGCGACGTTGGTTACCCAATCGCGCAGGGCCTCGTTCAGGGCGTCCTTAAGGCTTTTCGAACCGGCCGTCACCGGCCTGACTTCGGCCCCCAGCATTTGCATGCGAAACACGTTCGGGGCCTGGCGTTCGATATCCTTGGCCCCCATGTAGACGACGCACGGCAGGTCGAACAGGGCGCACACCGTGGCCGTGGCGACGCCATGCTGGCCGGCCCCGGTTTCGGCGATGATGCGGGTCTTGCCCATCCGCTTGGCGAGCAGAATCTGGCCGACGCAATTATTGATCTTGTGCGCCCCGGTATGGTTCAGGTCTTCCCGCTTGAAGTAGATTTTGGCGCCGCCCAGATGTTCGGTCAGGCGCCGGGCCAGGTACAGCGGGCTGGGCCGTCCGACATACTGGGATAAATAATAAGTCATCTCCGTGGCGAACTGCGGATCATTCCTGGCCACCTGATAGGCCTGTTCCAGTTCCAGGATCAACGGCATCAGGGTCTCGGCGACGAAGCGCCCGCCGTAAATGCCGAAACGCCCGTTTTCATCCGGTCCGGCGCGGTAGGTGTTCGGTTTGTTCGGTGTGGTCATGACGGGCGACAATAAAGCACAAAGGCCGGCCATTGGCGACTGTTTCTAGAGAGCGGCGGCAAGGGCCAGAAATTCCTTGATTTTGGCGATATTCTTGCGCCCCGGCGCGTCTTCGACGGCGGATGACACATCGACCGCCACGGCCCCGCTGATCCGGACCGCATCGGCCAGATTATCCGTGTCCAGCCCGCCGGCCAGCAGCCACGGCACCGTCCATGACGATCCCTTTATCAGCCGCCAGTCGAAGGCCAGCGCGTTGCCGCCGGGCCGGTCGGCCCCTTGGGGCGGGCGGGCGTCGAACAACAACCGGTCAACCACCGGCTCGAAGGTCCGGGCCACATCCAGGTCTGCGGGGCCGGAAACGGCGACCGCTTTCATTACCGGCAGCCCGAAACGCTTTTTCAGCCGGCTCACATCTTCCGGTGTCTCGCCGCCGTGCAGTTGCAGCATGTCCAGGCAGCCGGTGACTACGGCGGCCTCGATTTCGTCATCGCCGGCATCGACGAACAGGCCGACCCTGGGCACGGTCGCCGGCACCCCCCGGACCAGACCGG
This sequence comes from uncultured Thalassospiraceae bacterium, assembly GCA_964655005.1. Lineage (GTDB taxonomy): Bacteria > Pseudomonadota > Alphaproteobacteria > Rhodospirillales > JABHCV01 > CAZZKE01. Next base: position 1,039 of record CAZZKE010000026.1, on the reverse strand, counting down.
CCAGCCGGTCCGGCGTGATGGCCCGGGGCGAGGGCGGGAAAAACACGAACCCGACCATGGCGGCGCCGCCTTCGATGGCGGCGTCGACGGCTTCGCGGGTGCAGAGACCGCAGATTTTGGCGGCGATGGGCATTCTATTTGCCGGCCACGATTTCAGCGGCGATTTTATCGGCGGCGTCGACCGGATTTCCGGCGGAGGTAATGGGCCTTCCGATAACCAGATAGTCGGCCCCGTCGGCGACCGCCTTGGCCGGGGTGACGATGCGTTTCTGATCGTTGCCGGACGCCCAGGCGGGCCTGATTCCGGGTACCACCAGCTTGAAATCCGGCCCGTTTTGGCGTTTCAGCGCCGCCGCCTCGCGGGCCGAGCAGACGACGCCGTCGAGGCCGCATTGCCGGGCCAGGCCAGCCAGCCGCAGGACCTGATCGTGGGCCGTGCCGGCGACCCCTGTCAAATGCAGGTCTTCGTCATTCAGCGAGGTCAGCACGGTTACGGCGATTACCAATGGCGCGGCGCAGCCGGTGGCGGCGGCGCCTTCGCGGGCGGCGTCGGCGGCGGCCCGCATCATGTCGGCGCCGCCGGCGGCATGGACATTGACCATGAAGGGCTTCAGTCCGGCCGCCGCCCGAACCGCCCCGGCCACCGTATTGGGGATATCGTGAAATTTGAGATCAAGGAACACCGGCATGCCGCAGGCGGAAATGCGTTCGACCCCGGCCGGGCCGTTGGCGGTAAAAAATTCCTTGCCGACCTTTATGCCGCCGACGTGGCCCTTCAGGCTTTGCGCCAGTCCGGCGGCGTAATCGGGGTCGGTGGTGTCGAGGGCGACAAAGGTGTGCAGGTCGGGCATCGCTATTTATACCAAATTGCAGAAAGAATAACCCATAGAGATCGTCACAGCAGTCCTTCGGGTAGGAGAGAAGCCGCCGGCGATGCCATCGCATCGTCAAGGCTTTTCGACGCCCTCCGAAGGCCTGCTGTGGCGACCGGAACGGCGGCCTCACAAGCCTTTTGGACGTTGTCGCCCACGGCCTTGCG
>CAZZKE010000025.1:0-34970 GCA_964655005.1 uncultured Thalassospiraceae bacterium | reverse complement strand
ATTCCTGATGGATGGCTCTTTATACAAGGGCGCCAAGCCGGTGATGTGGTCGATTGTCGAAAAAACGGCGCTGGCGGAAGCGGAGGTCGAATATCACGATCATACCTCGAGCACTGTTTTCGTGCGCTTTCCGGTCGCCGCCGGACCGGACCAGTTCCTGAATGCCAGCGTCGTCATCTGGACGACGACGCCGTGGACCATCCCCGGCAATCGCGCCATCGCCTATGGCGACGATATCGATTACATGGGGATCACCGTGCAACAGGTTGCCGAAGGCAGCCCGGCCCATGTCGGCGAAGACCTGTTGATAGCCAAGGATCTGTATGTGGCGTTTGCCGAGGCCAACAAAATTGATTCCACCACCGTGTTCTGGGAGGGCAAGGGGGCCGGACTGGCCGCCACGGTGTGCCGCCATCCGCTGCATCGACTGGATGATTATTACCGCTTCGATGTACCGCTGCTGGCCGCCGGATTCGTCGAAATCGACACCGGTTCCGGGTTTGTCCATATCGCACCGGGGCACGGCGCGGACGACTGGGAACTGGGCATGGCCAATGGCATAGCCGTTCCCGACACGGTCGCCGGCGACGGTACATTCGTAGACCATGTCGGCCTGTTTGCCGGCATTCAGGTGATGGCGATCGGCACCAAAAACAAGCCATACTATCCGGGTAACAAGGCGGTTATCGAAAAGTTGACGGAATGCGGCGCGCTGTTGGCGACGGACAAGCTGGTCCACAGCTATCCGCATTCCTGGCGTTCGAAGGCGCCGCTGATTTTTCGCAATACGCCGCAGTGGTTTATTTCCATGGAAAAGACCGGCCTGCGCGGCAAGGCTCTGGCGGCGATTGAACAAACCCGGTTCGTGCCGGAAAGCGGCCGCGCCCGGCTGGGCGGCATGATCGAAACCCGGCCGGACTGGTGCGTATCGCGACAACGCGCCTGGGGCGTGCCGATCACCGTGTTCGTCAACAAGGAAAGCGGTGAACCGCTACGCGACACCAAGGTGTTCGAACGCATTGTCGAGGCGGTCGAGGCCGAAGGCGCCGACGCCTGGTTCGCTTCCGACCCGTCGCGGTTTCTGGGTGATGCCTACAAGGCCGAAGATTTCGACCAGATCACCGACATTCTTGACGTCTGGTTCGATTCCGGCTGCACTCATGCTTTCGTTCTGGAAGCCCGCGACGACCTGCAATGGCCGGCCTCGCTGTATCTGGAAGGGTCGGACCAGCATCGCGGCTGGTTTCATTCGTCGTTGCTTGAATCCTGCGGTACCCGTGGCCGGGCGCCTTATGATGCGGTGCTGACGCACGGTTTCGTCATGGCTGAAGACGGTCGCAAGATGTCCAAGTCGCTGGGTAATACGGTGTTGCCCGAGGATATAATCGAAGTCAACGGCGCCGATATCCTGCGCCTGTGGGTGGTCGGGTCTGATTATTCCGAAGACCTGCGGATCGGCCGGGAAATCATCAAGAGCCACACCGACGTTTATCGCCGGCTGCGCAATACCCTGCGCTTCCTGCTGGGCAATTTAAGCGGGTTTGGCGAAAGCGACCGGTTGCCGCACTCGCAAATGCCGGAACTGGATCGCTGGGTATTGCACCGGTTGTGGCAAATGGATGCGCTGTTGCGCTCGTCGTGCGAAAGCTACAACTTCCACTCGCTGTTCACCGAACTGCATAATTTTTGCGCCGGCGATCTGTCGGCGTTCTATTTCGATATTCGCAAGGATGCCCTGTATTGCGACCGGGCCGATTCCATCAACCGGCGGGCCGCCCTGAGCGTTCTCGATGAAGTGTTCAGTTGCCTGACTGCATGGCTGGCGCCGTTTATCTGTTTCACCGCCGAAGAGGCCTGGTTGCAGCGTAATCCGGGCGATCATGAAAGTGTCCATTTACGCCTGTTCCCCGACGTGCCGGAAGAATGGCGCGATGAACCGCTGGCCGAAAAATGGTCGACCGTCCGCCGCCTCAGGCGGGTCGTCACCGGCGCGCTGGAAGTGGAACGGGCCGAAAAACGTATCGGTTCCAGCCTGCAATCATCGCCGGTGATTTATGCCGGGGCCGCGTATCGGTCCGCTATCGCCGGCATGGCGCCGGCGGAACTGGCCGATTTGTTTATTACCTCGGGCGTCGAATTCGCCGACGGGGCGGCGCCGGACACGGCGTTCAGGCTTGATGACGTGCCGGACCTGGGTGTTGTCCCGATGGCCGCCGAAGGGCAAAAATGTCAGCGTTGCTGGAAGGTGCTGCCCGATGTGGGCAGTCGGCCCGATCACCCGGAAGCCTGCCCCAGATGCGCCGACGCCGCCGATCACTATCTTTCCGGTGCGTTATAGCCATGACGTTATCGCGCCGGCGCCGGTTGGGACTGGGGGTTGCCGTGATTGTCCTGCTGGTCGATCAGGCAACCAAATGGTGGATTGTCTTCTCGGTCATGCAGCCGCCCCGGGTTATTCCCATGACCCCGTTTTTCAATATTGTCCTGGGCTGGAACCGGGGGGTCAGTTTCGGCCTGTTCAATTCCGACTCGCCGATGAACGAATGGGCGCTGCCGCTGGTCGCACTTGTAATCGTCGGTTTTTTGCTGGTTTGGCTGTTGCAGGCGGAAAAGCCGTCGCTGGCGATGGCCCTGGGTTCGATAATCGGCGGCGCCCTGGGAAACGTCGTTGATCGCTTCCATTATGGTGCGGTGGTCGATTTCCTGGACCTCTATCTGGCCGGTTATCACTGGCCGGCATTCAACCTCGCCGATACGGGGATCAGCATCGGCGCCGTTATTCTTGTCGTTGACTCCTTGTTTAGCGGCTCCGATAAGAATAAATTGAAGGGATGAACATTGTTTGAATCGTCCGGACCCGTAAAATGAAGCAGGCATTTTTGCTCCTTACCGTTTTTATTGCCGCCGCCCTGACCAGTGGGTGCGAGGGCGAACGCTCGGTTTTCGGCGAACAGAAGAAGGCGCCCGATGAATTCGCCGTCTATTCCCGGGCGCCGCTGAGTCTGCCGCCTAATTTCGGCCTCAGGCCGCCGCGACCGGGGGCCGACCGGCCGCAGGTGGTGGCGCCGCGTAACGATGCCAGGAAGGCGCTCCTGGGCGACGGTGCGGCTGCCGCAGTGGTCCAGGAGGCCGACGACGAGAAGCTGTCGCCCGGCATTAAGGCGCTGCTCAAACAGGCCGGCGCCGACAAGAACGAACCGGAAATCCGTTCTCTGGTCAATCGCGAGACCTTTATGCTGTCTGGCGGCGGCGACGAGAATTTTGTCGATAGTATATTGTTCTGGCGGAAGGAACGGGCCTTGAAGGGCGCGGTGATTGATCCGGGTGAGGAAGAACGCCGGATGCGCGCGAAAAAATCCAGTGGTGACGCGGTTGTCGATCAGACCCCGACCATTCAGCGTCGCGGCGGCGGCCAGTCCGACCGCAAGGATAGCGGCGGCAAGGGCTTCTGGGGCAGCCTGTTCGATTGACGATAATTCTCCCCTCACGGTATCTTGATAAAAGGTTCTGCCGATTTCCTCTAATGTCCCATCCACCATGAGAATAAGACCCCTGCTGCTTGCCGTCCTGATTGCCGCCTTAACCGGGCTGTGGGATGGCCCGGCGCGGGCCGGCCATGGTGTCTTCAATCCGCAGACGTTTACACTGAAAAACGGACTTCAGGTTATTGTCCTGCCAAATCACCGGGTGCCGGTGGTTATCAATATGATTTACTACAAGGTCGGTTCGGCCGACGAGCCGCCGGGTAAAAGCGGCGTCGCGCATTTGCTCGAACATCTGATGTTCAAGGGCACCAAGAAACGGCCATCGGGGGATTTTTCACGTATTGTGGCGCGCAATGGCGGTTCGGAAAACGCCTTTACCTCGCTTGATTTCACCGGATATTTCCAGACCGTCGCCGCCGACCGGCTGGAACTGATGATGGATATGGAAGCCGACCGTATGATTAATCTGGTTTTTGACCCGAAACAGGTCGAAACCGAGCGGTTGGTGGTGCTCGAGGAACGCCGTATGCGCACCGACAATAATCCGGGCGCCATTCTCGGCGAACACGTTAACGCGGCGCTGTTCCTGAATTACCCGTACCGGCAACCGGTGATCGGCTGGGAACACGAAATCAAGGCGCTTTCGGTGGATGCCCTGCGGAATTTTTACCGGCGCTGGTATTACCCCGGCAACGCCATTCTGATCGTTGCCGGAGACATTACGGTGGAAAAGCTTAAACCCATGGCCGAACGGACCTATGGCCGGATTCCGGCCCGTCCCCTGGTATTGCGGGATCGTCCCAAGGAACCGCCGCAATATGCCTCGCGCCGGGTCGAATTGAAAAGCGAGCGGGTGCGTCAGCCGGCATGGAGCCGGATTTATCTGGCGCCTACCCGAATTACCGGAATTATGGGTGGGGCCGGTGTCGAATACGCCGACGCGCTGGAAATTCTGGCCGATGTGCTTGGCGGCGGTTCGTCCGGGCCGCTTTACCGTTCGCTGGTTATCAGGCAGAAACTGGCGGTTTCCGCTGGCGTCGGCTACCGCTCCGGCGGCATGGGGCCGGGCCGTCTGATATTTTACGCAGCACCCAGGCCGGGGGTATCCATGGCCAGACTGGAAGCGGCGATGGATGCCGAACTGGCGAAAGTTGTCGATACCGGGGTCAGCGGCGATGATGTCGAGCGGGCGAAAACGCGAATTCTGGCGGATGCCGTATACGCGCTGGATTCGCTCGCCACCGGGGCCCGTATATTCGGCTCGGCGCTGGCTTCGGGCCGGACCATAGATGGTGTCGAAAACTGGCCGGACAGGATCGAGGCGGTGACCGTCGAGGCGGTCAACGCGGCGGCGCGGGCGGTCATCAAAGACCGTCCGTCGGTGACTTCGCTGTTGCTGGCGGCGGAAAAGGACTGAACATGACCGCGATCTTTCGTTTTTTGGTCATATCGCTGCTCGCCCTGACGGTTCCGGGCCTTGCCGCGGCAGAGGCCGGGAACGGCAAGTTTGTCGATATCGAACGGGTAATCAGCCCCGGCGGCATAGAGGCTTGGCTGGTTAATGATCCGTCGATTCCGGTTATTTCCTTTCGTTTCGCTTTTCGCGGCGGCGCGTCGCTGGACCCGGTCGGCAAGGAAGGCCTGGCCGAGATGACATCGACGCTGGTTGACGAAGGGGCCGGCAGTCTCGATTCCCAGGCGTTCCAGCGCCGATTGCAGGACCTGTCGATCACGCTGCATTTCAGCGCCGGGCGCGACACCTTTGCGGGGACCCTCAAGACACTGTCGAAAAACCGGGATCAGGCGTTCGATATGCTGCGCCTGGCCCTGACCGAGCCCCGCTTCGACGATGAACCGGTAAGTCGTCTGCGGTCGCAATTGCTGTCCGGGCTCAGGAGCGATCAGGAGGACCCCGATGTCATCGCCCGGCGGGCATTGTCGAAAATGTTGTTTCCGGATCATCCCTACGGTCGGCCTGTCGAAGGTACGCTTGACACCATTGCTGCCATCACGGCGGATGATTTAAGGGGCTTCGTGGCCCGCCGGCTGGCCCGGGATAATCTGTATGTCGGCGTCGTCGGCGATATTTCGGCCCGTGAACTGGGCCGGCGGCTCGACGATATTTTCGGCGCCCTGCCGGAAAAAGCGGCGCCATTTGCGGTCGCCGACGTTGACCCCAGGGCCGATGGCCGGATCAAGGTTATCGACATGGCGGTGCCGCAAAGCGCCATCGTCTTCGCCCAGCGGGGCCTGAAACGCAATGACCCCGATTTTTTCCCGGCGTACGTTCTCAACCACATTCTCGGTAGCGGCGGCTTTACCTCCCGTCTGTACGATGAAATTCGGGAAAAACGGGGCCTCGCCTATTCCATCGGCAGCTATCTGTATCCGATGGAACACAGCGCGCTGATTTACGGCGCCGGCGGAACCGCCAATAGCCGGGTCGGTGAAACCCTGGCGGTGTTGAAGGATGAATGGCGGAAAATGGCCAAATTCGGTGTTTCGTCCACGGAACTGGCCGACGCCAAGACTTATCTGACCGGGTCCTATCCCCTGCGGTTCACGTCAAGCGGCAATATTGCGGCGATTTTGCTGGCCGTGCAGGTCGAAGGCCTCGGCATCGACTATCTGGCCAAGCGCAACGGCCTGGTTGAGGCGGTGACCCTGGATCAGGTCAACGGGCTGGCCCGAAAGCTGCTTGATGCCGACAGCCTGACCGTGGTCGTCGTCGGCCAGCCGGAAGGTCTGAAAAACAAGCCCTGAACAATGGTCGTCCGGCGGTTCATATTGGGCTAACCTGTCGGAAGATGGATTCGGGGTTCGCCATGCTTTACCGTCAGGAAACGAAGGACTGTTTCGCCGCCGCCATCGGCGATGGCGGCCTGAGCGACCGGGCCTTCGACGCGGCCCTGAAACGGACATCCGGGGCGCTGGAGCAAATCCGCACCGCCCACGGCGACAAGACATTGCCGATGCTAAGGCTGCCCGGCGACACCGGCGACCTGGATGATCTGAAACCCCTGGCCCGACGGTTTCGCCGCGACTTCGACCATGTGGTTGTGCTTGGCGCCGGCGGTTCCAGCCTGGGCGGCCAGACCGTTTGCCGGCTGGCCGACAGGGGCTTCGGCCCGCTGCCGGGGGCGCCGAAGCTGCATTTTCTGGATAATATAGATCCCGATACCGTGCAGGCCCTGTTCGCCGCCATTGACCCGGCGAAGACCGGCTTTTTGGTTATTTCCAAGTCCGGCGGCACGGCGGAAACCATATCCCAGTTCATGGTTTGCCTGGATGCCCTGACCGCCGCGCTCGGCAGTGATGTGGTTAGCAGTCACTTCGTCATCGTCACCGAACCGGGCGACAATTCGTTGCGCCGTCTGGGAATCGAATGGGGGCTGGACGCCCTGGATCATGATCCGGGAATCGGCGGCCGGTTTTCGGTGCTGTCGCCGGTCGGCATGTTGCCGGCCATGATCGCCGGGGTCGATGCCCAGGCGATTCGCGCCGGCGCCGCCGAAATTCTCGACCGGGCGCTGGCGGCGGACGACCCCGCCGACTGTCCGGCGGCCGTTGGCGCCGCCATCAGCATCGCCTTGCTCCATGAAAAGGGCGCTTGCAACACCGTAATCATGCCCTACGTCGATCGGCTATCCGGCTTCGGGGCCTGGTATCAGCAACTGTGGGCGGAAAGCCTGGGTAAGGACGGCAAGGGCACGACCCCGGTCCGCGCCGTCGGCGCCACCGACCAGCACAGTCAGTTGCAGCTGTATCTGGATGGTCCGCGCGACAAGATGTTCACCCTGATATTCCTGGATGTCGCCGGGACCGGCGGGGACATTGGCAAGGGCGTCGAAAACGATCCGTCCCTGGCCTACCTTAAGGGCCGCACCATGGGCGATTTGATGGATGCCGAACAGCGGGCGACGGCGGCCAGCCTGGCCGCCAACGGCTGCCCGACGCGAATATTCAAGCTCTCCCGGCTGGATGAACGGGTGATGGGCGGGCTGCTCATGCATTTCATGCTGGAAACCATGATCGCGGCGCATCTGCTTGGCATCGACGCCTTCGATCAACCCGCCGTCGAACACGGCAAGGTGCTGGCCCGGCAATATCTGGCGCAAATGGACCCGCCGGCATGACCATCCGCCGGCTGCCGGAAAACATTATCAACCGTATCGCCGCCGGCGAAGTCATCGAACGCCCGGCCGCCGCCGTCAAGGAACTGGTTGAAAATGCCATCGATGCCGGGGCCGGTCAGATCGATGTGGTGGTTCGCGACGGCGGCCGCCACCTGATTTCGGTTACCGACGACGGCTGCGGCATGAGCCCCGAAGACATGCAATTGGCCGTCGAGCGCCACGCCACATCGAAGCTGCCGGGCGACGATTTGCTGCAAATTACCAGCCTCGGATTTCGCGGCGAGGCGCTGGCTTCAATCGGCGCCGTCAGTCGCCTGAACGTTACCAGCCGCGTCGCCGGCGCCGCCAGCGCCTGGACCCTGTCGGTAGAAGCCGGCGTCGCCGCCAGCCCCGAACCGGCGGCCCATCCGCGGGGCTCCCGCGTTGATATCCGCGACCTGTTTTTCGCCACCCCGGCCCGCCTTAAATTCCTCAAGGCCAAACGCACCGAACTGGGGCATTGCGTCGATATCATCAACCGGCTGGCCATGGCCCATCCGGAAATCGGTTTCACCCTGATTGACGACGACCACCGCCGGCTTGATATGGCCCCCGGTCAGGGCGATATGCTCGATGCGCGGCTGAACCGGCTGGGCGCCATCATGGGCCGGGATTTCGCGGGCAACGCGCTGCCTGTCGATGCCGAACGCCAGGGTCTGCGGCTGACCGGTTATGTCGGCCTGCCGACGCTGAATCGCGGCAACGCGACCCGGCAGTTTCTGTTCGTCAATGGCCGCCCGGTGCGCGATAAACTGCTGTTCGGCGCTCTTAAGGGGGCCTATCGCCAATTTCTGGCGTCTGACCGCTATCCCCTGGTGGCGCTGTTTCTTGCGGCGCCGGCGGGTGATGTCGATATCAATGTCCATCCGGCCAAGACCGAAGTCCGGTTTCGCGATGCGGGCATGGTGCGCGGCCTGATTGTCAGCGCCGTCAAGCACGCCCTGGCCGGGGCCGGGCACCGGGCCTCCAGCAGCGTTTCCGACAGCGCCCTTGGCGCCTTTCGTCCGGGTGGGCTGCCGTTTGCCCGAAGCCATGCCGGTCCGGGGCTGGCCGAGCGGGCCGCCGAATTTCATATGCCGCCGCAAGCGCCGATTGCCGATGTGGAATCCGGCACGGAGGATCAAACCGCCGACTATCCGCTGGGGGTCGCCCGGGCGCAACTGCACGAGACCTATATCGTCGCCGAAACCGCCGATGGCATGGTCATCGTCGATCAGCACGCGGCCCATGAACGGCTGGTCCAGGAGCGCATCAAGGCCAGCCTGAAAAACGGCGAAGTAGCGCGGCAGGGTATGCTGATTCCGGAAGTCGTGGAACTGGATCAAACCGCCGCCGGGCTGCTGATCGCCCGGGCCGGCGAGCTGGCGGAACTGGGACTGCTGATCGAACCGTTCGGCCCCGGCGCCGTCGTTGTCCGGGAAACCCCGGCGCTGCTTGGGGAAAGCGATATCCAGGGCCTGGTCCGCGACCTGGCCGACGACCTGGGGGAAAATGACGAGGCGCTGGCCTTGCGGGACCGGCTGGACGAAGTAACCGCGAAGATGGCCTGTCATGGCAGCGTCCGGGCCGGGCGCAGGCTGCGGGCCGAGGAAATGAACGCCCTGCTGCGGGAGATGGAGGCGACCCCCCATTCCGGTCAGTGCAGCCATGGCCGCCCGACCTATGTGGAACTGAAGCGGGCCGATATCGAGAAATTGTTCGGGCGAAGGTAGGCGAATGCTGGTCGAGTATTTCAGGTACCTGACCACGCCCTGCCCCGGCCCGGTCCGCGACATGGGCTATCTGAAAGAAACGATCGGACTGGAGGCCCGCCGGCGCCGCTGCCGGGATGCCTGGCGCCCCCATCTGGAAGCCAGCAGGGCGCTGATCGTCGAGGCGGCAGGGTCCTGTTCGAGACGGCGGCGGGCGGTAGTCCTGGGGTCGGGGGGGCTGTTCGATATCCCGCTGGATGATTTTTCCAGGCTGTTCGATGATATAGTCCTGGTCGATATCCTGCATCTGCCCAGGGTCCGCCGTATGGCCGCCCGGTACGGCAATGTAACGTTGCTGGAACACGATCTGACCGGGCTGATAGCCCCCCTGCATGACCGGGTCAGGGTTACGGCGGGCCTGCCTTCGCCGGCGGTCGTCTTACCGCTGGGGGGCGCCGATCTGGTGATTTCGGCAAATGTGCTCAGCCAGTTGCCGGTAATTCCGGTTGAATACGCGGCCCGCACCGGGCGCTATCCGGAATCCGAACTGTCGGCGCTGGCGAAAACCCTGATCGAAACCCACCTGGCGGCGTTGACGGATTTTCCCGGCGCGGTTTGCCTGATTACCGAAGTCGAACATCAAATTCTGGCCGGCGAGAAAATTATCGCCCGCGAGGACCCGTTACGGGGCGTCATCGTGCCGCCGCCGCTGGCTCACAACCGGCGGTTCTGGAACTGGGACTTCGCGCCGCACCCGGAAAGCCACAAGCGCCATGACCACCGCTACCTGATCGAGGGTTTTATTCGGCCTGCCGGGGGGTCTTCTCGTACCTGAAAAAGCCGATACGGGCCGCGCCATAGGTCCGCTCGTCCATCAGCCCATATCCTTTCGGAGCGGCAATATCTTCATCGCCGCCGACCTCGACGACGACAACCGCCGCCGGGGCCAGCCAGCCCCGATGGGCCAGGCCGAGCAGCGCCGGGCCGGTCAGGTTTTGTCCGTAAGGCGCATCCAGGAAAGCCAGCGGCACCGGCGTTTTGGCCACTCGCGGCGGCGGCGGCAGGCGGGCGGCGTCAAGCTTCAGCGCATTGACATTGCGGCCCTGGCCGCAGGCCGCGGCGTTGCCCCTGGCGCATTTCAGGGAATTGGCGTCGTTGTCGATAAATACCGCGTGACCGGCCCCGCGTGACAGGGCTTCGAGCCCATAGCCGCCGGCGCCGGAAAATACGTCAATCACCGTGATCCCGTCGAAGCCGGGCCAGTCGATGCCGTGGGCCAGGATGTTGAACACCCCTTCCCGCGCCCGGTCCGATGTGGGGCGCACGTCCAGCCCCTTGGGCGCGGTAATGGTTCTGCCGCGAAAACGACCGCCGATTATTCTCATGCCCGGGGCTTCCTTCTCGCCGGTTTCCTTTTACTTTTGGCCCAGCCCTTGCCCCGAAAACCGCCCTTGGACGGGGTGTCGCCGGGCGAGGACAGTTGATCGCGCAGGATTTTGCCCGATACTTCCGTGACCTCGCCACGAGCCATTTTTCCCAGATGGAACGGCCCATAGGAAATGCGAATCAGCCGGTTGACGTTAAGATCAAGATGTTCCAGCACCTTGCGGATTTCACGGTTCTTACCCTCGCTCAGGGATACCTCCAACCATGAATTCCGGCCCGTTTTGCTTTCGTATTTTGCCTCTATCGCCCCGTATTTTACGCCGCTGACGGTAATTCCCCCGGCCAGCGCCGCCAACCGGTCTTTATCGACTGCGCCATAGACCCGGACCCGGTAACGGCGCAGCCAGCCGGTCGCCGGCAATTCCAGACGGCGGGCCAGCTCACCGTCATTGGTCAGCAGCAGCAAGCCTTCCGAATTCAGATCCAGCCGACCGACCGAAATTACCCGGCCCATCGCCTTGGGCAAGCGCTCGAACACCGTCGGGCGGCCCTGGGGATCGCCGTGGCTGGTCATCAGTCCCGGCGGTTTGTGGTAGCGCCACAACCGGGTTTCGGCGGCGGCGGGCAGGGGGTCGCCATCGACCAGCACCGTGTTGGCGGCGCTTACGGTAATGGCCGGCGTGGTGAGGACCCGGCCATCGACACTGACCCGGCCATCGGCGATCCAGCGTTCGGCTTCGCGTCGCGAACACAATCCGGCCCGCGCCATCACCTTGGCGATACGTTCCCCGCCGCCGGCCGTCATGCCGGTTTCCGGGCGGCCCGGATGAAGGCCTGAATGATTTTCCTGTCACCGTCGCAAATGTGAAATTCCGGGTGCCACTGAACGCCCAGGCAGAACATGTAGGCCGGCGCTTCGATGCCTTCGATTACGCCGTCCGGCGCCCGGGCGTTAAGGACCACGCCCGCCGGCGCGTCCAGCGCCGCCTGGTGATGGGCGCTGTTGACCGCCAGTGTATCTTCGCCGACGATGCGGTGCAGCAGGGTGCCGGGTTCGATCATCACCGAATGGCCGGCCTGATCCCTGGGGTTGGGTTGTTCGTGGGCGAGTCCGTCTTTAACGGCGTCGGGAATGTGCTGAATCAGGCGGCCGCCCAGGATAACATGCAGCAACTGCTGGCCGCCACAGATGCCCAGCACCGGCATGTCGCGGGCCAGCGCACCCCTGGTGACGGCCAGTTCGAATTCGGTTCGCCGATCCTTGGTCTTGACCGTATCGTGGGCCGTATCGGCCCCGAACATGGCCGGATCGACATCAAAATCGCCGCCGGTTACCAGCAGCCCGTCGATCAGGTCCAGATACGCCGCCGCCAGTTCAAGGTGGTGGGGCAGGGCCAGCGGCAGCCCGCCGCCATCGGCGATGGCGGTGGAATAGTTCTGTCGCAACGCGTACCACGGAAATTTGGAATATCCGCCCGCTTGTTCCGAATCGAGCGTGATGCCTATGACGGGTGTGTTCATGAACTGGGAATGTAAGTGCGAAAGGGTTATATCGCAAGATGCGTATTGACGGCGCACCTTGGTCGGGTTCACTCTTCGGGCATGGAAGAAACCTATATGGAGATGGCCTTGAAGGAGGCCGAGAAAGCCGCCGATCGCGGTGAGGTTCCGGTCGGCGCGGTTATCGTCGATGGCGTTCGCGGCGAGGTCGTGGCGTGGGCGGGGAATCGCACCGAAGAGCGGAACGACCCGACGGCTCACGCCGAAATGCTGGCGATCCGCGAGGCGGCGTCGAGACTTGGGAATCCGCGTCTCGAAAACTGCGACCTGTATGTCACGCTGGAACCGTGTCCGATGTGCGCCGCCGCAATTTCCTTCGCCCGCATACGCCGGCTTTATTTTGGCGCCTACGATGCCAAGGGCGGCGGCGTGGATCACGGGGCCAGGGTATTCGAACAGCCGACCTGCCATCACCGCCCGGAAGTTATCGGTGGGATCGATGAATCATCGGCGGCGGAGTTGCTGAAATTATTTTTCGCCGATTTGCGCTGACCATCGCCGGTTGTCAACGATCGATAGCCCGCCAGCCGATATCCTTGCGGCAATAGCCTTCCGGCCAATCGATCAGGTCAATCGCCTTGTAGGCCAGTTTTTTTGCCTCCGCGACATTTTTTGCGCTTGCGGTTACGCCCAGCACCCGGCCGCCGTTGGCCGTCAGCTTGCCGTTATCCATGCGCGTTCCGGCATGGAATACAACCACGCCATCGACATCGCCGGCCTCATCCAATCCCTTGATTTCCGAGCCATTTTCATAACGTCCGGGATAGCCGGTAGTGGCCATCACGACGGTCAGCGCGGCGCCGTCACGCCATTCAAGTTCGATATCTTTCAAGCCGCCGTCTGCACAGGCGATCAGGGCGTCCAGGATGTCTGATTGCAACGTCACCATAAGCGCCTGGCATTCCGGGTCGCCGAAGCGGGCGTTGTATTCCATCAGCATGGGCCCATCCTTGGTAATCATCAGCCCGGCGTACAGGACTCCCTTGTAGGGGACGTCTTCGCCGGCCATGGCCTTGACCGTCGGTTCAATGATGGTTTCCATGATGGTTTGCGCCATCGCCTGGTCGATCACCGGGGCCGGAGTATAAGCCCCCATGCCGCCGGTGTTGGGACCCTCGCCGCCGTCGAACGCCGGCTTATGATCCTGGGCCGATCGCAGCGGCACGGCGGTTTCGCCATCGACCAGCGCGAAGAAGCTGGCTTCCTCGCCGGTCAGGAATTCCTCGACTATAACCTCGTCGCCGGCGCCGCCGAAGGCGCGTTCGGCCATCATGTGATCTATCGCCGCATAGGCTTCATTTTCGTTGCGGCAGATGATAACGCCCTTGCCGGCGGCCAGACCGTCGGCCTTGACGACAATCGGCGCGTGATGGCGCAGGATAAATTCCTTGGCGGCCTCCGGCTCATTGAAGCGTCCATATTCGGCGGTCGGTATGTTGTGGCGGGCGCACAGGTCTTTCATAAAGCCTTTCGAGCCTTCCAGCCTGGCCGCCCTGGCGCTCGGCCCGAAGGCTTTGATGCCGGCCTCCTGCAATTTATCGACAAGCCCATCGACAAGTGGGGTTTCGGGTCCGACGACGACGAAATCAACGTTGTTTTCCACGGCATAGTCGACGATGCCGTCATAATCGTCGGTCGCTATGTCGATACATATGGCGACCTGATCTATGCCGGCGTTACCCGGGGCGCAATAAAGCTCATCGCATCTGGGTGATTTAGCGATTGCCCAGCACAGCGCATGTTCGCGCCCCCCCGAACCAATAACCAGAACCTTCATCGTCGCTGTTTCCTTTGTTTCCTTTTGCCGCGGCCCTTTGTAGCATACATACAGCAGCGCAGGACGGGAAAGAAAACCTTGGCAGATTCCGCCGAAAGTATCACGGCTCATAACCTACCCGAATACAGCGTTGGCGAAATATCGCAGGCCTTGAAACGCACGCTCGAGGAAACCTTTCCACGGGTCAGGGTCAGGGGCGAGGTAACCGGCTGCAAACGGGCGGCGTCGGGGCATTTGTACTTCAGATTGCAGGATGACGACGCGGTGCTCGATGGCATTTGCTGGAAAGGCGGCGTCGGCCGGCTGGCTATCGTCCCGGAAGACGGCATGGAAGTGATCGCAACCGGTCGGGTCACCGCCTATGCCGGGCGATCAAGCTACCAGATCATAGTCGAACGCATGGAACTGGCGGGCCGGGGGGCGCTGCTGAAGTTGCTGGAAGACCGAAAGCGGAAACTGGCCGAAGAAGGCCTGTTCGACGCCGCCGCCAAGCGGGAATTGCCCTACATGCCCGATATCATCGGCGTCGTCACCTCGCCTACCGGGGCGGTTATTCGCGATATACTGCACCGCCTGGCCGACCGTTTCCCCAGCCGGGTGATTTTATGGCCGGTGGCCGTCCAGGGTGACGCCGCCGCCCGGCAAATTGCCGAAGCCATTAACGGCTTTAATGCCGCAACCGTCCTGCCGCGCCCGGATCTGCTGATCGTCGCCCGGGGCGGCGGCAGCCTGGAAGATATGATGGCCTTTAACGAGGAAATTGTAGTCCGCGCCGCTGCGGCCAGCGAAATCCCGTTGATTTCAGCCGTCGGCCATGAAACGGATACCACCCTGATTGATTTTGCCGCCGATTTAAGGGCGCCGACGCCAACGGCGGCGGCCGAAATGGCGGTGCCGGTACGGATCGAATTGCTGGCCCTGGTGATGGATAGCGGTGTCCGCCTGATGCGGGCGATTGACCGCAACCTGAACGAAGGCGGTAGCCATCTCCGGGGATTGAGCCGGGGCCTGCCCAACCTGCGGCGGCTTGTCGAAGACGCCACCCAGCGACTCGATGACCGGGATGAACGCCTGAAAAACAGCCTGCGCACCGGCCTGCAAAGACGAACCGCCAGGCTCGACCGGCTGGTCGCCGCGCTGCCCCGACCGCAAGCCCGCATCGATCACGCCCGGAGCCGCCTGGCAGGGCAATCGAGGGCCTTGACGTTAGCCGTAAAGCACCGGACAGAGGGGCATTCGCAACGTTTGGCTCATGCGTCGGCGCTGCTGGAAAGTTTCTCCTATCAGCGGGTTCTGGAACGCGGCTTCGCGCTGGTTAGCGGCCCGACCGGGACGCCAGTTATGTCATCGAACAAGGTGAAACCCGGCGATGATCTGACAATCAAATTCCACGACGGCGAAGTCGCGGCGACCGCCAGGGGCGCGGCCAGGGTAAAATCCGTTCGGCGAAGGAAAACGGATGATGGCAAACAAGGGAGTCTGTTGTGATTCGATTGGTTCTTCTGATTTCCGTTTTGCTGAATTTTCCGGCGCTCGCCGAAACGCTGGATCTGCAAGGAAACTTCACCCAGGGCGGGCTTGTCATTGGCAGGACCCAGCCGGGCAGCCGGGTCGAACTGGATGGCGAGCCGGTCGCCGTCGGCGACGATGGCAGGTTCCTGCTTGGCTTCGGTCGCGACGCCGGGGCCAAATCGGCGTTGGTGGTTACCGGCCCCGGCGGTGACAGGCGCACCCGCTCGCTGGACATTATCGCCCGTACATACAGGGAACAGCGTATCAACGGCCTGCCGGAACGCAAGGTAACGCCGGCGCCGGAAGACATGTCCCGCATTATCGCCGACAATCGGGCGATTGTCGCGACACGTGCGAAAATAACGCCGGGCAGCTATTTCGTCAGCGGTTTCATCTGGCCGGTGAAGGGGCCGATTAGCGGCGTGTTCGGATCGCTCAGAATATTAAACGGAAAGCCGAAAAACCCCCATAACGGCATTGACGTGGCGGCCCCCCAGGGTGCGCTGATCGTCGCCCCCGCCGATGGCGTCGTGGCGCTGGCGCGTCCCGACATGTTCTATACGGGAAAAACCGTGATGCTCGATCACGGCCTTGGCCTGACCAGTGTTTACGCCCACATGAGCGCGATCCTGGTAAAGGCCGGCGATGTCGTAACCCAGGGCACCCCGATCGGCAGGGTCGGTAAAACCGGTCGGGTGACGGGTTCACATCTGCACTGGGGCGTGACCCTGAAACGAACCCATCTGGACCCGCAGCTTCTGACCGGGCCGATGCCGGGAAAATCCTAATCGGGCCAGCGGTTGTGCAGCCACAGCCATTGTTCGGGCCGCGCCCTGATCCATTCTTCCAGGGTCTCGTTGACCCGGATCATGATGCGATGGATGTCGGCATGGCGGTCGCCGGTATTTTCGATAATCATCGGCGGGTAAATTGTGATGCGGAACTTGACCCCATGCAGTCGTTCGATCCTTATCGCCACCACCGGGCAGTCGTATTTAAGCGCAAACTGGGCCAGCGCCGGGGCAGTCATGGCGTCCCGCCCGAACAGCGGCACGGCGATGCCGTCATTCATTTTCTGATCGACCAGCATGCCCAGATGGCCGCCCTGTCCCAGTACTTTCAGCCCATGGCGGGCGCCTTTGGGGCCTTTCGGAATCATCTTGCCGCTCGATTCCAGATGGCTGCGGGTGAACAGGCCGCCGACGTAGGGATTATTCGGCGCCCGGTAAAAAATATGGGTGTCCAGACCGCTGTTTTTCGATGCCAGCGGTGCGATTTCCCAGTTGGCGAAGTGGCCGCCGAACAGGATTCCGGGTTTGCCGTCGTCGCGCAGGGCATCAAGGTGTTCGGCGCCGATGATTTCCACATCGCGCCGGATATCGATGCGCGACAAGGATGGGTATTCGAACAGCACCCGGCCCAGATTATCCCACATGCCTTCGATGATAAGTTCGATTTGCCGCGAAGTTTTGTCGGGAAAGGCCAGCCCCAGGTTCCGCCGCGCCCGCCGGGTGATGGCTATCCTGGGGCCTATTAGCCGGCCAATTTTTCCGCCGATGCCGGAAGCGGCGCTTCGGGGCAGCAGGCGGACCAGGAAAAAGAATATATGGCCGAACAAACCCTGTAACGGATATGACAAATAACGGCGGATGAATGTCGCCGCCGTCATGATCGCGTGACCCGGTCCAGAAGCCCGGTGATCGCCGTTTCGTCGTCCCAGGCCAGCGTCACGGCGACGGTGGTGACGGCGTTCCGATATTCCGGCGGCAGACGCACGGCGTCTTTTTCGGTGGTTACCAGTACGGCGCCTTCTTTTTCGGCCCGGTGTTTCAGCCGCTTCAGTTCGGCGACGCCGTATGGGTGGTGATCGGCAAAGGCGTGTGTGGAACGAAGATCGCAACCGATGTCTCTTAGGGTCTCGAAGAATTTCTCGGGCCGGCCGATGCCACCGAAGGCGACCACCGGCCTACCCTGCAATACCCGGCTTTCAGGGGTCGCGCGCAGATGGCCTTTAAAGAGCGCCGGATGACCGGGGGGCAAAGCGAAGCTTTCGCCTTCACCGACCACGACCACGGCGTCGGCCCGCTTCAGGCCGCCGGCGACCGGTTCGCGCAGTGGTCCGGCCGGTATCACCCGGCCATTACCGAACCCATAGCCGCCATCGACGACGATTACCGATAAATCCTTGATCACGGACGGGTTTTGAAATCCGTCATCCATAATAATGACGTCGGCCCCGGCGGCGACGGCGGCCTGACAGCCCAGCCGGCGATTGGCGGCGACCCAGGTCGGCGCCAGCTTGGCCAGCAGCAACGCCTCGTCGCCGACCGCTTCGCTGGTATGACCGGCGGGATAAACCAGCAGCGGGCCGCTTTCGGTGCCGCCGTAACCACGGCTGAGGAAATGTACGGCC
This sequence comes from uncultured Thalassospiraceae bacterium, assembly GCA_964655005.1. Taxonomy (GTDB): domain Bacteria; phylum Pseudomonadota; class Alphaproteobacteria; order Rhodospirillales; family JABHCV01; genus CAZZKE01. Next base: position 16,971 of record CAZZKE010000025.1, on the reverse strand, counting down.
TTGCCGTTTGCCATGAGTCTGCGCCCGAAATCCATCACCACCGGCGTCTTGCCGGCGCCGCCGGCGACCAGATTGCCGATGCAGATTACCGGCACCGGCGCTTTCCACGGTCGCGCCAAGGCCCATCTGGCGGCCCCGGCGGCGGCATATAGCCGACCCAGGGGGGCCAGCAGCAGGCTCGCCGCGCCGCCCTGACCGCGGCGCCAGAAGTCAGGCGCGCGCATCGCCGCCCCCCGCCGCAAGGTATGGCGCCAGTTCACCCGTTATCGCGTCCAGCACATTGTCTTCGGTGGCGGCTATTGCCGCCGCCGCACGGCTCAGAGCGTCCCGTTCGGCGGGGCTGTCCATCAGCCGGGACAGCGCTTCGAGCAATGCTGCTTCATGGGCTACTTCAAGGCAGCCCCCGGCGGTTTTCAGGGCGACGGCGATTTCTTCGAAATTACCCATGTGCGGTCCCATAATCAGGGCGCTGCCCAGGCGCGCCGGTTCCAACGGGTTTTGTCCACCTTTGCCGATTAATGACTTGCCGATCAGGGTAATCGGGCAAAGCCGGTACAACAGCCCCAGTTCGCCCAGCGTATCGGCCAGGTAGATATCGGTATTTTCGGCAATATCCTGTCCTTGCGAACGTCGCGCGACGCGGGTTCCCGGCGTCGCCAGTTCGGCGGCGATTGCGCCGCCGCGTTCGGGATGGCGCGGCACGATAATGGTCAACAGGCCGGGGTGGGATTGTTTCAGCGCTTGCTGGACACGCCCGGCCATGGCTTCTTCGCCGGGGTGACTGCTGGCGACCATCCAGCACGGCCTGTCGCCGACCAGTTTTCCCAGACGGGCCAATTCGGCCTTATCGGCGGGCAGCGGGGCCGAGGCGAATTTAAGGTTGCCGAGGCATTTGGCGTTATCGGCGCCAAGCTTTCGCAGCCGTTCGGTATCCGGTTCCGTCTGGCCCAGGCACAGCGAAAATCCGGACAGCAGCCTGGCGATCATTCCGGGCAGCAGCCGCCAGGTCTTGAAGGATGCCTGCGAAATGCGGCCATTGATCAGGATAAGCCGAATATTTCGCCGCAATGCGGCGTCGATCATGTTCGGCCAGAATTCCGATTCCGCCCATAACGCCAGTTGCGGTCGCCAATGATCGAGAAACCTTTTCACGTAAGCCGGTCTGTCCACCGGCAAATATTGATGCATGGCCCGTTCCGGCAGCCGTTCCCGCATCATCCTGGCCGATGTCACGGTGCCGGTGGTAAGCAGGATATTCCATTGCGGCCAGCCGTCATGCAGGCGATTGATCAGCGGCAGCAAAGACATCGATTCGCCGACGCTGGCGGCGTGCAGCCAAACCAGTTGGCCATCCGGGCGGGGCCGCCCTGGCCGCCCCAGCCGTTCGCCGAAGCGGTCCGGGTCTTCCTTGCCGCCGGCCATGCGCCGCGACAGGTAAATCGCGATCAGCGGTCCGCCCAACGCCGTCAACCCACGGTACAGCGTCAGCATCATGGTTCGACATCCGCGGCTTCGATGGGTTCGTGCCCGCATAGCCGGTCGGCTTCGGCGCAAAGGGCGTTCAGCGCCTGTTCGATTTCGCGGCGGGACCGTTCCAGCGCATCCTTTTCCGTGGTGTCGGGGACTATGATCGGCTGGCCCCAGACAAACACGCCGCGGCTGAACGGCAGGGCGGCGATAAACCGGTCCCATGAGCCGAACACCCGGCGGCGACGGACGCTGTAGGTCACCGGAATTATCGGCGTATTGGTAATCCGCGCCAGGGTGACGATGCCATCCGTCACCCGCATGCGCGGCCCGCGTGGCCCGTCCGGGGTGATCCCGATCCAGTCGCCGGCCCTTATTGCGCGGATCATCCGGCGCAGCGCCGAAGCGCCACCCCGACTGGTCGATCCGGTTATCGTCCCGATCTTGAAATGGGCGAAAATTCCGGATATCAGCCGCCCGTCACGGTGTTGCGATACCAGCGCATGAATAGGTTTTTTGCGATTCCAGCAAAATGGCATCATCATCAATCGACCATGCCACAAGCACAGGATAAAAGGTCGGTCCTGATCCCAGAACTCTTTCGGAATGTCGCCGCCGATGACCGTCCAGCGATTGGAAAGGTAGACAAGGCGAATGAATGAAGCGGCCACCATACACAGTAACCGGCGGCCCAATTCGCTGTCGAAAATTCTTTTGCTCAGGCTCACGGTCGGGTCTCAACAGTGTTTTTGGCTTTGGCGGTCGGATAATCGTCGGTGAATTGCAAGGCGCATAGCCGGGCATAGGCGCCGCCGCGATCCAGCAATTCGGCGTGGCTGCCGTGTTCGATAACGCGACCGCCGTCGATCACATAAATCAAATCGGCATCTACTACCGTCGATAACCGGTGGGCTATGACCAGCGTCGTGCGACCGCTCATCAGTTCGTCCAGGGCGGCCTGCACCTGGCGCTCGGATTGCGTATCCAGCGCCGAAGTCGCCTCGTCCAGCAGCAGGATCGGGGCGTTTTTCAGCATCGCCCGGGCGATTGTCAGGCGTTGCCGCTGGCCGCCCGACAGCCGCACGCCCTGTTCGCCGACCATGGTGTCGTAGCCATCGGGCAGGGCGCGGATAAAATCATCGGCGGCGGCGTTTTTCGCGGCCTCTACTATTTCCTGTTCGCTGGCCCCGGCCCGGCCATAGGCTATGTTGGCGCGGATGGTGTCATCGAAAAGGGTTATTTCCTGACTGACCAGCGCAATGCTGGCGTGCAGCGAGGCCATGGTCACCTCGCGCACGTCGATGCCGTCGATCAGCACCGCCCCGGAATCAATATCGTAAAAACGCGGAATCAGGTTGAGTATGGTTGACTTGCCGGCCCCCGAAGGGCCGACCAGGGCGACCCGTTTGCCGGCCGGCACGGTCAGGTCGACGCCGTTCAGGGCCGGATTGATCTTGTCATAGGAAAAGGTCACGCCGGTCAGGCTGATATCGCCGTTGACCTTGTTCAGCGTCCGGGCGCCGGGCCGGTCCACGATGTCGGGTTCGATATCCAGCAGGTCGAACAACCGCCCCACCCCGGCTAGGCCTTCCTGAATGTTGGCGTTCAGGTTGGCCAACCGCTTCATTGGCTCGTAAGCCATCAGCAGGGCGGTAATGAACGAAAAAAAGGCGCCCGGTTCAATCGCCCCGCCGATCACCTGCAACCCGCCATAGGCGATGACCACGGCCACGGCGAGCCCGCCCAGGGTTTCCATAATCGGGCTGGACAAGGCCCTGATTCGCGCCGATTTGTACGTCAGGCCAAATATCTTATTGATCAGGCCGCCGACCCGCTCTTTTTCATAATCTTCCATGCCATAGGCCTTGACCACCCGGATACCCTGGAAGGTTTGTTCCAGCAGGGTCATGAACAGCCCGGTTTCCGCCTGGGTGTTGGCCGTCACCTTGCGAATTCGCCGGCCCAGCCGGGAAATCGGCAAAATCGCCACGGGAAACACGAACAGCGAGATCGCCGCCAGTTCCCAGTTCTGGTAGAACATCACGCCGACCAGCGCGATCAGACTCATCAGGTCCTTGCCCAGGCTGGTCAGCGCATTGGAGACGACGTTGCGCATCATGGCGATATCGACGGTGAAGCGCGAGATCAGGGTGCCGGTCGGGTTGTCGTGAAAGAAGCCCAGATCCATGCGCGCCAGATGCGCATACAGCCTGTTTTGAGTGTCGGCGATAATCTTCAGCCCGACCCGGCTTATCATCGTGGTCTGGGCATAGTTGGCGACCCCCTTAACGGCGAACGTGGCGATTACCGCGAAGCTGATCCACCACAGGGCACTTTCGCTTTTAGCGATGAATATATCATCGACTACGGGCTGCATCAGCCATGCCGACAGGCCGGTCGTGGCCGATACCACCAGCATGAACAATACCGCCCCGGCGATCCAGCCGGTGTAAGGGCGGACGCTTTCGCGGATCAGGCGGACCATCAGGTCAAGGGTCGAATGATGGCGGTATTCTTTAGATAAGGACCGGTTATGCAAGGCTATTTATTCCCCCGTGATACGGACCCGGACCATAGCACGGTGGCTGTTTGCGGTTAAGGATTTCCCTCAGGCGCCGGCCAGGGTCATTCCATCGACGCGCACGGTCGGCGCATCGGCGCCGTAGCGGAATACCAGATCATCGGCCGCCGTCAGGTGGGCGAACATGCCGAGCAGATTTCCGGCGATGGTGATTTCGTTGACCGGATACGATATCCGGCCGTCTTCGATCCAGAAACCGCTGGCCCCCCGGGAATAATCACCGGTCACGCCGTTGATCCCGAAGCCGATCAGTTCGGTCACGTACAGGCCCTGTTTAATGTCCGCCATCAACTCGTCCGGGGTCACCTCGCCCGCTTCCAGATATATATTGCTGGGTGATGGCGAAGGCGGTGAAGATGTTCCGCGACCGGCGTTTCCGGTTGTTTCCAGGCCCAGTTGCCGGGCCGATCGCAGATCCATGATCCAGCCCTGCAAGACGCCGTTTTCGATCAGCTTGCGGTTCTGCGTGGCGATGCCTTCGGCGTCGAACGGGCGTGATTTCAGGCCCCGCTTGCGGTGCGGGTCATCGAAAATATTGATCGCCGCCGGGAACAGCCGCTGCCCCATTTTGTCTTTCAAAAAGGATGTTCCCCGCGCGATGGCGGCGCCATTGATGGCGCTGGCCAGATGGCTGACCAGGCCACCCGATACACGCGGGTCGAAGATAACCGGAACGGCGCTGGTTTCGGCCTTGCGCGGCCCCAGGCGCCGGACCGCCTTTTGGCCGGCGCTCTGGCCGATATCTTCCGGTGTGCGCAGGTCCTCGCCGTACACGGTGGATGCGTAATCGTAATCCCGTTCCATGCCGGCGCCCTCACCGGCCAGGACGGAAGCGCTCAGGGAATGGCGGGAATTGGAATAACTGCGGGCGAATCCGTTCGATGCCGCCAGCGCCACCGTATTCATGCCCCAGGCCGCCTGCGCCCCTTCGGAATTGCTGACCCCGGGAACCGCCATCGCCGCCTCTTCCGTCCGCCTGGCCAGTTCGGCCAGATGCTCGGCGGATGGTTCGACCGGGTCGCAGGAATCCAGATCCGGCGTATCGCCGGCCAGTTGACCGGGTTCGGCCAGGCCGCAGCAGGGGTCTTCCGGCACCGCCCTGGCCATGGCGACGGCGCGCTGGCAAAGCTCATCCAGGGCCAGGGCGGAATAATCCGACGATGAAACCATGGCCTGACGTTTGCCGATCAATACCCGCAGGCCGATATCGGCGCCTTCCGAACGTTCCAGATGTTCCGGCTTGCCCAGGCGCTGGGACAGCGACAGCGAAATACCGTCGATGTAAATCGCATCGGCGCTTTCCGCCCCGCATTTTTTGGCGCGCCCGATCAGGTCGCTCAACAGTTCAAGGGCCCGGCCCTGGTCGATGCTTGGTTTGTCGTCGCTCACGAATGGAAGCTTTCAGAAATATGTTTCGAAGGGACTGTGAATGTAGGGAACTTGAAGGTGGGGGCCAAGGGAGAAAAAAGCAAGGCGACGGGAATAATTGCTGTACAATGATTCCCGGTTTTATCCGATCGAAGGGACGATCGTCGATGCCGGATAACCGGGAAACAGCGGTGCAACGCCCGATCATATTCCGGGCTGGTAATATTACCAAGGTCTATCATGCCGGCGACGTCGATGTGCACGCGCTTCGCGGCGTCGATCTGGACCTGTTCGAAGGCGAACTGGCGGTCCTGCTCGGCCCGTCCGGCAGCGGCAAGTCGACGCTGCTGAACATCATTGGCGGCATTGACCGGCCGACGGCGGGCCGGGTGTTCTTCCGCGGTCGTGAACTGACCGGCATGGACGACCGGGACCTGACCATGTTCCGGCGCAACCATATGGGTTTCGTGTTTCAGTTCTATAATCTGATTCCCAGCCTGACGGCGCTGGAAAATGTCGCCCTGGTGACCGAAATCGCCGAACACCCCATGATGCCGGGCGAGGCCCTTGAACTGGTCGGCCTGGGCAATCGTCTGGAACATTTCCCGGCCCAGCTATCGGGTGGCGAACAGCAGCGGGTTGCCATTGCACGCGCCATCGCCAAGCGCCCGGATGTGCTGCTGTGCGATGAACCGACCGGGGCGCTGGACAGCAAGACCGGCACCGTGGTCATGGAAGCGATTGAAAAAGTGAACGCGGAACTGGCGACGACGACGGCAGTGATAACCCATAATGCGTCAATTGCGCAGATGGCCGACCGGGTCGTTTCATTCGTCGACGGCAGCATCACGGCGAACGTCGAAAACCGGCATAAGGTACGGGCCAGGGAACTGGAATGGTAGGGATGCGATGACCGGGTTTCAAACCATGTTTGCCCTTAAGGTTCTGGAGCGCAAGTTGCTGCGCGACTTGTGGCGGCTGAAAGGGCAGGTGCTGGCTATCGCCATGGTCATCGGGGCGGGGGTCGCGCTGGCGGTGATGTCGTTCGGGACGCTGGGTTCGCTGATTGAAACCCGCGATGCCTATTACCAGCGCTACCGCTTCGCCGATGTGTTCGCGGCGGTCAAGCGGGCGCCGGAACGTCTGGCCCGGAAAGTCGCCCGTATCGAAGGCGTCACGGCAGTGGAAACGCGCGTCGTCGCCGATGTCACCCTGGATGTGCCGGGGGTTATCCAGCCGGTTACCGGCAGGCTGGTGTCGCTGGCCGCCGACCATGAAAATGGCCTGAACAAGGTCGTGTTGCGGTCCGGTCGCTGGCCCGAACCGGACCATGCCGACGAAGCCCTGCTGGGGGAAACCTTCGCCCAGGCCAATAGCCTGAATATCGGTGACGGCTTGTCGGCCATAATCAACGGCGCCAAACGGAATTTAAGGGTGGTCGGTACGGTGTTGTCTCCGGAATATGTCTACACCATCCCGCCGGGGGAAATGATGCCCGATGACCGGCGCTTCGGTGTGATCTGGATGAACCGCAAGGCCCTGGCGGCGGCTTTCGACATGGATGGGGCGTTTAACGATTTAAGCCTGACCCTGTTGCGCGGCGCTTCCCGGGCGGCGGTGATCGAACGTCTGGACCGGTTGCTGGAACCCTATGGCGGCATCGGCGCCTATGATCGCAAGGATCATCAATCGAACTCTTTCCTGAGCAGCGAACTGGATCAACTGGTTAATTTTGGCCGGGTCGGCCCGGTGATATTTCTTGGCGTCGCGGCGTTTCTGCTGAACATCGTAATTACCCGGCTGGTCGGAACCGAACGGGAACAAATAGGCGTGTTCAAGGCGTTCGGTTATAGCGGCTGGGAAATTGGCCTGCACTATTTCCTTTTTTCGGCGGCGCTGGTCGTTCTGGGAACGCTGCTGGGGTTCGCCGTCGGGGACTGGCTGGGGCGGGAAATAACCGAAATGTACGCCCGGTTTTACCGTTTCCCGTTTCTGTATTATCGTTTCGATGCCAGGGTGATGGCCGCTTCCGGACTGGTCAGCATGGTCGCCGGTCTGCTTGGCGCCGCCAATGCGGTGCGCGGGGCGGTGCGCCTGGAACCAGCCGTCGCCATGGCCCCGCCCGCCCCGACCAGCTATCGTAAATCGGTATTGGCGAGCCTGATACCGGAACGCATGATGGGGCAGCCGACCCGCATGATTTTTCGCCATTTGTGGCGCTGGCCCATGCGAACGGTAATGACTGCGCTGGGGGTCGCGATGTCGGTGGCGATTATGGTCGGCGCACTTTTTACCTTCGATTCAATTGATTTTCTGCTCGATGTGCAATTCTTTCAGTCGATGCGTCAGGACGCTACCGTCAGCTTTCATGATCCGTTGCCGCCGATGGTTCTGAGCGATGCGCGGCGCCTTCCGGGGGTGGTGCTGGCGGAAGGTTTCCGGGCGGCGCCGGTCAGGCTGGAATGCGGTTCGCGGTCGCGGCGGGTGGGCCTGGTCGGGCTTGACGCCGGGGCCAGTCTGAACCGGTTGCTCGACGTAAATCAGCGGCAAATATACGCCCCGCCGGAAGGCATCGTGTTATCCGACAAATTGGCGGAGATTCTGGGCTGCGGCGCCGGGGACGATGTTACCGTAAAGGCCCTGACCGGGCGCCGGGCGATCAAGGTTCTGCCGGTCACGGCGTTGGCCAAGGAATACTTCGGGCTCGCCGCATATATGGACATGGCGGCGCTTAACCGCTTCATGGGTGAAGGCCCTTCGGTGTCCGGGGTTTATCTGAAGATAGATGACAACGCCGCCGATGAATTTTACAAAGCCCTGAAAGAGACTCCCGCCGTTGCCGGCGTGACCATGCAAAAGGAATCGCTGGCGACCTTCCGCCGCACCATCGCGGAATCCATAGATATCATGATCTTAATGTATGTTGTCTTCGCCGCCCTGATCGCCATCGGCGTCGTTTACAATGCCGCCCGGGTGACCCTGTCGGAACGCGGGCGGGAACTGGCCAGTCTTCGCGTCATGGGCTTTACCCGTGGCGAGGCCGCATACATCCTGTTGGGCGAACTGGCCCTGATCGCCCTGATCGCCCTGCCCATGGGCAGCGTTTTGGGTTATGGCCTGGCCTGGCTGATGGCGCTGGGGCTGGATACCGAACTTTATCGTATCCCGCTGATTGTCGAACCCGCGACCTATGGCCGTGCCATAATCCTGGTTATCGCCGCCGCCGTGGTCTCGGGACTGATTGTCAGCCGCCGGATCAACAGGCTTGATCTGATCGCCGTGCTGAAGACAAGGGAATAGGACATGGGAAACCGCAAACTGGTACGCTCGATCTTGTATTTGCTGGCCCTGTCGGGCCTGGGCCTGATGATTTACGTGCTGCTCAGGCCGCAGCCGGTAGCGGTCGATTTCGCCGTTATCGGACGCGGGCCGCTGACCGTCAGCATAGAAGAAGAAGGCCGCAGTCAGGTCCGGGAAGTCTATACCCTGTCGGCGCCGGTCGGTGGCCGGTTGCTTAGAATTGAACAGAATGCCGGCGATCACGTCCGGCAAGCCGAAACCGTCATCGCCACCATCGAACCGACCGATCCGGATTTTCTGGACATCCGGGCCCGTTCGGAAGTCGAAGCCCGCGTCAAGTCGGCAGAGGCGGCGCGGCAACTGGCGCAGGCCGAGGTTTCCGGGGCCAGGGCGGAACTGGTCTTCGCCCGGGAAGAACTGGACCGCGCCCGCAAGCTGGCCGAAGGCGGGCACATATCGCAAAGCAGGATGGACAGGGCGACGCTGGCCGCGAAGAAGCGTCAGGCGGCGCTGGATACCGCCTATGCGGCGCTGCGGGTCAGGGAATTCGAACTTCAACGTGCCCGCGCCATGCTGATTGAACCGGGCGGTGGCGGTGGCGCCAATGATGCCTGTTGCGTTATCGTCAGGGCCCCGGTGTCCGGCAGCATCCTGCGGGTCCTGCAGGAAAGCCAAAAGGTTGTCGCCGCCGGTACGCCGCTGGTTGAAATCGGCGATCCGGCGGATCTGGAAATCGTTACCGATCTGCTGTCTTCGGACGCGGTGCGGGTTTCCGCCGGCGACCGGGTAATTTTCGATGATTGGGGCGGCCCGAAATTGCTGCAAGGCCGGGTCCGGCGGGTCGAACCATACGGCTATACCAAGGTTTCGGCCTTGGGCATTGAGGAACAGCGGGTCAACGTAATGATCGACCTGACCAGCCCGATCGAAGACTGGCGCTCTCTGGGGCACGGCTATCGACTGGATACGCGGATCATCGTGTGGTCGGCCGAAGATGTTCTGAAGGTGCCGATCGGCGCCTTGTTTCGTGACAGTGGCGACTGGGCGGTGTTCGTCGATGACGCCACCACCGCCGCCCTAAGGGCGGTCCGGATCGGTCACATGGGCACCCGCGAGGCCGAGGTGCTGGACGGGCTGGCGGCGGGCGAGCGGGTCATCCTGCACCCCAGCGACCGCATCAGCGCCGGAACGGAGATCGTAAGCAGAGAAAATTAATTACTCTGTATTCTCCAGGCAGCGGGCTATCCATCTGGCCGTTAGTTTTTCCTGCACCGCGTTCTGGTTCAGGCGCTGGCGCAGGGCCGGGAAGACCACGCTGTCCAGGGACTGATCCTGGTTGAAGCAGGAAAACACCACCGATTCCTTGCCGGTTTCCGGATCCTTGTGCAGTTGCAGGCACTGGGCGCAAATTTCCTTCATCATGCATTGCATGGGAGAGTTGATCGAACCCAGCGCCAGGTGGCCGGGTTTCAGGTGTTCCCGCAAAATTGTATGACGGGATTCTGCCACCGCCTTCATCATCATGTCCGAGCCGATAACGATAAAGCGGTCGGCGTCCTTCAGGGATATTGTGGTCTCGCCCAGTTCACCGGTGGCGTAGGCGGTCATGGCCTGAACGATGTTGCCGACGAATGATTTATCGCCGGGACGACCGGGGGTGAAGCCGGGGGCCTGATCGCAGCACCAGATCACGGTGTCGGCGGCGGCTTCGATATTGTCGATGTGGTAACGGTCGCCATTCGCCTTGTAGGCGGCGAAGTACAGCACCTTCGAGCCGGCCTGGCGCAGCGCCTGGCCGATGGAAAACAGCACCGCGTTGCCCAGCCCGCCACCGGCCAGCACCACGGTTTCGCCGCCCGGCGTTTCGGTCGGCGCCCCGGTCGGTCCCATCAGAATGACATGTTCGCCCGGTTGCAGCAGTTTGCACAGGCTGGACGAGCCGCCCATTTCCAGCACGATTGTCGATACCAGCCCCTTGTCCAGATCGACCCAGGCGCCGGTCAGCGCCACGCCTTCCATGCCAAGCACCGTATCCTGGGCCCGTTTGGCGTTGGCTTCGTAATTTTGCAGGCGGAAAAATTGCCCCGGCTTGAAGGCCCTGGCGGCCAGCGGCGCGTACAGGATGACTTCGATGATGTTCGGGGTCAGGCGAATGACCTTTTCGACCCTGGCGCGCAGGCCGTCGTCAAGTTCGGCGACCAGGCCGGCCGGCGATATCGCCGATGGCGACCGTTTCGCCAGCAGCCGGTTGACCACCGGGTAGCCGCGCTTGGCGCTGCCGAAAGCCTTGACCACGTTGCCGGCGAACGACGGATGCAGGTCGCCGAAGAAGGTGATGGCCCGTTTATCGTCGCGAATTTGCATGGTTACCTGGGGGACTTCCGGCTTGGACGACCATTCCGGGCTGACCGGGACGCCGTCTTCATCGACCGCCTGGAAATATTTTCCATCGAGTTTGAAGGCGCCGGGGCGCTCACGCGCGATCACCGTATTCGGCTGCGTGCCCGCCGCGATCAGCACCGCCCGGGCCGGCAGGGTCAGCCGTTCGCCGGTCGGCGTCGGCCGGCCGTTTTCACCGATGGCCTGGCGTTCCAGTTCGATTGCCTTGACATGGCCGCCGTCATCGATGTCGATGGCGACCGGGGCCAGCAATTCGGCGATATGTATGCCCTGTTCCAGGGCCTTGGTGATTTCCTCGTGATTGAGGGTATAGCTGGGCGCGTCGATCAGGCGGCGGCGATAGGCGATGGTCGCGCCGCCCCAGCGGGTCAGCAGCGGCGCGAAATCCGGCTGACGGCCTGCGGCGCGGGCTGCTTCCCGTTCGGCCCGGATGGCCTTGCCGTGGGCGATGAATTGATCGGCGACTTCCTGTTCCTCGGCGGTCCAGCCGGTATCGACCGACCCCAAAATCTCGTGGCGATGGAGGAATTTTTCAACCTGGGACACATAGTAAGCCAGCGCCTCGGTGGCGGTGTCGATGGCGGTCAGGCCGCCGCCGATAACCACTACCGGCAGGCGCAGGTTCAGGTTGGCGACCGAATCCCTTTTTGCCGCCCCGGTCAGTTGCAGGGCCATCAGGAAATCCGAAGCCTGTCGGACCCCGCGGGCCAGGCCGTTCGGGATGTTCAGCACCGTCGGCTTGCCGGCCCCCATGCACAGCGCTACATGGTCGAAACCCATATCAAAGGCGCTATCGGCGGTGATTGAACTGCCGAAGCGGACGCCGCCGTACATGGTGAACCGCGAACGCCGTTCCAGCAACAGGCGGATGACTTTCAGGAAATTTTTGTCCCAACGCACGGTGATACCGTATTCGGCGACGCCGCCGAAACCGGCCATCACCCGCCCGTCCAGTGGTTCGCGGATGTCGTCGATATTGGCGATGGGGGAAAACGGCAGCCGTTCACCGCCCTGGCCGACGCCGTTCAACGCCGGGTCCAGCGGTTCGATCTTGGCGCCGTCGATGCCGACGATGGTGTGGCCTTCGTTCATCAAATGGTGGGCCAGCGAGAATCCGGCCGGACCCATGCCGACCACCAGCACCTTATAGCCGCTGTCCGGGCGGGGCAGGGGGCGTTCGATGTTCAGCGGATTCCAGCGGCTCAGCAGGCTGTAGATTTCGAACCCGAAGGGCAATTCCAGGACATTTTTCAGGACCCTGGTTTCGGCCTCGGGAATGTTGACCGGCTGCTGTTTCTGGTAGATGCACGACATCATGCAGTCGTTGCAGATGCGGTGGCCGGTGCCGGCGGTTAACGGGTTGTCGATGGCGATGATGGCCAGCGCGGCGATGGCGTGGCCATTGATAATTGCCTCGTGGAATTCGGATATTTTCTCTTCCAGCGGGCAACCGGCCAGTGGCACGCCAAGTTCGTTGCTGGCGAAGCCGCCGGTGGCCTTGTCGCGAATGCCTTTCGAACAGGTATCCTTGCCGCGGTGGTGGCAAATTACACAGTAATTCGCCTCATCCAGGGCGCCGACCAGATCACAGCCCCGGTCGGTCAGGGCGAAGCCGTCGCGGGGGTGCTGGGCGGTCGGCGGCAGGAGCAGCATATCGACGCCATGCAGGGTCGATGTTTCGGTCTCCACCAGGTGCAGGTTGTCCACCTTGGCCGGCGTCCGGAACAGCACATCTTCGCCGTGGCGGCGTTTGCCGGCATCGCTGTAAAGCGCCCAGGCGGCATATTGCATGGCCAGGTCCAGGGCTTCTGCGTTGGCGTCTTCGTCGTCCAGCCAGGCCATGACCGCCTTCGAAAAAGTCAATTGATTTAATTTTGCACCGATCAGGGCGGCGAGGCGGCTTTCCAGGGCGGGTCCGTCAAACAACACGGCTTCTTCGGCCTTGATCTTTTTGGCCACCCGGCGCTGGACGAACAAACGCTTGCAGTCGTACAGCGGGGCCAGGGAATGATGCCGTTCCGACAGGGTCCGGGCCGCCGGGGCGATGCCGAACAGGTCCGCCACGAAGTCATTGGCATGGGGCGCCAGTTCGAGCAGCAGGTCCGACTGCTCCTTGTCGCCCAGTTCATCCGGCGCGCCACGGGCCGCCAGCAGCCTTTGCCGTAAATCATCGGGTACATGATCGAGAAACAGGGCGTCGATGCGACCCAGGCCGTCAGTATTGTAAAGGTCATCAAATGTCAGGTCGTGGGCCAGGCTAAGGTCGGTCATGGGGACGCTTTCTTCGTGGAAGACAGGACGATGGCGTATAAAGTGGTACTGTAATGCCTAATTATAAAATGGTACCGTAGTGCTTATATAGGAAGGCGCTGTTTTTCAAGGAAAACCGGTCGATTTATTCGAAGGAAATGAAGCGGGCGAAGGAACATATGCCGATTGTATCATGCCAAACCGGGCCCGGTACATGCCGTTCGCAGGATGCCGCTAGCCAAGATAGGGCGAGATATCCACTTCGTCGATTTGTTCGGGAAGCAGGAAATTTTCGGCATATTGACGATACACGCCCGATGTCAAAAACAGGTCAAACAGGACGGGGTCGATATGTTTGTCCTTCTTGAAAAAACTTAAAATCCTGACGGCTTCGCTTAATGTTTTGACCTTTTTATAAGGACGGTCCGATGCCGTCAAAGCCTCGAAAATATCGGCAATCGCCATAATTCTGGAAGGTATGGACAGTTCCGTTTCGTCCAGATTGCGGGGATATCCAGTGCCGATCATGGTCTCGTGATGGGTGCCCGCGTACTCTGGAACGCGTTTCAGGTGTTTGGGTAATGGAAGCTTCTCCAGCATCGCGATCGTTTGCATGATATGTTCATTGATCTTGAAGCGTTCTTCCTCTGTCAGGGTGCCACGCTTGATCATCAGGTTATAAAGTTCTCCCTGATTATAGCGGTTTTCCGGTACCTCAACCTTGAACCCCATACCCGCGTATGCATCGCCCGCCGTCTTGTCCCACGGGGTTATGTGCGAGGCCTTGTTATCCAGGAGCCTTTCTTCGCACGGTGCTTCGGGTTCGTCCGCATAACGTTTCTGTTCCTGGTGGGACAGGCCCTGACGAATATCAAAATTACGTATCCAGGTCGTTTTTGCGATTTCCTGCAAACGGGTAATGTCCCGATCTTCCATGAATTCGCCGCCGATATTGCAATCGGCTACGAAAGAAAAATCTTCGAACAGGATCTTTTTACGGTCTTCGAATATTTTTCCGGCCCGGGCCGGATCAAGACCATGGGCGAGGGATTTTAAATGATCGATTTCCGCATCGCGAATAAGGACTTCGAAGCGGGTGCGTATTTCATGAATTCGATTGTAAATAATTTCCAGTTTGGTGGCCTTGTCGACGACATATTCGGGCGTTACAACTTTTCCACAATCGTGCAGCCACGCGCCGATTTCGAATTCCCGCCATTCTTCGCGGGTCTTGAAGTTGAAATCGGCCAGTTGTCCGGTATCGATCTTGCCGGCTTCCCGCGCCAGCATAAACGACAATTCGGGAACCCGGTTACAGTGCCCGCCCGTATAAGGGCTTTTTGCGTCAATCGCGCCTGCGATAATTTGAATGAATGCATCCATCAGGCGTTCTTGCGCGCCCAGCAAATCCCTGTTGTAAAGTGCCGTCGCGGCCTGCGCGGCCAACGCTTCGATAAAGGGCTGTACGCCCGCACTGAAGGGGATAACCTCGTTCGATCCTTCCTTGCGCGCATTTATGATCTGCATGGCCCCGATGACCTCTCCGCCGCGAGGCTTTAACGGGACCGTCAGGAACGATTCGGATTTGTAGTTGTTTTTCTGGTCAAACGCCCGTGTCCCGGTAAAATCGAAACCGCTGGTGTTGTACGCGTCCGCGATATTCACGGATTTTTCCCGGTGGACGGCATGGCTCACGACATTGGCATCGTTCGCACGGCCCTGTTCGTCGAACAACGGCACGGCAGGGAAATTCGCCGGCGCCCCGGCCGTTCCGCCCAGGGCAATATCTAAAGTGTCATTGCGAATAATCTGGAACTGGAGCTTTTGCTCGTCATCAATAATATACAGCGTGCCACCGTCCGCGTTGGTTAATTCCTTTGCCCCAAGCAAGACCATTTCCATCAATTTGTCGCTGTCTTTTTCCGCCGACATGGCGATGCCAAGCTCTACCAGACGGGTGAGTTTGTCCTGTTCCATCTTGAGGTCCCTGGTTTTTTTTGCGAGGGCGCCGTTCATCTTGTAAAAGGCCTGAATCAGGTCGTCGAATTCCACGATTCGCGATTGCGCCGGTTGCTCGGTAAGGAATTCCATATCCCCTACCCGTTCCACGTCTTTCGCCAACAGGGTGACGTGCTTCGCCAGATACGCCGCGAATCCGTAGGAAACGGGGATGAATATGATAATTCCGATAACGAAGATCAAAACGAGTTCGCGTTGCAGGGTGCTGAAATAAGACTGAAAATCTGATTTGGGCGCGACCACGGCCAGGTTAAGCTGGGCGTCCTGAGCGGTGATTTTGTACTGATTGACGAGAAATTCCGTCCCGCCTTCAATGATATTCTGTAAAGAGCCCGATTGTCCGGATTCGCTGGCCCTGATCGAGGCCTTGATGGCGGGCAGCGAAATGCTGTTTATTTCCTTCAGGGGAACATACCGGCCCAGTTCCGAAGAAGCCGCCAAAAGGCGGTTTTCATCGTTGTAAAGTAATACCCCTCCGTTCTCCGACACTTTTGTCGCCGATATCAACTGCGTTAAACCCGTTAAGGTCAAATCAACGCCGAACACCCCCCGCCCGGAAGGCAGCCGCCTGGATGCGGTAATTCCCGGCTGCTTCAGGGAGTTGAATATGTAGGCGTGGGAAAGGCCGGCTTCTCCACTGTTTATTACATTTGTGTACCAGTCCCGCTTGCGTGGATCGTATTCCGGGGCGGGCTCGTCATAAGCGCCCAGAGCATTCAGGCTGGAATCAAGGAATGTCCATTGCTGAACGCGATACGTCTTGGCCGGGTCGTTTTTCAGTTCGACAATGGATCGAACGATCCAGCGGGTCTGTTTTGGCGCCTTGTGTATGGCGTTGATTTGTTCGTGGCCCCGCACGGAGATCACCTGAAAAAAAGTTCCGTCCTCGAAGCCGTAATACATCGAATAAAAGGCGCTATTACGCTTCAGGGACTCAATAAGAAAAGGGAAGGTCCGGGATTTCAGGCCGTCATATGGAATGCGCCTGACACCGGCCTGTACGGCGCCAAGCCTTACCGCCGTTATTGTCCCGTTCAGAAGATGGTCTATGTCGTTCTTCGCGCCCAGCGAAACGGAACGGAACAGGTTGCCCGCGGTGTCTTCGGCCATTCTGGAACTGGCGAACCACAGCCCCGTGAACACGGAAAAGGAAAGAGACAGGATCACAACCAGCATTATGGTGACAATGCTGATCTTGAAGCGAACGCGAAAAGACATGTCTCAATCCCGCAAATGTTTGACTTGCGCGTGTTTCACAAAAAAAGGAAGAGCAAGCGAGGCTCTTCCGATAGCGAAGTTTAGCAGCGCGCGGCGTATTTCCAAACGGGTATCTTCCCGCCTACGCTCAACCATACGGGATCTTCTCAAATATAGACCGACAGAATATACCGCGATCCCAGAAACAGCGGGACATGCAAGCACATGAAAACCCGTTCGCCGACGGCGTCGGGCGGCAAGCTGATTAACGGCAATATTTGCCATTCACGCCTTCTGGCGGCGTCCATTTCGTGGGTGATAAAGAACGCTAGCATTAAAAAAAATAGAAACTGTGACAACATCCGTTTCCCCGCTAGTATCCGGTCTCG
>CAZZKE010000024.1:24441-36576 GCA_964655005.1 uncultured Thalassospiraceae bacterium | reverse complement strand
CCTCGAGAGTCGAAGCATTAATTGCGGCACCCATTTTTCCATCCATTTTCATCCATTTGCAGCAATCGGGGCAGACAAGAAGAAGTGTGACGCAATTTCACGATTCCTGATGCGCCTCGTTGCATCTTCTTTCTGTTATTCAAAACGTCCGCTGCTGTTTTCCAAAAATGATCATTTTTTGTTCCCGGAAGGAACATTTTAAGCGGGCTGTTCTATATAAAATTTGGCCATTGAGAATGCTCGTGCATGAACCATATACAATCGACCGATCACCTTGTTTGAGTCGATGGAAATGAAACTGAATAAATACAGGTCACTGTTTGCCGTCTTTACGCTGATGGTCATCGGAATGACCGCTTACGAATCTTCAAAACAATTTCTTCTGCCAGACCTCAGTCTTTGGGAATCCCATGCAATAACGATTGGATTCAGCAGCTTTATCGCCCTGGTGATTGGAAATTTCACCCTTAACAAATTCGAAAAACTTTTTGCTTTGCGTGAGCAGGCCGAATTGAATCTTCGTCGGGCCCATGATGAACTGGAAGCCAAGGTAAACGAGCGAACCAGGGAACTTTCCGTGAGCATGAAGGAGGCCGAAATCGCCAACCGGGCCAAGTCCGAATTCCTGTCATCCATGAGTCACGAATTACGAACGCCGATGAACGCCATTATGGGCTTTGCGCAGATGCTTGAATGCAACCCCAAGGAACCCTTGACCGAAACTCAGGAATCCTGCGTCAGCCTTATTCTCAGTGGAAGCCATCATCTTCTGGAACTGATCGATAAAGTGCTGGAATTAAGCAAGATCGAAGCGGGGCACATGTCTATCAATATCGATCATACCCAGGTGCTTGATGTTATTAAACGCAGCCTGAATTTAATAAGGCCGAGAGCGGACAAGGAAGGTGTCGAGATAATTGATCAGACAGCAGGGCGCGACTTTCCATCGCTGTGGACCGATGGCACCAGGCTGACGCAGGTACTGCTTAATCTGCTGTCTAACGCCGTAAAATATAACCGTAAAGGCGGCACGGTTACGGTAACCTGTCGAGAGATACCAGGCCAGAAGTTGCGAATCAAAGTGGCGGATGACGGCCCGGGCATTCCCGAGGAAAAACACGATTATCTGTTTAGGCCGTTTGAGCGTCTGGGCCGGGAAGCCGGGGCGATTGAAGGGGCCGGCATCGGCCTGGTCATCACCCGGCAAATCGTCGAGGTGCTGGGTGGACAAATCGGCTTCGAGAGCGAGGAAGGCAAGGGCAGTACATTTTGGGTAGATATCCCGACGAGCGCGAAAAAAATTGAAAATGCTGCAAATATGGATACGGCAAAATCAGCCCATAATATGATTAACGCACGGGGCGAAGAAAGCGCCTGATATCCTGTCCTTTATATCCGGGCACATTTTACGCAAACGCACCTTATAAACGCCCGGCGATCCCTATGGAGCATTGCCGGTGCGACTCGGCATCAGTCGAACCCCTGGTCGTCCTTATGGAAATATTCCGACAATTCTTCATGAAGCGCCAGTTGCTCGCCGTCATCCAGGCTCAACATCACCGCGAAGCCGTCATTCATGTCGCGGATAAGCTGAGTTTCGTAGGCGCCCAGTTCATCGACGGCCAGCAGGCCGCGGTCTTCGTCGTCATCGGGGCCTTCCAGGTCGAAGGCGGCGCCGCCGGCCGAGATATCGCGTAGTCGCCCGTTACGAGATTTACCGTTGGCCGTGTACCGGACCTGGTTATTGGAAGAATATCTGGTCCAGCGGCGTTGTTCGTGCGTTTGTCCGGTCATTGGCGGTCTCCCGAATACAGTGAAAAATCATCGCTGTTTACACGTTGAATATCGACTATGGCGATGATCTACGGAATTTTGGCATATTTCAAGTTTTAGATTACCGCGCCCGGATTCATAATGCCCTTGGGGTCAAGGGTGCGTTTGATGGACCGCATCATCTCTATTTCCGCGACCGACCGGGAATGGCCCAAATAGTCCCGCTTGGCGCGACCGACGCCGTGCTCGGCGGAAATCGAGCCGCCGGCCCGGCGCACCAGTTCATAGACCCTGGCGCAGGCCTGTTTGATGGCGCTGTCCGGAAAATCCGGCGCGCCGAAGATTATATGCAGGTTGCTGTCGCCGAGATGGCCGAAATAGACGCCACGGGCCTGCGGCCAGCCGGAGCCCAGGGCGTCCCGCACCCTTGTGATGAAGTCTTCCATGACTCCGATGGGGATACTGACATCCAGGCTGGCGAAATTGCCGATATGGCGCACGATCTCGCCCGATGCGTCGCGCAGGGCCCACAGGTCCGCCACATCGCCGGACGAACGAGAGACCACGGCGTCCTTAATCAGGCCGTCGGCGGCGGCCTCGCCCAGGAATTGCTCCAGGTTTTCCTGATCGCGGGACTGGTCGCCGCCCCGTGTTTCGATTAACACATACAGCGGATAATCCTCGGCGAAGGCCCGGCGGGCGTCCGGCGTGACCCGAAGGGCCAGGTCGTAAAATTCCCGCCACATGGCTTCAAACGCGCTCAGGTCGTTGCCGAGCTTTGAATCGGCGGCCCGTAACAGGCCGATCACCTGGTCGAATTCGGTACAACCACACAGGGCCACCGACTGGCTGCGCGGCAGGGCGCGCAAACGCAGCGTCACCCTGGTGATCACGCCCAGCGTTCCCTCGGCGCCGATGAACAGGTGTTTCAGGTCGAATCCGGCGTTGTTCTTTAAAAGCTTGTTGCGGGCATCGATCACCGTGCCGTCGGCCAGCACCGCCTCCAGCCCCAGCACCTGTTCGCGGGTCATGCCATAGCGAATGACCCGGTTGCCGCCGGCATTGGTCGAAACATTGCCGCCGATCTGGCAGGAACCGCGCCCACCCAGATCCAGGGCCAACAGGAAGCCCCGGTCTTCGGCGTATTCCTGGGCTTCCTGTAACGTCGTGCCAGCCTTGACCTCCATGGTCCCGGCCTGATCGTCGAAGTCTTCTATTCCGCGCATCCGGTGCAGCGATAAGGCCAGCCCGTCGGCGACCGGCACGGCGCCGCCGGCAAGGCCGGTCAGGCCGCCCTGGGGCGTTACCGGTACGGCGTTTTCGTTGCATAACGCCAGTACCGCCGAGACCTGCGAGGTGTCCGCCGGACATGCCACCGCCCACGGTTTGACGTTATCCCAGCCGCTGCTGTCGGTGGCGTGGCGGTCGCGGTCGTCGTCGGCCCGGAGCAGGCCCTTGTCACCCAGAATGCCGTGCAGGTCGGCCAGCAATCGATCTTGCGACCCGTTCATGATCCGGCGGCTCCTTCTATGGCGAATTCAACGGCTTCGGCGATTTCCGCAACCTTTATGGGCTTGGTAAGATACCTCAGAAATCCGGCCCGCAAGCCTTTATCGATATCGCTGCGGGTGGCGTTGGCGCTTAGCGCCAGGACCGGTATATCACGGGTTTCGTCCTTGGTTTGCAGTATTTTCAGGGCCTTGTAGCCGTTCATGCCGGGAAGGTTGATATCCAGTATAATCACGTCCGGCCGTTTGCTTGCGGCCAGATCGATACCCAGTTCGGCGGTGTGGGCCGATATCATTTCCAGGCCGTCGATCCGGGCGGCGATCATTTCCATCAATTGCAGGTTCGACGGGTTATCCTCGACATAAAGAAGGGTGGCGTTGACCCGCTGCAACGGGGCGACCGCGCCGCCGCCGTTTGCATCATTGGCGGTCGAGCTATCGGCATCGGCATCGACGGGTTCGGAAAGCGGCAGTTCAAACCAGAAAGTGCTGCCCTTTCCCTGGGCGCTATCGAAGCCGATGGTTCCATCCATCATTTCAACCAGATCACGAGACACCACCAGGCCGATACCCGTGCCCTCTATATCGCTGTTTTCCGCGCCCAGTCGATTGAACGCCGTGAACAGGCCATCCTGCAAGTCCAGCGCAATGCCGGGGCCGCTATCGGTTACCGAAAAGCGCAACATACCCGGATTTATTTCCGCGAGATCGATGCCGATCGAGCCGCCTTCAAGGTTGTATTTGATGGCGTTGGACATCAGGTTCAGGCAGACCTGCTTCAGGCGCGTGTAGTCGGCGCGGATAAGCCCCGTTATTCGACCGGGATCGGGTGAACTAACGGAGATATGGCGCTTTTCCGCCATTTCGTCGAGCAAATCCCGGCATTCCATGATGATATCCACCGGGCGGATGTCTTCGATTGAAAGTTCGACCTTTCCGGCCTCGATCTTGGCCAGGTCCAGCACATCGTTGATCAGGTCAAGCAGGTGCGCGCCGCCTTTCAGGATATGATCGACGCTGGCCTGCTGGGTTTCGCTCAAGGGCTCATTCGGGTTGAACTGGAGCATCTGCCCGAAGCCCAGGATGGCGTTTAGCGGCGTCCTCAATTCGTGGCTCATGGACGACAGGAATTCCGACTTGGCCATGTTGGCGGTCTCTGCTTCCTCCTTGGCGCGAATCAGGTTTTCCTGCATTTCCGTAAGTTCGGTCACATCGGCGCCGGTTCCCCGGTATCCGGCGAAACCGCCATCCGCGTTAAAAACAGGATTACCGTTAAGGCTGATATGCCGTCCCGCAGCGCTTTTGCCGACCTGATAATGGAAATTGCGGAAGGGGCGATGCTGTTCCAGAACCTCGCGATGCCGCCGCCATGTATCCGGGTCCCTGTCGATGGTTTTCCGACCGGCGTATTGCCAGCGTGTCTTGCCGATAAGGGTGTCTTTTGCATTTGGAAACAACTCGTAAAAACGGTCGGACACATAAGTGAATCGCAGGTCCGGCCCCATTTCCCAGACCCAGTCCGATGCGGTCGAGGTGAAATCACGGAAGCGTTCTTCGTTCCGGCGATTTTCTTCTTCCGCCGCCTTGCGTTCGCCGATGTCCCTGATAACGCCGATATAACCCATATCGTCACTGGTTTTTAACGGCGAAACGTTCAGTTCCAGGGGGAAGCGGGATTGGTCCTTGCGCAACCCTTCCAGGTCGCGAACCTTGTTGATGATGCGCGGCCCGTGCAGACTGGTGTTGGCGATATAGCCATCGTGGGCCTGACGTTCCTCGCCGGGCAGCAGGACCGCTATATTTTTCCCGATAAGTTCGCTCGCCTGATAGCCGAACATATTTTCGGCGGCGGCGTTGAACAGGGTAATGCGAGCCGCCTTGTCGATGGTTACGACGGCATCGGCGATGTTATCCAGGATGGTGATTTCCCGCTTTTCCCGGTCGCGCAGCCGGGCAATTTTTTCATCTACCTGATTTTCCAGTTCGGTTACCCGGTCGTGCTTGGCCTGGACAAAACGCTCGGCGTTGCGGGCATTTTGAATGGCCATCGCCGTCGCCGAGGCCAGGACCGCCAGGATAACGCGATCGTGCCCGGCGAACAGGCCGCCGCCGGGCTTGTTTAGAACCTCTATGGCGCCGATGGTCCGGCCCTGTATTATCAGCGGCGCGCTAAGTATCGACCGGGTCGTGAATCCGGTGACCTTATCGACCCGCGCCGCGAAGCGGGAATCATTTTGAACGTCGTGTATGACCAGTGTCTGGCCGTCGCGGATGGTGCGCCCGATGATCCCTTCACGGGGGTCTAAACGCATGCCGGTCAGATCGACCGGGCCGGCGCAGGCCTGGCAGATAATGTCCCGACCGTCGTTTTCAAGCAGGAACAGGGACGCCGCTTCGGCGTTCAGGTAATCCTTGATGCGCTCGACCCCGGTCTTGAAGGTTTCTTCCAAATTCAGGCTGTGAGCGAAAAAATCGTTAATACCGGCCAGTAAATCCAGCATCATGTCGTGGCTGATGAACATCCCGAAGGAATCCTGATCGTCATCCACCACAAGGCCTATGCCGTGGCTGGAAATACGCGCGACCCGACATGGGAAAGCGGTATTTTCATGCTCCGGTTCGGTCTGGATTTTCCCGTGCAAACCGACCTTCACGCCCTCGAACGGCGCATCGGGGACCAGCAACAGGCTGTTCAGACTGACATTTTCGGAATAGCCCGAAAGGCCGACCCCGCCGTCCAGGCTAAGGGTAAGTTTGGTACGGTGCGCCACGCGCTCCCGCCGCCGGTTGTCCTCTGGCGTATCCACCTTGGCCAAGTCTTCCTGTCTTTTTCAGCCGACCATCTGCGGGGTATTATGCTCGATACCGTTACGGACGACAATCCTGTCATGCCGACAATACCCCAAGCGCCTTCGCGCAAACGGTAAAGGTGGCCGGTGTGTATCCGTAAATGTCGCCATCGACTTCAACCAGGACCGGGCGGTCGGCGTCAACCATCATCGATTCGGCGCGGAAATATTGTACCCCGGACGCATCGACATGCCGCCCGCTTGGAATTTTCGGCAGCAGGGCGCCGAGCAGCGCCGGTTTGGATTTTGCGGGAATTAGCAATAAATCGAGCGCCCCGTCATCGGCTTCGGCCCCCGGCGCAAGGCGAATGCTGGCCCCGGCCACACTTTCGGCGTTGGCCGCGATGGCCATAAACAGGGGGCCACTGTGGCCACCACCGGCCCAGCGAACCGTCATTTTTGGCGTCCGGAATCGCAGCAGCGCCAGGATCATCGACAGATAGGTACCCATGGCCGGGCCCAGATACCGTTTCATCCAGGGCCGGAATTTCAGCAGGGCGGAAAAACCGGCGGTGGCGTATAAAAAGGCATGACGGCGCAACGAACCGTTTTCGCCCTGGCATTCGATCCTGATTAAATCGAAGTATTTTATCCGCCTGTGACGAAGGATAGATATCGCCTTTTGCAGCGGGAAGGCGCCGATATGGCGGGCGATATCGTTACCCGTGCCGGCCGGCAGCACGGCCAGTGCGGGGCGCGGATTATTACCGTCGCCGGCCATCATTATGCCGGAAATCACCTCGCCGACGGTGCCGTCGCCGCCGACCGCGACAATCAGGTCAAAACCCGCCGCCGCACCGGCCAGTTGGCGGGCGTGACTGGCGTGTTCGGTGAAGTGTATGTGCTGCGGCGGGATCGGCGCGGCCAGTTCCCGGTTGTAGCGCTGCCAGACCCTGATCCCGGCGCCGCCGTTGCTGGCCGGATTAACAATATAAAGAACCCTGTCCATAGCCGCCTTTCCCCACCCTTGCCGGAATGCTGCAATATCGGACAGAAAGACTTCAAGGAAAAAAATTTCAACTTGTCAGGGAGATGTCAGTTTCGGGCGCTATAGTCCCGGACCATAGAGAGTTGATGAGAAAGCGGTCAAAAACGCGGAGATATCCATGTCACCACAATTACGTAACGCCGAAAACTATTATGAAGCCCAGGACCGCTACCATGCCGACATGCTGGTTAAAACCCTGGGATTCGAGCGGGCGGTCGAAAAGTGCTGCAGTGAACAATGGCTGGATATCCTGCAACAGCTTCAGAAATTTAACGAACTGGCCAAGGCCAGCTAGAACGCATCAACTATCTCCAGGCTGGTCGATCCGGTTAAAGAAATTTGCTTTTAGCCAGGGAACGAGTTTCTGTTCGGTATAGTCCCCGCTGGCCACGTATTCCAGGATTCCGCGGTAGATCAGCGGTTCGGCATAGCCGGGCATGCGGAATACCTCGATCGCCCGGTCGTCGCGGAATTCCGTTGTCGGGGTGCCGTTAACGCCATGTTTGCGGGCCACCGCCGCTTCGTTCAGCTGTTCGCCATCGAAATCGATTAATTCCCTGTCGCCGCGCAGGTCCAGTTGAACGGGATAGAATTTGCCGGTGATAAGATCGACGATATTTTTTTGTTTAAAATTGATCTCGTGCATTTTCTTGCAATATACGCAACCGGCCTGTTCCCAGATCAGGGTCAACCGCTTGCCTTGCAGCCGCGCCGTCGCCAGATCCAGCCGCAGGTCGCCGGTCGTCGGTTTCAGCCATGGTTGAGAGTACAGATGCCCCTTCGCCGATGCGGCGAGCGGGACGGACAGGAAGGCCATCAGCAGCAACAATACCGCAAGCGGGCGGGTCTGGTTTTTCGGAGCGGCGCTGTTTATCGTGGTCATGACGCTATCTTCCAATGTGCGGGACGGATGTCATTGATAGCGCAGAATCGACCACCTTTAAATGCGCCATGGGCCGTTCTCACGAAGAATTGAGACCATGCCTGAATACCGGATCGGTAACGAAATTCCAGAAAAATTGCGGTTTGCTTTTTGTGTCATTCATAGGATATTCGAGAACCCGAAACACGAAGCGAGCGATTCCTTGAACAATCCCCTGCCGCAGCAAAAACTGCTTCTCGAACTGCTTGATATGTCTGGTGACATCGCCGTTCCCAGCGCCGATAACGGATCAATGCTGTTTCGTACGCTACAGGAATGCCGCGAGGCCCGCTGGATCGAATTAAGCCCGTTCGGAGCCGGCTTCGACAAGGCCCATATTACCGTATCGGGGCGCCGGATCGTCAATAATCCTTAATCTTTAATCCCGCCGGGCTTAATTTTTACCGGCCTGTTCCTGGGCCATGGCGGCGTGGACGCCTTTCATGTCAAGCGCCTTGACCTGTGAAATGATATCTTCAAGGGCGCTTTCGGGAAGCACCCCGGCCTGGCTGAGAAGCACGACTTTTTCACGCAGGATGGTCAGCGTCGGGATCGACTTGATACCGAACTGAGAAGCCAGCATCGATTCTTTTTCGGTGTCGCATTTGGCGAACACCACGTCATCGTGGTTGTTCGAGACCTTTTCAAAGGTCGGCCCGAACGTCTTGCAGGGGCCACACCAGTCGGCCCAGAAATCAATGACTACAATATCATTGTTTTCGACGGTTTCGGAAAAATTTTCGTCGGTTAATTCGAGGGTCGCCATGGTAATAACGTTCCTATCAGCATCGGCATGAGGTTGTCCCCGCCAATATATTGCTATAGGTGTAAAAATATACCCCCCGGATGAATATTTTCGGATAACCCGGCGGGCGACAATCGGGAGGCCGGATGCCTGAAACCACGGAAATCTATCTATGCAAGGCCGGGCAGGCATTGAACGAGGGCCGGATCGAATACAGCCAATCCGTCACTACCAGGGCGGCCGCCGAGGCCGATGCCGCCGCCCGCTGCGCCAGGGACGGCAGTCTGGTCAAAATCGCCTATTATTCGGTTGGCGTTGATGGCGATTTTCGCGTCATCTACACCCACAACAATCTCGCCGCATCCGGGCCGGACGCGGCGAAGCCGGTAAAAAAAAGGGCGCGGTCCGGCAAAAGGAAAAAGCCGCCCAAGCGGTCCTTCTGGCGGCGCCTGTTTGGCGGCTGAAGGCAAGCGGTCGCGCCATATTGGCCCGGATGTTCCGGATGCAGGCTGCGGGAGGAGAGCAATGACCAAGGCGTTTCCAAAGCTGTTTTCGCCGATCAAGCTGCGTCATGTGGAATTGCGTAACCGTGTCGTGTTTGGGGCGCATACGCCGAACATGTCGGAACTGGGCCTGCCGGGGCGGCGGCATCTGGGTTATTACCGTGCGCGGGCGCGCGGCGGTGCGGCGCTGATTGTGGTCGAGCCCATGCCGGCGCATCCGACGGCAATCCTGACGCGGGGTAATTTTATCTGCGACAGCGACGATGTTATCCCGCATTTCCGCAAAATCACCGATGCCGTCCATGACGAGGGCGCGGCGATTTGCCAGCAAATCTATCATGTCGGCGGCCATGGCGATCAGGACAATTCATGGAATCCCTACTGGTCGCCATCGGGCCGGGTCTCTTTTCACGATCCGTGGGGCAGCCACGCCATGTCTGAAGGCGAAATCGAAGAAGTCATCGACGGTTTCGTCATGGCCGCCGGGCGGATGGCGGCGGCGGGCTTCGATGGCTGCGATCTGTTCGCCGGTTACAATTGCCTGATTGACCAGTTCTGGTCGCCGGTGACCAATCGGCGCGACGATAAGTGGGGCGGCGGCATGGAAAACCGGATTCGTTTCGTGCGCGAGATCATCACCCGGATCCGGGCGCTCAACGGCGAAAATTTCATCATCGGCCTGACCGTGACCGGCGCTGAACCCGGTGCCGGCGGCATGACCCTGGATGACAAGCTGGAAATCGCCGCCTGGCTCGACGGGCGCGGCCTGGTCGATTATTTCTCGGTCGGCACCGGCAGTTATCTGACCGAATTTTCCAGGATCATACCGTCTTTCCAGCACCCGATGAATTTGGGCATCGCCGACGCCCATGCTTACAAGGGCGTCGTCAGGCACGCCCTGGTGACGGCGGAATCCCGCATCAAGACACCGGCCAATGCCGAACAGGCCCTGGCCGACGGGATTTGCGATCTGACCTCGCTGGTCCGCGCCCAGATCGCCGATCCCTGCTTGGCCGACAAGGCGGCGGCGGGCCGGGCCGAAGACATTCGCCCCTGCATCTCGTGCAACCAGCTTTGCATTGGGCGGCGGGTGCGCGACTACTGGCTTAGCTGCCTGGTCAATCCGGCCGCCGGGCGCGAGTGGGAATGGCCGGACGAAACCGGGTCGACCGCCTCGCCCCGCCATATTCTGGTCGTCGGCGGCGGTCCCGGCGGCCTGGAAATCGCGCGGGTCGCCGCCGAACGCGGCCACCGGGTAACCCTGACCGAACGGCAATCGGAACTGGGTGGCCAATTCCGTCTGGCCGCCGGTCAGCCCGAGCGCGGCGAGATCGGCGGCCTGATAAACTGGTACGCTCAGCAGTTGGCGAAGCTCCGGGTCCGGGTCCGGCTGCGGACCGAAATGACCGCCCGGGATATCGCCGCCATGGCCGCCGATGTGGTCGTCTTGTGCACCGGCTCGCGGCCCGACCGCGCCGGCTATATGCGGGCCTTTCCGGGCCGTGACGGCCTGCCCGGCGCCGATCAGGATAATGTTTGCACCGCTCACGATGTGCTCGACGGATCGATTTTGCCGGGGACCAATGTGTTGCTGCTTGACGATATCAACGGCTGGTGGCCGGCTTCGGGCACGGCCCTGCACCTGGCCGAACAACGGCACATGGTTACACTGGTTACCGCCGCCGATGTCCCCTGCGGCCAGTTGGAATATTCCCAGACCGCCGATACCACGCGCCGGCGTTTCTGGAAAATGGGCGTGGAAACGGTAGTTTCTACGGGCCTTGGGTCGTGGCGGGGAAACACCGCGACTCTGGTCAATTTGTATACCGGCGATGAAGAACAACGCGACTTCGACACCCTGGTCCTGGCCTGCACCAACACGCCGGAAGACCGGCTTTCCGGTGAACTCGCCGAAAGCGGTCTGGAAGTCCATACGCTGGGCGACGCGCTCGCCGCCCGCACCGCGTCAATGGCCATATACGAGGCCCGGAAATTGGCCCGGACCTTGTGACCGGACAATCCCGGCAAACCGTGTATATTGACGCGGCAAGCAGGAATCATTAAGTTCGCCACCATGGGAAACGGCCCCAGCCGCTCGCTGGCATTTCGCCAAGGTGAAGCCGCTGACTGATTTTATCCGCTGACGCATTTTTGTGTGGTTAAGTGGCAACGCGAGCACCATTCATCGAACCACATGTGAAACGGCGTGAGGCGAGATAATGAATGAAGCGACATCTGTTCCATCCGTCCAATCCTTGAAAGCCCAGGCCGGGCGGCTGCGGACGAAGTTAGAAGCGGAAGGCCACCGCATCACCCATAGTTCGGCGTTGGAAATCCTCGCCCACCAGTTGGGTTACAAAGACTGGAACGTCCTGTGTGCAGCCGCCGGCAATGGCCATGACGACACCCCGTTAATGGTTGGCGAGCGCGTCAGCGGGACCTATCTGGGCCAACCATTTGTCGGCGAAGTAATCGGTATTACCCGGTTGCCGGCGCCGGGCCGGACGCGGGTCACATTCCATTTCGATGAACCGGTCGATGTCGTTTCTTTCCGCAGCTTCTCGTCATTCCGGCAGCGGGTATCGTGTAATCTGGATGAGAATTTCAAGACCGTCGAGAAAACTGGCAACGGCCTGCCGCAGATGTGTTTGAATCGCTGATCGATCAATCCCCCGGTGTGGCGCCGATTTTTCGCAGGCCCAGGACGCCGACCACACCGGCCAGAAACAGCAATCCGGCCGCCGCCATCAGCGCGTTTTTGAAGCCGTCGGCGAAGGCTTCACGGACGGCGACGCGAAAGGCCTCGGCCTGTGGTCCGGTCAGGGTTTCGGGTGGGATCATGGCGCC
>CAZZKE010000024.1:0-24341 GCA_964655005.1 uncultured Thalassospiraceae bacterium | reverse complement strand
CGCGAAAGGCCTCGGCCTGTGGTCCGGTCAGGGTTTCGGGTGGGATCATGGCGCCCAGGCGTTTGATCTGCGATGCGGCGGCGGTCATCTGATCGGCATTCAGGCCCAGGCCGTCCAGGCGCGGCGTCAGGGTGGCGGTGAAACCCGTGGTCAGTAAAATCCCGAACAGCGCGATGGCGATCAGGCCGGCGACCCTGGCGACGGTATTGTTGACGCCCGAGGCCAGGCCGCTGCGGCCTTCGCCGGCGGCGTTCATGGCGACCGTGGTGATCGGCGTGATGTAACAGCCGATGCCGCCGGCGAACACCAGAATAGCCGGCAGGATATCGCCCAGATAATCACCGTCGGCGGGCACCCGGGCCAGCATATAAAGGCCGCCGGCGACCAGAAACGGGGCGAAAGCGAGCAGCGGTCCGGGGCCGAACCTGTCCATAAAGCGCCCGACCGGCGTCGACATTATAATAATTGCCGCCGATACGGGCAGCGCCGTGATACCGGCCTGAAAGGCCGAATAACCGAATACCTGAATCAGGAAAAACGGCAACAGGAAAATAGCGCCGTGGAAGCCGCCGAAGAACAGCGCCGTTTGCAGGTTGGCCATGGCGAAGGCCCGCCGCCGGAACATCCACAGCGGCAACATCGGCTCGCGACGGGTCGCTTCGATAATCAGGAACAAGGGTAAAAGTACGGCGGCGGCGGCCAGCGAGGCGATCACGATGTCATTGCCGAAGCCGCGTCTGGCCCCTTCCAGCAGGCCGAACACCAGACTCGCCAGGCCCAACGTGATGGCCGTGACGCCGGGGATATCCAGGCGGCCGCCGACCGGCGGATCATAGGGCGGCGCCGGCACTCCGCGCAGGGTATACAGGGTAAAGGCCGAAATCGGGATGTTAATCAGGAAAATCCATTGCCACGACAGCAGATCGACCGCCGCCCCGCCGACCACCGGCCCCAGCGGGATCATCATCGAAGTGATGGCCGCCCACGAACCGACCGCCCGGCCCCGCCGTTCGGGCGGGAAGCAGGCATTCAGCAGGGCCAGGCTGGACGGCATGGCCAGCGCCGCCGCGATGCCCTGGGCGGCCCGGCCCAGGATCAGCGTGGCGGCGGAACCCGATGCCGCGCACAACACCGAAGAAGCGGCGAAGGCGATGATCCCGTAGCGCAGAATACGCCGTCGCCCGAAACGGTCGCCCAGGGCCCCGCCCATCATCATCAGCGAGGCCACGAACAGCAGATATATCTCGGCAACCCAATGGGCGCTGGTGGCGTCCATGGCCAGTTCCGTCTGGATGATCGGCAGGGCGGTGTTGACCGCCGTCATGTCGGCGAAACCCATGCCGCTGACCACTGCCGTGGTCACCAGCACCAGTTTTTCCTGAGCCCGGGTCAGGGCGGTGGCAGAAGCGGTCTCGCTCACCGAAATGGCCGCTTGCAACGATCTGCGGTGCGGAAACGGTGTCGTACTCGGTCGCGGGGCGGCTGCATGGGGCAGGGTCCTTACGTTTACAGGTGCTGTATTTATGATGTCTGCAATGATTCAATACGACAAGAAGAATAGCCGGTTGACGGAATTTTACCGCCCGGGCCAAGAACGCCGGCATCGTCAGCATGGTTCGGGTTGGCTCGCCCGAACGGGCGCTCAGGACGGTGCGGGACGGGGCCATCGGCGATATTCCGCCGGCGGTTGAAATCGTCAGGGAACTCACCGGCTCATCCCGAAGCCATGACATGTTCTAAAACCGCTTGATCGCCAGCGAAGTTATGTCATCGGATTGCGGGGCCTCGCCGGTGAACAGGTTGACAAACGCGAACACGTTGTCGGTCAGGGCGTGGGCCGACAGGCTGCGGTTGTCGATTAAATATTCCAGCAGCCGTTCGTCGGAAAACTGGTTGCGGTTAACGTCAAACGCCTCGGTCAGGCCGTCGGTATAGAAAAACAGTGTCGCCCCGGGCTCGATGGCGACGGTTTCCTGCTCGTATGGAATACCTTCCTGAACCCCCAGCACGACCCCGTCGCCGCCGCCCAGGGCGACAACCTGGCCATCGCCGCCGGGAATTAAGTAGGGCGGCAGGTGGCCCCCGTTGGCATAGGTCATGGTCCACGATTCGGTGTCCAGGATGCCGTAGAAGACGGACACGAACATGCCCGGAATATCGTGATGAAAAAGCAGTGAGTTTACCCGTTCCAGGCAGCGTCCGGGTTGTTCTTCCTGGGTCGCCGTGGCCCGGATCAGGGTCCGCGCCACGGCCATGAAAAAGGCGGCCGGGACCCCCTTGCCGGAAACATCGGCCACGACCAGCGCCATTTTGTCGGCGCCCAGATCGAAAAAATCATAGAAATCGCCGCCGATATCCCTGGCCGGGGTGGTTCTGGCGAACAGGTCAAGATCGTCCCGTTCGGGAAATTTCCGGGGCAGGATGCGTTTTTGAATGGTCCCGGCGATATCGATCTCGCGGCGGATCGCGGCCAGTTCGGATTCCGTTCGCCAGGCCTCGCGGCGGGCCTCGCAATCCTTGTAGACCTTGTCGATGGTGGCGTTCAGGTCATCGACCGATACCGGCTTGGTCAGGAAGTCAACGGCGCCGTCGTTCATGGCGCCGCGAATCAGTTGCAGGTCGCTGCCCGAAGTCAGGGCGATTCGTGGTATCCGCAGCCGCCGATCGCGCAGCCGTTTGAACAGGCCCATGCCGCCGATTACATCGCTGTCGATGGCGACCAGGGCGATATCGATATCATCCCGGCCCTGTAATATGGCCAGCGCGTCTTCGTCGGAGTGGGCGAAGGTGAAGTCATTACCGCCGCCACTGTTTTTAAACAGGGTTTCGATGTGTGTATCGTCATCGACGATCAGGGTGTTTGGCATCAGGTGTTTTCCGTTGCGATCATTGGCCAAGTCGGTCCGGGTAATCGGTAAATACCGAGGCCACCCCCCAGGACCGCAGCCGCCGGGCGCGCTTGGGGTCATTGACCGTGAAACAGCGTAGATCATAGCCGAGCCCGGTGATCGCCGCTACCGTCGGTCGGTCGACCAGCGTTTCCAGACAATGCAGCGCCACGCAGTCATATTTCAGCAGTTTGTCCCGCCAGCCATCCAGGCTTTTGTACAGGTTCAGGGCGCGCGGAATATCCGGGGCCAGATCACGGGCCTGGGCCAGGCCTTGTTCGTTGAAGCTGGAGATTATCGGGACCGGCAGGTGGCGCGGCCAGCGGTCCCGCACCGCCGCCGCGACCAGCGCCCCGGTCGCGACGCCGCGTCCTTCGCTCGGCTTTATTTCAACCACCGCGCCCAGGCCCAGTTCACCAAGCAAGGCGAAGGCTTCTTCCAGCGTCGGGATTTTTTCACCCGCGAAGTCTTTCGAAAACCAGCTGCCGGCGTCCATGACGCGAAGCGCCGCCAGCGGCGTTTCCGCGGTCTTCCCGTCGCGTCCGGTGATGCGGTCCAGTTGGTCGTCATGGAACAGGATAATTTGATCGTCGGCGCACAGCATGGCGTCGAATTCGACCCAGCGCAGGGCCAGTTCGGCGGCCTTGCGGATCGAGCCGAGGGTATTTTCCGGGGCGCGCCCACAGGCTCCGCGATGGCCGATCAGAAATGGTGGCGTATCGGGGTCGTCCATTCCGATGTATTTCCGGCGGTTGGGAAAAAAGTCGCTGCAGCATATCATGGCGGGCGGTCATCTGTTAACATGATCGGCGAAAAGACGGGGATGTCCGGAGACAGGGAATGGCCGAAGATTTTACCGACGCGGCGCTCGATTATCACCGCCTGCCGACGCCCGGCAAGTTGCAGGTAATGGCGACCAAGCCGCTGACCACCCAACTCGATCTGGCGCTGGCCTATTCGCCGGGCGTGGCCGTGGCCTGTCAGGAAATCGTCAATGATCCGGTCCAGGTTTCCAGCGTTACCGCGCGCGGCAATCTGGTCGGCGTGGTGAGCAACGGCACCGCCGTTCTGGGCCTGGGCGCGATTGGCCCGCTGGCTGCCAAGCCGGTGATGGAAGGCAAGGCGGTGCTGTTCAAGAAATTCGCCGGCATCGATGTCTTCGACATTGAAATCGACGAAACCGATCCGGCCAAGTTGATCGATATCGTCGCCAGCCTGGAGCCGACCTTCGGGGCGATAAACCTGGAAGATATCAAGGCCCCGGAATGTTTCCGGGTCGAGCGCGAGTTGCGCCGGCGCATGAAAATCCCGGTGTTCCATGACGACCAGCACGGCACCGCTATCGTCGCCGGCGCGGCGGTGCTGAACGGCCTTCGCGTGGTCGGTAAATCCCTAGAAAACGTCAAGCTGGTCTCGACCGGCGGCGGCGCGGCCGGCATCGCCTGTCTGGACCTGTTGGTCAGCCTGGGCCTGGCTCCTGAAAATGTTACCCTGGTCGATCGCATCGGCGTCGTATATGTCGGTCGCAGCGAGGAAATGGACGAACATAAATCCCGCTACGCCATCGAAACGCAGGCTCGTACGCTGGATCAGGTGATCGACGGCGCCGATGTCTTCTTGGGGCTTTCGGCGCCCGGGGTGCTTACTCCCGAGATGGTCAAGCGCATGGCCAGCAAGCCGATGATCATGGCGCTGGCCAATCCGCTGCCGGAAATTTCCCCCGATCAGGCCCGCGCCGCGGCGCCCGACGCGGTGATCGCCACCGGGCGTTCCGACTATCCCAACCAAGTCAATAATGTATTGTGTTTTCCGTTTATTTTTCGCGGCGCCCTCGATGTCGGGGCGACCACTATTAACGAGGAAATGAAAATCGCCTGCGTTACCGCCCTGGCCGATCTGGCGATGGCGGAATCGTCGGAAATTGTCGCCTCGGCCTATCGTGGCGAAGACCTGAAGTTCGGGCCGGACTACCTGATCCCCAAGCCATTCGACCCCCGCCTGATCATCGAAATTGCCCCGGCGGTGGCCCGTGCGGCGATGGCCAGCGGCGTTGCCACCCGCCCCATAGAAGATTTCGCGGCCTATCAGGAAAGCCTGGGCCGGTTCGTTTTCCGTTCGGGCATGTTGATGAAACCGATATTCGAACGGGCCAAGCAAAACCCCAAGCGCCTGGTCTTTACCGAAGGCGAATCCCGGCGCGTACTAAGGGCTACGCAGTCGATCATCGACGAGGGCCTGGCCCGACCGATCCTGATTGGCCGCCCCGAAGTGGTCAAGGCCCGGATCGAGCGATTGGGGCTGAGGATCGAGCCGGGCAGGCATTTCGAGATCGTCAATCCGGAAGACGATCCCAGATACGATTCCTATTGGCGGCAATTTCACGCCCTGATGGAACGCAAGGGGGTATCGCCGGAAGCCGCCCGAACCATCGTCAGGACCAACACTACGGTCATTGCGGCCCTGATGATGCTGCGCGGCGAGGCCGACACCATGATTTGCGGCACCTATGGCCAGTACGACTGGCATGTCCGCTATGTGCGCGATGTTATCGGGCTGAAAGACGGCGGCCGTGATCTCTCGGCGATGAGCGCGCTGATCCTGCCGAAGGGCACGTTCTTTTTCTGCGACACCCATGTTACGCCCGAGCCGACGGTCGAGGAACTGGTTGAAATGACCATCATGGCGGCGGAATCCGTGCGGCGATTCGGCATTGAACCGAAAATTGCCCTGCTGTCCCATTCCAATTTCGGTTCGGCCAATACCGCGACGGCGCGGAAAATGGCGGCCGCCGTCAAACGCCTGGCCGAGGTCGCCCCGGAACTGCATGTGGAAGGCGAAATGCACGCCGACGCCGCCCTGAACGAAGAATTGCGTGAAAGGGTGTTTCCCAATTCATTGTTGAAGGGCCAGGCCAATCTTATGATCCTGCCGACCCTGGATGCCGCCAACACGGCGTTTAACCTGCTTAAATCGCTGGGAGAGGGGGTATCGGTAGGGCCGATTCTGCTGGGTCTGGCCAGGCCGGTGCATATCGTCACCCCGTCAATTACCGTACGCGGCCTGATTAACATGAGCGCGCTGGCCGTGGTCGATGCCCAGAAGGCGGAACGGGCCGGTCCTTAGGAAACCAGAAAAGCGCCGGTAGAATTTCTATAAGTCATTCTTTCTGCAATTTGGTATTAAGCGCCGCCGCCGACCGCGCCAGCGCGTCCCGTCCCTGCGGCAATACCCCGGCCATGTTGATAAAGGCGTGGATCATGCCGTCGTATTGCAGGTGGTCGGACTTGACGCCGGCGGCCAGCAGCCGCCGGTGGTAGTCGTGGCCCTCATCGCGCAGGGGGTCGAAACCGGCGGTGATGACCAGCGCCGGCGGCTGCCCCCCAAGGTCTTCGGTCAGGCAGGGTGAAAAGCGCGGGTCCGGTCCCTGTTCGTCCGGGTTGTCCAGGTACAGTCCCAGGTACCACTCGATACGCTCGCGGGTCAGGAAAAAGCCATCGGCGAACAATTCGAACGAGCGGCTGGCCAGGCGGTAGTCGGTGGCCGGATAAATCAACAACTGGAATTTGGGTCCGGCCTCGCCGGCCCGGGCGATTTGTTGACAGACCACGGCGGCCAGGTTGCCGCCGGCGGAATCGCCGCCGACCGCTATACGGTCGCCGTCACCGCCTATTTCGGCGCCGTTATCGCGGAGCCAGCGAAACGCCGCCAGGCAGTCATCTACCGCCGCCGGAAACTTGTGTTCCGGGGCGAGACGGTAATCAATCGCCAGCACCAGGCATCGGGAGCCGTTGGCGAGCAGGCGGCAGGGTTGATCGTGGGTTTCCAGATCGCCCTGAATCCAGCCGCCGCCATGATAAAACAGCAGTACCGGCAAGGGGCCCTGCGGGGCGTCAAGGGGGCGGTACAGGCGGGCCGGGATATTTCCCTCCGGCCCCGGAATAATTAGTTCTTCGACCGCCGCGACCGCCGCCGGTTTGCCGCCCAGCAAACGCGCGAAGGTGGCCAGTTGAGCACGGCTTTGCGCCGGTGTCAGATCCTTGACGGGGGTCGTGCGGACCAGTTCGACGATATCGCAGACCAATTGCGCCTTGGCGTCGAGCAACAGGCCATCCTTGCTGATTCGCCGTCCCGCATACAACAGACCGGATACCGGTCCCGGCATTTTCAGGGCCGTCAATCCGGCGATGATCGCCAGTTTGGTCATATTTCCCGCCATAATCTGAATGCCTTGTTATTAATATTTGGTTTGTAAGGCTTATGTCATGAAGCTACGCTATATTATCCAGTAGGTAATTAAACTTCCGCAGATACCGGGCCAATGAATAATACTGCTGTCAGGATATCTTTATCAATTTTCCTTTTCGCGTTGGCGTTGGGAATTTCCGCCCCGGCGTCCCGGGCGGCGACGGTGTGCCCGACGATCCCGTCGGTCAAGTGGTGGGATGATACCGATCGCGAGAAAATGATACGCTATGTCGACGCCCGCCATGGCGGCGACTGGGATGCCTATATCGAGAAATGGCAGAAACATCTGGATCGGGTGCGGGCGATTCATACCCGGGGCGGTGCCGTCATTTCAAAGAAACTCGGCATCCGGGTCGAGGGCCGGCAGTTGTATGAATATATCAAGGCGGTAGAGCAGCGCCTGGCTATAACCAGATGCCTGGCCGATCAGGAAATGGAGACGGCGGCGAAAAAGCTGGAGGGCCTGGAAACCGCGTCAGGCGGCGAAGACCCGTTGCCCGAAACGGTCAGATAAGTTTTCGGCCAGGGCGACCTGCGCAACCCGCGTTTAATCGAACGCAGATAATTCGATCTAGCTTCGAATGTAATGTTCGAGCTGTTCGATGGTGAATTTCTGTTCCGAAATAGTGCTTTCCACCAGATCCCCGATGGACACCATGCCGACTACCTCGTCGCCCTCTATCACCGGCAAATGGCGGTATCTCTTCTCGGTCATGATGGCCATGCATTCCGGCACCGTATGCTCCGGACCGACGTAGGCGACATTGGTTTCCATGACCTCTCGAACGGTCGTCGTCGGCGAGGACTTGCCTTTCAGGAAGACATTTCTGGCATATTGCCGTTCGGTGAAAATGCCGACCAGCTTGCCGTCTTCCATGACCACCAGAGAGCCGACATTCTTATCGACGAATTCCCGGATCGCATCCAGAACGGTGGCTTCGGGATCGATGGTCAGGACATCCCGGCCCTTGTGTGCAAGCAATTGTTCTACCGTCGTCATCGTCCGACTCCTTAATTTCGGTTTCGGCCAGTAACAATCCGCTTGTTCAGTATAGCACTCTCCGGACCACTTGGGCAGCGCGAGATTGGTTATTGCGTTCGATGCCAGTCACGAATTTGTTTTTCGGCTTCGGATATTTCCTCCGGGGTCATTTTCCGGGCCACGTAATCGCGCAGCTTGGCGGCGTTTTCGTTGCCGTTGGCGCTGCCCAGGCCACCCCATTTATAGGCTTCCACATAGTCGCGCGTGACCCCCCAGCCCCGCGCATACATGACCGCCAGATTGGCCTGGGCGCTGGGGTTGCCCTGTTCGGCGGACTTGCGGAACCATTTTACGGCCAGCGTGTTGTCCTGTTCGACATACAGTCCCTTGTGGTAAAACCAGCCCAGATAATACTGGGCGCCGGCGTTACCCTGTTCGGCGGCAAGGGAATACCACTTGTGGGCCTTGGTGAAATCCCGGGCTACCTCCTGTCCTTCGTCATAGATCAGGCCCAGATTGTACTGGGCGTCGGCATTGCCTTTTTCGGCGGCCATGCGGAACCATCTGATGGCGGTCGGCCAATCCTGGTTAACGCCAAATCCCCTGGAAAACATCCAGCCCAGGTTGAACCCGGCCCTGGCGTTGCCCTGGGCGGCGGCTAGGCTGAACAGCCGGACCGCCTCGGCATCGTCTTGCGTAACGCCCAGTCCCCGGCGATAAATCTGGCCCAGGAAGAACTGGGCGTTAGCGTCGCCCTGTTCGGCCAATGGCCTGAATTCCCCGATGGCCGTTTCGTAGTCGCCGGTCCTGGCCGCCGCCAGGCCTTTATTAAGGTCGGCAAGCGCCGGCCAGACAAGCATCAGGTAAACAACAAAGCCGGTAAAGATTTTATACATTTTCATCGTTCCTTCATTGCCCCGCTCAAGGATACAAGGATCGGGCCGGCCAGATATTCCAGCACGGTACGGCTGCCGGTGCGGATGCTGGCGACCACCTGCATGCCCGGGAACAGCCGGTATTGCCGGTCGCCTCGCGAAAAGCGATCCTGCGCGGTCTCGATGCGGACCTTGTAATAGGGGATGCCGTCGCGGGTTATCAGGGTATCGGGGCTGACCTGAACCACCGTGCCGTCCAGGCCGCCGAAGCGCCGGGCATCGTTTGAAGCCAACCTGACAAGGGCCGGCTGGCCCGCCTGAACATAGCCGATATCCTGGGTTTGCAGCCTGGCTTCGATTACCAGTTTGTCCCCGGCGGGGACAATATCGACGACCGCGTCGCCGGGTTTAAGGACACCGCCGATGGTCGTTGGATACAGGGTCTTGATGATGCCGGTGACCGGCGAACGCAGGATCGTGCGTTCCAGGCTGTCCCGGTATTTATCGATCCGCTGCGACAGTTCATTGTATTCCAGACGCGATGATTCGAGCTCCTTGCCCGCTTCCTCGGCGAAGGAATTGTAGATGCCCTGCAACTGCGACTGGGCTTCCTTCAGCGCCGAGCGGGCCCGCGCCAGGGCGGCCAGGTCCTGTTCGTTCTGGCCTTTCAGGCGACTGGCTTCTTTCAGCAGGTCCAGCTGGACATAGCGGTTGGTCAGGTCTTCCTTCATTAATTCTTCGCTGATGGCGATCTGCTCGGCCACTAATTTCAGGCTGTCCCGCTGATTGCGGATGCGGGCGCTGATTTCCCGGACATCCTGACGTTTTTGGATAACCGCCTGTTTCTGGCTTTCGATGCGGTTCTGCTTGGCGCGGCGACGATTGTCAAATAGCGCCAGCGTCTGGCGCACCAGTTTCGGGTTGCTGGCCATCAGGTCGGCGGGAAAAACCGGCCGTTTCTGGCCCCCGGCTTCGGCCTCCAGGCGGGCAATTTCAACCCGCAGCGAACGTAACCGCACCGCCAGTTCACGGACATCGGCGCCGCTTTGGGTCGGTTCCAGCACAACCAGTTGCTGACCCGGACTGACAAGCTGTCCCTCGCTGACCGAAATTTCCCGGACTATGCCGCCTTCCAGATGTTGTACTCTCTTGACCTGGGAAGACGGGATGACTTCGCCGCTGGCCAGGCTGACGATATCCAGGGTGCCGATTGACGCCCACGCCACGAAGGCGACACAGGTAAAAACCAGCAGCGCCAGGAACAGGTGCGTGGTCTTGCCGGCGGACCGGCCCATGGGTGTTTCGGGCGCTTCGGTGTTCATTGGCTGTCGTCCCCCGCGCCGTGCACCGCCTGCGGTCGCTTGATAATGCGCGGCGCCGGCTTGCGATCCAGATCGATGACCAGATGGGCGCCTTTAATCAGTTTCGGGTCATGGCAGGTGGCGATAATCGTGCGTCCTTGCGCCGCCATTTCCCGCATGGCGGCATAAACACACGCGATGCCTTCCCGGTCCAGCCCTTCGGTCGGTTCATCCAGGATCGCCAGTTTGCCGTCGGTGGCCAAGGCCCGGGCCAGCGCCATGCGGCGGCGAATACCCAGCGACAGGGTGCGCCCGTTATCGGTGATCGGGGTCTCCAGGCCGCCGGGGCTCTGATCGATATAGCGGTCGAGTCCGGCGGCGGCGATAACCCGGGCCAGCGCCTCGTCGGATATCGAACGGTTGGTGATTTTCAGATTATCGCCGATGCTGGCGTCCAGCAGCGCCGGTTCCTGGGGCAGATAAACAATCTGGCGGCGCCACCATTCCGGCGCCGCCTGGCGCAAGTCAAGGCCATCGGCCAGAATTTGGCCGCGCACCGGTTCGATTATTCCGGCCAGCAGCCGGGCCAGGGTGGTCTTGCCGGCCCCATTGCCGCCGGTGACGACGACTATGCTGCCGGGATCTATCCGCAGCGACAGGGCTTCAAACAGCGGTGTGCTGGCGCCGGGATAGGCAAACGATACGTCCTTGAATTCAACGCCGCCGCTGAAATTCTCCTTGCAGGAACCGCTGTCGGGCTCCAGCGGCAATTTGGTGAATTCCCGGATCATGTCCAGGCTTTGGCCGGCCCGGGCGAACACGCCGCCAAGTTGGGAAAACCGCGCCACCGGCAGCAGCGTCCTGGCGGCCAGGATGTTGGCGCCGATCATGATCCCGATATCGATGTCGCCGCCGACCACCAGCCGAGCCCCGGTGGCCACGACCAGGACGCTCATCAGGGCCGTCGCCGTCTGGCTCAGGGTTTGTATCAGGCCCTGCCGGGCCTCTATCCAGGCCCGCAGTTGTTGGCTGGCCGCAGTCTGCCGGCGCCATTGCCGATGCAGTGTCTCGCCGGCGTTGAAGGCTCGGACCGTATCGATGTGTTCGGTCGCCGTGGTGACCAGGGCATTGGCGTTGCCGCCGGCCTGGATCAGGCGGCGGGTCGGTTCCCGAACCGACCAGGCCCCGATTACCCCGATCATAAAGACTGCGATTAAAAACAACGCGACGATACCGGACAAGACCGGACTTAGCAAAAACAGGACGCCCAGGAACAGCAGTGCGAAAGGAACGTCATAAACGGTGGCCAGATTGGTCGCCCCGTACGCGCCTTCGACGGTCGCCGCCGCCGCCGCAAGCTGCCGCCGCTGTCCCGGCGGGATGCGCT
Organism: uncultured Thalassospiraceae bacterium; assembly: GCA_964655005.1. GTDB lineage: Bacteria > Pseudomonadota > Alphaproteobacteria > Rhodospirillales > JABHCV01 > CAZZKE01. The sequence continues at coordinate 12,663 of CAZZKE010000024.1, read as the reverse complement.
CCAGCAATCCGGCCCGGGCCTTGACCAGCAACCCGAAGCCGCCGGTCGATACTTCGAAATCGGCCTCGGCGCTTAAGTCGCGGGCCAGGCGGCTGCGGATCCGGCGGAACAACAATTCCAGGATAATGGCCAGGACGGTTCCGCTGGCCAGGGTCGCCAGCGTGGCGTCGACGCCATGGGCGATATAGCGGTTAAGGACCTGGATAACGAACAACGGCGAGGCCAGCGCCAGCAAATTGGCGAATAGCGAGGCGACGGCGATTTCCGAGGCCAGCCACGGACGGAGCATCAAACGGCGAAACAGTTCTTTCAATGGCCGGTCGCCCTTTATCTTAGAAAAATTACCTTCCGCCCAAACCGACCCGCCGAAAAATATATTACTCGCGGGCGGGTCGCCCCAGCGCGGCCTCGTTCAGTTCGCCCATGACCTCAAGCAGGGTGTAGGCGGCGACGATAACATCGGTCTGGGCCGAAGCGGTGTCGCTTCTGGCATTGATTTCGGCCGTTTCACCGGTCAGAACATCAAGCAAAGAGCGCCTGCCAAGGGTCCTTTCCCGGCGCGCCAACGCCAGGAATTCGGCGGCGATATTGGCCTGGTTGGCAAGCAGGCCGGCATTGATCCTGGCCGTCTGGAATTGTTCCCAGGCATTGCGCGTCTGCTCGGTGATCTGGTCCCTGGTATCGGCGTAGCGGTAGACCGAAGCATCAAATGAGCGCTCGGCGGCTTTTAGCGTGTTGGCCGCCGTCAACCCCAGGTTAAAGGGGAACTTCATTTGCAGCTTGCTGAAAATTTCTCTTTGATTGCCGCCGGTGGCGCTGACATCGCGTTTGAACTTGTAGTCGATTATGCCATCGATCGTCGGCGAATAGCTGGTCGCGCGGGTTTGGCTTACTCCGGACCGGGCGATGTCGCTGGTCAGGTTCGCGGCGATCAGCAGCGGGTTGGTCCTGAGCGCCCGCTCGACGGCGTCATCGACGGTCGCCGGCAACCGGTCAACCGGGGCGGCCAGCTTGTCCATGCCGTCGATGGGGCCGGGAACTTTTTTGAACAGGGTGCGATAGGCGTTGATCGCAATTTTCAGGGCGCCATCGGCCCGTGAACGGCGGGCCTGGGCCCCGGCAAGCTGGACCTTGGCCTGTAGCACGTCGGTCGAAAAACCGGCGCCGCGTTTGACCAGGGCGTCTTCCAGTTCGGTTTGTCGCTTGACATTCCGTTCCGACTTCAGGGCGAATTTCAGGGTTTCTGCGGCCCGTACTACATTGGCGTAGGCGGCCACGGCGCGCAACAACAGCGCCGAACGGGTCGATGCAAGCACCGCCTCGGCCTGCCTTTGCAGCAATCCTGCCGAGCGGACGGTGGCGCTGGTCGCGCCGTTATCCCATATTCGCTGAGTGACCGAAAAATCGGCCTCGCGCGATACCAGGTTGGTGTCGGTCGCCGCCGGCTTCATCTGCTGTTCGTTGCCGTAAGTGGCGGTAATATCGATGCTTGGATAGAAACCGCCCATCGAGGCGATGGCGTTCTCGGCGGCGGCATCGGCGTCGGCCAGGGCCGCCTTGTACTGATTCTGGCTTTCCAGGAAACCCGGCAACAGGTCGGCCAGCGGTTCCGGGTGCGCCGGGCGGGCAGCCAGAACGGTGACCGCCACGGCGAAACCACCAAGCAGACACGGAAGTTTTCCGGTAATACGGTTAAACATTATGCCAAATATATCCACTGTATTTTTATATATTACTGGCAATAGATACTATATTTGGGGCCTGATAAGAAACAGTTAATTGGATTTTCCCCCGCCCGCCCCGATGGGGGAAATAATGGTCGTGAAAAGGCGACGATGCGGCCTTAAATGTATCATCCGTAAGTTGGTATTGCCCCTCATAATTGATAAATATGCTTGAAAAATGGCCGAAAATGCCTTTTATGGAAGCTCGGCAATAGCGGCCCGTCGATTATATCTTCCGGCGAATGGGCTTTAGGCCGAAAAAGCGCCAATGGTTTGAGCATAAAAATCGTGGCCTTGCAGGGAGTGAAATACAGAGAAAGGATATGATATGACGACCGGGACAGTAAAATGGTTCAATCCGACTAAGGGATATGGATTTATCGAACCTGAAGATGGTTCCAGCGACGCTTTCGTCCATATTTCCGCCGTCGAGCGCGCCGGTTTATCGACATTGCGCGAAGGGCAAAAGTTGGATTTTGAACTGGTGCCTGGGCAAAACGGAAAAAGTTCGGCTGAAAATCTGGTTGTTTCCGACTGATTTATCGAGCGCCATCCGATACGAAAGGGGCGCCCCGCCGGGGGTGCCCCTTTTTCGTTGTCCCGGTGACTGATTTTATTTTCATACTGTTATTGCTGACATAGGGTCGCATATGATCGACGCACCAACGCATGGTTTTGAATTGGGGCCGCCGCTGGTCGGGGTGTCGGGGTGCCGCAAGGTAATCGATGGCCAGGATTTCGAAACCGCCGGGCACAGGTACATCCAGGCCGTCGAGACCGCCTGCCGGGCGCTGCCGCTGGTGGTTCCGACGTTGGGCCAGGCGCTTGACCGCAAGGCCCTGTTAAGCCGGGTCGATGGCTTGCTGTTTACCGGCAGTCCCTCGAATGTGGAGCCGCACCACTACGATGGCCCGGCCAGCGATCACGATACCCTGCACGATCCTCACCGTGACGCCACCACCCTGCCGCTGATTGTTGAAGCGGTGGCGGCGGCGGTGCCGGTTTTCTGCATCTGCCGCGGTTTTCAGGAACTAAACGTGGCTTTCGGCGGCACCCTGCATCAGAAGGTGCAGAACCTGCCGGGAAAAATGGATCACCGGGTCGTACCGGATGATCCGCCCGATATCAAGTTCGCCCCGACGCACGAAGTGGCCATAAACCCGGGTGGCATGATCGCCGGATTGTCCGGTGCGCTAACGGCCAGGGTCAATTCGCTGCATGGCCAGGGGATCGAAACCCTGGGCCGGGGTTTGCGGGTCGAGGCGACTGCGCCGGATGGATTAATCGAGGCTATCAGTGCGCCGGCGGCCAGGTCATTCGCCCTGGCCGTGCAGTGGCATCCGGAATGGCGAGTCATGGAAAACCCGTTTTACCTGTCCTTGTTCAGCGCCTTCGCCGCGGCCTGCCGGCGGCGCCTGCGGGATCGCCGCGGCAAGGATTGCTGAGCGGTCGTTCGCCCCGACGGCACGGGGCCGAAGCCTTGGTATGAGCCCGGATAGGCCCTAGAAGAGGGTGGACAGCGCCGCCAGTTCTCGTTTGAACGGGGCGCCGTCGGCGGTCGGTTCATCCAGTTCACGGGCGTAGCGGTGGCCCGAGTAGACGGCGGCGGCGATGGTCGACGGGGCCAGGGCGTCGCCGATGCGGGTCACCGATTTGATGCCGGCGCGGCTCAGCGCCGACCCGTTATCCGTCAGTTCGCGGTAGAGCGTGCCTTGCGGCAGCCGCATGGTCGTCATCACCACCGTGCCGGCGGTGCGCCGGCTGCGGCGACCGGTGTAGATGCAAGACAACTCGACACCGCCGGCCTCGATGGATGCCAAATTATGCAGGGCGACGATTTCGACGCCCTTGTTCAGCAAGCCGGTCTGGATGCGTTTTTGTTCGAGCGTGTTGTGGGTCCAGGTCGAGGCGTCGGCGGCGGGGGTGACCAGCGTTACGTCAAGACCCCGGTCGCGCAGCATCTCGGCGATGAGCCCGCCCATGTAGTAGTGGTCATCGTCAAACACCACCACCGGCCCGTTGACCGGGGCGCCGTCGATGATATCGTCCGGGCTTAGCACATGGGGCAGACCCGAACCCGGAACCGGGCTGCAATTGTTGCGGCCCAGGCCATCCTTGCGCCAGCGTGCGCCGGTCGCCAGCACCACGTGGTCGGCGCCGAATTCGTGTATGTGGGCGGGTTCCAGACGGCTGTCCAGATAGACCTCGACATTGTTCATGGGGGCGATCTGACCGGTCCGGTAATCGCGAACCCTGGCCCAGGCGGCCAGGCCGGGCAGGGTGCTTTCGCGGGTTACCCGCCCGCCCAATTCCGTCCCGGCCTCGGCCAGGGCCACCCGGTAACCTCTTTTACCAAGGGCGTGGGCGCATTCCAGCCCGGCCGGTCCGGCTCCTACGATCAATACCCTGGCGTCGGATTTTTTCCCGGCGATCCGTTCCGGGTGCCAGCCGCGCCGCCATTCCTCGCCCATGGTCGGGTTCTGGGTGCAGCGGATTGGCACGACCATGCAGTCGCTGCTGACACAGATGTTACAGCCGATACATTCGCGGATGTCTTCGATTCGGCCTTCGTCTATCTTTTGCGGCAGGAACGGGTCGGCGATGGACGGTCTGGCGGCACCGATCATATCGAGCACGCCGCGCCTGACCTGGGCGGCCATGGCGTCGGGCGAGGTGAACCGTCCGACCCCGACCACCGGTTTGCCGGTGACCCGCTTGACGAACGACACATAGGGTTCCTGCGCGCCCTCCTGGCCGAACCGCGATGTTTCGGAATCATGGGACCAATCGCTCAGGTTGACATCCCACAGGTCCGGCAAGTCGGCCAGCATTTCGATAACGTCGCGGCTTTCATCGACGGTGATGCCATCCTTTCCGATCAGTTCATCGGTGGCCAGGCGGACCGCTATGGCGCAGGTGTCGCCGACGGCTTCCTTGGCGTCTTCGACCAGTTCGCGCAACAATCGCACCCGGTTTTCCAGAGACCCGCCGTATTCGTCGGTGCGGTCGTTGTGGCGGCGGCCCAGAAAATGCATGGGCAGCGACAGGGAATGCCCGGCATAGACATAAATTATATCGAACCCGGCCGCCTTGGCCCGCAGTGCCGCCTGACGATGCCAGCGCCGGACATTGGCGATGTCGGTCTTGTCCATGGCGTAGGCCTGGACCGGATCGAAATCATGACCGGTCAGGTTGGCCACCCCCATGGGGGCCTCGCGGGAATATCGGTTGCTGGCCTCGTGGCCCTGATGGACCAGTTCAATGCCGGCCAGGCCGCCGTGTTCATGGACGGCGTCGGCCATGCGGGCCAGGTGCGGGATATCGGCGTCGCCCCACAAGCGTTCCTCGGCATGGGGCGAAACATCGGTCGATGGATGGATTTCGCATTCTTCGGTGCAGACCACGGCCCAGCCGCCTTCCGCCTTGATGCCGCGCATGGCCGCCATGCTGCTGGGGTTGCGGTGTCCCATGCCGTTGCAATGGGGGACCTGATAGAAACGGTTGCGGGCGGTGACCGGGCCTATTTTGACCGGCTCGAAAAGAATGTCGTAGCGCGGGTCGCGAGGCATGATTCAGGTCTGCGGCAGGTTGATGGTGAAGGTCGAGCCCTCGCCGGGTTTGCTGGTCACCGAGATGGACCCGTTATTCTTGTCCAGCAGGTCCCGGCACAGCAGCAGTCCCAGGCCGGTGCCCTTTTCGCCTCCGGTGCCCTTTGTCGAATTCTGGTCACCCAGTTGGAACAGGCTTTCGATCTGGTCGGCGTTCAGTCCAACGCCGGTATCGGCCACGGTGATTTCGCACCTATCGCCGTCAAGCCGGCCCGAGATGGTGACGGCGCCCCCTTCGGGGGTGAATTTGATGGCGTTGTTGACCAGATTACGGATTACCGTATCGATCATGTGCTCATCGGCGAAACAAGTCAGGCCTTCGGGAATTCGGGCGGCCACGGCGACCCCCTTGTCCCGGCCGACCGGACCCAGTACATCGACGGTCCTGGCGACGATGGCGTTCAGGTCCAGTATCCCCGGTTCCGAGGCGATTTGATCCATTTGCAGGCGAGCCCATTCCAGCAGGTTTTCCAGCAAGGCGAATACCTGCTTGGCCGATTCGTTGATGTTGATCGCGTAGTCGACAACCTGTTCCGGCCGCAGTTTGCCGGCGCCGGCGGCGATCAGCCCGGTAAAGCCCAGAAGCGAGGTGAACGGGCTTCGCAGGTCGTGGGCGATAATCGAAAAGAAGCGGTTTTTTTCCTGATTTAGGCGCTCCAGTTGCTGCTTGCTTTCGGTGACGTCGTCCAGCGCCTTTTGCAGCTTAACCTGAGCCATCGCCAGTTCTTCCGCCAGTTCGACGTATTCGGCGCTTTGCGCCTCGAAACGGTCGCGGGTATCCTGGATATCCATCATCCGCCCGATTAGTTCTTCCTGTTCGTTGCGGATATTGTCTTCATGGCGCTTCCGGTCGATGGCGTGGCGGATCATTCGTTCCAGAAACCGGGGCTGTAGCTGGCTCCAGGTCAGGAACACCATGGTGCCCAGATTGAAGGCTTCTTCCTCTTTTTCGTAGCCGTCTTCATGCGATAAAAGCAGGGCCGGCCCCTTGCAGCCACGACCGGAAATTTCCCAGATAACCTCCAGGCCCCGGTCGCCCGCGAAATTCGCCGAAACCAGGTAAACCGCATAATTGTCACTAGCTATTTTTTCTATTGCATCGTCATAATCCGATGCCGTTTCTATGTCGTAACGGTGATGCGCCGTCGCCAGCAATCCGCCGATTAGTTCGCCGTGCCGGGGGTCATCATCGATTAGTAGAATTCGGTAGGTAGTTGATTGCAGCGATACATTCATGATTTTTCTGGTTTATGTTAGCAATGCGAAAATATTGGCTGATTTTCATAATCGGCACACTATATCAACCAGATGCCAATGGTAATCAACTTAATAGAGTCGCCAATTCACAGGTGATCCGGTAGTCTTATTGATATGGAAAATATATATGGGATAGCAAGAAATTCTCGGATTTTGATAGTCGATGACAATCGAGCCAACGTTCAACTTTTGCAGCAATTGCTGAATATCGAGGAATTTAAAAACGTCCGCAGCACCACCGATTCCCGGACTGTCAGGGACTTGCACCAGAAATATAATTTCGACCTGATTCTGCTCGATATCCGGATGCCCCATATGGACGGCTTTCAGGTTATGGAGGCGCTTAAGGATATCCACAATGAAGATTACCTGCCGATTATCGTGCTTACCGCGCAACGGGATATGGAAACCCGCCTGAAGGCGCTGCAAAGTGGGGCCAAGGATTTCCTGACCAAGCCCTTCGACCGGCTGGAAGTTTTGCAACGCATCGAAAATATGCTGGAAGTCCGTTATTTGTATAACCGGCAAAGCCGGCAGGCGGAAATTCTGGAGCAAAAGGTACGCGAACGAACCAGGGAAATCATGGCGACGCGGCTGGAAATTATCCAGCGCCTGGGCCGGGCCGGCGAATATCGCGACAACGAAACCGGTATGCATGTTATCCGCATGTCAAAGGGCTGCCACCGTCTGGCCCTGTCGATTGGACTTGATGAAGACCGGGCCGAGCAGATATCCCAGGCCAGCACGATGCACGATGTCGGCAAAATCGGCATACCCGATCACATCCTTCTGAAGCCCGGCAAGCTGGACGCCGGGGAATGGGAAATCATGAAAACCCACGCCGAAATCGGCGGCGATATCATCGGCGGGCACAGTTCCGGCCTGATGACGATGGCCCGGGAAATCGCCCTTTCCCACCATGAAAAATGGGATGGTTCAGGTTATCCGGGGGGGTTGCGGGCAGACAGTATTCCTATTGAAGGCCGCATTGCCGCGATTTGCGATGTCTTCGACGCCCTGACTTCGTCCCGGCCCTACAAGGAAGCATGGCCGGTCGATAAGGCCCTGGCGCTTATCCAAATTGAGGCCGGCAAGCATTTTGATCCCAATCTGGTCGAACACTTTACCATGATCTACGATCAGATTCTCAGGATCAAGGATAGATTCGCCGATGAATAACGAGTCCTTGAAAAATTCCAAATCATCCCAAGATGACACCATTATTGTTGGCATTTTTAAAAGGTGAATCATGGTCGTGCCCTTGAGTAAAATTTTGCATGTGGAAGACGAGCCGGATATCCAGGAAGTCGCGAGAATGGCCCTTGAGGCGGTCGGCGGCTTTACCGTTAAAACCTGTTCTTCCGGCGACGAGGCGTTGGCGGCGGCGCAGGAATTCGATCCCGACCTGATTTTGCTGGATGTCATGATGCCGGGCATGGATGGCCCGACGACGTTTCAGAAATTGCGTCTGCTTTCCGGCCTGGAAAATACCCCCGGGGTGTTCATGACCGCCAAGGTCATGGAAAGCGAGGTGCAGCGTTTTATGGATATTGGCGCCCTTGGAGTATTGCCAAAGCCGTTCGATCCCATGACCCTGTCCGATCAGTTAAGAGAAATCTGGGACAGCCGGACAGGTTCTAGTTCATAACCAGATCAAGATACACCGAATTTAGGCGGCCCATGGCCAGCAGGACCTGATAGGTGGCCAGTCGTTCATCGTAGGACGCGGCGGCGTAATTGATTTTGGCGTTGTTGACTTCATTTTCGGCGTCCAGCACGTTGATTACCGTATCCTTGCCGGCCTCGCGAAGTCTTTTTCGCGAGTAGAAAACCTCGGATGCGATATTGACCGCGTTTTCCAGTAATTCAAGGCGGGCCCGGGCGGTCAGCAGGTCCTGCCAGGAAAGCTGCATCTGTTCGATAACTTTCCGCACCGTCTGGTCGTGATTGTTGCGGCTGGTCGCGTAATCATATGACGCCCGTGAAATTCCGGCTTTGGTGGATAAACCGGTAAACAAATTCCAGTTGGCTTGCAGCTGAACGGAATAATCCCGCCGGGTGCCGATTATCCCGGCGTTATCCTTTTCGTAGTTCAGCGAACCCACTACATCGATATTCGGCGAATATTCCGAACGCGCCGTGGCCCGGCCCTGGCGGGCCGACTCGACGGTGACGGCGCTGTTGATGATCGCCGGATTTTCCCGCAGCGCGGTGTCGATCGCCTTCGCCAGTTCACTGGGGATCATTTCTACCGGCGGCGCCGGGTCGGTCATCGATTCGATATCCGGCGCGTGATCGAAAACCTGGGCAAAACGACTGACCGCGTTTTCCAGGGCGCCCTCGAACGTTATCCGCCGTTCCTTGGCCAATTGCAGCCTGGACTTGGCCTGCAGCACATCGACGGCGATCCCCGATCCCCGTTGCACCCGTTCGTCTTCCAGGTTCAATTGTTGCTGGATGGTCGACTGGTTGTTGGCGGCGAGTTGCACCAGGCGCAATTGACGCAAGACATCGATATAAGCAGCGATACCTTCGAACAGGGTATTTTGCAGGGTCCCTTCCAGGGTGATTTCGGCCAGCGCCTTGTTCAGGCGGGCCGTCCTGACCAGTGAATTGGTCTGGTATCCGTTAAACAGGTTCTGGGTCAGCGTCAGGGTCGAGGTAGTGACCATTCGCGTTGAATCCTTGCCCGCCGCCCGCGTCGTCGGATTGTCTATTACCCGCGGCCCGGCGGTGGATTTCAGCGCCAGTATCGGCAGATAGCCGGCGGTGCCGATTTTGATGTCTTCGGCGGTCGACTGCACCGTGGTGCGGCCGGCCTTGATCAGCGGGTGTTCATTGATAAGCCCGGCCAGTTCCTGTTCCAGGGTGCCGGCAATCGCCGGGGTGACCGCAAGTGACATCAGGACAAGCGCCATCAGGCGCAGCGAATTCGGCGATCGGCGGGTATCGGCAGGCGATGTCGGTCGGGCGCTGTTCACTGTTGGTGTATTTCCAGGGTCAGGGCGGAGCGGCATTTTAAACCGCGCCGAGTCAGGCGTCAAATCAACCTTCCGGCGGCCCGTAGCCGCCGCCGCCGGGAGTCTCGACAATGAACACGTCACCGGCCCCGGCCTCGACCCTGTCGGTGCCGGACAACTCGATGATCTCGCCGGTCGCTCGCCGCAACCGGTTGACGCCCGGCGCCCCGCTGCCGCCACCGGCCATGCCGTAGGGCGGAATCCGCCGATGCCCCGACAGGATCGCCGCCGTCATCGGTTGCAGGAAGCGCAGCCGCCGGATTGTTCCGTTGCCGCCCCGATGTCTACCGTCGCCGCCGCTGCCGGCGCGGATGGAGAAATCTTCGAGCACTACCGGAAAACGCCATTCCAGGACTTCCGGGTCGGTCAGCCGTGAATTGGTCATGTGACTATGGACGGCGTCGGTGCCATCGAAGTCCGGTCCACCGCCGGTCCCGCCGCAGATGGTTTCGTAATACTGGTGGGCTTCGTTGCCGAAGGTCAGGTTGTTCATGGTGCCCTGGGCGGCGGCCATCACGCCAAGCGCCCCGTAGAGCGCATCGACCACGGCCTGGCTGGTTTCCACGTTGCCGGCGACGACGGCGGCCGGATAGCCGGGTTTCAGCATGCAGCCTTCGGGCATGACTATGCGGATCGGTTTCAGGCAGCCGGCGTTCAGCGGTATATCGTCATCGACCAGGGTCCGGAAAACGTACAGCACGGCGGCCCGGGTGACCGAAAAAGGCGCGTTGAAATTGCTTGGCAATTGATCCGATGTGCCGGTGAAATCGACCGTCGCGCCGCGCCTTTCCCGGTCCATGGAAATGGCCACCCGGATGGTCGCGCCGTTGTCCATTTCATAGGCGTATTCGCCGTCCTTCAAAACATCCAGGACCCGCCGGACGGATTCCTCGGCATTGTCCTGGACGTGGCGCATGTAGGCCTGAACCATGTCCAGGCCGAAATGATCGACCATGCGGCCAAGTTCGCGCACACCCTTTTCGTTGGCCGCCACCTGGGCCCGCAGGTCGGCCAGGTTCTGGTCCGGGTTGCGGGCCGGCCACGGGCCGGAAGTCAGCAGTTCCAGCAATTCCGCCTCGCGGAAACGGCCCCGTTCGACCAGCAGGAAGTTATCAATCAGGATACCTTCCTGATCGACGCTGGTGCTGTCCGGCGGCATCGATCCCGGCGTGACGCCGCCGATGTCGGCATGATGGCCGCGCGCCGCGACATAAAACAGGATATCCCGGCCGGCTTCATCGAACACCGGCGTGATTACGGTTATGTCGGGCAAGTGGGTGCCGCCGTTATAGGGTGCGTTGAGGACGCTGACGTCGCCGGGCTTCATGGTCGTGCCGCGTTCACGGATTACCGTCTGTACGCTTTCGCCCATAGAGCCCAGGTGCACCGGCATATGCGGCGCGTTGGCGACCAGTTCGCCGTGCCGGTCGAATACCGCGCAGGAAAAATCGAGCCGTTCCTTGATGTTGACCGAATAGGCGGTATTGGCCAGTACCGCACCCATCTGTTCGGCGATCGACATGAACAGGTTGTTGAAAATTTCCAGCATCACCGGATCGGCGCCGCGTCCGTCACCACGCCCGGTGCCAAGCGCCGCCCGTTCCGGGCGGGGGACGGCGCGGCTTAGAACAAGCGAGCCATCCGCCGCCATTTCGGCCCGCCATCCCGGTTCGATGACGGTGGTGCCGGTGTCTTCGGTGATAATCGCCGGGCCGACAAGCGTCTGGCCGGGGGCCAGTTTAGCGCGATCGTGGACCGGTGTCGCAAAGGATTCGCCGCCGCTGATCATGGTCACCGTGGTCAGCGGGGCGGTCCGGCCGGTTTCCGCCGCCGTGAAGGGGGCGCGGGTATCTTCGGTGTCGCCGGCGCCGACGGCTTCGACCGATACGGTTTCGACAACCAGCGCCCGGTCGGGCATGGTAAATCCGAAACGCCGCAGGTGCGCCCCTTCGAAGTCGTCGGCCATTATCGCCGGGGTGTCGAAATCGACCATTAATGCGGTGTCGGTGCCGTCGTAGCGCAAATGAATCTTGCGCAACACGGTAATCCGTTGCGGCGCCACACCCTGATCCAGAATTTCGTCCCGGGCCTGTTCTTGCAGCAATTTCAGGGTTTGTTCCAATTGCCCGGTGACCCGGTCATCCAGCCTGATTTCCACCGAGCGTTCGCGCATCGCCCGCATATCGGCCAGCCCCATGCCATAGGCCGACAACACGCCGGCCAGCGGATGCACCAGAATTCGCTCCATGCCCAGGGTATCGGCGATCAGGCAGGCATGCTGGCCGCCGGCCCCGCCGAAACAGTTAAGTGTGTATTCGGTGATATCGTAGCCGCGCTGGACCGATATTTGCTTGATCGCGTTGGCCATGTTCTCGACCGCTATCTTGAGGAATCCCTCGGCGGTGTTTTCCGGGTCGGGGCGCTCGCCGGTGGCCGCATGAATGGTTTCCGCCAATTCGCCGAAGGCCGCCTTGACGGCGCCCAGATCAAGCGGTTGATCGCCTTGGGGGCCGAATACCCTGGGGAAGAATTTCGGCTGGATTTTGCCCAGCATGACGTTGCAGTCGGTCACCGTCAGCGGCCCGCCGCGACGGTAACACGCCGGCCCCGGCGCCGCCCCGGCGGAATCCGGACCGACCCGGTAGCGGGCGCCGTCGAAATACAGGATCGAGCCGCCGCCGGCGGCGACGGTGTGGATATTCATCATCGGTGCGCGCATGCGAATGCCCGCGACCTGGGTCTCGAAGGCCCGTTCATATTCGCCATCGAAATGCGATACATCGGTCGAAGTGCCTCCCATGTCAAAACCGATGACTTTTTCGAATCCGGCCCGACCGGCGGTCCGCGCCATGCCGACAACGCCGCCGGCCGGTCCCGATAGTATGCTGTCCTTGCCCTGAAACAGACGGGCATCGGTCAGGCCGCCGTTGGATTGCATGAACATCAGCCTGACCTCGCCCAGGCTGGCCGCCACCCGGTTCACATAGCGGCGCAGGATCGGCGACAGATAGGCATCGACCACGGTGGTGTCGCCGCGCGATACCAGTTTCATCA
>CAZZKE010000023.1:0-38136 GCA_964655005.1 uncultured Thalassospiraceae bacterium | reverse complement strand
CATAATAGCTCGGGAATGTTCTAGTTTGGCCGCTCGTCGCAAAAACTTTGAGAAAAAATTAACCATGGATAAAAAGTTCACCGGAACGGATAACTACATCGCTACCGAAGACCTGATGGTCGCCGTCAATGCCGCCGTCGCCCTGGAACGGCCCTTGCTGATTAAAGGCGAACCGGGAACCGGCAAGACCGTGCTGGCCCAGGAAGTGGCCGCCGCCCTGGATAAAAAACTGATCCAGTGGCATATCAAATCGACCACCAAGGCGCAGCAGGGCCTGTACGAATACGACGCCGTAGCCCGCTTGCGCGATTCCCAGCTTGGCGAGGAACGGGTCCACGATATCGCCAACTACATCGTGCGCGGCAAGTTATGGGAAGCCTTCGATGAAGAACAGCGCCCGGTGCTGCTGATCGACGAAATAGACAAGGCCGATATCGAATTCCCCAATGACCTGCTGCTGGAACTGGACCGCATGGAATTCCATGTCTACGAAACCCGGCAGACCATCGTCGCCCGCCAGCGGCCAATTATCATCATCACCTCGAACAACGAAAAGGAACTGCCCGACGCCTTCCTGCGGCGCTGTTTCTTTCACTACATACGCTTCCCCGATGAAGATACCATGCGGCGCATTGTCGATGTTCACTATCCGGGCATTCAAAAACGCCTGGTGTCGGATGCCCTGAGGCTGTTTTACGATCTGCGGGAAGCGCCGGGGCTGAAGAAAAAACCCTCGACCTCGGAATTTCTCGACTGGCTGAAACTGCTGATGGCCGAAGACATCCCGCCCGAAACCCTGCGTTCGGACGACAAACGCGACCTGATCCCGCCCCTGCACGGGGCGCTGTTAAAAAACGAACAGGACGTGCACCTTCTGGAACGCCTGGCATTCCTGAACCGGCAGGGCCGATAACCGGAACAGCCGATGTTTATTAAGTTCTTCCTGTCCCTGCGCGACGCCGACGTGCCGGTATCGCTGCGCGAATACCTGACCCTGCTGGACGCCATGGACCAGGATCTGGCCGGATATTCGGTCGATAATTTCTACTATCTCAGCCGTTCCTGCCTGGTCAAGGACGAACGCAACCTGGACAAGTTCGACCAGGTTTTCGGCACGGTTTTCAAGGGACTGGAAATGCCGCCGGAAGAACAGCACGAAATTCCCGAAGAATGGCTGCGCAAGCTGGCCGAAAAAAACCTGACGGAGGAGGAAAAAAAGGAAATCGAGGCCCTCGGCGGCTGGGAAAAACTCATGGAAACCCTGAAAAAACGCCTTGAGGAACAACGGGAACGGCATCAGGGGGGATCGAAATGGATCGGCACCGCCGGCACCTCGCCATTCGGCGCCTATGGCTACAACCCGGAAGGCATCCGCATCGGCCAGGACGGCAACCGCAATTTCAGCGCCGTCAAGGTATGGGACAAGCGGCAATTCAAGAACCTTGATGACAAGGTTGAACTGGGAACCAGAAATATCAAGGTGGCGCTCCGGCGGTTACGCAAATTCGCCCGGCAAGGGGCGGCCACCGAACTGGACCTGCCGGGCACCATTCGCGCCACGGCGGAAAAGGGTTATCTGGATATCAATATGGTCGCGGAACGCCACAACGCGGTCAAGGTGCTGCTGTTCTTCGATGTCGGCGGCTCGATGGACCCGCACGTCGCCATGATGGAGGAACTGTTTTCGGCCGCCCGCGGCGAATTCAAACACCTGGAATATTTTTATTTCCACAACTGCCTGTACGAGCGGGTATGGCAAGACAACGTACGCCGCCAAGGCCAGACGATACCGACCTGGGAACTGCTGCATACATATCCATCGGACTATAAGGTAATCATCGTCGGCGATGCTTCCATGAGCCCCTACGAAATCGCCTATCCCGGCGGCAGCGTCGAACATCATAACGAAGAAGCCGGCGCCGCCTGGATGAGCCGCCTGCTCGACACTTACAGCCACGCGGTATGGCTTAACCCGGCCCCGGAAAAAAGCTGGGACTACACCCAGTCGGTATCAATGATCCGCCAGCTGATGTCCGACCGCATGTACCCGATGACTCCGGACGGCATCGATCTGGCGATTCGGGAATTGAGCCGTTAGCAGACTGTTTTTTGGTATCCCGGATACGTTTATGTACCGTACCCGGGATACGGGATTTTAAACCGTTTCAAACCGGCGATAGAAGTGACCGGCAAGACCGCCGAGAGCGAGCCAGAACAAGCCGCTGACGACCAGTGTCGCAACCGCGAATTCCGCCGCCATTTCGGCCGGTATACCACCTGTTTCGGGCGCGATACTCGGAGCGCCGACCACATGGGGCGCCAATATAAGCGCGGCTCCGACCAGTTTCAGGACTATCTGGCGACCGAAAAAGATCAACGCCAGACCGCCCGCGGTGGCCAGCACGGTGGCTACCCACCATATCTGACGGGCCTGCAAGTCAGCCGCCGGCATCCCCGGAAGTTCCGGCGCCAGGCCCATTCCCGGACCGGCCGAAAATACGGCGAATCCGCAAAGACCCCAAACCAGCCCCTGCCGCCAGTCGACCTGCCGACCGCTTAGCGCAATCGCGCCAACCAGCAGGAAGGAGAACCCGATGGATATCAGGATATCGGCAACCAGGGTGTAAAAGCTCCGCTCCAGGCCTTCCGACGGCGCCCAGTCACTGGCCTCCGATGCGGTTTCCTTGGCATTGGTAACAGCCGCTTCCGATGCGCTCGCCGCATTCTCGTAGACCTCGGCTTGCAAAATTAATGGCGTCGTCGTCACCATGTGGGCGATGAACATCATCGTGCCAGCCAGTGCCCCGGCCAGCAGCGCGGTGATAAAAATCCTTCTGTACATGGCGGGCCTCAGTGACAGGGTACGCTAAACGCATGCCGGACATCATGCGCGGCATTGTGGGCCGCCGGCATTTGCGCGAAAGCCGCGCCAAAAACCAGAAAGACGCCAAACATCAGGGCGATGACAGCCGGTAACCTGGCCGCCATATTTCCCGCCGCTACGGTTTCAGTGTTGATAGTCTGTTCGTTATGCATTCCAATAACCCTCCGTTATGGAAACGTGATTGACTCCATTCCGCAGCGGACATCCGCTAATCCGGAAATACAAACCTTCCCGGAATACGAAACGTTTTGGCGGCAGGTCTACTGGCTTGCGGTTTCCGTCCTCGCCCGGCCTTCCCGGTTTCCCAGTGGCCATGATCGGGCGAATACAACCGCTTACAGTTGCGGGGGCAGCCACGGCTGGGAATCCCCGATTGGGTCGATTCCTTCCGTGTTCCCTGTTAGGTCCCGGGCTTGTTCGCCCTGTGGGGACACCGTCGCGGTTGATCGTAATAATTTTCACCGCCGCAAGCAATACCGAATGATCGGTGTTTTTTTATATTACCGTCACATCGGCCTTCCCGCCATGCCCGGCCATGGCCCGGTATCGTCTTTATCAATGCTCCTTGGTACTACGGAGCGGTCGGGAATTGGCGATGGCGATGCCGACCAGAATCAGCGCCAGGGCGGCCAGGCCCCGGGCCGAAATATTTTCGGCCAGAAACAGCCAGCCCCAGACGACACCCAGCGCCGGAACAATGTAATTATTCAGGGCGATGAAGGTGGCGCCGCGATACGTAATCAAATGGAAATAGATAATCGCCGCCAGCGCCGTCGGGAACAGGCCCAGATAAATTCCGGCGGCCCACGCGGCCAAATCCGGGCTTGCGGTCCAGGGCCGGTCAAACCACAGGGACAGCGGGATCATTTGCAGTGACGCTATGGCCAGAACCGCCATGCTGCGTTCCGCCGGATGCAGGGTAGGCATGCGAACCGCGACGGTACTGGCGACCGCGTAGCACAACGCGCCGCCGGCCACCGCCAGTTGCGCGACCAGGTCACCGCCCAGGCCTTTCAGGGATTCCGGGCCGACCAGCACCACCATCCCCAGGAAACCGACGACAATGCCGGCCAGCTTGGGCACCGTCAGCCGTTCATCGGTAGTGAAAACATGAACCAGCAGTAGCGAGGCCAGGGGCATTACGGCCATCAATATCGCCGCCAGACCGCTATCTATGGTTTTTTCGCCCCAGCCAATCAGCGTAAAAGGCAGGCCGTTGCCCAGCAACCCGACCCAGAAGGCCAGCTTCCAAAACCGCCGGTCCCTGGGAATATGCAGCCCCTTGATTCGCATATAGCCATACAGGACTACCGTGGCGAGACCGATGCGAAGCGCCGCCAGGGTTATCGGCGGCAGGGTTTCAACGCCGATCTTGATAACACTGAACGACGAGCTCCAGATCGTCGCCAGCGCGATCAGCAACAAAAAGGCTCGAAAATTGGAAAGTGTGGCCATACAAAAGTCCAGGGGCGCGAAATAATATTATATAGAACCAATCTCGCCCGCAATAACGTAACCCAACCTTGCCCGGCGACGGCATCAGCCTTGCGATTTTCGGTCGAACACTTTGCAAGGATTGTATGCGACCGGCCAAGGGGATACCCTTTTAGGCACAAATTGATTGATTGGGGAATCTATTAATGGCGACATCGACCGTCAGCTTGCAGGACAAATACACCTTGGCCAGCGGTCGCGTCTTCATCACCGGCACCCAGGCGCTGGTTCGTCTGGCGCTGATGCAGCGGGCCCGCGACAAGGCCCGGGGACTCGATACCGCCGGCTACGTATCGGGCTACCGGGGTTCGCCGCTGGGCAATGTCGATCGTGAATTCTGGCGCGCCGAAAAACTGCTGAGCCCGGAAAACATTCATTTCAAACCGGGCATCAACGAAGATCTGGCGGCCACCGCCGTATGGGGCACGCAACAGGTCGGCCTGTTCGAAGGCCCCACGGTAGATGGCGTGTTCGCCATGTGGTACGGCAAGGGGCCGGGCGTGGATCGTTCCGGCGATGTATTACGGCACGGCAATTACGCCGGCACGGCGGCCAATGGCGGCGTTCTGGTGCTGGCCGGGGACGACCCGGCGTGTAAATCATCGACCGTGCCAAGCCAGAGCGAATATGCCTTCATCGACGCCCAAATACCGGTCCTTAATCCGGCCAACGCCCAGGAACTGCTTGATTTCGGGCTGATCGGCTGGGCCATGTCGCGTTATTCCGGCCTGTGGGTGGGAATGAAGACGATCACCGAAATCATGGACAGTTCGGCGTCCATTTCCGTCGATCCGGACCGGATCATCCTTAAGGATCCCGATGATTTCGAAATGCCCGATGGCGGCCTGCATATTCGCTGGCCCGATCAGCCGCTGGACCAGGAAACCCGCCTGCAAAAATACAAGCTTTATGCGGCGCTGGCCTTCGCCAGGGCCAACGGCATCGACCGCACGGTAATCGACAGCCCCAACCCGCGCCTCGGCATCGTCAGCACCGGCAAGTCCTATCTGGATGTCATGCAGGCCCTGGACGATCTTGGCATCGACGCCGAATACGCCGCCGAATTGGGCCTGCGGGTGTACAAGGTCGGCATGCCGTGGCCGCTGGAACGGCAAGGCATCCGCGCCTTCGCCGAGGGCCTGGAAGAAATTCTGGTGGTCGAGGAGAAGCGCGCGGTAATCGAAAACCAGCTCAAGGAACAGCTTTACAACTGGCGCCACGACGTGCGCCCCCGGGTCATCGGCAAGTTTGACGAGGCCGGCGACTGGGTGCTGCCCTCGGCGTCGGAACTGACCCCGGCCCGGGTGGCCCGGGTGATCGCCGCCCGACTGGAGCGTTTCGTGACCAGCGAACGGATCGAAAAGCGCCTGGATTTTCTGGAACGCAAGGAACTGGCCCTAAGCAGCACCGACCGGCCGGACTTCCCGCGTATGCCTTATTTTTGCGCCGGCTGTCCGCATAACACCTCGACCAGGGTCCCCGATGGCTCTTACGCCGGGGCCGGCATCGGCTGCCATTACATGGCGGTATGGATGGACCGCGCCACCGTCACCTTTACCCATATGGGCGGCGAGGGCGCCAACTGGAACGGCATCGCGCCGTTTTCCCGGACCAAACATCTGTTCGTCAACCTGGGCGACGGCACCTATTTCCATTCCGGCCTGCTGGCCATCCGCGCCGCCGTTTCGGCGGGCGTCAACGTGACCTACAAGATTCTCTATAACGACGCCGTCGCCATGACCGGCGGCCAGCCGCACGACGGGCCGTTGAGCGTACCGCTGATAACCCGCCAGATCGCCGCCGAAGGGGTCGGGCGCATCGCCGTGGTTTCCGACCGACCCGATAAATATTCGACCGACGACATTTTCGCCGACGGCGTTACCTTTCATCACCGCCATGACCTGGACCTGGTGCAGAGGGAATTGCGTGACCGCACGGGCGTCAGCGCCATCGTTTACGACCAGACCTGCGCCGCCGAGCTCAGGCGGCGACGCAAGCGCGGCCTGATCCAGGACCCCCCGAAGCGGGTTTTCATCAACGAGGCGGTATGCGAAGGCTGCGGCGACTGCGGCGTCGTTTCCAACTGCGTCGCCATTCGCCCGGTCGAAACGCCCTATGGCCGCAAACGGGCGATCGACCAGTCTTCGTGCAACAAGGACTTTTCCTGCATCGAAGGATTCTGCCCCAGCTTTGTCACCGTCAACGGCGGCCAACTGCGCCAGGCGGCCGGCCACAGCGTCGGCGATGTGCCCTTTCCGGCCCTGCAAGAACCCGCCATCCCGGCCATCGACAAGCCCTATGACATCGTCGTCACCGGCATCGGCGGCACCGGCGTCGTCACCATCGGCGCCCTGCTGGGCATGGCCGCCCATCTGGAAGGCAAGGGGGTCAGCGTACTCGACCAGATCGGCCTGGCCCAGAAGAACGGCGCGGTGATGAGCCATGTCCGCATCGGTAATGAACCCGGCGACATTTTCGCCGCCCGCATCCCGGCCGGCGGAACCAATCTGTTGCTGGGCTGCGACATCGTTACCGCCGGCGGTTTCGAGGCGCTTGGCAAGCTGCATCCCCGGCATTCCCGGGCCGTAATCAACAGCCACCAGACCATGACCGCCGCCTTTACCCATAATCCCGACCTGAAATTCCCCGAACACGCACTGATGCAAAGCCTGAGAGAGGCGACCGCCGAGACCCGCTTCTTCGATGCCGGGGCGTTGGCGACGGCCCTGATGGGCGACGCCATCGCCACCAACCTGTTCCTGGTCGGCTACGCCTGGCAGATGGGCCTGATCCCGCTTAAGGCGGCGTCGATCGAACGGGCCATCGACCTGAACGGCATCGCCACCGATTTCAACAAGCAGGCCTTTTTATGGGGCCGCCGCAGCGCCGCCGAACCCGACGCCGTCGCACGGATCGTCGGCGTGGCGGCGTCCGATGACGACGAACAAACCCTGGACGGCCTGATCGCCGCCCGCACCGCCGACCTGACGGCCTATCAAAACGCCGCCTATGGCGACCGTTATGGCAAACTGATAGAGCGGGTGCGCGAGGCCGAAATCGACGGTGAAAAACGCCTGACCGATGCGGTCGCCAGGGCCTATTACAAACTGCTGGCGGTCAAGGACGAATACGAAACGGCCCGCCTGTTCACCGACGGCGAGTTCGCCAGCCGCCTGAACGAACAGTTCGAAGGTGACTTTTCGCTGCAATTTCACCTGGCCCCGCCGCTCCTGTCGTCGATTGACCCGGCCACCGGTCGCCCCCGGAAAAAGACCTACGGGGCCTGGATGATGACCGTATTCAAATTGCTGGCCGGCCTGAAGGGGCTGCGCGGCACGATCCTTGATCCGTTCCGCAATTCGGGCGACCGCAAATTCGATCGCGCCCTGATCCGGCAGTACGAGGCCGACATGGAAATCCTGCTGGCCGGGCTGACCGCCGGCAATTATCAGGAGGCCGTCGCCATCGCCGCCCTGCCCCTGTCCATTCGCGGCTTCGGACCGGTCCGGGAACAGGCGGCGAAGCAGGCCGAAATGACCCGTTCGGAACTGATGCAGGCCTTCCGGACACCCCCGGCCCACGCCGACGCGGCGCAGTAACGGGCCGCCTATTTCAGGCCCAGGTCCTGCATTCGCTTGATGTTGAAATAAAATGGATTGTTCATGGGATCGGTGAACCGATCCTGTTCGAAGGCCAGCTTCAGGTCGCGCACCGCCCGCTCGATGGTGAATTCGGGCCGGAAACCCAGTTCGCGACCGATCCGTTCCGACGATATATGATAGGATCTGGGATCATCGGTCGGCTCCACCGTCATCTCGACATCTTCGCCGACCACGTCCCTGACGATTTCCGCCAGCCTGCGGACCGAATGATTTTCGAAACCGGCATTGTAGACCCCGCCATCGACCCGCGCCGCAGGCTGTTCCAGGCACATGTGATAGACCCTGCACATATCGCGGATATGAATATTGGGGCGCAACTGGGGGCCGCCGAATACCCGGATTTTGCCGTTGTTCACGGCGTGATTGGTCAAAATATTGACGATCACATCCAGCCGCTGGCGCGGCGAATAACCGCACACCGTGGCCGGCCTGATAATCGTGGTATGGAACCCCGCAGCGCGTTCTTCCGTCAATTCATTTTCGCACATCACCTTGAACCTGGAATAATCGGTCAACGGTTCAAGGCTCAGGTCCTCGGTAACTTCGACCCCTTCCTTGATGCCGTAGACGGACGATGATGAAGCGTAGATAAACCGCGACACCCCGGCCCGCTTGGCGGCCCGGACGATCGGCCGGAAGCTGTCGTAATTGATCGATTTACCCAGTTCCGGGTCCAGTTCAAACGACGGGTCATTGGAAATGCAGGCCAGATGGATAACCGCGTCACATCCCCGCAAGGCGGTCTCGACGACGCCGATGTCCCGCATGTCGCCCCTGACCATGTTCAGGCGCGGATGGTCTGCACAGTCGGGAAAAACATCATCGCCATAGATGAACAGGTCAAGCACGGTAACGCCATAGCCCTTGTCCAGCAGTTCCGGCACCAGCACGGCGCCGACATATCCGGCGCCGCCGATTACCAGTACGTTGTTGGTGGTCTCGGTCATTTGAATCTCGGATCCTTCAGTTGGCCAGGTATTTGAACCAGCCGGTCGTCGCCTCGGCGATCGAATCGGCGGTCCATACCGGCGCGTCGCGCCAGTAATCGATATTTTCAAGCATCCGCCCGACGCCTTCGTCAAATGGAACCTTCGGTCGCCAGCCCAGTTCATCGCCGACCCTGCTTATATCGGCCAGGGTGCAATCGGGTTCGCCCGGCCGTTCCGGAATGTAGACAACGTCCGGCCCGCCGAGCAATTCAACCAGCCGGTTGACGCTTTGCGCCTGGCCGGCGCCGACATTGTAGATTTGCCCGTACCGTTCGCTATCGGCCGCCGTGACCAGGGCATCGACGGCATCGCTGACGTAGGTGAAATCGCGGGTCTGTCTGCCGTCGCCGACAATGGTCAGCGGCTTGCCGGCCAGAAGCTGGGCCAGAAAAACCCCGAAAACCGCGCCGTATGTGCCGCTGGTTCGCGCCCTGGGTCCATAGACGTTGAAAAAACGCAAGGACAGCGCCGGCAGCTTGTAAACCGAACACCAGTGCATGACCAGTTGTTCGCCCATATTCTTGGTCAGGGCATAGGGGTATTGCGGTTGGATCGCCGCCGTTTCCGGTGTCGGGTAGGCATCGGGAATGCCATAGCACGAAGACGATGCGACATAGATGAAACGCTTGACCCGGTGGCCGACGGCGGCCTGCACGACATTGAACGTACCATCCACGTTGGCCCGGAAATAAACCTCCGGGTTCTCGATTGAAGGCACGATATCGGCCATTGCGGCCAGGTGGAAAACCCGCTCGACCCCCGCGAAACAATCGCCAAGAAGGGATGGATCGGAAATATCGGCCTCGATGACCTGTAGCGCCGGGTTGCCTTCGTGTCCGGCCAGATTGCGCATGCCGCCGACGGCGAAGTTATCGACGACCCGCACCTTGCGCCCGGCGCCGATCAATGCGTCGACCAAATGCGAGCCGATAAAACCGGCGCCGCCGGTAACCAGGTCCGTCGCCATTTCCGCGCTCATCCCTTGCCATATCCGGTAACCCTGACTTACGCTGCCAATATCTTTTTTTGGCGGCGAGAGACTGAATATACCATGGGCACTATTTTCGAAACCCTGAAAAGCATCGGCGTCGCGTCCGAAGACGGCAAAACCCTGTTTGCGGCACGGACCAGAGACAATGAAAATTTGAAGGTATGGCGGGATTCGCGGTCCCGCGTCATCTACATCGATGACTACTACGTCGGTGACGGAGAATACCTTTCCGGCGAATACCGGGAGGCCGAGAAAGCCGGGCCGACACCGGAAATGGCGGAAAGCACCTACGAGGACGCCGAGGATACGGACAGAAGACTATTCGACTATAAACAGTTTTATGCCGGCAGGAGCATTTGCGAAATCGGCTTCGGAAACGGTTCGTTCCTGTTGGGGGCGCAACATTCCGCGTCCCGCGTCGGCGGCGTCGAATTGCAGGCATCCTGCCTGTCTTCCCTGAGGGAAAAAGGTGTTTGCTGTGAAAAGCGCATCCGGGATCATCAGGCCTTGTTCCAGTCGGTATTTATGTTTCATTCGCTGGAACATTTCAAAAATCCCCTTGAAATACTGGGTGACGTGCGGCGGCAGATGTCGAAAGACGGTTCGAGACTGATTGTCGAGGTACCCCACGCAAACGACTTCCTGATGAGCACCTTGAAATCCGGTGAATTCACCAGGTTCTCGTTGTGGTCGCAACATCTGATTCTGCATACGCGCGAATCGCTAAGGCGCCTTATCGAAGCGGCGGGCTTCCGCAATGTCATGATTAGCGGCAAGCAAAGATACGGTATCGCCAATCACCTGACCTGGTTGAGCGATGGGGTTTCCGGCGGCCATAAATCGCCGCTGAGCTCATTCGAAACCGATCAGTTGAAATCCGCCTACGAAGGGGCGCTACAGAAAATTGACGCGACCGATACGCTTGTCGCCATCGCCGATTATTAACCGGCCCCGATAACTTGATATAAGTACTGGAGAACCAGCCATGCGAATCCTGCTTGTCGTATACGATAACGGGTCATACACCCACCTGTTCCCCATGGGGCTTGGATACATCGCCGCCGTCCTGGAAAAAAACGGCCATCAGGTGGAAGTCTACAGTCAGGATTACCACCACTATCCGGACGCCCACCTGACCCGGTTTCTCGATGACAACCACTTCGATATGGTCGCCGTGAGTGTCATCGCCGGCTATTACCAATACCGCAAACTGCTGGGTATTTCCGAAGCCATCAATAATTCGAAAGACCGCCCCATTTACATGATCGGCGGTTACGGGCCGACGCCCGAGCCGGAATTTTTCATCGACAAGACCGGCGCCGATTTCGTGGTGCTCGGCGAAGGCGAGGAAACCGTGGTCGAACTGATCGCGGCAATCGAAAACAAGACGCCGCTGGCCCGGATCGACAGCATCGCATACCGCGACGGCCCCATAATCAGGGTCAACCCCCGGCGACCGCTGATCGAAGACCTGGACACCATCCCGTGGCCGGCCTATGGCAAATTCCCGATTGAATATTACCGCCTGGAAAAGGAACCCCGGTCGGAACCGACCGATTTTTCCATACCCATGATGTCGGCCAGGGGGTGTACCTTCAAATGCACGTTCTGTTACCGCATGGACACCGGTTACAGGGCCCGCGACCCGAAAAACCTGCTCGACGAGGTCGAATACCTGCACCGGGAATTCGGCATTACCTATGTCTCGTTCCAGGACGACCTGCTGATGTCGTCGGTCGCCCACACCGAAGCCGTCTGCAACGAATTCATACGGCGCAATCTTGATGTCAAGTGGAACTGTAACGGTCGCCTGAACTACTGCACCACCGATCTTATCAAGTTGATGAAACGGGCCGGCTGTGTGTTCATCAATTACGGCATCGAGGCGATGGACGACGAAGTCCTGAAAAACATGAAAAAGGGACTGCGGACGAAAATGATCATCAAGGGCATCGAGATGACTCTCGATGTCGGCATCAGTCCCGGCCTGAACATCATGTTCGGTAACATCGGCGATACCCGGGAGACCCTCAAGAAAGCCGTCGATTTTCTGGTCAGGTACGATGATTTCGCGCAAATGCGAACGATCCGGCCGGTCACCCCCTATCCGGGTTCGCCGCTTTACTACGAAGCTATCGACAGGGGATTAATCAAGGATATCGAGGATTTCTACGAAAACAAACACGTCAATTCGGACCTGCTGGCGGCCAATTTCACCGAACTCAGCGATGACGAATTTTACCAATGCCTGAGCGACGCCAATTCGACATTGATTGAAAACTACCACGCCGCAGCCAGGAAAAACTCGCTGCGCCAGATTAACGATCTGTATAAGAACCGTCAGGTCGGATTTCGCGGTTTCCGGCAGTTATAGAAACCGACGGCGGCATAAAATTCCCCATCGGACCCTGAATCTTTTTCCGTAGCAGCCCTGACTGGATCGCCGTAGACCCGGCCACCCATCTGTTTTTTCCTTTGTTTTCATCTAGTTACATAATCGTCAAAAGTTGGCCCGGCAATTGCTTGGTAACGGACGAATAGATTGGTTTGTGCTTTTTTCGAGGTAACAAAAAAATGGCAATTGACGTTAATTCGGTAAAGTCCGGCATCTCAAGCGATGGCCAGTACCAGTCTGTGAAAGGATCATCCGGCGGTGGCGGCATCAATTTCGCCGAACTAATGCGCAAAAGCGGCATCATGGTCAGCAAGGGGTTTATGGCCACTTCCGACCGTACCGGCATCACATCCGTCATCAACCAGACCAATGCGGCGGGCGCATCCGACGACCGCCGGCAAGGCCCCGTCGATGACTACGCCGATGCCTATGATAATTCCAGCCGGGACGCCGACCCGGCCCCGCGCCGGGCCGAACGACCGGATTCCGGGCAACGCGACAATTACGCCGACGATCAGACGGCGACTGCCGCCCAGGATTATCCCGGACCAACCGGCGACACCTCAACCGAGGCGAATTCCGCCCGTAGCGACAATGCCGCCGGTCAATCGGACGACCAGTCGGTCGCCGCCGATACCGCCGACCGGCCGGCGGCGTCCGGCGACAACGCCAATGACAAGTCCGTAAATGGCGATGGCAACACGACCGGACAGTCTGCAAATTCCGCCGAAAAGTCCTCTGAACCGGCAGTCAACGGCGGCAATAATGCCGTCGCCGATCAAAACAAGATGGCCGGACAGGCCAATGCCGAACAGATACTGCAATCCCTGCTGGCCACCGCCCAGGCCAACACCCAGACCGGCAAGGCCACCGGACCGGCGGCGACTTCCGGGCGGCAATCAGGACCCGGCGATAATGCCGCGAAAGGCTTGAGCGCCGCCCTCGCCAATGTCACCAAAAATACCGATAAGTCCGCCATGACGGCGGCCCGGAGCATCGCCAACGGCGATACCGGCGCCAAGGCCAGCGCGACCGCCGGCGCAACCGTGGCCGCAAAAGATGGCTTCAACCTGCATACCGCCCAGGCGGCGCAAGCCAAGGCCGGCGGCATCCCGCAATCGGTGAATACCGGCGCCAATGCCCCGGCCCAGTCGGCGACCGCCGCAGTCGCCGAAAGCGAAACCGTAGCCCGGCAGTCGGCGCAATTGTCACGAATGGTCGGCGCCGGCCCCAAGGTTTCCATCGCCGTCGAAACGGCCGCCGATTCTACGGCAATAATCTCCAAACCTGCGACGTCGCTTATTTCCAATGCGGCGTTGATCGGCGAGAACAATGCCCGGAATGACCGTGGCCACCAGCCGCAAAATTCCGCCGGCGCGACCGCCGGGCAAGCCTCGGCGAACACCGCACAGGCCCAGACCGTCATCGGCCAGAACCAGACCAGCACGACGCCGCTCACCGCCCAGAATCTGGCGACCGTGACCACCGGCGGCGATGCCAAGGGGCTCCCGCAAGGGCCGCAGCAATCCGCTGCCGGCGGAACGCTAACCGCCGCCACGGGTGAAGGTGCGGCGACGCCCGGCAATGTAAACACCACCGGGCAGGCCCGAAGCAGCGTCTCGGCCCAGGCCTCGAACGCCCCGCGTTTCGCCACTCCCAGCCAAGCCGTCACCGATCAGGTAACGATCCAGATCAGCAAGGCCTTTAGCACCGGCGCCGACAAAATTTCGATCCATCTGAAACCGTCCGACCTGGGTCGCGTCGATGTAAAAATGGAAATCGGGCACGACGGTCGGCTGAGCGCCATCGTCACCGCCGATAACAAGAACACACTCGATCTGTTGCAGAGAGATGCGAGAGAATTGCAGCAGGCCTTACAGGCCGCCGGCCTGCAAATGGATAACGACAGCCTGAGCTTCAACCTGCGCGAACGGGGCGGGGATGCACAAGACGCCGGAACCGACCATGCCGACGAGGGCGGGGAAATTGCCGATGGCGGCGATATCGCCATCGACGATCAGGCCGCGGTTCAGGCGATAGACATCGTCACCGACAACCGGGTGGATATCCGGGCCTAGCCGGATTCCGGACCGAACAAGGAGAATTGGAAAATGTTCATAGGCGACACCACAACGGCGACCGCCGATGGCACGACCAAGGCCGGCGTCGCCAAGGAAAAGCTGGACCAGGAGCTGAACCGGTTCCTTAACCTGCTGGTTACCCAGTTGAAAAACCAGGACCCCCTGGATCCCATGGACGCCAACGAGTTCACCTCGCAACTGGTCCAGTTCGCCAGCGTCGAACAACAGATATATCAGAACGCCAACCTGGAAAAAATGCTGGCCCTGCAACAGACCAACCAGATTTCGACCATGGTCGATTTCATCGGTAACACCATCGAAGCCGTCGGTGACCAGGTGCCGCTGGAAAACGGTAACGCCAAGACCACCTATATTCTGGACCCGGCCGCCGGCCAGTTGCCGATCGCCGAAAAAATCGACATCACGGTACAAAATTCCAGCGGCCTGACGGTCTACAACATCGCCGGCGACGTCACCCCGGGAAAACAGGAATTTGTCTGGGACGGCAACGACAACAACGGCAACGCGCAGGAACCGGGCCTGTATACGGTCATCGTCACCGCCCAGGACCGGGCCGGCGACCTGATAAATGTCAAGCAGACGGTGTTCGGCAGGGTTACCGGCGCCGGCGCCGAAGACGGTGTCGTGCAGCTTTTCATGGGCGACGGGGTAGTCGGTCTGGATAAGGTCCTGTCAATCAGCGAAACCAAGACGGCGACGCAGTAGACAACAGATTTGAATAGCAGGCCGCCTGTCCGCAGGCGGTCAATCGAAGGAGAAGAAAAATGAGTTTGTTCGGTGCATTAACTTCGGGGGTTTCGGGGCTGACTTCACAGTCGAGCGCGATGAGCGCCATTTCCGACAACATCACCAACGTCAGCACTATCGGTTATAAAAATACCCGGGTCAGTTTTCAGACCCTGGTTACCAAGCAGACCTCATCGACACTGTATTCCGCCGGCGGCGTACAGTCGAAGCCGCGCTCCGATACCGGCGTTCAGGGGTTGTTGCAGGCCTCGTCTTCGACGACCGATTTCTCGATTTCCGGCGCCGGCTTTTTTGTCGTCAACGAAGCTTCTCAGCCCGGCATATCCGACCAGTTCCTCTACACCCGTTCCGGATCTTTCTTCCAGGACAAGGACGGCTTTCTTCGAAATACATCGGGCTTTTACCTTCAGGGCTGGCCGACCGACTCCTCCGGAACCGTCACTCCGGCCAACAGTTCCCTGACCATCGCCAACCAGAATATCGTTTCCACCGATTATCTGGGAACCATCAACCTGAACCGGGTCGGCGGCACGGCGTCTTCGACCAATACCATCGGCATCGGCGCCAACCTGCCGTCGGACGACACTACCGGAACGACCCACAAGACCGACGTCCAGTTCTTCGACAGCCTGGGCAACGCCAACACCATGAGCGTCGTTTACAGCCAGTCCAACCGGGCCAATCAATGGTCGATCAATATCGACCCGCCGTCCGGCACCTCGGTTCTGACCATCGAGGATTCGACGCCGATATCGCCGAAGGTTTACATAAGCGTCGGGCAACTGGAATTTAATGTCCTTAACGCCGCCGGCGATTCTTCGCGCCGCCCGGCCGATGGATCGACCGTAATAATCGACGGCACCACATATGAATTCGACACCAACTCCTCGGTCTCGGGCTCCAACACCGCCGTCGATATTTCCTCGACCACGGCGCTGTCGCAGGATGTCGCGGCGCTGGTCGCAAAAGTCAAGGCGACGGACAACGATTACGCCAATTACGGCGACGTGCCCACCGTCAACAACCGGATTTCCGTCAGCGCCGCCAGTTCGACCACCATCCTGTTCAACGACGAGGGCACCGGCGCCATCACTATCGACCCGACCGGCCTGCTCGATACTTCGGGCACCCGGGTAACGTCTCAGGATGCATCTTTTACCGTAAAGAAACAGGACCTGGCCTATACCGACGCGACCCAGTTCAAGTTCACGGCGATACCGGCCAATGGCGATACCATCCTGGTTAACGCCAAAACCTACACGTTTTCAACCGCAGAAGCGGTCGATTCCACCGGCGCCGATGCCACGATATTCACCAGCGCAACCAACAACGCCGCTAATATCGCGACCATGCTGGCCGACCTTGAAGACGCCATCGAAGGCCAGGATGCATCTTTCTCCTCCGCCGGCGCGACCGTCGATGTCCGTAAAAACGGCACTAGCTCGACGAACAATATACTGGAACTCCGTTCGCTCAGCGGCGGCACTTACGATGTCATCTTTTCCGGCGTCACCGGCACCACAACGACAATAGTCGAACCCGACGGCACCGCTTTCAGCAGCACCACCCAGGCGGTCGATACCGCATCGGCCATCACCTTTTCCAGCGACGGCCTGCCGCAGGCCATCAACGTCAAGGAACTTGAAATTCTTGCCTTCGATAACGGCGCCGCCGACATGGATGACGGCTCATCGAACGCGCCGCAAATCACCCTGGATTTCGGCACCGTCGCCGAGGCCAACGGCATGACCCAGTTCGGTTCCAGCTTTACGCCGGTGTTCATTAACCAGAACGGGTCGCGCTTCGGCACCTTCGCCGGCGTCACGCTGTCCTCCGACGGATTGATTACGGCGCTGTTCGACAACGGCGAGACCCGACCGATCTACAAGTTGCCGATGGCTACGTTTGTCAACACAAACGGCCTCGAAGGCCGTTCCGGCAATACCTACAATGCGTCCGAAGCATCGGGTGACGTAACCCTGCGCGAGGCCGACAACGGCCCGTCCGGACAAACGGTTCAGGGGGCGCTGGAAGCCTCCACCGTAGATATTGGTGAGGAATTCACCAATATGATCGTGGTGCAGAGAGCCTATTCTGCTTCCGCGAAAATTATCAGCACCGTCGATGCTATGCTAGAGGAGCTGATAAGGATCAAGCGTTAGTAACTTAAACCGCGTTTGATCCTGCTACCACTAACCCACGTCCCAAACCCAGTCCCGACAACGGCGTCCCACCGTTGTCGGGACATTCTTGTTCAGGACCCGTCAATGCCGATTGCGTGGCCGCCCTTGTAGACAAGGCCATCGCCGGGCTCCGGATCCAGCGAAAAGCTGCGGCCAAACCGCCGGAATTTAAGGGCGTGTTCCGGCCCTTCGCCAAGCGCCCGGTAACGGCGCTCGAAGTCCTCCGCCGTGATATCGTCGGGCAGCAGGCAAAGCGCCTCGAAGTCCTTTCGCGTCCAGTTGCGGCCGGACCATTGGGTGGCGATGGGCGATGGCGGATTACCGCGGCCGGTCAACTGCGGCGCCAGCCGAATGAACAATCCGGTAACCAGCCGCCGGGACAGGGCTTCCAGGTTAAGCCGGTCAATTTCCCGTGGCATATCGACCAGTTCGACCGCGACAATGGCCCCCTCGTCAACCCGGTCGGATATCTCATGAGCCGTCGCGCCAAACCGCCGGGCATTGTTATAGATGGCGAAAACGGCGGGATAGATGCCCCGGTAATCGGGCGGTCCGGGATGAAAATTATAGGATGGTCCGGGTAATTTTCGCAGCACCGCCGGCGGAACGATGATGCCGGTGCAAAAGCAAAGCAGTCGCATGTCCGGCGAAGGATTCGCCGTCGCCGCCGCCAGGCCGTCCAGTGTCGAAACTCCGGCAACCGCCACGGCGGGGTCCTGCCGTTTCAAAATATCGCACAGCCCCGGCAGATCATGCTCTTCGGCTAGCAACACAATATCCGACATTATTTTTTCCCCGTCTTTGCTATTAACCATAACTCTTAGCCAATTTTTAAGACCACCGCCCTAAGCTTACGCCAGAAGCCATTTCACCCCTACAAATGATCAGAATTATCATGAAAAATGCCTTAGCCAGGCGCCCGCGAAGCGGAGCCCCCTCTCACCAGATCCTCGATCCCACGGGCCGGCCATTGACCCGCGATGATTTGCCGCCACCGAACACCAAACGCTGGGTCGTCCTGCGCAAGGCAAGGGTCGTCGCCGGCGTTCGTAGCGGCCTGATCTCGCTCGAAGAAGCCTGCCAGCGGTATTCCCTGTCGATCGACGAATTCCTGTCCTGGCAGCGTTTGTTTGACGCCCACGGCATGAACGGTCTGCGCGCGACAAGACTTAAGAAATACCGGCAGCACTCGGCCAAGGTCTGAACCGGGACCCGGCGCGTACATTCACCTCTTCTACTTTCCACAAATTTCGGCCTAGGCAATTATTGCCGGGTCGTTAACTACTTTTTCACGATCCCCCCATAGGTTTATCCAGGAGGCAGCGCCGACCATGATTGTGGGACGGTTTAGGCGGCGCGACCCGGGACCGATGCAAGGGATGGATAGTGGACACATTTTCACAGGCACTGCGCAATCTGGGGCCGATGCGCCTGGCCGTCATGGCCATCGTGGTATTGGCTCTGATTGCCTTCTTCGTCTATATCGCCACCCGGTTGGCAACACCGCAAATGTCCCTGATGTATGGCGGAATGGATCCGGGAGAGGCCTCCCAGATCGCCGCCCAGCTGGCTTCCAGCAACACGCCTTATGAACTGCGCGCCAACGGCACCGAAATTTATGTCCCCAGCGATTCCGTCGCCAGCCTTCGCCTAACCATGGCCAATCAGGGATTGCCCAGCGGCGGCACGGTCGGCTACGAAATTTTTGACAACGAAAGCTCCCTCGGCACGACCAATTTTATCCAGAACGTCAATTTATTGCGGGCGCTGGAAGGCGAGCTTGCCCGCACCATCCAATCCATTACATCGATCAGCGCGGCGCGGGTCCATCTGGTTTTGCCGAAACGCGAGATTTTCAGCCGCAGAACGCAAAAATCGAGCGCTTCGATCGTCCTGAAAATGAAGGGCAGCGGGCGGCTCAACGAAGAACAGATTCAATCTATTCAGCATCTGGTCGCCGCCGCCGTGCCGGGTTTAAATCCCAACGATATTTCCATCATCGACAACCGGGGCTCCCTGCTCGCCCGCGGTTTTGAAGACCGCAGCGGCGGCGCTTCCGTGGGCAAGGCCGAAGAACGCAAGATCAAACTGGAAAACCGCCTGTCGCAAACCATCGAAGCCCTGCTTGAAAGGACCGTCGGATACGGCAAGGTCCGGGCCGAGGTAACAGCGGAAATTGATTTTGACAGAATAACCACCAACGAAGAAGTTTACGACCCGGACGGCCAAGTGGTGGTATCGACGCAATCGATAGAGCAGTCGGCGGGCAATCAGGAAACCGATGGCAGTACGCCGGTTTCCGTCGCCACCAATCTGCCCGACGCCAATTCATCGACGGCGGCTGGCGCAACCACAAATTCAACGGAAAATCGCACCGAGGAATCGGTCAACTACGCCATTTCCAAGAAGGTCATTAACCACGTCCGGCAAGCCGGCATTATCAAGCGGCTGTCGGTCGCCGTTCTGGTCGATGGCACCTATCCGGAAGGCGACGGCGGGGAAAAGGCCTATCAGGCCCGTAGCGAGCAGGAAATGGAACTGATGGCGACGCTGGTCCGCAGCGCCATCGGTTTCGACGCCGACCGGGGGGATTCCGTCGATGTCATCAACATGCAGTTTGCCGATTTAGCTGTCGGCGCGGACGAGGAACTGCGATTATTCTTCGGCCTCGACAAGAACGACCTGTTCCGCATGGCCGAAATTCTGGTTCTGGGCATCGTCGTCATACTGGTCATCCTGCTGGTCGTCCGACCGCTGGTGTCGCGCGCTTTCGAGGCCCTGCCGGCGGCCATGGCCGAAGGCAAACTGCTGGCCGAACAAACTTCGGCGGCGGCGGCGGCGCTGACCGCGCCCAGCGCCGGAGCCCCGGCGCCCAGCGAAGGCATGGCCATGGAAGAGCAGTACGAGGAACTGATCGATATCGACCGTGTCGAAGGCCGGGTCAAGGCATCTTCGGTCAAGAAGATCGGTGAAATTGTTGAAAAGCATCCCGAGGAAGCGCTGTCTATTATCCGCGCATGGATGTATCAGGAAAGTTAGAGTAAAATAGGCCATGGCCAAAACCAAAGACGACCTGCGCAACATGTCCGGGCCGCAGAAGGCGGCGGTATTCATGCTGGCGCTTGGCCAGGATCATTCGGCGCGCATTTTCGAAATGATGGACGACGAAGAAATCCGCGATATGTCGCAGACCATGTCGACGCTGGGCAACATTAATTCGGCCATCATCGAGCGCCTGTTCGTGGAATTTGCGGACCAGTTATCAGGCGGCGGCGGTGGCTCGATTGTCGGCTCCTACGATACCGCCGAACGGCTCCTGTACCAGGCCCTGCCGGAAGAGCGGGTGTCCCAGATCATGGAAGAAATCCGCGGCCCCGCCGGTCGCACCATGTGGGACAAGCTGGGCAACGTCAACGAAGCGGTGCTGGCCAATTATCTGAAGAACGAATATCCGCAAACCGTGGCCGTGGTGCTTTCGAAGATCAAGGCCGACCATGCCGCCAGGGTGCTTGGCGTGTTGCCGGAAAACTTCTCGATGGAAGTTATCATGCGGATGCTGCGCATGGAATCCGTTCAGAAGGAAA
Organism: uncultured Thalassospiraceae bacterium; assembly: GCA_964655005.1. Lineage (GTDB taxonomy): Bacteria > Pseudomonadota > Alphaproteobacteria > Rhodospirillales > JABHCV01 > CAZZKE01. The sequence continues at coordinate 17,105 of CAZZKE010000023.1, read as the reverse complement.
TTCTGGATCACATCGAGAAAACCCTGCGCACCGAATTCATGACCAACCTGGCCCGCACGTCGCGCCGCGATAGCCACGAAATGATGGCCGATATCTTCAACAACCTGGATCGCAATACGGAAAACCGCTTCATGACCGGGCTGGAAGAACGCAACCGGGAATCGGCCGAACGCATCAAGCAACTGATGTTCACCTTCGATGACCTGTCCCGCCTCGACAATTCGGGCGTCCAGACCCTGTTGCGTCAGGTCGAAAAGGATCAGCTGGCAATGGCCCTCAAGGGCGGTTCCGACGAGGTCCGGACCCTGTTCTTCCAGAATATGTCGGAACGCGCCGGCAAGATGATGAAGGAAGACATGGAAGCCATGGGCGCGGTTCGCCTGAAAGAAGTCGACGAAGCCCAGTCCATGGTCGTGCAGACCGCCAAGGCGCTTGCCGACGCCGGCGAAATTGTTATCGCCGGGTCCGGCGAAGAAGACGAACTGGTTTACTAGAAAAATTATGGCCACAGCAAAGAAATTCATGTTTGAAACGGTTTTCGAAGATCTGACGCCACCGGAAGCGACGGCGACGGTGAACCCGGAGGAAGAGTATGAAGCCGAACCGGAGGAACCGCAGGAAGTAATCCCGACGTTCACCGGGGAAGAACTGGAAGCGGCCCGCGCGGAAGGGTTTCAGGCCGGCAAGGACGAAGGCCTGAACGCCTCGCTGGATTCCATCGAACGTCAGGTTTCGGCAACCCTGGGCAATATGGAAAAAGAGATCGCCCGGCTTCTGGACGGGCAAAAGGAAGCCAACCAGGACGCCACCCATCTGGCCCTTTCCACCGCCGTCGCCATCGCCCGCAAAATGCTGCCCGAGATGGCTTCGAGAAATGCGCTGGCAGAAATCGAACGGGTCGTGGCGGACATCCTGCCCCGAATTATCGACGAGCCCCGCGTTACGGCGCGGGTTCATGGCGATCTGGAAAGCCGGGTCGGCTCCCTCCTTGAAACACTGGTCGCCGAAACCGGATTTACCGGGCAAATCATCGTGAATTCCGATAACGGGCTTAATATCGGCGATTGCCGGCTGGAGTGGTCGTGCGGCGGCGCCGAGCGCAACACGGCCGCCCTGTGGCGTGACATCGACGACATCATAACCCGCAACTTCGACCGGGAACTTGTAACGCAGGCGCCGACGGCAAGCGAAAATCCGCAGCCGGCGGCAATTTCCGAACCATCGACGGAGCCCGAATCGCCCGCGACCACCGACGACTAATGGCAGGAGAACACTATGGCCGATGAAAAAAATCTGGAATTTGCAGAACTGGACAGTGGCGATACCGCCCCGGAAGCGGCGGCCCCGAACGCCGTCCCGGAAATTATCGATGTTCCGGACCTGCCGCGCAGTTCGCAGGACCTGGAGGCCGTCTATGACATTCCGGTTCAGGTCTTCGCCGTTCTCGGCAAGACCCAGATGCAGGTTTCTCAATTGTTGAAGCTGGGCCGCGGCGCCGTCGTCGAACTTGACCGCAAAGTCGGCGAGGCCATCGACATCTATGTCAACAACCGTCTGGTCGCCCGTGGCGAAGTCGTGGTCGTCGAGGACCGTCTTGGCGTAACCATGACGGAAATTATCAAGACCGAACGCAAATAGGGTTTATTTTATGGCAAATGGCGGCGGTTCACGATCCGGAAGACCAAAATCAGGCCTCGATCTGGCGACCCTGGTCGGCCTGATTTCCGGTTTCGGGCTGATTATTGCGGCGATTCTTCTCGGCGGCAATCCGGCCTCGTTTATCAATCCGCCATCTATCCTGATCGTTATCGGCGGTACGCTGGCGATCACGTCGATGTGCTTTTCGGTACAGGAAATGACCAACACCGCCACGGTTATCGGCAAGGCGTTCTTCTATACCGCGCGAGACCCTTCGGAAGCCGCCATTCAGGTCCTGCAAGTGGCCGAACTGGCGAGACGGCAAGGGGTGCTTTCCCTGCAAAATATCCTGCCACCGCTTAGGTCGCAGCCATTCCTGCACAAGGGAATGGTCATGGTCGTCGACGGCACGCCGGGCGAGGAGGTAGAGATCATTTTGCGCCGCGATTTAAACGCAACCATGCAGCGCCACCACAAAAGCGCCAGCGTATTGCGCAAGGCCGCCGAATTTTCCCCTGCCATGGGCCTGATCGGCACCCTGATCGGCCTGGTTCAAATGCTCGGCAATCTGGATGATCCGTCGACCATCGGGCCGGCCATGGCGGTAGCCCTGCTGACAACATTTTACGGCGCCGTTCTGGCTAATATGGTGTTTTCGCCGATGGCCTCGAAACTGGAACGTAATTCGACCGAAGAAGCCATGGTCAACACCATTTTCATGATGGGGGCGGCTTCCATCGGTCGCCAGGAAAACCCGCGCCGCCTGGAAATGCTGTTGAACAGCATTCTGCCGCCCGACAAGCGGGTGCAATATTTCGATTAATATCAACTCTCGGAAGTCAGATTTATGAGACTGCTCATTATCGGAACACTCGACGGTCAAATCGGCGGCGCCAGCCGCATCGCGGTCGAACGCGGCGCCCTGGTTACCCAGGTTGACGACATCCGCGCGGGCCTGGACAACCTGCGCAGCGGCAACGGCGCCGACCTGATCATGATCGATGTCAATCTTGATATCGGCGAATTGATCAACAGTCTGAAGACCGAACGAATAACCATCGCGGTGGTCGCCTGCGGCATCGGCAACGATACCCGGGCGGCAGTCCGCGCGATCAAGGCCGGGGCCAGGGAATTTATCCCGCTGCCGCCGGATACCGACCTGATCGCCGCCGTGCTCGCCGCCGTCACCGAAGAAAGCCATGCCATTATCGGCAAAGACCCGGCCATGACCAAGGTTTTACGCATGGCCGAACAGGTGGCGCCCAGCGATGCCAGCATAATGGTGACTGGGCAATCGGGTACCGGCAAGGAGTTGCTGGCCCGTTTCGTGCACGCCAAGAGCAAACGATCACAAAACCGTTTCGTCGCCATCAACTGCGCCGCAATACCGGAAAACCTGCTTGAATCGGAACTATTCGGATATGAAAAAGGCGCCTTCACCGGCGCCGTTTCCAGGCGTATCGGCAAATTCGAGGAAGCCAGCGGCGGTACTCTGCTGTTGGATGAAATCAGCGAAATGGATCCCCGGCTACAGGCCAAATTACTGCGTGTCCTGCAGGAACGTGAAGTCGATCGCATTGGCGGCTCGAAGCCGGTCAAGGTCGATGTCCGGATCATCGCCACATCCAACCGCAATATGGCCGAACAAGTGGCCGACAAAAGCTTTCGCGAAGATCTCTATTTCCGCCTGAACGTGGTGAACCTGGACCTGCCGTCGCTGCACGAAAGGCCGCAGGACATTATCTATCTGGCCAGGCATTTTGTCGAAAAATACGCCGCCGCCAATGATCTGCCGGCGCTGCCGCTGTCGGAACAGGTCAAGGACCTGCTCAACAGGCATCCCTGGCCCGGCAACGTGCGCGAGATGGAAAACGCCATGCACCGGGCCGTACTGCTGGCCAGTGGCGCCGAAATCGGCCCCGAGGCCGTGTTGTTGACCGGCGGCGCGGAAACAACCGCCAGGACCGACGGCGGCGAAACCCCCGGAATGGTCGGCCAGACGGTGGCCCAGGTCGAACGCGGCCTGATAATCGATACGTTGCAGCATTGCCTTGGCAACCGCACCCACGCCGCCAACATCCTGGGCATTTCGATCAGAACCCTGCGCAACAAACTGAAACAATACAACGAACAGGGTTTCGCCGTGCCGACGCCGGGCGAAGGCGAGCGCCCGGTTGCTTGAGTTTATAGGGCAATAACCGACAATGGCCGACGATCCCAACGAAAACAAACCACCCGCAGCATCGCCGTTGGACAGCATCGACCCGAAGGCTATTCTTCGGGCCATCGCCAAGCGTTCGGACATCATGCTGGCGCTTGGCGTGGTTACCATCCTGGTCGTCCTGATCCTGCCGTTGCCGACCTGGCTGCTGGATGTCGGGCTGGCGTTTTCCATAACCTTCGCCGTACTGATTTTGATGACCGGATTGTTTGTCGAACGATCCCTGGAATTTACCGCTTTTCCGACCATACTGCTGCTGGCGACAATGGTCCGGCTATCGCTGAATTTGGCGTCGACACGCCTGATTCTGGCGAACGGACACACCGGCGCCGGCGCCGCTGGCAAAGTCATCGAGGCCTTTGGCGGGTTTGTCATGAGCGGCAACTTCGTCATCGGCATCATCGTTTTCGCGATCCTGGTGATCGTCAACTTTATCGTCATCACCAAAGGTTCCGGTCGTATCGCCGAGGTCTCGGCGCGGTTCACCCTTGACGCCATGCCCGGCAAGCAAATGGCCATCGACGCCGACCTGTCGACGGGCCTGATCGACGAGGACGAGGCCCGCCTCAGGCGCAAGGAACTGGAAGACGAAAGCGCATTCTTTGGGTCCATGGACGGCGCTTCGAAGTTCGTTCGCGGCGATGCCATCGCCGGTTTGCTGATAACCTTCATCAACGTTATCGCCGGCATGGTAATCGGAGTCGCCCAGAAAGACCTGTCGTTCTCCCAGGCCGCCGAGTTCTACACCCGATTGACCGTCGGCGACGGATTGGTAACCCAGATTCCGGCGCTTATTGTATCCACCGCCGCCGGCCTTATCGTTTCCAAGGCCGGGGTCCGGGGGACCACCGAAAAGGCCTTGTTCTCGCAGTTGGGCGGGCATCCCAAGGCGATGGGGCTGTCATCGTTCCTGCTGGTCGGCCTGGCGCTGCTGCCGGGGATTCCGGCCATACCGTTCCTGGCCCTGGCCGCCGGCACCGCAGCCATCGGATTCACCGTCAACAACTCCCATAAAAAAATTGCGGCGGAATTGAAAGCCAAGACGGAAGAGGCGGAAGCGCAACCGTTGACGACAGAGGACGAACCGATATCTTCGGCCTTGCGCATAGATTACCTGCGGCTGGAACTGGGTTATGGCCTGTTATCGCTGATCAACGACACCGGCGACGGCAATCGCCTGACCGATCAGATCAAGGCCTTGCGGCGGCAGATGGCGACCGATATCGGTTTCGTCATGCCCTCTGTGCGGATTCAGGACAACATGCAGCTTGCCGCCAACGCCTATGTCGTGCGGGTCAAGGAAATCGACGCCGGAACCGGTGACTTGCGGCCCAACATGCTGCTGGTGATGGACCCCCGTGGCGAAGAAATTACCCTGCCGGGTGAAAAAACCACGGAACCGACCTTCGGCCTGCCGGCCATGTGGATTGATGAGGCGAGCCGCGAAGAAGCCTTGTTCAGGGGCTATACGGTGGTCGATCCGGCGACCGTCATCACCACCCATCTGACGGAGGTGATCAAGGACAATATGGCCGAACTGCTGTCCTATTCGGAAACCCAGAAGTTAATGGACGAACTGGACAAGGAACACCAGAAGCTGATCGGCGACATGATTCCGTCGCAAATATCGCTGGGCGGCGTCCAGCGTGTCTTGCAGAACCTGCTGGCCGAACGGGTTTCCATCCGCGACCTGCCGACCATCCTGGAGGGTATTTCGGAAGCCTGTGGCTATTCCCGCAATATCACCATGATAACCGAACATGTGCGGGCCCGTCTGGCCCGCCAGATCAGCGCCATGAACGCCAACGAAGAAGGTTTTATACCGCTGATTACGCTAAGCCCCGAATGGGAACAGGCGTTTGCCGAATCCCTGGTCGGCAGCGGCGATGACAAGCAGCTTTCGATGCCGCCGACCCGCCTTCAGGAATTCATTTCGTCCCTTCGTAACGCCTTCGAACGGCAGGCAATGTTGGGTGAGACGCCGGTGCTGCTGACCAGTCCGACAATCCGGCCGTTCGTGCGTTCGATCATTGAACGGTTTCGCCCGATGACCTCTGTGATGTCGCAAAACGAGGTATTTTCTAAGGCCAGCATCAAGACCGTAGGCCAGGTTTAAGTAATGCGGCTGAAAACTTTCACCGCTCCGACGATGACTGAGGCCATGGAAATGGTCCGCCTGGAAATGGGTTCAGAGGCGATTATCGTTTCGACCCAGGATGCCGTAACGGCCCGGGATTCGGTAATCGGCGCCCGGGTGACGGCGGTCCGGGAAGACCCCATCATGGCCGAATTGCCGGAGGCCATGGTCGACCAATACGGCGCCGAACCGCCCCGCTACACCGGCGCCGAAACCAATGAAGCCATTCGCCATGGCCTGACCTATCACGGGACGCCCTACCATCTGGCCAGACGCCTGGCCCGGGCGGCGGGAATTATTCAGGCATCGACCCCGACCATGGCCCTGGCCGGGGCGTTTGACGGCGCTTTCACGTTTTCACCGGTCTCCGGTCTGTTCGGAAACGCCGGGCATGGAGCCCCGGCGCCGCGCCTGATACTTATCGGTCCGCCCGGTGTCGGCAAGACTATAACGGTGGCCAAACTGGCGGCGCGCGCGACCATGGCGGGGGCACGCCCCGGGGTTATATCCACCGACACCCAACGGGCCGGCGGTGTCGAGCAACTGGCCGCCTTCACCCGTATTCTCAAGATCGATTTGAAACAGGCCAGTGACGGACCGGCCCTTGCCCACCTTCTCGAAGATATCGATACCGACCAGCCGGTAATCATCGACACACCGGGGATCAATCCCTTCCGGGACGATGAAATGGCCCACCTTGGATCGCTGCTGGCGGCGACCGGGGCCGAAATTATGCTGGTTCTGGCGGCCGGAACCGACGCCCTTGAATCGGCCGATCTGGCCATCGAGTTTGCCGATCTGGGCGCCACCCGGTTGCTCGTCACCCGGCTGGACATGGCCCGGCGCCTGGGTGGAATTCTCGCCGCCGCCGACGCCGCCGGCTTAAGCTTTTCCGATGTCAGTATCACCCCGAATATCGCCGAAGGAATCAACCCGATCAATCCCGTCTCGCTGGCCCGGCTGATTATGCCGCAACGGGAAGAGGCCGCCGGTGACGGGCGAGCCGCCGGAACCCACCCCAAAACCGAGGCCGTACAATGAATTCTGCCCCCACCCTAGCTCCCCGCCCATCTTCCCGGTCTCGCGGTCGGAACATGGTCGCCATCGCCTCCGGCAAGGGCGGCGTCGGTAAAACCTGGCTCGCCATCACCCTGTCACATGCCCTGGCCGCCAAGCAGGTCCGCACCTTGCTGTTCGACGGTGACCTGGGGCTGGCCAACCTGGACATCCAGTTGGGCCTGATGCCCAAGCATGACCTGGGCAGCGTTATCGCCGGCCGCCTGACCCTTAGTCAGGCCGTGGTTCCCTACGAAGATGGAAATTTCGATATTATCGCCGGTCGTTCCGGTTCCGGCGGCCTGGCCAACGTGCCGGCCAGCCGCTTGCAGGTGCTTGGCGATGACCTGGCCCTGCTTGCCGCCGGCTACGACAAGGTGGTCATCGATCTGGGGGCCGGCGTTGAACGCACGGTCCGGCAACTGGCCCACAGCGCCGGCACCTGTCTGGTCATCGCTACCGACGAGCCGACATCGCTGACCGACGCCTATGCCTTCATCAAGGTAACCCACATGGAACGCCCGGGTGCCGATATCCGGATCGTCATCAATATAGCCAATTCGACCCGCGAGGGAGAACGCACATATAATACCCTGCTCAAGGCGTGCGAGGGGTTCCTGAAAATCTCGCCGCCGCTGATGGGTATTATTCGGCGCGACAGCAAGGTCCGCGAGGCGATCAAAAGCCAGACATCGATCCTGACCCGTTTTCCCAATACCGAAGCGGCAAATGATGTCGAGGCCATAGCCGCCAGGCTGGCCGATGACTCGTAGGTAGCAATTAACAAGATGCCGACTATCACCCCACCGCCGCCACAACCGCCACAACCGCCGACGGTGACGCCGACCCCGGCCCCGGTGTTGACTGTCAGCCATCCGCCGGTCGAACTGGCCCGGCTGACCATTGGCGGACTACTGGAAGCCAGCGTCCTGAATCAGGTTGGCAAGGAAACCTATCTGCTGCAAACCCGGATCGGCCAGCTGACGGTGACAAGCGCCGTCGCCCTGCCGAAAGAAGCCAATCTGGTATTGCAGATTTTATCGCTTTCACCCCAGGCCCTGTTGCAAATCAACGTCGGCAATGCCGCCGCCACAGGCGCCATGAAGCAGGCCATTCCTTCCGCCGGAACGCTCGCCGTTTCGGAAAATCCGACCGGCGCAAAGGGCGATTTTTCAGATGTTAACAGGGCCGCGACGGCGCCGCCCCTGACCGTTGGCTCGGTGCTCAAGGCGGTACTGGTGCGGCCATCGCTCCAACCCCGGACGGCAGCCGCAGGCAATGCCCCGGTTTCGGCAACTACCAGCGCTGCCACCGTCGCCGCAGGCTCCGTCCCGGCGGCCAGACCCGGCGCCGTACCGTCCGCTACGCCGCAGACCATCGCGCCGTCGGCGACCGGCGAACCGAAGCAACCGGCGTATGCGCCCGTCGCGGCGGGCGCCGTGCGGCGCGGCGGCATTACCGGGCCATTATTACCGGGGTCGGGCGGGCCGATTAAAACGGCTAGTCCGGTCACCGCCGGTGTGCCGACGCTCCGCGCCGCGCCGGCCTTGCCCACAGGCACCCAGTTGAGTTTCAGGATTACCGATATCCAATTGCCATCGCCGGCCGCCAACAACATCATTACACCTTCCGTGACGGCGGGACCGGCGGCCCTTGGGGCCGGAAAAATACTGACCGGCGTCATCACCGGCACCACCGCCCTGGGACATCCCGTCGTGCAGACGGAAGCCGGGGTTTTTTCCCTGAACACCCAATCGACGACACCGCGCGGCAGCATCGTCACCCTTGCGGTGACCAGTGCGCCGAAACCGGTTTCACCGGCGGCGGCTTCACCGGCCCATCCCGGATCCGACAGCGCCGCTATTTTCGCCGAACGCCGCTGGCCGCCGCTGGAAGAGGCGGTCCGGGTGCTGCACGATTCGAACCCGGCGGCGTCCCGGCAGTTTGTCGGCGCCATCCTGCCCCGCCCGGACGCGCAGTTAACTTCCGGGCTGATTTTCTTTCTTAGCGCCCTGCGCGGCGGTGACCTGCGCCCGTGGTTCGGGGAAACCAATATGCGTATTCTGGAGAATTCCAGGCCTAAACTGGCCAATAAATTAGCCCGTGATTTCAATATGCTGGCCAAGGTCGCGGACGAACCGGCCGGTGCCGACTGGCGGGTCGCCATGATCCCGGTCAACACCGGAACCCAGATCGAACAAATCAGAATGCTGCTGCGCCATCATCACGATGAAAATGACGAGGGCGCGGCGGGGGATAACAGCACACGCTTTATCCTGGACATCGACCTGAGCAGACTGGGACGAATTCAACTGGATGGCCTGGTTCGCGACAAGGGCAGAAAACTGGACTTGATTATTCGTTCCGGCGATGTTCTGGACGATCCAAGCCGTAACGAAATTCGCCGGATATTCTCCGAGGCCGCCGACCTGACCGGCCTGACCGGCAGCGTCGGATTCCAGGCCGCGCCGCCGGATTTTATCGAAATACCGGACCCGCTGGCCGAGAAAACGGTCGGATTGATTGTCTGATCATATTTGCGTTCAAGAATCCGTCCCCGTCATTAAAGAGTCATCGTACTTTCATCTTGCTGACACCTAGGCCGATTTAAATCCTTCCTCGATAATCAAATTCAGGATTTTGGGGAGGAACGGAATGATTGCTGTTCGGGTCAACGGTATAAGCAAGACATTTGACGGGGGAAGCCCGGCGCTGAACGATGTCAGCACGACCATTTCCGATGGCGAGATGGTAGCGCTGATCGGCGCTTCCGGTTCCGGGAAATCGACCCTGATCCGCCATATTGCCGGACTGATTCCCGGTGATCGTGGATCCGGCTCGATCGAGGTTTTCAATTCCCCCATTCAGTCTGATGGCCGTATTTCCAAAAACGCCCGCCGTCGCCGCCGTGAAATCGGTGTGGTGTTTCAGCAATTCAACTTGGTCGGGCGTCTTAGCGTCCTGACCAATGTACTGACCGGTGTCCTGGGCCGCGCCCCGTTCTGGCGGACCTGGTTTGGACTTTTTACCCATGCCGAAAAGTGCTCAGCCATGGCGGCGCTGGACCGTGTCGGCATTGCCGGTCAGGCCGGCAAGCGATCCTCCGTTCTGTCCGGCGGCCAACAGCAACGCGCCGCCATCGCCCGCACCATTGTCCAGGGCGCCCGGTTGATTCTGGCCGATGAACCAATCGCCTCGCTCGACCCGGCGTCTTCGCGGAAAGTCATGGATAATCTGGCCCGCGTTAACCTCAACGACGGGGTCACCGTGCTGGTCTCCCTGCATCAGGTGGATTATGCGCTTAAATACTGCCCCCGGACCATCGCCATGCGGGCCGGCAGCATCGTTTTCGATGGACCCAGCGCGAAACTGACGCCGGCGTTCCTGCGGCAGCTATACGGTTCCGATAGCATTGAACTGGCCGCCACAAAAACCACAGACACATCGCCCATGCCGGAAATCGCCGGGGGAAAACCGGAAATCGGAACGGAAGCCGAACCGGCGCTGGCCTACGCCGCGGGCTGATCCCCGCATCCATACGAAGAACCATCGACAACACAAAGGAGATAAACATCATGATTCGTAATTTGCTATCCGCCGCCGCCATCGCGGCGACCGCCCTGACCTCTACCGCCGCACTGGCCGGTTTCAAACCGCTGGATGCCGATCCCAAGGAAATCAGCTTCGGCATCATTTCGACGGAATCGACGGCCAACCTGAAAGAACAGTGGATTCCCTTCATCAAGGACATGGAAAAGGCCCTGGGCATGAAGGTTAATGCCTCCTTCGCGCCCGACTATGCCGGCATCATCGAAGCCATGCGCTTCGGCAAGGTCCATGTCGCCTGGTTCGGCAACAAATCAGGCATGGAAGCCGTCGACCGGGCCGGCGGCGAAGTTTTCGTCCAGACCTCCAAGGCCGATGGCTCGCAAGGCTATTATTCGCACATCATTACCAATGTAAAAAACAAGAACATCAATTCCCTGAAGGATATCTTCAAGTGCGACAAGTCGCTGAACTTCGGTATCGGCGACCCGAATTCCACATCCGGTTTCCTGGTTCCGTCCTATTACGTGTTCGCCAAAAACAATATCGATCCAAAAAAGTGCTTCAAGACCGTGCGTAGCGCCAATCACGAAACCAACCTGATGGCCACCGCCAACATGCAGGTGGACGTGGCCGCCAACAATTCCGAGCAAATCGCCCGCACCAAGTTGAGGTTGCCCGAGGCCGCCGCCAAGATCAAGGTGATCTGGACCTCGCCGCTGATTCCATCGGACCCGATAGTCTACCGGAAGGACCTGTCCAAGGATCTGAAGTCCCGGATCAAGGCGTTTTTTCTGTCATACGGTCGCTTCGGCGACGTCAAGGGCGCCAAGAAGGTGCTGGCCAACATCAGCGACGGCATGGGTTATTTCATGGAAAGCAACAACACCCAGCTTTACCCGATCCGGCAACTGGCCCTGTTCAAAAGCAGGCTGAAAATCGAGAACAGCACCGGCGCCTCGCAATCCGTCAAGACCGCGAAAATTTCCGAAATCGACAAGAAGCTGTCCGATTTGGATATCCTGGTCGCCAATAAGTAACTATTCCCCCTGGACGGGGCGTCGGGCTTCGGTCCGGCGCCCCATTTTTTTACTACAATGCATTCGTATTTTGACTATTCAGCAAAACACCGGAAATTCCCCCACATGCCTCAGGCCAACCCTATCGAGACCAATTTGCCGCCGCGAAATTTAAAGCGTTCAATCGGCAATATCGCCGGCTGGGCGGTCCTGCTGGGCCTGTTGACCTGGTCGTGGGGGGGCGCCGACATGCGGCCCATGGCGCTGATCGAAGACGCCGCCAACATGAGCACCTTCGCCAGCGGTTTTTTCCCCCCGGATTTCACGGAATGGCGGATGTATGTCAGTGAAATTCTGATTACCATCCAGATCGCCATCTGGGGCACCGTTCTGGCCGTCGTCATGGCTATTCCGTTAGGCATCATGTCTTCGGAAAATATAGTGCCCTGGTGGGTTCGTCAGCCGACCCGCCGCCTGATGGACGCCGCCCGCGCAATCAATGAAATGGTCTTCGCCATGCTGTTCGTGGTGGCCGTTGGCCTGGGACCGTTCGCCGGCGTACTGGCGTTATGGGTCCATACCACGGGGGTCCTGGCCAAGCTGTTTTCGGAAGCCGTCGAGGCGATCGATCCACGCCCGGTCGAAGGCATTCGGGCGACCGGCGCCAACGCCCTGCATGAAGTGATTTACGGGGTTATTCCACAGGTCTTGCCGCTGTGGATTTCCTATTCCCTTTACCGGTTCGAATCCAACGTTCGTTCGGCGACGGTCCTGGGCATCGTCGGCGCCGGCGGCATCGGCCAGTTGCTTTGGGAATATATCCGCGGTTTTTATTATGCCGAAACGGCCGCCGTGATGCTGCTGATTGTTCTTTCGGTCAGCATGCTCGACATGCTGTCGCAGAAACTGCGCAAACTGGTGATCTGATGCCCTTCAAACACCTGAGCCTTGATCCGACCATCGATCCCAGCGCGACCGTACGGGACACGCGCCTGGGCGCCTGGACCGAGGTGGGCGCTCGCTCGAAGGTGATCGAAACGGTAATGGACGACTATTCCTACCTGGTCAACGACTGCGACGTAATCTACGCCGATATCGGCAAGTTCGTGAATATCGCCGCGCATGTCCGCGTTAATCCCGGTCAACACCCCATGGACCGCGCCAGCCAGCATCATTTCCAGTACCGCAGCGCCGCCTATGATCTGGGTGAAGACGACACCGATTTTTTCAACCGGAGACGGGCAATCCGGGTCAACATCGGTCATGACGCCTGGATCGGGCACGGCGCCATCATCAAGGGCGGCGTATCCATTGGCGTCGGCGCGGTGGTCGGGTCCGGCGCCATGGTCACCAAAGATGTCGCGCCCTATACGGTTGTCGCCGGGGTTCCGGCGATAAAATTGCGTGACCGCTTCCCGGACTATCTGCAAAAGGCGCTGATGAGGATCGCCTGGTGGAACTGGAGCCACGACGATTTGGCCGACCGCATGGACGATTTCCGGAATTTGGACACTCGCACATTCTGCCTTGAATACGATCCGGTATTGCAGGCTGCGGTCGCCGTGGGCTGAATATGCCGGAATATCAGCGTTACGCCGTTTACTTCGCGCCGGAACGGGATTCGGCACTGGCTTATTTCGGCAACGCCTGGATGGGATTCGACCCGGATACCGGCAGGAAGATCGCGCGCCCGGAATTGAACGGCATAAGCACGGCCCAGATCAGCCGGCTTGCCGGCACCCCATCCCGCTACGGCTTCCATGGCACCCTAAAGGCGCCGTTTCGCCTGCCTCGCGGCAGGTCGTTTGCGGATATGGACCGGGCCATCGAAAGCCTGTCGGCGGCGATCCCGTCGTTCGAGATCGACGGCCTCGAAATCCGTCCGCTGGGTAATTTCCTGGCGATGGTTCCGGACGCGCCCGCCCCGGCGCTAAATCAATTGGCCGATACCTGCGTCGCCGAGCTGGACCGCTTCCGGGCTCCGCCCTGCGAAAATGAACTGAACCGGTACCGCGAACTGACGACGCGCCAGCACGGCCTGTTGCGGCGCTGGGGATATCCCTACGTGATGACCGAGTTCCGTTTTCATCTGACCCTGTCCGACAAGCTGGAACGACCGCAACTGGAACGCCTGAACAGGGTCCTGCATACTTCCGTCATGCCGGAACTGGCCGGCCCCGTACCGGTACGGGAAATCTCGCTGTTTGGCGATCCCGGGGCCGGCAAGCCGTTTCGGCTGATCCGGCGTTATCCGCTGGGCGGCGGGAAGTGGAATAACTTTAAGGCTGATAAGTTGCCCTAAGCGACCCTGCGGCCCCGTGACCAGACCCCACGCACCACCGGATGGTGCGGCGAATGATGCACACGGACCAGATCGGCGCGCTTGCCGGGAGCGATTTCGCCCCGGTCCGTCATCCCGACACTTTCGGCCGGCGCCTTGCTAATCATTCGAATCGCCAGGGGCAGCGAAATTTCCTCGATATCGTCATAAAGCAGCATCGCGCTGTGCAGCAGGCTGCTGGGGACATAATCGCTGGATATAACGTCCAGATAGCCCATCGCCGCCAGGTCGCGGGCCGATACATTGCCCGAATGAGAACCGCCGCGAACCACATTGGGTCCGCCCATCATGACGCACAATCCGGCTTCGTGGGAAGCCTTCGAGGCCGCAACCGTGGTCGGAAATTCGGCGACCGTCATTTTGTCTTCAACCGCTTCGGCGACATGCTCGACGGTCGCATCGTCGTGACTGGCGAGCGCGATGCCGTGGGCCTGGGCCATGCCGACGACCATTTTGCGATGCTTGTAGCTGAAAAGCTGCTGTTCTTCCCGGCGCTCGGATACAAAGGTCTCCATCTGCCCGTCGGACAGGCCATACTTGCCCTGGTAATAGGTGTAATAAGCCTCCAGGCTGGTGAACTGGCGCTGTCCCGGCGTGTGATCCATCACCGAAATCATGCGAATGGCCGGGTTGTCGATAAGGCGATCCAGATAATCGGGGAGACTGGGATAGCTGACCTCGCAGCGCAGATGCAGGAAATGTTCGACCCGGAACAGATTTTGCTCGGAGGCATTGGTTATGCCATCGACCATATCGCCCAGGCGTTGCAGGCGTTCGCTGTCCCGCTGTACATCGCCAAGCGCCAGGGCGTCAAAAACCGTGGTGATGCCCGAGGCCGCGACCTGATCGTCGTGCGCGATCGCCGCCGCCGTGGCCGGCCAGTTCGCCTTGGGACGCGGCGTCATGTGTTTTTCCAGATTGTCCGTGTGCAATTCGACAAAGCCCGGCAGCAACAGATCGCCTTCCAGATCGATAACGCCGGCGATATTGCAGGGCGCCTCGTCGATATCGCTGAGCAGGCCATCCTTCATCCGCAGGCTGCCTTCGATGACCCGGTCGCCAAGAACTATTCTGGCGTTGCTGAAAACCTGTTCAGGCATCTGCGGTTACTCCGTACTGGGTGATATCGAATTCACGGGTGCAAACCGCATCGCGGACCGCTTCGTCGTGAAATATCCCCAGAATCGCCGAGCCCCGGTCCTTGGCCTCGTTTATCAATTCCAGAACCGTCGCCCGGTTACCGGCATCCAGCGAGGCGGTCGGCTCGTCCAGCAGCAGCACCGGGTACTGGGCGATGAAGCCACGCGCTATGTTGATTCGCTGTTGTTCGCCGCCGGAAAAGGTCAACGGCGACAGCGGCCACAGGGCTTCGGGGATATTCAGGCGGGCCAGCAAAATACGCGTCCGCCCCCGCGCCTCGGTCGCCTCGACGCCAGTCGCCCGCAGCGGTTCGGCGACAATATCGACGGTTGAAATCCTGGGAATTACCCGCAGGAACTGGCTGACATAACCCATGGTCCGTCGCCGCACATCCAGGACTGTATGCGGCGTGGCCCCGACCATATCGACCCAGGCGCCATCGTGGCGGACGTGGATGGCGCCGCGCCGGCAAACATAGTTGGCGTATACCATGCGCATGAAAGTGCTTTTTCCGGCCCCCGAATTGCCGGTCAGGGCCACGCAATCACCGGCGCTTAGGGTCAAATCGATATTCTTAAATACCGGAATGACGGCGCCGTCCTGAACATACAGGGTAAATTCCTTGCCGACATTTACGGCTCGCAGCATTTCAGTCATTTTATCAAGCCTGCAAAATTGAGGAAACGAGAAGCTGGGAATACGGGTGCTGCGGATCATCCAGCACCTGGTCGGTCAGGCCGCTTTCGACGACCCGGCCCCCTTGCATCACCATCAGGCGATGCGACAGGTGCCGCGCGACGGCCAGATCGTGAGTCACCACCACCGCCGATAATCCCAGATCGCAAACCAGCCCGCGCAGTAAATCCAGCAGGCGCGCCTGCACCGAAACGTCCAGTCCGCCGGTCGGTTCATCCATGAAAATCAGCCGTGGCCCGGTCACCAGGTTGCGGGCGATCTGTAACCGTTGCTGCATGCCGCCGGAAAAGGTCGAAGGCAGGTCGTCGATGCGGTCCTCGGCGATTTCCACCTTGCCCAGCCAGGATACGGCGGCGGCGCGAATATCGCCGTAGTGACGCCGACCCACACCCATCAGCCGTTCGCCGATGTTGGCCCCGGCGCTGACCGCCAGGCGCAGGCCATCGCGCGGGTTTTGATGCACAAAGGCCCAGTCGGTGCGCATCAGGAACCTTCGTTCCGGTTCGTTCATGGCGAATATTTCACGCATGCCATCGATGCGGGTGCAATACTCTACGGTCCCGTCAGTCGGCGGCAACTGACCGGAAACCGCATTCATCAGGGTCGATTTGCCGGAACCCGATTCGCCGACTATGCCCAGCACTTCGCCGGGATAGAGATCGAAATCGACATCCCTGCAACCGACCCGCCCGCCGTACATAACGGTCAGATTATTAACCCGCAGCAGTAAATTTTCAGTCATCATTCGGCAGCCTTGATTTCAGACCGACCGGACTTTGGCGACATCGCGCCATAGTGCCCCCGGTCGCGCCTGGATTGGCAAAAATGGCTGTCCGAGCAAACAAACATGCGTCCGCCCCGGTCATCCAGGATGACTTCATCAAGGAATATTTCCGTCGCGCCGCACAGCCCGCAGGGTTCCTTCCAATGCTGGATTTCAAACGGATAATCGTCGAAATCCAGGCTTTTCACTTCGGTGTACGGGGGAATCGCATAGATTCGTTTTTCCCGACCGGCGCCGAACAATTGCAGGGCCGCCATCCGGTCCATCTTGGGATTGTCGAATTTCGGCGTCGGCGACGGATCCATGACATAGCGACCGGCGACCATAACCGGGTATGCATAGGTCGTGGCGATTTCGCCGTGGCGGGAAATATCCTCGTAGAGCTTGACGTGCATCAGCCCGTATTCCGCGAGCGCGTGCATTTTCCGGGTCTCCGTCTCCCGTGGCTCAAGAAACCGCAGGGGTTCGGGGATCGGCACCTGATAGACCAAAATCTGGTTCTCGCCCAGGGTCGCCTCGGGTATCCG
>CAZZKE010000022.1:0-38324 GCA_964655005.1 uncultured Thalassospiraceae bacterium | reverse complement strand
GGCGCGGCCTGCCCATTGCCTATCTGGCGACGGTCGGCAATCAGGCCGTGGTCGGAATGCCGGCGATGATCGAGGCCTTTCTCGACGATTCGCGGGTCACCGCCATCGGTTTGCATCTGGAAGGGCTCAACGACCCCGAAGCCATGGCCGTGGCCATGCAAAAGGCCCATGCCAGGGGGGTGCCGGTGATCGTGATAAGGTCCGGAAGATCACAGGGCGGCGCCCGCCTCACTCTCAGTCATACCGCGTCACTGGCCGGTTCCGATGCGGTGATGAAGGCCTATTTTGAACGGCTCGGCATCGCCCAGCTAGATACCCTGTCGGGATTTCTGGAAACCCTGATGTTGCTGCATGTCGGCGGCCCGCTGGCCGGCAACAACATTGTTTCGATGGGCTGCTCGGGTGGCGAGGCGGCCCTGGTATCGGATATCGGCGAAGGCCGGGGAATTTGTTTTCGCCCCTTTGGCGAACAAGCCACGCGGCGCATCGGGCGCACCGTTTCCGACCTGGTGACGATCTCCAATCCGTTCGATTATCATATGTTCGACTGGGGAAACGAGGAACGCCTGAGCGCCACGTTCGCGGCGGTCATGGCCGACGATAACGATCTTGGCCTGCTGGTTCATGATTTCCCCCGCCGGGAATGCGGCGATAATGGCGACTGGCACAAACCCCTGCGCGCCCTGGAAGCCGCCGCCGCCGAAACGGGCGCCCGCGCCGCGGTGGTATCGACCCTGCCGGAAAACATGCCCGAACAGGTATCACTTGATCTTCAATCGAAGGGAATAGCCCCGTTAAGCGGTATTGATGACGCCTTCGCGGCGATCGCCGCCGCGGCAATTCTCGGCGAAACACGACCGGCTCCGCATTTCAAGCCGTTGCCCGGCGGCAGGGACGGCCATTTCCTGAATGAATGGCAAAGCAAGAAACTTCTGGAAGGTTACGGCGTTGCCGTTCCCGAGGGCCGGTTGTGCGCCGCCGTCGAGGAAGCGGTGGATGCGGCGAAGATGCTTGGCTATCCGCTGGCGATCAAGGCCGTGGGGGCGAACCTTACGCACAAGACGGAACTGAACGCGGTGCGGCTGGGCATTGCCGACGAAGCCGCCGTACGCTCGGCGGTTGGTGAGCTTGTCGGCATGGGAGACGGCGTCCTGGTCGAACGGATGACCGAAAATGCAATTTGCGAATTGATCGTCGGCGTCAATTGCGATCCGGTCATAGGCATGTACATGCTGATCGGTTTCGGCGGCGTACTAACGGAAATAGTCGCCGATACCCGTATCATTCTGCTGCCGGCCGACGCCCCGGAAATTCGCCGGTCGATTTTTTCGTTAAAGGCGGCGGCCCTTCTTACCGGCCACCGGGGGAAACCGGAAGCGGATATAAACGCCATAGTGGATACGGTTCTGGCCGTGCAGAATTTTGCCATCGGGCACACCGGGAAGCTGATCGAACTGGATATCAATCCGCTGCTTGTTATGCCGGACGGCGCGGTCGCCGTGGATGCGCTAATCAGACTGGAGCAAGAAAATGACCAATGACGCGATCAAGACGGAACGCCGGGGCGGGGTTCTGGAAGTAACCATCGACCGGCCGAAGGCCAACGCCATCGATGTGGCGACCAGTCGCAGGATGGGAGAGGTATTCGCATCCTTTCGTGACGATCCCGACCTGCGGGTAGCCATCATCACCGGCGGCGGCGATAAATTTTTTTCCGCCGGCTGGGACTTGAAAGCCGCCGCCGGGGGCGAAACGGCTGATTCCGATTACGGGGTCGGCGGCTTCGGCGGTTTGCAGGAACTGCCGAATCTGAACAAGCCGGTGATCGCCGCCCTGAACGGCATGACCGTCGGCGGCGGTTTTGAAATCGCCTTGTCCGCCGATATCATCATCGCCGCCGAACACGTCCGCTTCGCCCTGCCGGAAATCAAGGCCGGGACCGTCGCCGACGCCGCCTCGATCAAGCTGCCCCGGCGCATCCCCTATCACGTCGCCATGGAATTCCTGTTTACCGGGCGCTGGATGGAAGTCGACGAAGCGCTGAAGTGGGGCCTGGTCAACGAAATAGTTCCGGCGGCGCGCCTGATTGACCGGGCCCGCGAAATCGCCGGCCTGCTGGCCGCCGGCCCGCCCCTGGTGTTCGCCGCGATCAAGGAGGTAGCCCGCGAGACCGAGGGGTTGCCTTTCGGGCAGGCGCTGTCGCTTGTGAGCAATCGCAAGTTGCCGACGGTGGATACCCTTTACGGCAGCGAGGACATAAAAGAGGGCCCGCTGGCCTTCGTCGAAAAACGCGATCCCGTATGGCGGGGCAAATAATACCTTCCGGATTTCAGGCCCGGATTCTGTCGTTGCCGGGGTCCCATGCCGGCTCGTCCAGGACCCTGGCCGGTCGCCGGTCGCCGAGAATTTCGATCAACAGTTCCGTGCCGGGGTCGGCATGGTTTATGTCGACATAGGCGAAGGCCAGGCTTTTTTCCGTAACATGGCCGAAGCCGCCCGATGTGGTTACGCCGATAACGTCGCCGTCCGCATACACCGGCTCGCCGCCGCCGGCATCGGCGTCCGAAGCCTCGATTTCCAGATAGACGCACCGGCTGGCGATGCCATCTTGCAAGCGTTGCCGCAAGGCGCTTGCGCCGGTGAAGTGGCTTTTGTTCTTCGAGACGAAACGCTCCATCGCCGCCTCGGCCATGGTGACTTCGCCGGTCAGGTCGGCGCCCCAGCCCTTATAGGCTTTTTCCATACGCAGGCTGTTGACCGCGTAAACGCCGAAGTCGGCGATATCGAACTCGACCCCGGCCTGCCAGATGGCATCATACAGTTCATCCATTTTCGACATCGGGCAGTGCAGTTCCCAGCCCAGTTCGCCGACGTAATTGACGCGCAGGGCACGCAGGACGATGTTGGAGATGCCGACCTTGCGAGCGGTAAACCAGGGAAAGTTTTCATTGGAAAAATCGCTGATTGACAGCTTTGACAACACCTCGCGGGACCTTGGCCCGGCGACCACCAGCACCCCCCAGTAATCCGACACATTGGTAATGGTTACGTTCTCGCCCTCGGCGATGGAATTGTTCAGAAGGTCCAGGTCGCGCAGTTCGCACGCGGCGCCGGAAAGAAGATAGAAATTATCCGCCGTCCAGCGGGTCAGGGTAAATTCGGCCTGCATCCGGGCAGATTCGGAAAGGGCGTGGGTCAGCACCATGCCACCGTCCTTGTTCGGCATCCTGTTGGCGGTCAGGCGGTCGAGAAACCGTTCGGCGTCATCGCCGGTAACGGCGAACTTGGCGAAGCTTGAAAGGTCGAGCACGCCGACCCGTTGGCGCACCGCCCGGCATTCTTCGGCAACGACCCCGAAGATGTTGTTGCGGCGGTAGCCACAGGCCTCGTCGCGGCCATCCGGCGAAAACCATTTCGGACGCTCCCAGCCGAAGGCGCGGGTGTGAACGCAGCCTTTCGCCTGTAATTTATCATACAGCGGCGTGGTTCGTTTCGCCCGCCCCGCCGGCAGTTCCAGGCCCGGCGCCGGGCAGGCGTACATGCGGTTATATTCCTCGAACGCCGTGGCCCGGGTGAAATCGCCATCGGCCCATTTGCCGAACCGCCGGGGATCGAATTCGGCCATGTTGATATCGGCGTCGCCATGGACCATCCACTGGGCCAGATATTTACCGCAGCCGCCGCCCTGGGCGATGCCGATGGAAGCGCCGGTGCACATCCAGAAATTGTTCAGCCCGGCGGCCGGACCAAGCAGCGGGTTGCTATCGGGCGTGTGCGAAATGGCGCCGTTGACAACCCGCTTGATGCCGCTGTCGGCCCATATGGGAACCCGCTTCAGCACCGCTTCCAGATGCGGCATGGAACGTTCGTAGTTGGCTTCGAACAGTTCGCTTTCGGATTCCCATGCCGGATACCCTTGCGGCGTCCAGGCTTCTTCCGCCGTGCCTTCGGCGGTTTCATAAACCCCGATCAGGCCGGATTTTTGTTCCTGGCGGTAATAGCACGATGCCGATGGATCGCGGATGACCGGCATTTCCGTATCGCTGTCGATGAATTCCCGGATCGGCTCGGTAACGAAATACTGGTGCAGCATATTTACGAACGGGGCATAGCCGCCGACCCATTCCATGACCTTGCCGGCGTAGCACCCGGCGGCGTTGACGACATGTTCACAGGTTAAGTCACCCTGTTCAGTCACCACCAGCCATTCGCCGTCCGGCTTGGCCCTGATGTCGATGACCCGGTTGCGAAGGATTATTTCGGCACCCATTTGCCGGGCCCCTGCGGCCAGTGCGTTGCAACCGCCGGCGGGGTCGATATGTCCGTCCATCGTGGTATAGGCGCCGGCAATAACCCCGTCGACGCCCAGATAGGGAACAATCTTCCTGATTTCGTCGGGTCCGATGATCGCTATGTCGTAGCCGATATTGGCGGCCATGCTGGCGACTCGCCGGAACCAGTCGACTTCGGCCCCGGTGAAGGCCAGCCGGATGCCGCCGCAACCGTGCCAGCTTACGTAACTGCCGGTCTTTTCTTCCAGGGTCGGGTACAGCGTGTTGGAATAATGATGTATTTTGGCCATGTTGTAGCTGCCGATGAAGCTGGGGCATTGCCCGGCGGCGTGCCAGGTCGATCCGGAGGTAAGTTCGCCCTTTTCGATAAGCACCGAATCGGTCCAGCCTTCCTCGGCCAGATGATACAGCAGGCCGCAACCCATCATGCCGCCGCCGACAATAACAACCCGGGCATGGCTCCTCATGATGTTCCTCCTTTGAACCGGTATTCCGCTGGCAGCTTGACATCGAACTTGTCGCGTATGGCCCGATCCAGTTCCGCCGGGATGTGATCGGGCCAATGATTTTCCAGCAGGTTTTCGGTCGTCACCCGGGCCCGTTCGATCTCGTTCAAGGAGCCCTTCTCGGCCCATTCGTCCGGGCTTGAACGGTCGCTGACGAGCGGATAAATGTAATCGCTTTCCATTCTTTCGATGGTCTGGGTATGGCCAAGGTAATGTCCGGGGCCATGCAGGCAGACATCGCCGATAACGTCTATCGACAGGGTCCTGTCGTCGACTTCGATGCCGCGAATGGAACGCTGTACGGCGCCGATGGTATCGTTGTCGATGACCAGGCTTTCGAAACAGAAGGCCAGCAGCGAGGCATGCATGCCGGCCGATTCCTGAATCAGGTTGGCCCCGGAATTTCCCACCAGGGCATGATTATAGCCCTTTTCCGCGCCCGACTGGGCGTCGGGAATTTTGGCGTCGGTCATCGCCGAGGCGACGCTGGTCGGCAGGTCGTAGAAACGTCCCATCTGGCCCGCCGCCGCCATCAGTAACGCCTGTTCGCCGCTGCCGCCCGACATGGCCCCGGTCCGCAGGTCCGAAACGAACGGCCAGGGGCCGATCATGCAGGGCGCCCCCGGCATTACCGCATTGACATACACCAGCCCCATCAGGACCTCGGCCAGGGCCTGGGCGACCGCCCCGGCCAGCGCCGCCGGGGCCGTCGCCCCGGCTTGTCCGGCCGATAACAGCAGCACCGGCATGCCGCCCCGGACTGCGGCTTCCAGGATCGAACAGGCATTGGCCTCGAAGCTCATTGGCGGCACCACGAAGCAGTTGGACATGCTGACGAAAGGCCGTCGTCGCCATTGCTCCTCGCCACCGGCGACCATGTGCAGCATCGCCAGCGTTTCGGTGAAATGCGCCGTGTCAACGAAACTGGTTCCGACATGCTTGGCGGTGCCGCTGATGCTGGCGTAACAGGTGTTGAAGTCAAGATCGTGGCTGTCCGCCATGTCACAGGCCACCACCGGTCGCTGGAAATAGTGGATATGTTCCAGTTGATCGACCATGCGGGCCATATCGAACAGATCCTTCAGGACCGAATCGCGGAAGCTACCGGTCAGGGGATCGACAATCTTGATGGCGGCGCCGCCGGTGCCGAAATAAACGCGCCGGCCATGCGGCGAGATATCGTGTTCCGGCTTTTGCCCGCACATTATGAACTGCCGATTGGCTTTGGCCACGGTGTCCTCGACCAGCGCCGCCGGCAGCCGCAGGCGTCGATCCTCGCCGATCATGCCGCCGATCGAGGTTATCGCCTCGATACACGACGGCGGCGCGTTGGCAAAGCCGATGGTTTCCAGCAATTGCAGTACGGCGTGGTGAATTTTACGGACTTCCCGATCACCCAGCGGCCGGTAGTTTCCGCCTTCCATGCCGGGTCGGACGGGCCGGGCGTCGCTGGTCAGGGGCTGGGTCCTGAGTACTTGTCGCGCCGCCCGGCCTCCGCGTCGGCGCTTGATTTTGGAAGGGGCGGTCATCACCTTAATGTCTCCCTGATGGCGAGCCGAACGGTGGGATACTAGGGGAGTTTTCCAGACGAATGCAATCGCCTTTTTTTCGACGGATGGCGATGATAGGTTGTTTCGTTTCGCGGTTGGTTTGCGGCGTTCATTATGTTAACCGGCAGGTCGATTGTCGTTGTCTGGTAATATGGATCATATGGAAAAATCATGCGCAAATATCTGCATATAAATCTCGATCGGCACACCGTCGAATCCGAACAATTAGACGGTCCGGCGGTGGCTCGCGCCGGTCGCTATTTTATCGTCAAAACCCTGCTCGAAGGCGGTTTCGCCGGCGTCGATCCGATGTCACCGGAAAATCCGCTGATTTTTTCCGCGGGACCGTTCGCCGGAACCAATTTTTCCAACGCCAACCGCACCAGCGTCGGCTGCAAAAGCCCGTTGACCGGGGGCATCAAGGAATCCAACGCCGGGGGGTCCTTTTCGCTGGCCCTGGGTCAGATCGAAATTGCCGGGTTTACGCTGAATGGCGCCTCACCGGACTGGGTGGTTATCCGAATTACCAAGGAAGGCGATATCAGCTTCGAATCGGCGGCCCCTTATATGGGCAAGGGCAATATCGAGGCCGCCGCTATGCTGCACGAAAAATATGGCGACAAGGTCTCCCTGGCGTTGTGCGGCCCGGTCGGTGAATATGGCGGGCTGCTGGCCGGTATAGCGTTCAGTGATTCGGAAAACAGGCCGGTGCGGCTGGCCGCCCGGGGCGGTGTCGGCGCCGTCATGGGCGTCAAGAAGGTCAAAGCGATTGTAGTCGATAAACACAAGATGCCGGCCTTCCACGATCGCCAGAAACTGATGGCGTCGATCCGTTCCTATGGCGACAAACTGGAAAAGGAAGCCGCCGTACAGAACATGAAGAAACTGGGCACCGCCATGATGGCCGACATCATCAACCACATGGGAGGACTGCCGGTGAATAATTTTTCCGGGGGCCGGCTGGTCGATCCTTCCGAAGAAACCATGAAGATGGGCGGCGATTATATTCGCGAGTTGAATATGGAACGGGGCGGTGAGCCGTCCCACGCCTGTATGCCGGGCTGTCAAATCATGTGCAGCAATGTTTATGTAAATGCCGCCGGCGAGGAAATCGTATCGCCGCTGGAATACGAAACCATTGGCCTGATGGGGACCAATTGCGGCCTTGACGACCCCGATGAACTGGCCGAATTAAACGCCGTGGCCAACGACCTGGGTATCGACACCATCGAAGTCGGCGCCATGCTGGGCATGTTGATGGATGCCGGCCAGGCCGAATTCGGCGACACCGCATTCATGTACAAGGCCCTTGCGGACATCGCCAAGGGCAATGAACGGGGCCGCCTGTTGGCCCAGGGCACGGCCCGGGTCGGCGAGCATTTTAATTTGACCCGTATACCCTGTATCAAGAAACAGGCGCTCAGCGCCTACGACCCAAGGGTCATCGAAGTAACCGGGGTTTCCATGATGGTCACCGCCCAGGGCGCCGACCACACCGCCGGTAACGTGCCGGTCTTCAAATGTGACGGCAAATCGGTCAGTGATCTGGTAGCGGCCAGTTACGACATGCAGGTCCACAGCGCGGTCGCCGATTCCATGGGCTTTTGCATCTTCGGTCGTTCGGTCAACAATGTTCAAAAGGAATTCATGATCGGCGCCCTGAACGATGCGCTGGGCACCAATTTCGATATCTCGTTTTTTGCCGAACTGGGCCATCAGACCCTGGTGATGGAACGCGCCTTTAACAAGGCCGCCGGGTTCACCGAAGACGATGACGAACTACCGGCATTTTTCCGGGATCAGGCGCTTGCCCCCACCGGCAAAAAGTCCCGGCTGCGGAGCAGTGAAGTCAATCGCTACATGAATGAACTGCTGCAACGCGGCCCGGATTAATTCTTGTAATTCTTGATCAGGGCCGGGAAATCTTCCGCCGTGACCGGTTTGCTGAAGAAGTATCCCTGAAATTCGTCGCAGCCGCTGGCGGAAAGATAGGCGTACTGGTCACTGGTTTCGACGCCTTCGGCGGTAACCGTCATGTCCAGCGCCTGGCCCAGATTGATAATGGCCATGACGATGGCGGCGTCGTTGTTGCTGGTCAGGATATCGTGGATAAATGACATGTCGATCTTGATGGTGTCCAGCGGGAAGCGCTTCAGGTAAGCCAACGACGAATAGCCGGTGCCGAAGTCATCAAGGGATATTTTCACCCCTATGGCGTTCAGGCTGTCAAGAATTCGCACCGCATTGCTGGCGTCGTCCATTGCCGTGCTTTCGGTAATTTCGATTTCCAGCAAGGCCGGGTCCAGGCCCGTATCCGTAATCGTCGAGCTGATCAATTCGATCAGATGAGCATCGCGGAATTGTACGGCCGACAGGTTGACCGCCATCGAAAGCCTTGGCATTCCGGCGTCCTGCCAGGCCTTCGCCTGCACCGCCGCCGTTCGCAGTACCCAGGCGCCAAGTTCTATGATCAGGCCGGATGTTTCGGCGATTGTAATGAAATCCACCGGCAGAACAATGCCGCGCGCCGGATGTCGCCATCGCAACAGCGCTTCCATGCCGACGACGTCGCCGGTCGAATTCAGCACTTTCGGCTGGTATACCAGAAAGAATTCACCCTTTTCGAGTGCGCCGTGAAGGTCCTGTTCCAGTTCGTTGCGGTCCCGGATGGCATCGCTCATATTGATGTCATAGAAAGCGAAGCAATTACGGCCCTTGTTCTTCGCTTCATACATGGCGATATCGGCGTTGCGCAGCAACTCCTCGGGGCTCTGGTCATCGAACGGGTATATGGTGATGCCGGTACTGGCCCCGATAAACAACTTGCTGTTGGCGATGTCAAAAGGGTCCGAAAGGGCGGTCAGGACTTTGTCGGCAAGGTATTCGGCATCGGCGACGTTATTGATATTTGATTGAATAATGGCGAATTCATCGCCGCCCAGCCGGGCGACGGTATCGGATTTGCGGACCACATGCTTAAGGCGCTTGCCGACTTCGTTGAGCAGGATGTCGCCGATACCGTGGCCGCGGCTGTCGTTGACATCCTTGAAATTGTCGAGATCAAGGAAGTGCAGGGCCAGCAGGTGATCCTCGCGGTCGGCCTGCAATTGCGCCATTACCAGACGATCGAAAAATACGGTGCGATTGGGCAGGCCGGTCAGGGCGTCAATCTGGGCCTGATTGCGGATGGTTTCTTCCGCCTGTTTTCTGGTGGTGATGTCGCGGACGACGGCGGTAAAGGTATCGGGTTCCGTATCGGGATTGTATTGCAGGTAAATTTCGACCGGGTATATGGTGTTGTCGGAACGTTTGTGGATGGTTTCGAAGGTAAAGTGCTTTTCCTGGCTTAGCCGCACATCCTGTAGCAACTTGCGGAACTGAAAATGGTTGAACATCGGCTTGATGTCCAACGGCGTCATTCCCCTAAGTTCGGTCATGGAAAATTTCAGATTATCCAGTACATGCTTGTTGGCGTAAGTGAAAAACAGGGTATCGGCTTCGAAAACAAAAAGTTCCTGGCCGATAAGATTGATCAGGTTGAAATCTACGTTGACGGTGTCGAAACTGTCGACTGAATCAAAACTTACCAGGAACCCGCCGCGGCGAAAACCACTGACATGAGCCCTGATATTTTTCTTCTCCGTCTGTCTGGGGCGCAGATAAGAGGCATCGCCATAATTGGTTTTTTCGACGAATTCGAGAATTTTTTCCTGAGAAATATCCGGCCCGAAATCACCCCGGTCGGCCCGTAGCCGGAGCAGATCTTCAAACGGCATGCCGATGCAAACGTCATTGTATTTTAAATCCAGGGCGTCGAGAAATTTGCGGTTATAATGTTGTAGTTCGAGTTTCTGGTCGAATATGGCCAGTCCATGTCCAAGATATTCGATGAACTCGAATTCAAATTCGTCCCCTGCAAATTTGTCCCCGCTATTTGGACTTCTCTTGTCCGTCTCATCAGGCATGTTTACCTTCACCTCCCCATTTTTTTTGGCCAAGCGTCATGGCGAGTAAGCGGTAGCATACTTGAGGCAGTTGATATATGTCCAATCGAGTTCGATATCTGGACTTGATTTAATATTAGAAAATGCTAATTTACATACGGTATTTTTCGGTATCGAATTGGAGATAATAACCATGAGCATCAAGGACGTAGATAGCGGCACCCTGATCGGCTGGCTGTCGGAAGGCAAGGCGGTGCTTGTCGATGTCAGGGAATCCGGTGAATATGCCCGCGAGCGTATCGCTAGCGCCCATCATGTTCCGCTGTCATCGTTCCATCCGGATCGCCTGCCCGATCATGCAGACAAAATCGTCGTCTATCATTGCGCCAGCGGTATGCGCACATCCCGCTTTGGGGCGCATTTAAGCCAGGCGGCGGCGGCGGCCGATGATGTTTTTCATCTGCGCGGCGGCATCGCCGCATGGGTCAGCGCCGGACATCAAACCGAAATAGCCTGAACCCGCCGGGGGCGGGGGCTTTCCGTGCCCTGCCGGCTTCACAATTAATTGAACATGCGTGAAGTGACACCGGCCGGCGCCATCGCCTAAACTTTTCGTATGGTGGCCAGGGACGTCCCACCTGCTCGTCCCCCTCGAGCTGTCTCTGGTCCACCCCCTCCCTCCCTGTAAAATCACCGGCCCCGCAAATGGGGTCGGCTTTTTTTGTGCTCCTTGGTATTACTGGTGGCCATAACGGGGATATGACACCATCGCAGAATCGGATATTCACCAAGGGGCAAACATGGCGGCCACATTACAGCGTAATAAATCCGGAAACCGCCATGTAACGGTGCTGGGGGCCGGCGTTATCGGCATGGCGGCGGCGGTCCATCTGCAACGCGATGGTCATGACGTTTGCGTAGTCGATCGCGGCGACCCCGGTCAGGGATGTTCTTTTGGCAACGCCGGAATTCTGGCCGCCAGTTATTGTGCGCCGATGGCCTTGCCGGGCGCCGTCTTTCAGGTCCCGAAATGGCTGCTCGATCCCCTTGGACCGCTGGCTATCAGATGGCCCGACCTGCCGGCCCTGATACCCTGGTTTATCAGGTTTGCGCGGGCCGGCACCAAGGCCAGGGCCGAAGCTTCTTCGCTGGCCCTGAGGGCGCTGCACAAGGACACGGTCGGCGATTTTCAGGACCTGTTTTCGGCTATCGGAGCCGGCCACCTGATCAAACCGTCCGGCTATTTGTACGCCTATGAAACAACCCGGGAACTGACCAGTCACCGGGCCGAATGGGATATGTTACGGCGTCGCGGCGTACGCCTGGAAATGATCGATGGCGATGCGCTGCATGAGATGGAACCGGCCCTGTCGACGGGTTTCGTCGCCGGCGTTCACCTGCCCGACGACGGCCATGTGACCGATCCGTTGGCCGTGGTCGAGACCCTGGCCGAACACTTCGTCGGCAACGGCGGGATCATTTTGAAAGATCTGGTGCGCGATATTGAAATAGGGCCGGCGGGGCCGACACGGTTGCGCTGCGAAAGCGGCGATTTGGACCTGGATGTGCTGGTCGTCGCCGCCGGGGCTTTCTCGGGCGGTTTCGCCGCCCGTCTGGGCTCGAAGGTTCCACTGGTCGGCGAACGCGGCTATCACGTCACCCTGACCGACCCCGGCACCGGCACCCGGCGACCGGTGATGTCGGGCGAAGGTAAATTTGCGATTACGCCGATGGCCATGGGGTTGCGCCTGGCCGGCACGGCGGAATTCGCCGGGCTGGACGCGCCGCCCAACTATGATCGGGCCAGGATTTTGCTGCGGCACGCCGCTCGTGTCCTGCCCGGCATCAATACCGAAAATCATACCGAATGGATGGGCCACCGGCCATCGTTGCCGGATTGCCTGCCGGTGATCGGGCCATCGCCACATTTTCCGTCGGTTTACTTCGCCTTCGGGCATTCCCATGCCGGCCTGATGGGCAGCATCGTCACCGGTCGGACCATTGCCGATCTGGTCGCCGCACGGGTCCCGGCCCTGGACATCAGGCCATTTCGCATAGAGCGTTTCTGATTTTCCGTAAAAAACCTTCCGACCCGAGGCATACCGGAACAAATCCGGATGACCGACCGGGGAGCGTTGGGGGAGGGGGGGGGAGGGAGACGCCCGACCGCCCGGTCATCCGAAGGGGGTGGCGAGATTGCTACTCGTAGTGTGAAATCATCGCCAGATATATTGTCTTCGCCTGGGCGGCGGAAATGTTGCCTGCTCGCGCACCGGCATCGATCATTTCCGGGGACGGCTGATAAGACGCCACCGTCAATCCGGATCGGGCCAGTTCATTCAGAAAATCGAAGGTCCGCGACAGGGCGGCGGTCGATGTCTCTGGTTCGGGGCGCCATTTGGTGTCTAGTAAGGCCATTGGTCACTCCTATAAATAATATTCTTTAATCCCCACTACAACCGCAAGGGCCATGCCAGAATCATAGAATCTATGCCAATAACCGTCGTTTAATTTTATAACTGATTGATAATAAAATAAAATATTAGAATATTAGAATTCTACCAAAAAAAACTGATATCGCTTCGATAGCAATAATGGATTAATTTCTATAATATGGTATTCAACCTGGCGTCGTCAGTTGCAGTCTGCGTTGCAAATTGCGAATCCAATCTGATATTCTGCTCATAATGACTGACAATCTCATCTATCATTTATGTCGGCGCGCGGACTGGCTTTCGGCGCTCGCACAAGGGGCCTATGGTGGATCCGGCGACGACCTGCGAGACGGTTTTTTGCATTTTTCGACCCGCGAACAGGTCGCCGAGAGCGCGGCCCGGCATCGCGTCGGGGTATCCGACCTGCTGCTTATAGGCGTCGATCCGGACGATCTTGGCGATAACCTGAAATGGGAAACGTCCAGGGCCGGGCAACCGTTCCCGCATTTGTATGGCGCCCTGGCGATCGAATCGGTTGTTCGGGTCGTAGACCTGCCGCAGGGCGAGGACGGGCATCATCTTTTTCCTGATGACATACCGGCTTTCAATACCAATGATTAGGGAAAATTTGTGATCGACTTTTACCGTTTCGCCGGGCCGCTGCTCAGGTTGATCGATCCGGAAACGTCGCACCGGCTGGCTATCGCCGCGTTGAAAAGCGGGATATTGCCGGCGCCTGCCGCCGCGCCGACCGATCCTGCCTTGGCGCAAGATTTATGGGGCAGGAAATTTGCCAATCCGCTGGGCCTGGCCGCCGGCTTCGATAAAAGCGCCGAGGCCGTCGATGCCCTTGAGCGGTGGGGTTTCGGCTTTATCGAAATTGGCAGCGTGACGCCACGCCCGCAACCGGGAAATCCCCGCCCCAGACTGTTTCGGCTTGGTTCCGACAAGGCGGTTATTAACCGTATGGGGTTTAACAATGATGGCGTGGCGGTCGTCGCGGACCGCCTTCGGCGCCGGCGTGGTCGGGGAATAATCGGCGTTAATCTTGGTATTAACAAGGATACCGACGACGCCAATGCCGATTACCGCCTGGGCATTTCAGGGCTGGCCAGTGTGGCCGATTATCTGGTCGTCAACGTCTCTTCGCCGAACACGCCGGGGCTGCGCGCATTGCAGGGGCGGGAAACCCTGCGCGGCCTGCTCGAAGTGGTTATGGAGGCTCGCGACAAGGCGATACATGGCGATAACGGAACTGCGCCGCCGCCGGTATTGCTGAAGATATCCCCCGATTTGACCGATCGGGACAAGGCCGATATCGCCACCGTCGCGGTACAGTCGGGGATCGACGGCCTGATTGCGACCAATACCACCGTAGAGCGTCCGGCCGGCCTTGGCGATCCGCAACGGAACGAGGCCGGCGGCCTGAGTGGCCGCCCACTGTTCGCCCCGTCGACCCGGGTGCTGTCGGAAATGTATCGGTTGACCGGCGGCAAACTGCCACTGGTCGGCGTCGGCGGGGTCGCATCCGCCGCCGATGCCTACGCCAAGATCAGGGCCGGGGCGTCACTGGTTCAGCTTTATTCGGCGCTGATATATCAGGGGCCTGAACTGCCGGGGCGCATTGTTGGCGGCCTGCCGCGCTTGCTAAAAGCCGATGGGTTTGACACCATAACAGAGGCTATCGGCGCCGATTGCCGGTAGCCCTTTCCCCAACCGGATTGCATAAAAAATGACCTATATAGATTACCAACGCGGCCCGTCTGCCGGGAAAAAGCGCGCCGTTTCTATGGGTTTCCCGGTGCAATCAAATATCAATCTGGACCGGATATGCGGCTGACATTTCTCGAAGCTTTTGAATTTGGCATCCCCGAAATCGATCGTGGGCATCGCCGGATATTCTATCTGTTTAATGAAATCGGCGATTGCCTGGAAGGCGGCAATTATGATTCCGCCCTGCGCCAGGTAATCCACCTGATTGCCGTCGAACGCGCCCACGTCAGATATGAATCGGATATTCTCAAGCGCTATGATTCCAGCCTGGTCGGCAAGCACGACGAATATCATTCATCCCTGTTCAAATCCCTGAACGAAATCATGATCGCCCTTGGCGATCAGGATCAGGACGTGGCTCGAAAATATTATGACGCCCTCCACGAGAATATTATCGACGATATCCTGATCGCCGACATGCCGTTTAAATCGTTATTTCAGGACAAAATCCTCGATAGATAACTTTACGGCTGGAATTGTTCCTTAAGGATGCGTTCCTCGAAATTGTGTTCCGGGTCGAACATCATGGTCAGGGATTTGCTGCGGTCTTCGGTTACCACCACCTTACTGACCTGGAACGCTTCGGTGTTGTCGGCAACGGCGCTGACCGGGCGTTCATGGGGGTCGATAATTTCAAAAGTCACCTTGGCGTCATGCGGCAACAGCGCCCCGCGCCACTGGCGGGGGCGAAATGCGCTGATCGGCGTTAACGCCAGCAAGTCGGCCCCAATGGGAATAATCGGGCCGTGGGCGGAAAGGTTATAGGCGGTGCTGCCGGCCGGTGTCGCCACCAGTACGCCATCGCAGATCATTTCGTCCAACCGCACCACGCCATCGACTATGATGCGGATTTTGGCGGCCAGCCTGGTCTGCCGTAACAACGACACCTCGTTGATGGCCAGCGCCGTTTTTTTTCTCCCATCGACGCCCGTGGCCGACATATTCAGGGGATGCACGGTAATCGATTCCGCTTTTTTTATGCGCCCCGGTAAATTGTCTTCATCATATTCGTTCATCAGGAAGCCGACCGACCCCCGATTCATGCCGTAAATGGGCAGGCCGTGTTTAAGATAGCGATGGAGCGTTCGCAACATGAACCCGTCGCCGCCAAGGGCGACGATTACATCGGCCTGGGACACCGGCACGTGATCGTATTTGTTTTTAAGCCTGCCCATGGCCCTTCTGGCGCTGGCCTGACGGGCGGCGGTAAAGGATATTTTCGGAATTTTACTCATGCGGATCGAGTATACCCGGACTTTTCATTACCCGCCAGTCGTACTCATGTGGCGGGTCAGGGCGGGGGCGTCTCCGGGCTCGATGCTGAATTCGTGACTTTTCGGCTTGCGTGCGATGGCCTCGTCGATGGCGGCATCCAGCAGGTCGTCGCCTTCGCTGGCCCGCATGGGGGTGCGCAGGTCGGCCGCCGTGTCCTGGCCAAGACACATGTAAAGGGTGCCGGTGCAGGTCAGGCGCACCCGGTTGCAGTCGGCGCAGAAATTATGGGTCATCGGCGTGATGAAGCCGACCCGTTTACCGGTTTCCAGGACATCGGTGTAGCGGGACGGGCCGCCGCTCGCGTGAGTGCTGTTATTCAGGGTCCAGTCCCGGTCCAACACCTCGCGAACCCGGTCCAGCGGCAGGTACTGATCGGCCCGCTTGCCGCCGATATCGCCCAGCGGCATGGTTTCGATCAGGGTCAGGTCGAAGTCCCGGTCGCCGCACCAGCCGACCAGCGAACTCAGTTCGTCGTCGTTGAAACCGGCGATAGCTACGGTGTTGATCTTGATTTTCAGGCCGGCTTGGCTTGCCGCTTCCAGGCCCCGCAATACCTGATCCAGATTACCCCAGCGGGTAATGTCGGCAAATTTGTCGGGGTCCAGGGTGTCGAGCGAAACATTGATGCGCCGGATTCCGTGTTCGACAAGTTCACCCGCGTATCTGGTCAGTTGCGAGCCGTTGGTGGTCAGGGTCAATTCGTCCAGCGCGCCGCTTTGCAAATGGCGTCCGAGCGAGCGAAACAGCGACATGACGTTTCGCCGGACCAGCGGTTCGCCGCCGGTCAAACGCAGCTTTCTTACCCCCTTACGCACAAAAGCGCCGCAAACCCGGTCCAGTTCTTCCAGGCTCAACACATCGGATTTCGGCAGGAAGGTCATGTCTTCCGACATGCAGTAGTGGCATCTGAAGTCACACCGGTCGGTTACCGATACCCGCAAATAGGAAACGGCGCGGCCATGTGGATCAACCATAGTGGGGGTGGTCATCGGTGCGGAGGTCCCAGCTTCGATTATAGTTCTTGCCTTGTCAGGCAGGGCCAGAATAAACGCTCTCGTGGGGCTTGTCGCCCCTAACTTTCGTAGGGAATATCGCCGTATTTCAATAGCCTCGGCGTCCGCTCCGGCATTGTTCCTTCGCCCCGTGGCGGCCAATCCAACACCGCCCGTCCCGCTCAATTTGCGAACGCCCCGTGCCTATGTTATAAATATTCTACATTTCCGAGATATCTACAGGTCGCGAGGATAGCTGTTGTCAGGGCCGATTAAGCGCAGCTTGTTTTTCGCAATCGCCATTGTTCTGGCGGCTCAGGTGTCCGCCTGTGGCGGCGATGGCGAGCGCACCAAAAAGGCCGCGAAATGGCTGAAAGATTACTCCCTGATGAACCCTCCCAACGGCAATTGGGTAGCCACCGATATCAAGGCTGTTGGCGCCGACAGGGTAGTGATGGATGTGCTGGTGCCCAATAAACAGCAGGTCGGTCAAATCAAATCGCGAACCAAGATCGAACAGTCCCATATTGTCGGGCTGGCCTGCCCGCCGAAGGATGCGGAAATATGGACAATTCTGGATAGCAGCCAGATCCTTTGGGTTAACCTGACGGCGTATACCGATAACGGCCTTACCGAGACGTTGATCGGCGCCAGCTGCAAGCATTAAGAAGCTATTTTGGGCGCATGTCGCGGCGTTTCCACCACAGCAATTCACCGCGCAGGAAGGCCTGGGCCAGATCGTTTTGCGGTTCGTTGAAGAATTCTTCCGCCGGACCGTATTCCAGCAGCCGGCCCCGGTGCATGAACATTACATCGTCGCCAAGGCGGCGGGCCTGGCCCAAATCGTGGGTGGTCATGATGATTCTGGTCCCCGCCGCGTGAAATGCGGCGATAACCTTTTCGATTGAATGGGTCGCCGCGGGGTCCAGGCTGGCGGTGGGTTCGTCCAGAAACAATACCTTCGGGCGCAGCGCCCAGGCTCGCGCCAGCGCCAGTTTCTGCTGTTCACCGAACGACAGTACCCGCGCCTGCTGGCCCGCCAGTCGGCTCAGACCGGTTCTTTTCAGGGCGTCTTCGACCCGGTCACGGCGTTCGGAACGGGGGATGCCGCGCAAGGCCAGGGCATAGGCGGCATTGGCGGCGACCGTCCGGCGCAGCATTATGGGCCGTTGAAAGACCATGGCCTGGTGGATGACCGCATCGCCGCCCAGTTCGCCGCGCCAGCGAATATTGCCGGTCGACGGCTTCAGCAGGCCGTGGCAAAGCCTGAGCAGCAAACTTTTCCCGGCGCCGTTGGGACCAAGAATTATGGTTCTGGGGCCGGCGGCGAACGAATGGGTAAAATCCTTGATCAGGCGCTTGCCGCCACCCTCAAACGAGACGTTATCCAGTTCCAGCGGCAGAATATTCACAGGCGTCGCCTTTCGGCCAGGTCTTTTAAAACGAACGCGGCGCCGTTTATGGCCAGGGACAGGACAATCAGGATAACGCCCAGGCCCAGCGCCAGCGCCAGATCGCCTTTCGAGACTTCCAGCGCGATGGCCGTCGTCATGACCCGGGTGACATGATCGATATTGCCGCCGACGATCATCACCGCGCCGACTTCCGCAGAGGCCCGCCCAAAACCGGCCAGCACCGCCGTTAAAAGCGAAAACCGGCCATCCCACAGCAGCGTCAGCATCGACCTGGTCGGCGATGCGCCGAACGAACGCAACTGTTCTTCGTATTCGCGCCACAGGTCCTCGATAATCTGCCGGCTTAGCGCCGCGATGATCGGGATTATCAGGATCGACTGGGCCACGATCATCGCCCCCGGCGTAAACAACAGCCCGAACACGCCGAACGGCCCCATTCGCGACAGGCCCAGATAAACCACCAGTCCGACCACCACCGGCGGCAGCCCCATCATGGCATTCAGCAATACGACCAGTGATTTGCGTCCGGCGAAGCGATACAGCGCCGTCGCCGCGCCCAGTGGCATGCCGATAACGGTGGCGATAAACACCGCGCTCAGGGATACCCGCAGCGACAGCGCGACGATTTCGCCCAGGGCCGCATCGCCGTGCAGCAGCAGCGTAAATGCGGCGCTTAGTGCGGAAGGAAAATCGTTCATGTATCGCCTTTGGCCCAAACAGCATATTATCAATACCGTTATCGTTATCAACCAAGGCTTATGTAAAGTGAACAATAATTGTAATTTGCTGATCGCGCCGAACCCCGATGACCCGCGCCTGACCCGGTGGGTTGAAGGGGTCGATCAGGATGGCGCCGTTTTTGGCGCCCCGGTGACCGTCGAACGCCCGATGACCCTGTTTTTGAATAGCCAGGAAATCGTCACCATCATGACCATCGGCGACTATCCGGAATATCTGGCGCTCGGCTATCTGCTTAACCAGAATATGATATCCCGGGATGACACCGTCACCGCCATCGATTTCGCCGCCGATATTGACACTATTGTCGTGCGCACCGAACGCCAGACCGATTACGAGGAAAAACTTAAGAAAAAAACCCTGACATCGGGCTGCGCCCAGGGCACGGTATTCGGCGATGTGATGGAAAGTTTTGAAAACACCAAGCTGCCGGCCGATGCGGTGATCCGGACCTCGTGGCTTTATGATCTGGTCAAGAAAATCAATGCCCAGCCCAGCCTGTATTCACGGGCCGGGGCCATTCACGGCTGTGTCCTGGCCAGGGCCGACCGGCCGCTGGTTTATATGGAAGATGTCGGGCGGCATAACGCGGTCGATAAAATCGCCGGCTATATGTTCCGGGAAAACATCGGCGGCGGCGATAAGATTTTCTATACCACCGGCCGGCTAACCAGCGAAATGGTTATCAAAAACGTCCAAATGGGTATTCCCATTCTGGTTTCCCGGTCCGGATTTACCGCCTGGGGCGTCGATCTCGCCCGCCGCGTCGGCCTGACCCTGATCGGCCGCGCCAGGGGGCGTCGTTTTGTCGCGCTGGCCGGTGACCGGCGGATTGTTTATGACAATCCGGATCGGAACGCCTGATGCGGCGGCAATCCGTAGCCGGAATTATCCTGGCCGGCGGACAAGGGCGTCGATTGGGCGGGCTTGACAAGGCATTGGCGGTGCTTGGCGACAAGCCGTTGATCGAGCATGTCATTACCCGGGTGTCGCCGCAGGTGTCGGAACTTATTATCAATGCGGCGGGTGATCCCGCTAGATTCGCCGGCCTTGGCCTGCCGGTCGTCGCCGATGTTATCGATGGCTTCGCCGGTCCTCTGGCCGGGGTGCTGACCGGGCTCGAATGGTTGTCGGCGCATCGTCCGGACACGCGGTGGCTGGCCTCCTTCCCCGTCGACACGCCATTTCTGCCGGTGGATCTGGTCGATCGTCTGGCCACCGCCGTCGCCGGTATTGATGGCGATATGGCGTGCGCCGGTTCGGTCGGGCGCAGCCATCCCGTGGTTGCGCTGTGGCCGGTGGCCCTGGCGGCTGATCTGCGCCGCGCTCTGATAGATGAAGGCATTCACAAGATCGACCGCTGGACCGCCCGCTACCGTATTGTCCAGGTCGATTTTTCGCCGGTTACCGCTGACGGCAAGGCGTCTGATCCGTTTTTTAACATCAACCGCCCGGAAGACCTGGCCGAGGCCGGACGGAAGCTGCAACGGGATTATCGGGATCATAAATAAATGCCGCCGCCCCATCATGGATACGGACTATCAGGGGGGGAGAGTGGTGTCCGTAGATGGCGGCGGCGGCGATATTTTACGGAACCCAGGGCTGAGGACACGGGCTCCGTCCGGTTCAGAGACGGCTAAGGGCACCGCTCCTTCACGTATAGATAATGCTACTATACCCTCTGGCGGGGGCCGTAATTGATATAAATCAAGGAACGCGTGTTCGTCGCAAACACCGTTGAATTCAGCCCTTTTCCAGCCTGACGGCAGAAAACTTGAACTCCGGTATTTTGCCGAACGGGTCCAGTTTCGGGCTGGTCAGCAGATTGGCGGCGGCCTCGACAAAACAAAACGGGATGAACACCATGCCTTCCGGCACATCGCGGTCGGCGCGGGTTTTCAGGGTGATGGAACCACGGCGCGAGGTCACCCGCACCGCATCGCCGGGCGCCAGCGCCATTTTCGCCAGTTCCCCTGGATGCAGGCTGGCGACCGCTTCCGGTTCCAGTTCCGACAGTACGCCGGCGTGCCTGGTCATCGCCCCGGTGTGCCAGTGTTCCAGCATCCGCCCGGTGGTCAGAATTACCGGATAGTCATCGTCCGGCAACTCGCCCGGCGGTTCGACATCGACCGGAACCAGCAGGGCTTTGCCGTTTTTGGTCGGGAAGCCGTCGCCGAACAGGATCTCCTTGCCCGGCTGATCTTCCTCGGCACAGGGATAGGTGACGACGCTTTCCCGCTCCAGCCGCCGCCACGAAATCCCCTTTATCGAGTCCATAACGCCGCGCATTTCGGCAAAAACGTCTTCGGGTCCGTCGTAGCGCCAGTCCAGGCCCATGCGATTGGCGATTTCCCGAATAATCCACCAATCCTGGCGCGCCTCGCCCGGCGGTTCGACCACTTGCCGGGCCAGTTGAACCTGACGGTTGGAGTTGGTGAAGGTGCCTGTTTTTTCGGGCATTGCCGAGGCCGGCAGCACGACATCGGCGAAATGGGCGGTTTCGGTCAGGAAAATATCCTGCACCACCAGATGATCCAGTTTGGCCAGGGCGGCCCGGGCGTGACCGGCATCGGGGTCCGACATAGCCGGATTTTCACCCATTATATACATGCCCCGGATGGCCCCCGCATGGATGGCGTCGATGATTTCGACCACCGTCAGGCCGGGTTCCGGATCAAGCGGCGTGTTCCAGTACCGTTCGAATTTGCCGCGGATGGCTTCGTCGGCGACGGAAGCGTAATCGGGATAGACCATCGGGATCAGCCCGACATCGGACGCCCCCTGCACGTTGTTCTGGCCGCGAAGCGGGTGCAGCCCGGTGCCGGGTCGGCCGATCTGTCCGGTGATCGCGGCCAGCGAGATCAGGCAGCGGACGTTATCGGTGCCGTGGACATGCTGGGACACTCCCATGCCCCAGAAAATCATTGCCCGTTCGGCGGTGGCGTAGATACGGGCCACGGTGCGGATAGTCTCGACGTTGATGCCGCAAACGGCGGCCATCCGCTCGGGTGAAAATTTATCGACTCTTTTTTTCAGGTCCTCGAAGCCATCGGTAAATTTGGCGATATAATCGTCATCCGTCAGGCCTTCATTGATGATTACGTGCAGCATGGCGTTAAGCAGGGCGACGTCCGTACCGGGGCGGAACTGCACCATGC
This sequence comes from uncultured Thalassospiraceae bacterium, assembly GCA_964655005.1. GTDB lineage: Bacteria > Pseudomonadota > Alphaproteobacteria > Rhodospirillales > JABHCV01 > CAZZKE01. Next base: position 16,246 of record CAZZKE010000022.1, on the reverse strand, counting down.
AATCGGCATGACGGGACAGTTCCTGTCCGCGCGGGTCGATGACTATCAGCCTGGCGCCGTTTCGTTTGGCATTCTTGATGAAGGTGGCGGCGACCGGATGGTTCTGCGCCGGTCGGCAGCCCATGACGATGATTACATCGGATTCGAGCGCCGCAGTGAACGGCGCCGTTACCGCGCCGGACCCGATGCCTTCCATCAGGGCGGCGACAGACGAGGCGTGACACAGCCTGGTGCAATGATCGACGTTGTTGGATCCGAACCCGGTGCGCACCAGTTTCTGGACCATATAGGCTTCCTCGTTGGAGCCCTTGGCCGAACCGAAGCCGGCCAGCGCCTTGTTGCCGTGATCTTCGCGGATGCCCTTCAGACCCGATGCCGCCAGGTCAAGCGCCTCTTGCCATGTCGCCTCGCGGAAATGTTTCAACGGGTCGCCGGCATCGAAGGAAACATCCGCCTTCTTCGGTGCGTCGTCACGGCGAATCAGCGGCCTGGTCAGGCGATGCGGGTGTGTTATGTAATCGATACCGAAGCGGCCCTTGACGCACAACCGGCTAAGGTTGGCCGGGCCGTCACGGCCTTCGGTGCCGACGATGACGTTACCCCGAACACGATAAGTGATCTGGCAGCCGACGCCGCAATAGGGGCACAGGGAATGGATTTTTTTATCGCTGGCGGTCTCCGCCGACGCGAATTTAGGCATCAGGGCGCCGGTCGGGCAGGCTTGTACGCATTCGCCGCAGCCGACGCAGGTGCTGTCACCCATGGCATCGGCAAAATCGAAGACAATCTTCGATTCGCCGCCGCGACGGGCCATGCCGATTACGTCGTTGACCTGGATCTCACGGCAGGCGCGGACGCAGTTGGTGCAATGGATGCAGGCGTCCATGTTGACCGCAATGGCCGGATGGCTCAAATCGGCATCGGGCCGGCGGCGGGCCGGGAAGCGGCTTTCGGTAACCCCCATATGTTTGGCCATGTGCCGGAATCTGGTCGATGAGTCGCGTTCGGGCTGATCCGCGACCAGCAGTTCCATTACCGTCGTGCGCGCTTTGACGGCGCGCCGTGAAGATGTTTTGACCTTCATGCCCGGTGTGGGTTGGCGCTTGCAGCTTGCGGCCAGGGTTCGTTCGCCGTCGATTTCGACCATACACAGGCGACAGTTGCCGTCGTCGCGGTAATGTTTGTTCAGTCCGGAACACATATGGGGGATGTCCACGCCCGAGCGTTTAGCCGCCCGCCATATGCTTTCGCCGGGCCGGGCCTCGACCGTGTCGCCGTCCAGGCTGAATGAAATGTTTTCGCTCATGCCATCCCGTCTTTCAGGAAGCGCAAGGCGCTGACCACCGGGTTGGCGGCGGCCTGGCCAAGGCCGCAGATAGAGGCTTCGCGCATGGCCTCGGCCAGATCGACAATCAGGTCTTCATTCCAGTCCGGTTCCGCCAGCAGCATCGACAGTTTTTCACAGCCGACCCGGCACGGCGTACACTGGCCACAGCTTTCGTCCTCGAAAAACCGCACCAGATTTCGGACCACGGCCCGGATGTCGTCCCGATCGGACAGCACCACCACGGCGGCCGAGCCGACGAAACAGCCGTATTCTTCCAAGGTCCCGAAATCGAGCCGCAAATCGGCCATGGAGGCCGGCAAAATCCCCCCCGATGCGCCGCCCGGAAGATAGGCTTTCAGGGTGTGGCCGTCGGCCATGCCGCCCGAATAATCATCAATTAGCCGGGCCACGGTGATGCCGGCCGGGGCCAGCTTGACGCCGGGGTTCCTGACCCTTCCCGAAACCGAATAAAAGTGTGGCCGCCCGGCCTTTTGGTAGGCCTCGGCGCCGTCTTCGACAATTTGTCTCAGCCAATACAGGCTTTCCACGTTGTTAATCAGGGTGGGGCGCCCGAACAGGCCGGCCTGGGCCGGGTAGGGGGGGCGGTTGCGGGGCAGCCCGCGTTTGCCTTCCAGGCTTTCCAGCAGCGCCGATTCCTCGCCGCAAACATAGGCCCCGGCGCCGCGCCGCAGGTGGATGGTGACGCCCTCGCCAAAACCGGCCGCCGTCACATCGGCGATTTCGGATTCCAGAATCCGGCGGATATGCGGGTATTCGTCGCGCAGGTAAATATAGATTTCCTCGGCCTCGATGATCCAGGCGGCCAGCAGCGCCCCCTCGATGACCCGGTGCGGGTCGGTTTCCAGGCAATGGCGGTCCTTGAAGGTGCCGGGCTCGCCCTCGTCGGCGTTGATCGCCATCAGCCGGGGTTTTGGTGCGTCGAGCATAAACCGCCATTTGCGCGCCACCGGGAAGCCCGCCCCGCCAAGGCCCCGCAATCCCGACTTTTCGATTTCCAGCAGGACCTCTTCGCGGTCCCGTTCTCCGGCCAGACAGGATTTCAAAAGGCGGTATCCGCCGGCCTCAAGGTAGGCCTCCAGGTCGCGATGGCCGGTAGTCGCCGGCGCGGTCGAATTTGCCTCGATGGCGGCGGCGACCCGGTCCGTATCGGCACTACCGATGCGATTTTTCCCAACCATGGCGGCAGGGGCGGAATCGCAGGCGCCCATACATGGCGCCCCGACGATACGGACATTTTCGTCCGGGCTGTCCCGCAGGGCCTTCAGCAGTTTCCCGGCCCCCGCCAGTTGGCAGGCGACGCCGTCGCAAACCCGGACCGTAAGTGGCGGCGGCGGGGTCTCATTTTCCTTAATGACGTCAAAATGGGCATAAAATGTCGCTACTTCATAAACTTCGGCCTGTGACAGCTTCATCTCGCCGGCCAGGGCGGCAAGATGGCGGGCCGAGATATGGCCGTGCTTGTCCTGGATCATGTGCAGGTGTTCGATCAGCAGGTCGGCCCGTCGCGGGCGATTGCCCAGAAGGTCGCGAATTTCCGCCGTTGCGGCGGCGTCAATCTGACGGCCTTTCGGGAAAGCCCTGAATTTGCCGGTTGGTCGTTTTGTCGTTACAGGGGCGGACATCTGTGCCTCGGCCATATACAAGAGCGTGGTTCAATAATAACTTGACCTAACAATGTTGATAACGTCAACAAATTGGTGTCGCCTAACCAAAAACCGACACATCCTTGGCCGAAAAAGACCATGCAATCGATAGTCGCGGACTGAAAACTAGATGGAAAACAACGTACTGGTGGATTTTCAGGTGGTTCGGCTCTTGTGCTCGCGGTTGTGTCATGACCTGGCCGGTCCGGCCGGCGCGGTCCACAACGGCGTCGAACTTTTGACCGAATCCGGTGCCCATGGTGATGATGCTCTGGGGCTTGTCGCCACCAGTGTCGAGCGGATGAATGCCCGCCTGGGCTTCTACCGTCTGGCCTTCGGACTGGGTGGGCCGGGCGGCCGCAAACCGGCGCTCGAAGAGGCCCGCGATCTGGCAACGGGATTTTTGAGCGGCGCCCGGACAACTCTCGACTGGCCGGATTTTCCGGCGCCGCAGGCACCCCGAGAAAGGCTGGACGACGCGGTCAAGTTATTGCTCAACATGGTTCTTTTCGGCGCCGACTCATTGCCTCGGGGGGGGGCGCTGGAAATCCGCTTTGCGTTAACATCCGACAGCCCGGCGGCGATTGGCCTGGCAGTCAGGGCCTTGGGTCGGGGGGCTTTTGTCAGGGATGACAGAATGGCCGCCCTGAGTTACGACGGCGTCAATGAAGGGCTGAACGCCCACAATGTGCATGGCTTTTTCATGCAACGCCTGGCGCAGTGCGCGGGTAGCTGGATAGAAGTGACCGGCGGCGCCGATGAAGTGCAGATCGCCACCTTCCTTCAAAATTGATGTCAGTACCGGAACAGGTAAATATTTGTATTTAATTATAGATGGTTAGGTTAGATTCATAGTATCCTGCAAGGCATCGAAGCAGTTTTTTACAAGGCGAATTCGCGATAAGCCTTAAAAAAATGAATGAAACGTTCGTTTTTTACGAACGATCACCATATAGGTTAACGATAACCATATGGATCACTGACGAAATACGTATTTCCCGGTCCTTTAATCGGGGCTTATTTAAGATTAAGAGGCAAACTGCGCCATGGATGACCTTTTAACCGAATTTCTTACCGAGACTACGGAAGCCCTGGAGAGTCTGGACCAGCAGATGGTCCAGTTCGAACAGGATCCAAGCGATATGGATATCCTGGGGAATATTTTCCGGCTGGTCCACACCATCAAGGGGACCTGCGGCTTCCTGGGTCTGCCCAGGCTGGAATCGGTCGCCCATGCCGGCGAAAATGTTCTCGGCAAGTTCCGTGACGGCGTCCTTGAGGTAACGCCGGAGGCGGTGACGCTAATCCTTAAATGCCTCGATACCATTCGTGAACTTTTGGGCGCACTGGAAGAAACCGGCGAGGAACCCGAAGGCAGCGATCAGGAACTGATTGATGAATTAAATGCCCACGCCGACGGCGGGGCTCCTGCGGCGGCAACGGCGGCAGCGGCGGTGACGGTTCCGGCGGCGGATGCGGCGCCTTCGGCCAATGAATTCGGGGCGCCGGTGGCCGCCGAACTTCTGGCCGAAGTCGAAGCGGCCAATGCCGGCGGCGTTGTCGCCGCGTCCGATCAGGAAATGGCCACCGAAATGGCGGCCGGGGATGATGGCGGAGACGCCGCGCCTTCGGCCAATGAATTCGGGGCGCCGGTGGCCGCCGAACTTCTGGCCGAAGTCGAAGCGGCCAGCGCCAGCGGTATTTCGGCGGCGTCCGACCAGGATATGGCGGCCGAGGCCGAGGCCGAAGCCGCAAAAGCCGCCGCCGCCGCTACGGCTGTGGAGGCGAAGGTTCCCGCAGCCCCCAAGAAGAAATCTCCGCCGGCTGCGACCGCCAAGAAAGCGGAAGGCGGCGGCGTCGCCGCCGCGTCGATCCGGGTCAATGTGGATGTGCTCGAAGACCTGATGACTATGGTCAGCGAACTGGTGCTGACCCGCAACCAGCTTTTGCAGATGGTCCGGGGGCAGGATGACAGCGAGTTTACGGTGCCCTTGCAAAGGTTGAGCCACATTACGTCGGACCTGCAAGAAGGGGTGATGAAGACGCGCATGCAGCCGATCGGCAACGCCTGGGCGAAATTACCACGTATCGTCCGCGATCTGGCCGTTGAATCCGGTAAGAAGATCGAGCTGAAAATGATCGGCGCGGAAACCGAACTGGATCGTCAGGTGCTTGACCTGATCAAGGATCCGTTAACCCACATGGTCCGCAACTCCGCCGATCACGGATTGGAAATGCCGGCCGACCGGGCCGCCGCAGGCAAGCAGGAACTGGGTACTATCGTGCTTAGCGCCTATCATGAAGGCGGCCATATTATTATTTCCATCGTCGATGACGGTCGCGGCCTGAATACCGCCAGGATTATCCAGAAAATTCTCGATAATGAATTGGCCAGCGAAGCCGAAGTCGAAAATATGACCGATCAGCAAATTCATATGCATATTTTCAAGGCCGGGTTTTCGACTGCGGAAAAGGTAACCAGTGTATCGGGCCGCGGCGTCGGCATGGATGTGGTGCGGACCAATATTGAAAAGATCGGCGGCACTATCGATTTGAAATCGGTCGAAGGCAAAGGATCGACCTTCGCCATCAAAATCCCGCTCACGCTGGCCATCGTTTCGGCGCTGGTTGTCGAATGCAGCGGCGAGCGATTCGCCATCCCGCAAATCAGCGTCCTGGAACTTGTCCGGGCCTCTTCGGAATCGGAAAACGCCATCGAGGTAATCAACGAAAGCCCGGTTCTGCGTCTTCGCAACAGGTTGCTGCCGCTCGTTTTTTTGCACGATCTGTTACAACTGGGCGAGAAAAAAGACAATATTGCCGATGAATTGTTCATCGTCGTCGCCCAGGTCGGGGCCTACAATTTCGGCATAATTGTTGACCGTGTCTTCGATACCGAGGAAATCGTGGTCAAGCCGGTGACGCCGATACTGCGTCATATTCCCTATTATTCAGGCAATACCATCCTTGGCGACGGCAGCGTCATCATGATCCTCGACCCCAATGGCATCGCCACTTCAACCGGCGATATCAGCGGTCAGGGCCGGGACGCCGATTCTGAAGCCAAGGAAGCGATCGGATACGACAACGAAACCTCTACCATGTTGACCTTCCGGGCCGGCAACGAGGAGTTGAAAGCGGTTCCCCTGGCGCTGGTCGCCAGGCTTGAGGAAATCGACATGGCGACGGCGGAGAGATCCCATGGTACTTATGTCGTGCAATACCGTGGTCATCTGATGCCGCTAATCGCCTTTGAAGACGGCCACGAGTGGAAACAGGAAGGTCGGCAGCCGATCCTGGTGTTCACCGACCGCGACCGTTCCATGGGCCTGGTAGTCGATGAAATCGTCGATATAGTCGAGGATCGCCTGAAAATTGAGCTCTCGACAAATGTTGAAGGCCTGATCGGCAGCGCGGTGATTGACGGCAAGGCGACGGATATTATCGATTCGGGCTATTTCCTGACCCAGGGCTTCCCCGATTGGTTCGGCGACAATGACGGCGAATTTGGCACCGGTGAGTCTACCCATGGGTCGAAAAAAGTCCTGCTGGTCGATGACAGCCCGTTCTTCCGCAACCTGTTGACGCCGGTCCTGTCGGTCGCCGGTTACGACGTGACCACGGTGGAAAGCGCCGGTGACGCTCTGAAGATGCGGGAAGCCGGCATGGTATTCGACGTTATCATCAGCGATATCGAGATGCCGGGCATGAACGGTTTCGAGTTTGCCGAGGCGGTCCGTGGCGGCGGAGGCTGGGAAAAAACGCCCATGGTTGCGTTATCGTCACATGCCACGGAACAGGATTTCGCCCGGGGCAGGGAAGTGGGTTTTGATGACTATGTCGCGAAATTTGACCGCGATGCCCTGGTCGACACGCTTTCCGATGCGGTTTCCACTGTCGTTAAGTCCAATAAGGAATGAACATTGTTTTACCGGTCGGGCCGGACAAAATGGCGCGTTTCAGTTTGGTGGGGCCTGCATCGCCGGTAGAAATACGGTAAACTCCATGGCCTTGACTAAATGACTTGGAAGAACAATATGTTAGTAGTAGCTTATGGGTTGTCTTATCGTTTAATTCGTGAACATTGCCCCGTGTCGCTGAAGTGGCGGCGGGCCTCAGGAAAGAAGTGAAGAGTGGCATGAAGTCTTGTCTGATTGTTGATGATTCAAAGGTCATTCGTATGGTGGCCCGGAAAATTCTTCAGGAACTGGAATTCGAAACCGAAGAAGCCGCCGATGGCATGCAGGCCCTCGAGGCCTGCAAAGCGAATATGCCAGATGCGATTCTCCTTGACTGGAATATGCCGGTGATGAGCGGTATCGAGTTCTTGCGGGAATTGCGGGGACTGGAAGGCGGACAGGCGCCGATAGTTGTTTTTTGCACTACGGAAAATGATATCGAGCATATCCAGGAAGCTATCGAAGCCGGCGCCAATGAATACATCATGAAGCCGTTTGATAGCGAGATTATTCAGGCGAAATTTTCTCAGGTCGGGCTGCTTTAGGTCCGTCAGAATTTTTCTAATCATCGAAGGAACGGATAAACATCGTGCCAGCTAATGAGGCGGTCAGTTCCGCCAATCCAATCAGGGTGATGATAGTCGATGATTCGGCCGTTATCCGTGGCCTGACTGCAAGGATATTGGAAGCGGACAACGAAATTCAGGTCGTCGCCTCCGTCGGCAACGGCAAATTGGCGGTGACCAACCTGGCCCGTTACGATGTTGACGTCATCGTCCTTGATATCGAAATGCCGGTTATGGACGGCCTGACGGCGCTGCCTGAATTGCTCAAGATTGATGCCAGCGTGAAGGTCGTTATCTCGTCTACATTAACCGCCCGGAACGCGAATATCAGTATTCAGGCGCTGCAAGCCGGCGCTTCGGATTATATCCCGAAGCCGACATCTACCGCCGATATTCATGCCGAAGGCGGCTTCCGGCGGGAATTGATGGATAAAGTCAAGGCGCTGGGAACGGCCCGCCGGCAGAAGGTTCGCCCCGCCGCCGGTCCCGAACGCAGACTCGGCGTACCGCCGGCCCCGGTTGCGATAAAACCGGCGGACAAGGTATTCAAGCTGCGCAGCCCCGGAGCCCTGAATCCGAAAATACTGGCGGTCGGCAGTTCGACCGGCGGGCCTCAGGCGGTGCTTGAGTTTTTCAAGAATTTGAGTCCGTCGATCGGTCTGCCGGTTGTCCTTACCCAGCATATGCCGCCGACCTTTACCACCATCCTGGCCCAGCACATAACCAAGATGACGGATTGGGAATGCCGGGAAGGGGCTAACGGCGAAGAACTCAAACCCGGGACCATTTTTCTGGCCCCCGGGGGATATCACATGGTGGTGGTGGGAAAAGACGGAAGGCGCCTGATCGAGCTGAATCAGGATCCGCCGGAAAATTTTTGCCAGCCGGCGGTCGATCCCATGCTGCGCAGTGTCGTTAGGGTTTTTGGCGCAAATGTCCTGGCCGTTATCCTGACCGGCATGGGCGCGGATGGCCAAAAGGGCTGTGTTGAAGTCGTCAACAGTGGCGGTACGGTAATCGCCCAGGACGAGGAATCAAGCGTCGTCTGGGGTATGCCGGGCGCCGTCGCCATGGCCGGTGTTTGCAGCGCCGTGCTGCCGCTTAAGGAAATGGCGTCACATGTAATGAAATTTGTCGGTAAGGGCAGCTAAATGAGGCCGGGTGATTTCGAATTTTTGTCGGTGCTTGTTAAAGAGCAGTCAGGGCTGGTGTTAAGCGAGGATAAGTCTTACCTGCTTGAAAGCCGCCTGATGCCGGTGGCGCGGAAACGCGGCCTGAAGGGCCTTGAAGAACTCGTCGATACCATGAAGGCCCATAGCGACGCCAGCCTGGTCAAGGAAGTGACCGAGGCGATGACCACCAATGAGTCGTTTTTCTTCCGTGATATCAAGCCGTTTGATTTGTTCCGCAATCATGTCTTGCCGAAAATAATGGCAAGCAGGGAGTCCAGAAAATCAGTGCGAATCTGGTGCGCGGCGGCGGCCAGCGGCCAGGAACCCTATACACTGGCGATGATTCTCAAGGAAGAAGCGGCGAAGCTGGCCGGCTGGCGCAGCGAAATTGTCGGCACCGATATTTCCCACGATATTCTTGCCAAGGCGAAATCCGGCATCTATTCGCAATTCGAAGTGCAGCGTGGCCTGCCCATTCAACTGTTGCTTAAATATTTCAAGAAACAGGATGAAATGTGGCAGATTGATCCCGCCCTGCAGGCGTTGATCCAGTTCAAGTTTTATAATCTGCTGGACGACCTGCAACCATTGGGCATGTTTGACATCGTATTTTGCCGCAATGTGCTGATTTATTTTGATCAGGAAACCAAGGGCCGGGTCCTGGAGCAGGTTAGCCGTCTGATGCCTGAAGATGGCGTGTTGTTTCTGGGCGGCGCCGAAACGGTTCTTGGGATTACCGATAAATTCAAGCCCGTCCCCGGTTTTCGCGGCGTCTACTGCCTGTCTGGATCGGACGTTACGTTCGACCTTAATTAGGCGCTTGCTGCGGCTTCTTCGCCCGTTGCGGAATCTCGCAGAACATAACCCCGACCCCAGATCGTCTCGATATAGTTTTCGCCATTGGTGGCGTTGTTCAGCTTCTTGCGCAATTTACAGATAAAAACGTCGATAATCTTGAGTTCCGGCTCGTCCATCCCGCCATACAGGTGATTGAGGAACATTTCCTTGGTCAGGGTCGTTCCCTTGCGCAGCGACAGCAGTTCCAAAATTCCATATTCCTTGCCGGTCAGGTGGATCGGCGCACCATCGACTTCGACCGTATGGGTATCGAGATTAACCGCCATCCTGCCGGTGCTGATGATCGACTGCGAATGGCCTTTCGACCTGCGGACAATGGCCTGGATACGGGCCATCAGTTCGGCCTTGTCGAAGGGTTTGGTCAGGTAATCGTCGGCGCCGGAGCCCAGGCCCCTGACCTTGTTCTCGGCTTCCGTCAATCCGGACAGGATCAGCACCGGGGTATCCACGCGGGCGTCGCGAAGGCGCCGCAAGACCTCGATGCCGTCGATGTCGGGCAGCATCAAATCAAGGATGATAATGTCGTAATCGTATAGCTTGCCGATTTCCAGTCCGTCTTCGCCCAGGTCGGTGGCATCGACGACCATGCCCTCGGATTCGAGCATCATTTGCAGGCTTTGCGCGGTCGCCGGATCGTCTTCTACGAGAAGCACCCTCATCGAGGCATCCCCAATTTTGTTCAGGATTCGATATATTAACCTTAAAAATTAATAATTGTTAACCTTAAATTAGATCTCATTTGCCAAACGCCGACCGGAGTAACAAAACCTTAAATACTCATAGTGATAATCGGAGACCTAGTGCATAGAGAAGAAACGCCTTGAGCCTGATATCCGACGCCATTGAAAGTGAAATTGATCACCTGCCCGATTTTAAGGTGTATGGCCGGGTGCGGGGTATTCTTGGCCTGTTGGTTGAGGTCGAAGGGGTCGAAGGAACGCTTTCAATCGGCGATCATTGCCGCTTGGTCGGGCGCGGCGGCGGAACCGTGCTGTGCGAAACGGTCGGTTTTAAGAACGGACGCGCCCTGATGCTGCCCTTCGGTACGCTTGATGGCATAGGCCTTGGTTGCCGGGCCGAAATAAGCGTCGCCAATCCGGTAATCTACCCCGATGACAGTTGGGCCGGTCGGGTCATAAATGCCTTCGGCGAGCCGGTCGATGGCCGCGGCCCGTTAATCATGGGGCCAAGGCCATATAGAATTCATGCCCGCCCGCCGGAGGCCCACACCCGCCAGCGGGTCGGCGCCAAGATTGATTTGGGGATACGTGCGCTTAACACTTTCCTGACCTGTTGCCGGGGCCAGCGAATGGGCATTTTCTCTGGCTCGGGAGTCGGTAAATCGACTGTTATGTCGATGATGGCCCGGCATACGGAAGCCGAAATAAGCATCATTGGCCTGATCGGTGAACGTGGTCGTGAAGCGCGTGAATTTATCGAGGATGACCTGGGCGAGACCGGCATGGCGCGCAGCGTCGTCGTCGTCGCGACGTCGGACGAACCGCCCCTGGTCCGTCGCCAGGCGGCCTATGTGACTCTGGCCGTATCCGAATTTTTCCGCGACCGGAATCGCGATGTGCTGTGCCTGATGGACAGTGTCACCCGGTTCGCCATGGCGCAACGTGAAATCAGCCTGTCGGCCGGCGAACCGCCGGCTTCGAAAGGCTATACCCCTTCGGTTTTTGCCGAACTGCCGCGCTTGCTGGAACGGGCCGGTCCGGGCGGTGACGGGCAGGGCAGCATTACCGGCCTGTTTACCGTGCTGGTCGAAGGGGACGATCATAACGAACCGGTGGCCGACGCCGTTCGCGGCATTCTGGATGGCCATATTGTGCTCGACCGGGCGATCGCCGAGCGCGGCCGTTATCCGGCCGTCAATATCCTGAAAAGCGTTTCCAGAACCATGCCTGACTGCAACACGGCCGAGGAAAACGAGGTGATCAACCGGGCCAAAAAATATCTGGCCACGTACGAGGACATGGCGGAACTTATCAGGCTGGGCGCCTATCGGCGCGGGACCGACCCGGAAATAGATGAAGCCATTCATTACTATCCGGCGATTGAGGCCTTTCTGGCCCAGACCATCGACGAAAAAGTGTCTCTCGAACTCGGCTACCAGGGACTGCGGGACATTCTTGGCATGACGCCATCACCGGATAAACCGGTCGCCGATGCGGCCCGGCAACCGGAATCCGGGTCCGGTGGCGAGCGAGACACGGGCCTGGATACATTGCCGCCGGTTAACCAGGAATGAGGGATGGATAAGTGGCTACGGGATTGAATACCCTGATTAAACTCAACGCCTGGGGGGTCGATCAGAAACGGCGAAAACTCGGCGAAATCATGCGCCTGATTGATAATCTGGAAAGCCAGTCACGCAACCTGGAAGACGAACTGGTCCGGGAACAACAAGCCGCCGCCGCCTCGCCGGAAGAGGCCGGTTATATATATGGAAATTACGCCCGTGCGGTCATCCTTAGACGGGAACGGATCGCGTCATCGATCGCCAGCGCCGAAACCGAGGCCGATGGCGCCCGCGAGGAACTGGCCGAGGCCTATCGCGAGCTGAAAAAATATGAGACTGCGCACGCTAACCGGATCGCCGAGGCGAAGAAGGAAGAGGCGCGAAAAGAACAAATAGTGCTCGATGAAATCGGCCTGCAAGGCCATATCCGTCAGCGCCGGGAAGGGTGACCGAGTCGCGCCAGCAGCCCGGCGTTATCCCAGTTTGGCTGCCGGTCTTCCAGCAATACGTCATGGCTGTCGATGCCGTGGTAAAGCCCGGATGGCGCCGATACCGCCACCTGGACCCAGCGTGCCACCAGTTCATTGCTGAAATCATTTAGCAGGGTTACCGCCGCCTGTTCCAGCGACGGCCATTGTTGCGCTCCCATGGCGTCAAGATAGCGGACGAACGAGGCCGGTTCCAGGATCAGCCGGTCGGGCACATAGCGCAGCACCACGCCGCTGCGCCGGTCGCCGTCGAACGGGGTCATATGCCCACGAAGGCTGGCGATGTATTCAAGCTTGAAATCAGGATTGCGGACGGCGTCCAGCAGGCCGCGCCGGCGATGGGGGGCAATGGCGATATCGTTGTCTGGTTCCGGATCATTCATTTATCCCGCGCCCCCGGTCCCTATCGCCGAACGGATGGTGTCCAGCAGTACGTCGTTGGCGGTTTGCGATTTAATCAGCAGCGCATTGATGCCGGCCCGGGCTTCGCGGGAAATATCCCTGGCCGAGAAGACAATAACCGGGGTCGGCGACCGCCCCGGCCCGTTTAGCATGGGCAGCAGGGTTTCGCCATCGCCGTCGGGCAATATCAGATCCATTATCACCAAATCAAAGGATTCCCGGTCAAGCCTGGCCCTGGCGTCGCTTAAGGTTCTGGCGAACACGACATCGGCGTTATCGGCGACCAGGGCCGAAACAATCCTGAGGATACTTTCATCGTCCTCGATATGAAGAATACGGGGCCGGCCTTCGCCATTTGGTTGCCGCGGCGGGGCGTCGTTTTCCACCGTCAGTTCAGGCAGATCAATGAAGAATGTCGAGCCCTCGCCAGCCTTGCTGTCGAACCCTATGCTTCCGCCGTGCTGTTCGACAATCGTCCTGCTGATGCTGAGCCCCAGCCCGGTGCCGCCCTTTTTCCGGGTATCCGACGAATCGGCCTGGGAAAATTTCTCGAAAATGGTTTTCCTGAATTCGTCGGGGATACCCGGACCGTTGTCTTTGACGGCGACGCGAATTATCGGGCCGTTTCTGGTAACCGACATTTCGACCCGTTCGCCATCGGGAGAAAACTTGGCGGCGTTGGACATCAGGTTGGACAGGACCTGCATCAGGCGGCCCTTGTCTCCTTCCACCATGGCATTCATATCGCCCGCCGTCCTGACGAATGTTACGCCGTGTTCGTCGCCATAACCCTTGTTGGCCAGGATCGCTTCATCGACCAGCGAAACCAGGCCTATGGGCACCATCAGGTAGTCCATTTTACCGGCCCTGATTTTTTCCATATCCAGGATGTCGTTAATCAGCAGCACCAGCCGGTCTGAATTGCTGTAGGCGATATCGAGCATGGCGCGCAATTTGTCCGGTAGTTCGCCGACGGCGCCCGACCGGATAAGGCCCAGCGATCCCTTGATCGAGGTTAATGGCGTGCGCAGTTCGTGGCTGACCGTCGAGACGAATTCGCCCTTCGCCCGGTCGGCTTGCCTGCGATCGGTGATGTCGCGCACGACTCCGGTGAACATGCGCTGCTTGCCAAGCTTCATTTCACTGACCGCCAGTTCCATCGGAAAGGTCTTGCCGTCCTTGCGAAGCCCCGACACCTCGCGACCGATCCCTATTATTTTCGCTTCACCGCTTGCCATATAGGAATGAAGATAGCCGTCGTGTTCTTCCTGGTATGGGGCCGGCATCAGCATTTTTACATTACGGTTTACGACTTCCTCAAGGGTATAGCCAAAGATCCGCTCGGCGGCCGGATTGAATGTTTCGATGATGCCTTTTTCGTCGATGGTGATAATGCCATCGACCACCGTATCGACAATCGCGCGCGTCCGTTCCTGCCGGTCGTTGATCTCCTGCCGGGCATGTTTGCGCTCGGTTATATCGGCCCATGCGCCGACGATCTCTTTCGGTTCGCCATCGAAATCGTATATCAGGTTCAGGTTATCATCCACCCATATGTAGGAGCCGTCGGGCTTGCGAAACCGGTATTCGCACGAATGGAAACCGTGGGCGAACAATTCCTCTTGCAGACCGGCAAGCACGCGCGGGGCGTCTTCGGGGTGAATGCCATTGGCCCAGAATCCGGGATCGTCGATAAAATCAGCCGGCTTGTATCCCAACAGGCGCGTCACGTTATCGCTGACAAAGGTCGGCGCGTAATCGTTGCTCGCCTTGCGGGTATAGATCACGGACGGGCTGGAGGTAAGAAGGGAGGCGAGACGATTTTGCTCCTGGTGCAGGCGTTCGTCGGACTTCTTGCGCATACCGGCGAGAATTGCGGTAACCCATACGGCGAACAGGGCCATGCCGCGATTGGTGAATACAATCCAGGAAACGCCGCCATCCGGGGATAAAAAATAGCCAAGAACAATCAAAACCGAACTGATGGTCGCCAGAATGTAAATATGGCGCACCGCCGAAAACCATGTGCCCAACAAAACCAACGCCACGTAGGGCACGCCCCCGGCCACCCCAAGCGGCAGCAGGAAATCAAGGGTGAAAATTGTGGCCGCTATGATTACGGCAATGAAGATCAATATGGACCGGGTCCTGCTGTTCAATGCGATCAGGCGCCTTTTCCCGTCGCGCCCGCCGTCATCGGAATTTGTGATGGAATTCATCGTTGACCCTTGTTTTGCCTCTGCGATGGCCGGGGGTAAATACCGGCGCAATCCGGAACGCCACACCTAAACATAGAATACATACATCGTACGCATACAGTATGGAAAATAAATCCAAAATTGCGAAATTACGGGGACAGTTTACTAAACTTTTTGTAGATGGTGACTTTAAATTATAAAATCGTAATCAGAAAATTATTTTTTATTAAACCGTCGCGGTAATGCATACTCTTTAAAATCGTTATTTCTTTCTTATCAAGGAGACCCCGTTGCCAAGGTCGAACGAGACAGAAAAGATAAAATACGAAAACCCGCCAGGGTCGGCCACGCGCCCGCCGGGTGGAACGCAAAGGGAATGGAAGCGTTTTATGTGGCGTTCGATATTTTCGGCCTTTCTGCCCATGCCGAAGTTCCCTGCGGAACCGACCCAAAGCCCAGAAGAAACGATGGACGGCTTTCATGCCCTGGGAGAGGGGGACGGAGTAACTTGGCTCGGCCATTCCACATTCCTGGTCCGCCAGGCTGGATGGACCCTTCTGACCGACCCATTTCTGACCAAGTACGCGTCGCCGTACCCTCCCTTTGGGCCGAAGCGTCATTCCGGACCGGCACTGCGTACAGATCAGTTGCCGCCCATCGATATTCTTTTGATCTCTCATAATCACTTTGACCATCTTGACGAACGGACCCTCCGCCGACTGCGTAATAAGGATAAAATCCAGGTCCTGGTACCGCTGGGAGTAGGAAAGCTGCTGCGGGGTTTGGGGTTCATGAACGTCAGGGAACTGGATTGGCATCAGGCCATCGTGTTCGGCGGCATAGAGGTGCGCGCGCTGCCCGCCGTGCACGGTTCGGCGCGCGGCCTGAAGGACCGCAACCATTCCCTCTGGTGTGGATACGAGGTCCGGTCGGAAAAAACCCACCTGTTTTTCGCTGGAGACACTGCATACGGAGAGGTCTTCGCCGAACTGGGGCGAATCTACGGACCGTTCGATGTGGGCCTTTTGCCAATCGGGGCTTATCACCCGGACTACTTTTTCAAATGCACTCACATCAACCCGGAAGAGGCGGTTCGAATCGCCCAGGATATGGGTATCCGTCATCTGATCGCCATGCATTGGGGCAACATCGTAATGACAAAGGAACCAGTCGAAGAACCACCCATTCGCCTCGTAAAAGCCGGCCGGGAGGCAGGCATCTCCGACGAGCGGCTGCACATCCTGAAAATTGGCGAGAGTTACTCGATCAGTTCAGAATGTCGCGCAGATCAGCAGTGAGGAATCGGATACTTCGGGCGCTGTGGATCATACGTCAACTATAGAGTATCTAGCCGACGGCAACCTTAA
>CAZZKE010000021.1:0-38696 GCA_964655005.1 uncultured Thalassospiraceae bacterium | reverse complement strand
CCCCGCTAGTATCCGGTCTCGGTGGCAGGATGGCAAGGCGGCCTGACTCGCCGTCCGCCGGCCCCTTGCAACGGGTCCGGCAGGATGTAAAGAACAGGCATGTCTGTGGTTACGGGAGCAACGATGTGAACAGCGGAACTTACGCGGGCGACCTTACGCCGAAACAGGCCTGGGATATGCTGGCGACGGACCGGTCGGCGGGCCTGCTCGATGTGCGGACCCCGGCGGAATGGACCTATGTCGGCGTTCCCGACACCGCCGCTCTCGGTCGTCAGCCGGTGCTGGCGCCATGGAAGCTGTTTCCCGACATGCGGCTTAATGTCGATTTTATCCGCCAGGTAGAACAATCGGGGGTCGATAAAAGCGCCGACCTGCTGATTATCTGCCGTTCCGGCCAGCGTTCGAAATCGGCCGCTATCGCCCTTACCGCCGCCGGTTTCCGGTCGTGTTACAACGTCGCTTACGGTTTCGAGGGCGACAAGGATGCCAGCAATCACCGGGGCACGGTTAACGGCTGGAAGGTCGACGGCCTGCCCTGGGTGCAGGGCTAAAGTCTTTCCAGGGCGCGGCCCAGATCTTCTTTCAGGTCGTCGGCGTCTTCCAGGCCGATGGATAACCGGATCAGGCCGTCGCCGACGCCCATCGCGGCCCGTTGTTCCGGTTTCAGGCGGTGGTGGGTGGTCGTCGCCGGATGGGTTATCAGGCTTTTCGAATCACCCAGATTATTGGAAATATCGATGATGCCAAGCCCGTTCAGCAGCCGGAACGCCGGTTCCCGCCCGCCCGCAACATCGAAGGATACCACCGTCGAGCCGCTTTTCATCTGCGCCATGGCCAATTCGTGTTGCGGGTGGCTGGCCAGCCCCGGATAAAATACCCGTTCGATGCCGGGCCGGCTTTCCAGGAAGGCCGCCACATCGAGCGCGTTGGCGCTCATCCGTTCGACCCGCAGGTCCAGCGTCTCCATCCCCTTTAGCATCAGCCAGGCGTTGAACGGGCTCATCGCCGGGCCGGTGTTGCGCAGGAATGGTTTCAGCAAATCCTGGGCGAATTGTTCATCGTTACTCAGGATCGCCCCACCCATGGCCCGGCCCTGTCCGTCGATGTGCTTGGTCGATGAATAGACGACTATATCGACGCCCAGGCGCAGCGGTTTTTGCAGTACCGGCGTGGCGAATACATTGTCCAGGACGACCCTGGCCCCGGCTTCGTGGGCCATCTCGCATACCGCTTTCAGGTCGATGATTTCCAGCCTCGGGTTCGATGGCGTCTCCATGAACACGGCTTTTACCGGGCTTGCCAAGGCCCGTTCCCACTGGCCCAGGTCCCTGCCGTCGACCAGTTCAAATTCAATGCCGTAGTTCGGCAGCAATTCGCTGATAACGTAATGACAGGACCCGAACAGGGCGCGCGAGGCGACGATTCTGTCGCCGGTTTTCGCCTGACAGGCCAGGGCGGCGAACACGGCGGCCATGCCGCTGGCCACGCCATTGCAGAATTTAGCGCCTTCAACCGCGGCCAGGCGCTGTTCGAACATGGCCAGCGTCGGGTTGCCGTAGCGGGAATAGACGAAGTGGTCGGTCTCGCCCTTGAACGCGGCCTCGGCTTCTTCCGGCGATGCGTAAACATAGCCCGAAGTCATATAGAGCGCCTCGCTGGTTTCATCGAACCCGCTGCGCATCATTCCGCCACGAACCAGTTGGGTTGCCGGGCGCCAGGTCTCGGGATCGATTTTATCGGGGCTCATTTGGGTTCTCTCGTTTTTTGCGCTTGTCCTGTTTTCGAACCGGGGCGGACAAAAAAAGCCCCAACGGCGACGGTCAGGGCTCTACGAGCGCCGACCTTTTAGCGAATATTTTTTGTGGTCGCAAGCCGGTCGTGCAAATCACCACATAGGGCAATATCTATATGGCGCGGGGGGCGGCAGGTCAAGGAAAACAGGCGCCGTTCAATCACCGGCGGCGGGAACCAACGGCGTGTTTTTGCATCAATCGCCGGAACTGGTGATAGCCTAGCTGGAGACGGCTGGCGGCTTCCTTTTGGTTGTGTTTGGCGGCCAGCAGCGCCGTTTCCAGCAGGTTGCGCTCGAAATCGGCGACGGCTTCGGTGAAATTCTCCTGCTTCGCCGTGGCCGCCGTTTCCGGCTTGTTGCCGGGGCGCCATGGACTGTCGAAGGGATCCAGTTTGATATCGTCGATGGCCGCGCCGTCCGACGGCGATGCGAAAACCGAACGCTCGACCGCATTGCGTAATTCCCTGACGTTGCCGGGCCAGTCGTGGCCCATCAGCGTCTGTTCGGCCCGCTTCGAAAAGCCGGGAAACGCCGGCAGCTTGAAATCCCGGGAAATGTCCCGGGCGAATGCCTCGGCCATCGGTAAAATATCGCCAAAGCGGGCGCGTAATGGCGGTATGGTGATAACGTCAAAGGCCAGGCGATCCAGCAGGTCGGCGCGAAAGTGACCGCTTCGCACCAGGGCCGGCAAATCGGCGTTGGTCGAACCGATGACCCGGACATCCACTTTCAGGGACGCCGTGCCCCCGACCCGTTCAAATTCGCCGTATTCGATAACCCGCAAGACGTTTTCCTGGACCGCCTTCGAGGCATTGGCGATTTCGTCCATGATCAGGGTGCCGCCATCGGCCCGTTCGAACCGCCCGGCCCGGCGTTGCCGGGCGCCGGTGAAAGCGCCCGCCTCGTGGCCGAACAATTCGGATTCCAGCAGGTTTTCGCTCAACGCCGCGCAATTGATCTTCACCAGCGGCCCGTTCCACCGGTCCGACAAATAGTGCAATCGCCCGGCGAACAGCTCCTTGCCGGTGCCGCGCTCGCCGACGACCAGACACGGCTTGTTGGCAATCGCCAGATGAGAGCATCGTTCTATGGCGTCGAGAAACAGCGGGTCTTCGCCAAGGATCGGGGGTAGCGGGTCGAGCATGAGTAAAATTAGCATATTCCGCTAATAATGTCGCTAATTATTAGTGAAAAACGCTAAAACATGCAACTGGTGTTTTGTACAATCATTTATTTTCAATAGGTTATCTAATTGGCACGGCTCCTGCAATTCCATGGCTGCAACCACAAATACTTCAATCAGTTAAATGAGGGCGTCATGACTATCTTTTCCCGACTTAGCGATATCGTTCATTCCAACATCAATTCTATTCTGGACAGCGCGGAGGATCCCGAGAAAATGATCCGCCTGATGATTCAGGAAATGGAAGACACCCTGGTCGAAGTCCGCTCGGCGGCGGTCAAGACCATCGCCGACAAAAAGGAAATCACCCGCCGCCTGGAATCCCTGGATGAAGCCGCCGCCCAGTGGCAGAAGAAGGCCGAATTCGCCTTGTCGAAGAATCGCGAAGACCTGGCCAAGGGGGCCTTGATCGCCAAGCACAAGATCGCCGATCAGGCCGATACGCTACGCCGGGAAATTGTTGTCGTCGAGGAGTCGCTGGGTAAGTACAATGACGATCTGGGGCGATTGCAATCGAAGTTGGCGGAAGCGAAAACCAAGAAAAAGGCGGTGGAAATCCGGTTGAAAACGGCGCAAAAACGGGTCCATGTCCGTCGTACTCTCCATGATGGCAGAATCGACGAGGCCATGACGCGTTATCAAAATCTGGAGCGCCGCATCGACGAGCTGGAGGCCGATGCCGAATCCTTCGATCTGGGCAAGGTCCGGACTCTTGACGATGATTTCGCCGATCTGGCCGCCGAAAGCGGCGTCGAAGATGAATTGACGGAGCTCAAGGCGAAGCTCGCCGGGTAACGGCGCGAACCCCGGAAACGGGATCATACTTCGCTACCGCACAGGATAAACGGAATCGGTTATGGAATTCTTAGGCTTGTTAAACGTCCCGCTCATCCTTTTGTTCTCGGTCATCGTACCGCTTTGGCTGGTCTTTCATTACCTGACCAAGTGGAAGCAGATGAAACGGGCCGGCGCCGGCAAGGGCGAAACCGTGGTCGATCGCAAGGAATTACTGCGTCTGCGTGAAATTGCCGTGGCCCTTGATGAGCGCCTGGAGGCCCTTGAGACAATTCTGGACGGGGAATCTACCGGTAAGGAAAAAAAATGAAACACCACCATCGCCACGACCACTATCACTTTTACTGCTCCAAAAGCCGGAAGCGCCATAAAAAGGGCGGCTTTATCAAACGCACAATCCGGGGTTTGGCGGAACGCTTCGGCATTCCCCGGGGATTGGTGATTTTCGGCTTTGTCCTGCTTTTCCTTATGAGCGTGCCGCTGGCCATTCTGACTTTTTTGGGGATGTCCTACTGGATCAGGCATCCGGGCCGGCTTGAAGACGGCTTCGATACCATCATGGAAAAATCCCGGCGCGCCTACAGACACATGTCGGATTCGGCGGAATTTGCCGAAGCCACCCCGACCGGGAGTCCGTATGCGGAAGACGGGTTCGATTTTTCCGAACTGAAAAGCAAATTCGAGGACCTGGAAAAACGCGCGGGAAAGATGGAAGAACAGGTATCTTCCCAGGAGTATTCCCTGAACGAGGAAATCGACAATATCGGGAAATGAGGAAAATTGGGACGGGCGTCTTATATACGCACAGCCTACGCGCTATATTGATTTAACCGGATTAAACAATTTAGGAACTTAGATGAGCGCCCTGTCCCAGACCGATGATTTGTTTTTCACCCGCGCCGGCATGGACCTGGGCCGGGTTCAATCCCTTGCGGATGACGCCTTGAACGGCGCCGATGATGGCGAGTTGTACCTGGAATACAGCCAGTCCGAGGCCGTCGTGTTCGACGACGGCAAGCTCAAAAGCGCCAGCTTCGATACCAGCCAGGGCTTCGGCCTGCGCGCCGTATCGGGTGAAGTGACCGGCTATTCCCATGCCTCGGAACTTAGCGAACAGGCCATCGGGCGGGCCGGAACTACGGTCAAGACGGTATTATCCGGAAATGCCGGAACTTTCGCGGCGCCGCCGGCCGGCACTAACGAACGGCTTTATATCGATGACAATCCCCTGGGCCTGGTCGAATTTGCGACAAAAGTAAAACTGCTGGCCGATATGGACGCCTACGCCCGGTCCCGGGACGACAGGGTGGTTCAGGTCTCGGCATCGCTTACCGGCAGTTGGCAGGCGGTGCAGGTGATACGACCGGGCGGCGTGCGGGCCGGCGATATCCGGCCGTTGGTGCGGCTTAACGTGTCGGTCGTCACCGCCCGTGGAGACCGCATGGAAACCGGCAGCTTTGGTACCGGTGGGCGGGTCCTTTACGATCAATACCTAAAGCCGGAAACCTGGAAAAAGGCGGTCGATGAAGCCCTGCGTCAGTCGCTGGTCAATCTGGATTCGGTGCCCGCCCCGGCCGGCGAAATGGATGTGGTGCTGGGTTCCGGCTGGCCCGGAATATTGCTCCACGAGGCCATCGGCCACGGCCTGGAAGGCGATTTCAACCGCAAGAAAACATCCGCGTTTTCGGGACTGATGGGCCAGCGGGTGGCGGCCCCGGGCGTTACCGTGATCGATGACGGCACGATCCACGACCGCCGCGGTTCGGTCACCATCGACGACGAAGGCACGGCCGGCCAAAGCACTGTGCTGATCGAAGACGGCATCCTGAAAGGCTATATGCAGGACCGCATGAACGCCCGCCTGATGGGTGTCGCGCCGACCGGCAACGGGCGGCGGGAAAGCTACGCCTACGCGCCGCTGCCGCGCATGACCAACACTTACATGCCGGCCGGCGACCGGGACCCCGGGGAAATCATCGGCTCGGTCAAGAAGGGTATTTACGCGGTCAACTTCGGCGGAGGTCAGGTCGATATCACTTCGGGCAAGTTCGTCTTCACCTGTACCGAGGCGTATATGCTCGAAGACGGCAAAATCGGCGCCCCGGTCAAGGGCGCGACGCTGATCGGCAACGGCCCGGATGTACTGACCCGGGTGTCGATGATCGGCAATGACATGGAACTGGACCCCGGCGTCGGCACCTGCGGCAAGGACGGCCAGGGCGTGCCGGTCGGGGTCGGCCAGCCGACCATCCGTATCGACGGCCTGACCGTCGGCGGTACGGCGGCCTGATACCAAGTTGCCGAACTATTCCGTGCTATAGGCTTTAATCAGGTCTTCCACCGAGGGGATTTCGGCTTCGCCATTGCCGCCGCCGAGGGTGTTTTCCAGGTCCTGTTCGACAATCCGCGACACCTCGGCATCGACGACATCGGAATATTCCAGGAATATGCGGGTCGCGCGGTTAAGGTCGCGGACCCCGGCCTGGGTGCGGATGGCCTTGATCAACGATGCCCCGGCGGCGTGCATCAGGCGGTGCGGTTCTTCCAGTTGCTTGACCGAGCGGTCTCTGCGTTCATCGCCGGATTCGCCCATGTACCACTGCCCCAGCCGGCATCGGGCGGGGCTGTGGACCAGGTCCATTTTCGGCAATGACTGCCACTCGTCGGGACCGGTCATCGACAGGGTCAGCGCCGCGTCCAGCACTTTGTGGCGGTAGGATATATGGTTGATCCAGGCGCTATACAGCAGCCCGAACGATGACGAAGGCCATTTCGGCTGGCTGCGGCAGAGGCTGATATAATCCTTCAGCGGCAGCGGTTTGCTGATCCAGTAACCCTGAACCTCGTTACAGCCCGAGGACATCAGGTAAGTATAGGTGCCCCTGCCTTCGACGCCTTCGGCGACGGTCTTGATCGACAATTCGCGCGCCATGTACAGGCTGGACCTGACGATGTGGGTGTTCTTGACATCTTCGGTCATGCGGCGAACCACGCCCTGATCGAGCTTGACCGTTGAAATCGGCAACCTGCTTAACGAATCGAGCGACGAATAGCCGGTGCCGAAATCGTCCATGGCGATCTCGATGCCAAGGGCCACCAGGTCCAGCAACGCCATTTTGATCCGTTCGGAGTTATCCACGAAGGCGGTTTCGGTGATTTCGATCTGGATATTGCCGGGGCTGATGCGCCGTGAACCGATGAAACTTCGCAGCATCTTCACCAGATACGGGGAATACAAATCAAGGGCCGAAATATTAAAGGCGATCTGGGTATCAACCTTGACCTTGCGGACGGCTTCGATGTCTTCGATCAGTTCCGTCAACATGACGGCGGTGATGCTGGTTATCAGTCCGGATTTTTCCGCTTGCGGCAGAAAGTCGGCTGGCGGCACCACATAGCCGTCGGGTCTGACCCAGCGCAGCAGGGCCTCGGCGCCGACGATCAGTCCGGTTACGAAGGAAATCTTCGGCTGATAATAGAAGCACATTTCCCCGTTATGCAGGGCGGCCTCGATAATGGGCAGAGTATACTTTTCGGTACTCATAACGAGTTTAAGTTTTTATCTCCCAGGTCCCGGCGCCTCCAGGTGGCGGCTCCACGGGTATTTATATAGGTATGTTCAGGACTTGAGAAGCCCCGGCGCATGACGGCCGCTAATGCTCTAATAGGCGTATTCCTTGAAAATCGGATCAATATTTCCTTGCCAGCGCCTGTCGTAGGCGCACAGCAATTCCTCGGCCGGGGTCAGGCCGGATTCGGCAATCTGGAATAACGGGTTCAGGAAATGTGTTTCGTTCAGGCCGACGCTGTCAAGCACCGCCCGGCGCGACAGTCCCTGGTGGGCGATTTCCAGCGCATCCAGGGCAATATCGCCGATTGTTCCGTCCCGGAATGGCGTGTTAAGGGCGTTTTTCGGCACCTCGTGGCGCATCGTCAGATGTTCTTCCGGTGTCCAGTCCCTGATTAATTCCCAGGCCAGGTCGCGAGCCTGGGTATCGTACAGAAGACCGACCCAGAATGCCGGCAGGGCGCACAGCCGATTCCACGGCCCACCGTCGGCGCCGCGCATTTCCAGAAACTTTTTCAGGCGCACTTCCGGGAACGCCACCGTCAGGTGATCTTCCCAGTCCTTCATGGTCGGAACCTGGCCCGGCAGGACTTCGAGCCTTCCGGCCATGAAATCCCTGAACGACAGGCCCGAAGCGTCGATATATTCGCCGTCCCGGTAGACGAAGTACATAGGCACATCAAGCATGTAATCGACGTAACGTTCGAAGCCGAAACCGTCCTCGAAGACGAATGGCAGGGTGCCGCAGCGGGCCGGGTCGGTGTCGGTCCAGATATGGCTGCGATAGCTTAGAAATCCCGATGGTTTGCCTTCCCGGAATGGCGAATTTGCCCACAATGCCGTGGCGATGGGTTGCAGGGCCAGCGATATCCGGAACATCTTGACCATGTTGGCTTCGCTGTCGAAATCCAGATTAACCTGCACCGTGCAGGTCGACTGCATCATATCCAGGCCCAGCGTGCCGACCTTCTGCATATGGGCGCGCATGATCTTGTAACGGGATTTGGGCATCCACGGCTGGTCTTTCAGGGGCCATTTTGGTTGATACCCCAGGCCGATAAAGCCGATGCCCAGGTCGGTGGCGACCTGCTTGACCTGACGCAGGTGCTCGGACACCTCGATGCAGGTCTGGTGGATGTTTTCCAGCGGCGCGCCCGACAATTCGACCTGTCCGGCGGGTTCCAGGGTGATCGAGCTGTTGTCCGGCTTGATCAGCGCGATCGGATTGCCGTGTTCCAGCACCGGCTGCCAGCCGAACCGGGTCAGGCCTTCAAGCAACGCCCGGATGCCGCCGGGGCCTTCGTATTCCAGCGGCCGCAGATTATCGATGTGGTAGGCGAATTTTTCGTGTTCGGTGCCGATGCGCCATTTGTTGGCGGGTTTGCAGCCTGATTCCATGTATTCGATCAGGTCTTTCTTGTCGGTGACAGGCCGGTTCGGCCCCGATTGATCTGCTGTCATAATCCTGCTTCTTGCTGCTGAAATTGAAAATAGACCCTAACCCGAACGGGGAGACTTGTTCCAATCGCCCATAAGTGACTGGATACAGGCAAGCGCCGCCAGGGCCGCCGTTTCGGCCCGCAGTATGCGCGGCCCCAACGATACGGACACAGAGAACGGCAGTTTTTCAAGCAGGTCAAGCTCGGTCGGCGAAAACCCGCCTTCCGGCCCGATCAACAGGCCCGCCGCCTGACCGGAGCCAGGCGTCACGACCGCCGTCAGGGGGTTGCCGCCGGTTTCATTGGCGACCAGCAACAGCCTGTTTTCGGGCCAGTCGGCGACCAGTTCCCCAAGACGTATGGGGCCGGAAATTACCGGCACGCTCAGTCGTCCACATTGTTCGGCGGCTTCGTTTGAAAAAGAGTGGTGGAGGACGCAGTCTGCAGCGAACCCGTCTCCGGTGATTTTCTCTGTTTAACAGGGAAAATACAGGGAATTTTTACAATTTTGTCCCCCAAACTGCTCCCTGCCCCTCCGCAACATCGCGGTATCCCTCGCATTACAGGCATAATTCCCTTAAAAATTATCAGGGAAGAATATTTGCTTATCAGGGAGGAGTAATTTTAATCAATATACTCCTCTTTCTTTTAACTGCCTCCCTAAAATTCCACACATGACAATGCCAACCCGCCGACTAAAGCCCAGTAATTCCTTTGGAATCTAGGTTTTGAGAAGGGACACCTGTTTACTTATTTCAACAGAGCTTCACTACGTCGCGCCACATAATCGACCAGGGCTTCCTCGATACCTGGGTCCAGGTATGGCGCCTGATATTGGGCCAGCAGCTTCTTCCAAATTCCATTGGCGCGTAATACGGCATCCTTACTGCCTGAGTCGCGCCACATCTCGAAGTTGTTCCAGTCCGAAACGATGGGCTTGTAGAAAGCGTTCTCATAGCGGGCAAGTGTGTGCGCCGCACCGAAAAAGTGGCCGCCCGGCCCCACTTCCGCAATGGCGTCCAGACCAAAAGCATCCTCTGATGTATCTATAGGCTCCATCCACGCCGCCATCATCTGCAGCATTTCGGCATCCAGGATCAGCTTCTCGAACGAGGCGACCAAACCGCCTTCCAGCCACCCCGCTCCTTGATTTACGATGCCGACGTGGCCTGTGATGGCGCCCCACAGGGACATTTCGGACTCATAGGCCGCTTGTGCATCGACAATACAAGATGACGTTGCGTTGGTTGACCTCCACGGCAGACCGTATCGCCTCGCCAATTGACCCGACGCTTGCGCAGCCTTGGCGAATTCGGGGGTGCCGAAAGATGGTGAACCGGTGCGCATGTCGACAGTGCAGGTGAAAGATCCATAAACATAGGGACAGCCCGGTCGAATAGCCTGTACGAAGGCGCCCATGGCCAATACCTCGGCGTTCTGCAATGCGAGAGCTCCGGCCACCGTCGCCGGAGCCATGGCGCCTGCCAGGGAAAACGATGTGACGCACAAGGCCTGTCCAGCTTCGGCCATTTCGATGATGCCATCGGAAATCTGTCCGTCCAGCAACAGTGGTGAGTTGATTGATGTATTACAGAAAAACACCGGATTTGCCGCCAACTCTTCTCTGTTAGCACTATGCAGAAGGCAGGCCATCTCAATGGCGTCACGCGCTTGATCGGTTCCCACTAATAGTGGTTTCCAGGGCTTATCAAGATAGCGACAGCACGCTAAATAGAATTCGAGGTGACGAATATCGACCGGCAGATCGTTGGCGGCGATGGAACATCCCCCCTCAATATGGATAACGTTCAGCATCTGGGTGATCTTGATGAAGTCCTCCAAATCCGCCTGCGTTCCCAGCCGCCGGCCACGGTCAAGATCGGATGCGAATGCAGGGCCGCCAACGGCGACAAAGGCCATGTCCCCCTCTCCAATTCGGATCCGCTTCTCTGGGTCCCGCCCCCTGAAAGTGATGCTCGATGGCGCTTTTGAGATCAATTCAACCACACCGTTTCGGTCCAGGCGCACCATCTCTTCGCTGTCGTCCACATCGAAGCCGGCCTCTCTGAAGATGCGCCGGGCGCGGGCATCGGTAACCTTGAGCCCAACATCCTCCAGAATACGCATGGATGCATCATGGATCCTGTCCAGTTGATCGGGATCCAAAACTTCTGTCGGAGCGTAGGGATTGCGAATCTGCTGATAGGGCATCTGCAGGAATGCATCGACGTCTCGTTTTACTCGGTTAGAACGGGATCGGCGGGCCATATTTTCATTCCTTCAAACTTTGTTTCAGGGCCATGATCCAAGAGATAAATCGGCTCACGCACAAGTGAAATACGTTGCGGTTACTTGAAAATACATGCAGGGTCGGCACAGCAATTATGGAGGTTATACCAAGGATCAATGGGGCTTTATCAGTGATCCTTGGTATTAGCGCAGCACTAGTGGCACGTAAATTACCAACTTTCGCAGCAATTCGAGCCTTTGAAGCGGCTGGCAGGCATCTTAACCTCCAAGCTGCCGCTAAGGAGTTGCTAGTTTCACCATCGGCAATCAGTCATCAAGTCAGCTCTTTGGAAGCTCACATCGGATCGAAGCTTTTCACCCGGCAAAACAACCGTTTTGAACTGACGGAAACAGGAGCGGAATATCTTAAAGAACTGAGCGATTCCCTGGACCGGTTGGAATACGCCACACAACAGGCTTCAGAACATTTACAAAGTAACCAGGTCACCCTCAATCTCCCGGTATCACTGGCTCAGTTGTGGCTGATTCCGCGGTTGCCCGACTTTCAGAAAAAGTATCCAGATGCCGACGTGCGCCTTGTAACTCATCCCGAGGAAGTCGATTTTTCAGGCTCCGACATCGACTTGGCCATCCGTTGGCGCACAGCTTCATCTATCGGCAGAAACAGTGTTTTACTATTCGAAGAGACCAAGTCACCGGTTTGCAGCTTTGGCTACCTTCAAAAAAATGGGCCGATTACCGGATCCGGGGACATTGCCGGTCATCGTCTTATCTCGTGCAGCTTCTCACCTAACGAATGGTCAGATTGGTTCGTTGCTAATGGAATGCCGGACGGTATCGGCGAAAATCGGCTGGAGGTGGACACGCGCGCCGCTGCTCTGCAGGCGGCGCATCTCGACATCGGCATCGCTATGGCGCCCCGCCCGACAGCCGAACACTTGATCAACCGCGGCCATCTGGTTCTGTTGCCGGTGAAGAAGATGGTTAGCGAATGCAAGTACAGCCTGCTCATCGCGGATCGAGCCCGAAGTCGTTCCATCGTCCGCAAGTTCAGCAACTGGCTGCACACCATCGCCGCTGAAACGGCGATGTAAACTGTATTCAAGTCCTTTACAATCGAATTCATTTGTCGATCCGGGAGACGTTTCTACAAAGTACCGGCTTGAAGGTTTGTTATCGATCGGAGAAAATGACATGGCGTTAAGCAACATTCTGGCGCGCAAGGACCATTCCTGTTACGGCATGGGTTTAGGTGTGATCATTCTACAGGACGTTTATCCCGGCTTTCCCGGCGATTTACGTAACGCCAGCGGTTGGCCGTTTCCGGTTCAATACGACATTGCCGAGGGGGTCGACATCGAAAACCTGGTTGATGATGTAAATTCCGATAAAAACGCTTTATTGCCGTCCATAGTCGCCGCGGCCCTCAGGCTAGAAAGCATGGGATGCCGGGCAATCGCCGCGGAATGTGGGTTCTTCGCTTACTACCAACGCGACGTCGCGCAACGGCTCAACGTGCCGGTTTTCATGTCAAGCCTGTTGCAGATACCTTGGGCGCAACAGTTGGTCGGTTCGGAAAAACTCGTTGGCGTGTTGACAGGAGCACCCGAGGGACTGACGGACCGGCACCTGGAGTCCGTCGGCGTTCATTTGAATTCCAATTATCAGTTGTTCGACTTCTATGAGCGGTGTGGTTCTGATTACCCCGAATTTAGAAAATTGTGGAACACCCAAGGTTTACGCAGCGACCCTCCGGGTGCGAATTTCGCCAAAGCCGAGTCGGAGATGGTCACGGCGGCCGAAAGCATCGTCGCCGACCACCCGAATTTAGGTGCATTGGTCCTTGAATGCACCGGCTATCCTCCTTTCGCCAGGGCTATTCAGAATGCCATCGATCGGCCTGTATTCTCATGGGGCACCCTACTCGACTATGCTTGGTCGATAGCCGTACACCGAAAATACGATGGTCATTGTTAAGCTCTCATATGTATTCCTTGCGGATCGTACAGTGGTGCCACCGATTGCCGCGCCGTGTGGTTTCTCCCATTGATTTCGATTTCAAAGGTGGCGCCATCCTCATGTAAATCAGGGTGGATGAAACCCAAGGCAATGCTGGTTCCAATACTATATCCGTAGCCACCGGACGAAGTGTAGCCAACATATTCGCCATTATAGAAAATGGGCTCGCCCCCGGAGCAATCGGCATTGTCCGCCTCAACGGCAAAGGTCGCCAGCTTCTCGGTCAAGCCCTTTTCCCGGGCGACCATGACAGCATCCCGACCGATGAAATCACATTTATCGAAGCGCACGAAGCGATCAATGCCCGGTTCCATCGGCGTATAATCCGGTGAGAGTTCTGCGCCCCAGCTCGGAAAGCTCTTTTCCAGGCGCAGATTCATCAAAGCCCGCTCCCCCGCCAAGCCCAATCCCAGATCCTCGCCGGCTTTCATTAGGGCGGTGAATAGGCCGCGCTGATACATGGAGGGCGTATAGATTTCATACCCCAGTTCGCCCGTAAACGAAACGCGTACAACGACCGCCTGGGGAGCTCCTTCAAGTTCCATCTTTCGGCCCGAGAGAAATGGAAAGGCTTCGTTCGAAACGTCCTCTCCGGCGATCCGCTGAAGAAGTTGGCGAGCGTTCGGTCCAGCAATTTGCAATCCAGTCCAATGATCCGAACGGTTCTCGAACACCACATCGCCACCATCCAGATTTTCCCTGAACCAGCGATTGTGGATGCCTTGCATGGATCCCGCACCCAACATGAGGAAAGAATCCTCGCCCAGTCGGGTTACGGTAAAGTCTCCGATAATCCTGCCCTTTGTCGACAGCATGGGCGAGAGAGCGGTGCGACCGACAGCTTTCGGAATGCGCCCGGCCAACACGTGATCAAGGGCCGCTTCAGCGCCTGCGCCGGAGACAAAATACTTGGCAAAGGTCGACACCTCGAACAACGAGACCGACTCCCGCGTTCGCAAGCATTCCTCCCCGACCGCATCCCACCAATTTCCACGGTTAAAACTGTATATGTCAAACGTTTCGTCACCCGGGCGGGCTTGCCACAGTGGATTTTCCCAACCGTTGGACATGCCAAACACGACGCCTTTGGAGGCCAAGAGGTCATGAATGGGGAACGTACGCACCGGTCGTCCGGCATCATATTCCTGATGGGGGTAGACGCGATCGTCCCGGTGTTCATAAAAATACAGGGTTCGTGCCCGGGTGAAGTTGCGGCCCGCCCAAGGGCCGAAACGAGCGACATCCCAAACATTAATGTCCAACTCCGGCTCACCTTCAATGATCCAGTCGGCCAGAATCCGGCCAATCCCGCCCGCCTGGTTAAAGCCGGTCATGACACCAACGGCGCAAAAATAATTCCTGAGCGCCGGATGAGGGCCGATCATCGGCCCCAGGTCGGGAGAGAAAATCATCGGGCCGTTGATGACACTCTTAATGCCGGCCCGTTCAAGGCACGGCATGCGTTCGATGGCCAATTGGAAATTTCGCTCCATTCGTTGGACGTCATCGGGCAGCAATTCATGGCCGAAATCAAGCGGTGTCCCTTTCTCTGCCCAAAGATGGCAAGTGTCTTCGTAAGCGCCAAGCAGGAGCCCGTCCCCTTCCTGGCGGGAGTAATAAGCATTTTCGGAGTCGCCGATCGTCGGCAACTCGTTCTCCATGGCCGCAATTTCGGGGATACTTTCGGTTAAGAGATAATGATGCTCGACCGGCAGCAGGGGAAATGAAATTCCGGCCAGCGCACCCACCTCGCGGGCCCACAGGCCGGCTGCGTTGATCACCACATCCGCCTTGATCGTAGACGAGCCGGTCACCACTTCCCATCCACCATCGGGCGTTTGGTTTGTTTCCAGGACCGGCGTGTGGCGTCGGATGGAGGCGCCATAATTCCGCGCCATGGTGGCATATGCGTTTGTTGCCGAGGACGGATCCACATGGCCCTTGGTGGGCTCCCACAAAACGCCCTCCAAGCCGCCAGTGTTAAGAACCGGGGCCCGGCGCTTTGCCTCGTCCAGCGATATCCATTCGGCATCGACCCCGTTACGCCGCGCGCGGGCGCGGGCGTTGGCCAGACTTATCCGTTCTTCCTTGGAGCACGCCAGATGCATGCCACCCGTCGGATGATAGCCGATCTCATGACCGATCTCGCGTTCCAGCTCCTCATACATTCGAATCGAATATACATGCATTTTCTGAACACTGGACGGACTGGTCAGGGCAAACAGGTTGCCAGCCGCGTGCCAGGTCGAGCCAGAGGTGAGTTCGGAGCGTTCCAACAACAGAACGTCTTTCCAACCGGACTTGGCGAGATGATACAGGATGCTACAACCGGTCACCCCGCCACCTACGACAATTGCTCGAAAGTGTTCCAATTACGCCTCCTTAGTGCCTTGATTCTCAGATCAACCCTGAACGTGTCTGTTCATTCTGATACAGGCCATAATGCCCGCAACATTTAAACGACTCATGGGAGACAAATTAAATTCAAGTGATCTCGTAGATCTATTGCGTAAGGTTAATTTCTGAAAGCTGCACGGTCGGCATTGTCATGTGTGGACAGCCTCTGCATTGCAAGAGTTTTTTGATTTGATCCGCCCCCGGTTGGGTGCGGTCATGTGTCCGGCCTGTTGATGCGGTGCGATGACCGCTGGCCCTAATGAATTTCGCGGATCGGGTTCCAATCAGGACTGGCCCCCATACCATAGGGTCGTTCAAGAGGTCCTTATGAGCAAACGAACACAACGAGCATTCACGGAAGACTTTAGACGCGAAGCCGTCGGCAGGTCATGGAAGCGCCGTCAAACAAAGCATGGTCAAACTGGTTTTCAAAAAATATAATCACCCGGACAGAACATTTTATGAACTTCCGTCTGGATGATGACCATGTCCCTGGAAATTGGCATGCCCGATGACAACAATGGCGATCTATACGGCGCCCGGATCGGCGTTATCGGCGTCGGCGGGGCCGGCGGCAACGCCGTCAACAATATGATCCGGTCCGGTATGGGCGGGGTCGAATTCATGGCCGGCAACACCGATGCCCAGGCGCTTGGTAATTGCAAGACCGAACACATCCTGCAATTGGGGCCGCACCTGACCGGCGGCCTGGGCTGCGGCGCCGATGTGGAACGCGGTCGCATGGCGGCCGAGGAATCCATCGATGACATTCACCGCAACCTAGCCGGCTATAACCTGGTGTTCGTTGCCGCCGGCATGGGTGGCGGCACCGGCACCGGCGCCGCCCCGGTTATCGCCCGGGCGGCCCGCGAGCAGCTTGCCCTGACCGTCGGGGTGGTGACCACGCCGTTTGATTTCGAGGGTCGCCGCCGGATGCGCGCCGCCACCGACGGCCTGCAAACCCTGGAAGAAAACGTCGACTGCATGGTCGTCATTCCCAACCAGAACCTGTTTCGCGTGATCGACAGCAAAACCACCTTCGCCGAAGCCTTTAAGCGGGCGGACGGGGTGCTGTATCAGGCCATCCGCTCGGTCACCGACCTGATTGTCCTGCCGGGCCTGATTAACCTGGATTTCGCCGACGTCAGGACCGTGATGCAGTGCCGGGGCAGGGCCATGATGGGGGTCGGCGAGGGCACCGGGGCGGACCGTGCCGTCAAGGCCGCCGAGGCCGCCATATTCAACCCGCTGCTGGATATATCGTCGATTCGTGGCGCCGAAGGCGTGCTGATAAACATTACCGGTGGCGACGATATGACGCTGATTGAGGTTGATGAGGCGGCCAACCGGGTGCGCAAGGAAATAGATCCGCAATCCCTGATTATTTTCGGCTCCACCTTCGATTCAAACCTTAAGGAAACCGTGCGGGTAACCGTAACCGCCACCGGGTTGCGCGGGCCATCCACCGCTTCCGGGCAGGCGTAGCCGCCGCAGTTTTAGAACTTGCGATCCCCGATCAGGTTTTCGGCCATTCTGTCCATGCGCAGATATTGCGCCAGGATGTGCATCAGCGACTGGTGAATGTCTTCGACGACACCATAGTTATCGCCGGTCACGTGCAGGTTAACCGTGGCCAGCGGGCCGGAGCGACCGCCTTCGAACCCGGTCATGGCGATGACATCGATCCCGTTATCCCGCGCCCACCGCGCCGCCCGGACGACGTTTTCGGAATCACCGGATGAACTGACGGTTATCAGCACGTCGCCGGCTTGCGCCATCGAGCGCAACTGGAAGATAAAAACATCGTCGTAGGATATGTCGTTGGCGATAGCGGTAATAATTTCGATATTGCTGCTAAGCGAATGGACCCTGGGCGTCAGATCGGTATCGGCCTGGATGCCTTTCTGGTGATCGCAGACCAGATGATTGGAGATCGCCGCCGAACCGCCATTGCCGCAGGAATAAACATTGCCGCCGCGCCCGTAGGCATCGGCCAGCAACGCCGCCGCCCGGGCCAGCAAATTGCGGTCCACCGACGCGGCGCTTCTTGCGTAAGCCGTAAAATAATCGTCGACGTAGGTGCCCGTGTCGGGGTATTTCCGGTCTGGAAAGGTCAAGATACAGTCCTCGAATTGTCTGTGTCGGCAGCGCCAAATCTAATCGTTCATGGCCCCGGCAACAAGTATAATGCCGAAAGATGGCACCCGGATTTAACTTTTTAGTGACAGCAGCCACCTGACTATGGAAAGTTGCTTCCGAACAGTAACGGATTGAATATGAAACATATTATTGTATGTGGTGGTGACGGCGCCGGTAAAAGCACTATTGTCGATCAACTGCAAGATGAAACTGCCATCGATACGCCGGGCCGGGAGTATTTCATGGCGGGCCTGGCGTCCGCCGCCGCAGACGCGGATTTTGCCGTGGTCGTCATCGATGCCCGCCGGGGAATCAGCGATGATATTTACCGGCAATGCCATGCCCTGACGGTCCTTGGCGTTATGGATGCCGTTTTTGCCGTCAGCAAAATGGATCTGGTTGATTATTCCCAGGATATCTTCGACGATATCGACGGCAAATTCAGAAAATACGGCGAACTTCTGGACCTGACGATTCATGGCGGCGTACCGATTTCATTGGACGGCGGCGACGCCATGCCCTGGTACCAGGGGCCGACCCTGCCGGACCTGCTGGCCGGAATCGACCCGGCCGGGCCGGATCATAACGGTTCTTTCAGGTTTCTGGTCGATGGCGTAAGCGCCGGCACGGTTACCGGGACGCTGGCCGGCGGCGCGATAGCCCCCGGCGAAAGTATCGTCGTACTACCGTCCGCCGATACCGCCGTGGTCGATACCGTGCGGGCCGGCGACGGCAAAACCGAACTCGGCTTGCGGGACGGCGTCGATGTTTCGCCCGGCGACATTATCTGCAAGGTAGATGACCGGGCCCAGCTTTCCGACCAGTTCAGGGTCAAATTACTGTGGCAGCATGAAGACCCTTTGCTGCCGTCCCGTCCATATCTGCTGAAAATGGGTGAAAGGGTGATTGCCGCATCGATCACCGACATCAAGCATATCGTCAATCCGCATACCCTGGAACGCGACGCCGGCAAGACCATGCGCCTGAACGATGCCGGGGCCTGCAATCTGGCACTGGCCAGCCCCATTCCGTACGACCCGTTCAAGGATAACCAGACCACAGGCCGTTTCACCATTCTGGATAGGGAAAGCCGGCACACGCTGGCCACCGGGGTTATTGAATTCGGACTGTACCGGGCCGACAACATCCATTGGCAGGCCCTGGGCATCGATAAGCTGGCCCGTTCGGAAATGAAAAACCAGAAACCGGCGGTGTTGTGGTTCACCGGCCTGTCGGCGTCCGGCAAATCGACCGTCGCTAATCTGGTTGAACAGAAACTGCACCGGATCGGGCAGCACACATATACCCTTGACGGCGACAATGTGCGCCATGGCCTCAATAAAAACCTGGGGTTCACCGATGCTGACCGGGTCGAGAACATCCGCCGGGTCGCCGAGACTTCGAAATTGATGGTTGATGCCGGATTAATCTGCCTGGTTTCGTTTATCTCGCCATTTCGGGCCGAGCGGCGCATGGCGCGCGAATTGCTGGATAATCGCGAGTTTATCGAAGTTTTCGTAGATACTCCGCTGGATATTTGCGAGGCCCGCGACCCCAAGGGGCTTTACAAGAAAGCCCGGGCTGGCGAGATCAAGAACTTCACCGGCTTTGATTCACCGTACGAGCCGCCGGAAAGCGCCGAGATAATCCTTAAGACGGCGGATATGAACCCCGATGAGGCCGCCATCCGCGTCTTTGATTACTTACAAGAACACGGGTTCGTCGGTAGCGAGGAGGGCGACCGGCCCTAACATTGCCGCAGGTTTTTCTTTTCTGCGGCGGGGCACGGAAACAATCCGTTTACCAGGCCAGACATATCCTGCTGGCCGATCTTCTGCATCATCTGGCGGGCATTGGCGTCGCTCGGCGAAGCGATCAGTGCCGCCGCCTGCGGAACGACTTGCAGGGCGGCCCTGGCGTCGGCGGCGCGCTTTTCCTGGACCGCCTTGTAGGCGGCGTCCGAAGGCTTGGCTAACGCCGCAGTGGCAGAAACCAGTTTCGCCGCCTGGCCGGCAATGAACAGTCTGGCCAATTGCGCCGGTGAACGTTTATCGGGCCAGTGGCGCATTTTACCCTGCGAGTACATGACGATTTCGAAGGATTGTTTGAGCGGATGCTTGGCCCCCAGCATCTTGGCGAAATCCTCGTTGCTGATTTCGGGCCGGGCCAGGCCGTGGCACTTGGCGCAGTTGACCGCAATATCGTATGGATTCGCGGCCCAGGCCAGTCCGGCTGCGGTGGAATCGGCTATTCGCTTGCTCTTGTGCTCTGGCGTCTCTTGCTCTTTCTTGACGTCCTTGCCGCCATAATTCAAATGCATGTCTTCCCAGTCAGATGCGGCGCCGTGGCAGCTTTCGCATGACGGGCCGTACTTCACCTTGGCCTTGCCATCGGGCTTTTTCTGTTCGGTCGAATAGTGGCAGATGCTGCATTTCTTGTTTCGTTTCATGTTTTTCTTGCCGCCCACGGCGATGGCGATCTTCTTCGCAATCTTGTTCTTGTGCGCCGTGCGGTAAGACAGGAAATGTTTGGTTTCCTCCCAGGTCTTGCCTATTTCCTTATGGCATTCCTGGCAGGAACGCGGGCCTTGAAAATATGGCTCGGCGCTGGCTTTCGGCGCATAGGCGAACGCTGCGGCCAGTAAAACCAACCACAAAGCCATGCTTCTGAGCGACAAAATTTTCATGACACCTTCCCAGTTAACTGTTTATTCTTGTTGTTCACTTAACGGC
The DNA here is from genome assembly GCA_964655005.1 of uncultured Thalassospiraceae bacterium. Lineage (GTDB taxonomy): Bacteria > Pseudomonadota > Alphaproteobacteria > Rhodospirillales > JABHCV01 > CAZZKE01. Next base: position 18,382 of record CAZZKE010000021.1, on the reverse strand, counting down.
CCGCTTTAACTGGCGTCAAGACTCTATTTGATTCAAGACCCATGGGACCGTCTCACGGGAAGGCTCGATTCTGACCGTGCCCGGACCTCTGCGCACGGGCGGGGTGGGGCAAAAAAACCCCGACGTAACCATGGGAACAGCCTGGAAGGGACTACGGGGATATTTATCGACGCTTCCCGTGACACAAAAGACAGGACCGGCGAAGCGCCGTCCTGCCCTGTTACCTCCCCGGTGGGAAGAAGATTCTAGAAGATAATATTTACCTTGGTCCGCAAGCCATATGCTTCGTTGATCGATTCCTGATTCACCGCGAAGCCGCCGACTTCGAAGAACGTGTGCTGGCCGACCGCTTGAGAATAGCGCACCGCCGCACCGATTCGATCAATACCGCCAGGCGTATTATCGACCTTGCCGCCGATCTCGAATATCAGATTGCGCCGCAGGGCGCCGGAAAAAAACATCTGGTAGCCGAGGGCGCCGCCATAGGATTTTTTTGCCCGATTGCCAATTGCCGGTCCAGCCAAACCATTGGGGGCAAATAACAATCCTGTGCCGCCAAGCGGCCCGCCGGCGGCCCGCGCCGCCGGGGCATAATTGTCATGCGCCGCGAAGGCGTTCAGGTACATAAGATCGTCGGACCGCTTCGGCGCCCAGGAAAAGCTGGTATAGAGCATCGTTCCGTCAGTCGCCTGCGCGGTTTCCCCGTCCGGGGCATGCGACGTGGCTAGGCGTATCGTGGTATCGACGGCATGTTCAAAGATAATAAAGGGCCGGAAATATTCGGCCGCAATATTAAACTGATCGCCGATGGCGTCGGAACTGTCGATATAGGTGGTATCCAGATTAATCGTCGAATGGGCAACCTCGACGGATGAGAAAATTGCGTACAACAGGCCGTCGTCGTCATCGATATTGTTGCTGCGGTTGACGTTGTTCCAGGCAAAAAGCCCGCCAATGCGCGCCCAGTTGGTACCGGGAAGGGGAACCGTGCTTCTGGTTATGGCAACTGAATCCATGGTGTCGGCAATCAACGTGCCGCCCTGAATGAGCACGGGCTGGCGACCGACGGAGATTTCATAGTCCAGCGGCAGCCGTCCCGCCATATCCAGTTTCGGGAACATTTCCGACAATTCACCTTCGAAGAAGGCAGTAGTCAGGCGGATGTTGTTTTCGTTTTTAAAATTGCTCTCCGGGCTGAACTGATACCTTGTCTTCTTGCCGTTCTGGCGTTTCAGCGGCGATATGCCGACCAGTATCCGTTCCGTGCCGCTAAGGGTCAGATTTGCGAAAAGACCCAGCGTCGAGACCCATTCGGTAGTGGTGTCGGCAGTGCCGTTATCGGTGATCTGCAAGCCGGTATTGATGTTGCCGAACAACACCAGACCCGGCGAGACGACCATGCCGGTGGGCAATTCGAATTCGTAGGCGTAGGGACCCTGATTGACATAGTCCTGCCAAAGTTCAAACAGCGGCTTCGGTCGCTTCGGCAGATCCTGCTGTTCCAGGAGCTTCAGCGGCTTGTCGGAGAAGCGTGAATCGCTCTCGCCGGACTTGGTAGCGTCGCCAGACTCACTCTCGGCGGCTACGGCGCCATCGGATAGACCCGCTCCGTAGTAGAGTAAGGCTACAGTTCCGGCGATTATCAAATTTCGCAACATGACAATGACCCTACTTTTTAATCGTTATCGTTTCCGTGGTCTCCCACAGGTTCATGCTTAGATCAACCACACGTTTCGCCAACTCCCGCAAGGAGAAGTTATAGTCGTATCCGACATCGGCGTTGACCTCGACAAAATCCGCCGGCATCTGCTGGGCGATCAGCTTCATATTCACCGTATATGTTTCGCCGGGCTTCAGCATATCGGCATCGACGACGTATTTGGCCCAGCGATTCCCGCCCGGCTCGATACTGTTCTTCATCGACCGCGCTCCCTTGGGCCGCATAAGTATGGCTGTCGAGGCGGTCGGCGGCCGGATAAACGGCCTGACCGCCGCCGAGAACGGCACCGGCCTGAGTTGCACGCGCTCGGCCCCGAAGAAGGTCCTGGCGACGAAATTACTCATCAGGCCGAACAACTGCCTGTCGTACTTCATCTCGCCATTGCGGACATAACGGGATGTGCGTTTGCGCAGGTCGCCGTTAGGGTCACGGTCGCCGGACATGAAGACGACATTACCCTGACTATCCTTTACGGTAATCTGGAAAAACACCATCCGTTCATGGATGAAACCGCTGGGGGCATTGTGGCCCAGTACGGCGTTTCTCAGATTGATCCGGAATTTCAGGCCGTCCTGCATGTTGGCTTCGTCGATTATTACCTTATCGACCTTGTAGCCGGCTTTCATCAGGGTCAGGCGCTGGTCTTTGGCCCATTTCAACAATTCGAACTGGCCATTCAGGATATCCCGGGCTTCGTAACGCAGGTCCTGTTCCTGCCAGTACTCGGGGAACTTGTAGTCGTCCGATACGTCGTCCTCGAACTCGTCCGTACCCCAGCCTTTTTTATAATCGAACTGCATCCATTGCTCGTAGGTGGCAAGTTTTACCGCGTCCGGGTTTTGCGGGAATATGCCTGGGTGCAGGACCGAAAAATCCGGGCCGGGGAAGTAATGGTTCGATCGACGGCGAGGCTTGGTCTCGACCTTGCCGATTTTCGCCGCCGGTGCAATATCGAAGCCCTTGGCCTCGCCCGGAACCTTGCCCATATGGCAATCCTGACAGGTCGTGCCTTCTTTCGCCGACTGCGATGTCCGGTATTCGTCGAAAGTTTCCTCGTTATGAATACCGGTCGGTAACCTGGAAGAATGGCAATTGCCGCAGAACCGGGAAGCCCGCAAGTATGGATATGGCTCTACCTTGCCATGAATCGCCCGCCCCTTCTTGCCTGGTTCGGTGACCAGGGCCAGCCTGGGGTCTTTTTCGGCTTCGGCCTGGATATCGTTATTGGTCGGCCCGAAGATCGGCGCGAATATATCGCCCTCGGTGATCATCGCGCGGGCGCTCCGCTTGCCGTAGTTTTTGTTGAAGCGATGGCAGACGACACAGGTTATGCCTTCGATCACCGGCCCCAGATAATCTTTGCCGGTGCGGGCAAACTGGGCTCGCTTCAGGTTGGAAATTTGCATTGTCTTCAGCACCGCCGAAATTGGCGCATGACACCGCGAACAGGTGTCGGCCGCAGTACCGTTGGTCTGCCGCAGCACCGAGTTCTCGACGGAGACGAAGAACGGGCTAAGGTTGGAATAGGCGTGCTGTGACGCCGACCACTGGCGGAACTGTACCGGGTGGCAGACCTTGCACTCAAACGCCGAGGGGAACTGGCTGTTTCGAAACAGCTCCTCGTGGGCCTTGTCGTCGGCGCTCTTCGCCTGCGCCGCGGCGGTGATCGCCATTACCGATAACAGGGAAACAGCGGCGATTATCATCAGCCGCCGAAACAAGGATACAGTCTTTCTCGGTCGCCAGGACATTTTTTTAATAACCCCGAATCCGATTGTGGTTAATCAAGAATACTCTTCGGCACCGGCAATTCAACAGAAATATAGGCTGTTTTTAATACCGCTTTAATTTTATCGGCAGAATCATAAAACAAAAGGTCTTGAAGAAACAATATTTATTAACCACCGGGAATATTCATGACGACCGTTTTTCCCCGGTTCGGCGATCAAGCCGATACATATCGACCGGCGCCATGGCGACGGGGTGATCTTGAATTAATCAATTTTGTTCCTTGCTGACTTTGCCGATCAGATCTTTTTCCCCGCGGTATCGGTACGACAGAAGCTTTCCGGTCGAAAATTCAACGACTTTCGTTCCACCCCGTTTGGCGGGTTCGACCCTGTAGCCGACCGTTTTCGCCTCGGTGGCCCGGTCCTGATCGTCCCACGCAACGACTTTCGCCCCGTCACGGGTATAGTTGCCCAACCATTTACCGCGCTTGCGCTGCCATCCGATTAACCCGGAATTCATGTCATACCGGTAAGTGTCAACCCAGTCCCGGTTGCTGAACAGTCGCCGCTCCATGTAGCGCTTGGCAAATTCGGGGTCGCGGTGATCTATACTTTCGACCCGCCGTTTTTCATTATATTTTCTCTTTTGGTGGGGTGGATACAGGAGATTGATGAAGGCCGGCGCCGAATAATATTTCCCGTTATCGACAAATACGCCGATCTCGACACGGTCGGTGGTCATTCCGGGTTGTCCGGGAACCGCGAACCTGCCGTGCCACGGAATGATTAGTTCCGCCTCGCTGCCGGTCAGGTCGCGCCGGATAATTTTTATTCGATCCCGGTCGCCACGCAGAACGACCCAGTGGTAATTGAGCTTTACCTTGTCGTTTATAGTGGTATTCCTGACGCGAACGACCATCCGCTTTTCATAGGCTGTGAACCGTACGACCCTGGCTATCGCCCCCGGAGTGTTGAAAAGGGTCTCCGATATGCCGGCGGTAAAATCATCGATCCCCTGCTCGGCGCCGCTTTCCTCGACGATCTGCAAGCCGATCATCGGCGGGATGTCCTCGATATTCAAGCGATTGGCCAGGCCGATCATTTTTGACAGGTCGATATTTTCCGATTTAAAAACCGGCGGATGCGCCTTTGCGCTTAGATAATCCGCGTCACTGGTCACCGTTTTCTGGCCCCGGCGAAAAATCATCTGGACAGTCGGCATGACCAGGCGACGCTGCCGCAGGAATTTTTTTACCTCGGGCTTGAAGGCCGCCAGAATACTGGCGACGGCACGAAGAAACGGTCTATCGGACCCCGATGAACCCTGGGAAACAATCATGTAGGGCGTGTTGGCCGGCAGCAAATCACCCCGTTCGGGATCGTAATCCCGGTGCTCGGGATAAACATATAACTGATTGTTGACGTACTGCCGGTAAAGGATACCCGGAATGCCGGGCATGGTCAGGGCGTTTCGGGCCTGGCTGCGTCCGTTTTCTACGGTAGAGGAGTTTCCGATGGTGATCGCATTGAAAAACATGCTGGTGTTAAGGCCGTAATCGACCCCGGCCTGGCGGGCGCTTGAGCCGTATTTTACAAAGGTCAGCTGTGGAAATTCGGCCGGTCGTAGCGAGGAATGGTTCCTGTCGTGATTATCATAAAGGTCGCCCGTATTTCCGGCCGCCGTTCCGCCTGAATACCATTCGTTCAGTTGTTGCAGTGCGCCCTTGCCGAGCTGGACTTCCGCCGGGGCCGCATTTTCCGATCCAAACCGGACAGAACTGTGCAGGATCTTTAACTTGGCGTCCCAAACGGTATTGTCTTCGTTTACCAGCGCAGTCCCTCCTTTGGTGACCGTCGAAGGCCGCTTGGAAGAGATGGATTTTTTCGCCCCGCCGGCTTTGCCGGCATTCGCCGCGATCATCGCGATCAGGGATTGCCAGCGCTGTTGTTTCCTGAGGAGTTTGAACGAGGGATCGGACTGGATCAGTTCCATATTTGCAAAGCCCCGTCTGACGGCGATTGTCAGCCGGTCGAATGCGGCGGTGGATTTTGACTGCTTGGCCAGCACGGCGGCCAGAAGATAGTGATTGTCGGGCACTTGCGGAAACCGGTCAATGGCCCGCCTGATCTGCCGCACCGCTTCTTTCAGCCGGCCATTGCGGACCAGCAGCAGCGCCCCCAGTTGCAGATTATACAATTCGAAGGATTGGAAGGCATTGAGCGCCCGACCCGATGGCTCTGCGCCGTAATTTGTCGTCTGCTGGGCAAATGTAACCCCGCCGGAGAAAACAAAACCCGAGAACAGGGCAATGGCGACGACGGCGCCGGGAAACCGCCGCCCGAAACGACCGCCCCGGTTTTCCGGTCGGGAGCGTTTATCAATATCCATCCGAGTTAAATTTCCCCCGTTCCTTTCATGGCCCTGTAAAACCGGGGCTATAATAACTACAGCCGGTTGCTGATGGATAGTGTTCTTCCGCATTCGCAAACGAAAGTTGCGCCGTAAACCTCACGACGCTATCGTCGCTACCTTCGCGGCGGGTTTGTTGGCCGGCAATGAAATCCTAGTTTAGGTGGAGAGTACCGGATGCGTTTTCTATTGAAACCATGGTTGCCGGCGGCGACGTTGTTTTTTATCGCCATCCTGATTTTCCCGCTGGCGGTCGAGGGCGCCGAATTACTGGCGCCGAATGATTCCGGCGGCCTTTCGCAAGCGGCAGACTGGCAGGCCCGAATTACCGAAAAAGCGACCCCGGCGATCTCATACAAGACCGCGCCGCTGATTAGCGCCAAATACATTTTCTGGGGGCGGAAATGGAAGTGGGCCGGCGCCCGCATGGCGGTCGATTCGATCGACCCCACGGGGCGGCGGTCTGTAGTTGGCAAAATCAGGGGGCTGGGCATCGAAGTGCGTGGCACGGTCACCTCGCCAAAACCCAATCAGCTTCGTTTTACATGGAAATTGCGGGCCGCCGAAGCCATGGATAACATTATCGGCGGCGGCCTGGAATTCAAACTTAATCTCGACAGTCCTGCCCTGGGTGGGACATCGCGAAAGCCCGAATTGCTGCCGGATAAACGCGGCTGGGTGTGGAATACGGGCGGTGGCGAATTAAGAATCGAATTCGATGCGCCGCTGCCCAACATAAATTTTGACCGTGGCCGAAAAAACAAGATTCGCGCGATGTTCGTCGGAAAATCTCTGCGAAGAGGTGTCCAGGTAGTGGCTATGACCGTAACCCTGCCGGAAGGCGGCAGGGTTATCGACTTGGCCCGCCGCTACGGTCCACTCGATACCACCGGATGGTACAAGAACGCGCTGCTGGCCGGGGTCAGCCCGGTGGATCTGAGTTTTCTCAATGACAAACCGGCGGGCGGGCATGGCTTCGTCCAGGCCCGGGGCAACGACTTCGTGTTCCAGGATGGCTCGCCGGTCCGGTTCTGGGGCACCAATGTGGCCGCTTATGCGCTGTTTGCGGATAAGAAACAGATCAAGATCCAGGCGAAACGTCTGGCCCGGCTGGGCTACAATCTGGTTCGCCTGCATCATCACGATTCGATGGCATGGGTCAGGAGGACGGTGATCGACCAGGGAAAGGATGATTCCCGGCAATTCGATCCGGAAGTGGTGGACAGGATCGATTACTGGATCAAGGCGCTGAAGGACGAGGGTGTCTACACCTGGCTGGACCTGCATGTCGGGCGACTGTTCAAAAGAGGTGATGACCTTGGGCCGGGTGCCGATGAAATACTGGCCAAAAGCCGAAAACCTGAAAAAGGCGCCCTTGGCAAGGGTTATAACTATTTTAACCGCCGCATGGAATTTCTGATGCAGGAGTTCAACAAGAAGTACCTGACCCACGTTAATCCATATACCAAGCTGGCCTATGTCGATGAACCGGCGATCATGGGGCTTTCGATAACCAACGAAAACGACCTGACCAACCATTTTGGCAACATGATGCTGCCGAACAAGAAAAACCCGGTTCACAACAAGATTTTCAACGCCGCCGTCCGGGATTTTATCAGGAAAAATACGCCTACAGCGGGGGAAAAGCAGAAATCCTGGCGGCAGGACTGGGTCCCCTCGTGGATGCCGGTTATCGGCAAGCGCAAGAAAACAAAAGGGCCATACGCGGACACCTGGAAGACATGGCTGCCGGGACCGAGCAAGATTTTCCTCGCCGACCGGGAATGGCAGTGGAACCGGCGGATGATCGAGCATCTTCGCTCGATCGGCGTCAAGGTGCCCATCGCCACCACACAAATGTGGGGCAACATGAAGATGCACGGGCTGCCGCCGCTGACCGCCGGCGATATGATCGATGTCCATTCCTATGGCAAAGAGGAAGCGCTCAGCCGAAACCCGCGATATACCAATAATTTTATATCCTATATGGCGACGGGGCAGCTATTGGGAAAACCGACCGTCATTACAGAATGGAACGTGCCATATCCGTCGGTCGATCGGTTCACTTCCCCGCTATACGTGGCGAGCATCGCCTCGTTGCAGGGCTGGGATGCGCCGATGATCTACAATTATTCCCAAGGTAATTTCAAAAATACCGGGAGACAGGGCTCTTGGGCGACTTATATGGATCCGGCGCTGACCGGCCTGATGCCGGCGGCGGCCCTGCTTTACCGCCAGCGGCATGTGACGGAATCCGATAATACCTACCTGATCAAACTGAACAGGAAACAGCTTTATTACGCCGACAGCCATCCCAAGAACATGGCCAGCCTGCGAACCCTGGTCGAACGAAGCAAGGTGATGTTCGGTTTGCCTGACGTAAGGGAACTGGATTGGGATTCCGAAACAGAACTCCCCAAGGGCGCAAAACCGGTCACCGACCTGAACGTTGATTTCATCCCGCCGGGTCAAGATTACGTGCAATCGGACACCGGTGAACTGGTGCGTTCATGGGGCAACGGATATCAGTCGATCAATACCGGGCGCACACAGGCCGTGCATGGCTGGATCGGTGGCAGAAAATTTCAGCTCAAGAACGTACTGTTCGATATCAAGACGGCAAAAGCCGCCGTCGTCGTATCCAGCCTGGACGGTAATTCGATATCCGATTCGCGGCGCCTGCTTGTTACCGCCCTGGCCCGGGCGATAGCAGGGAAAGGCGGCAGGAAACCCCTGATGTCGGAACCGGTCACGGGTGACATCGTTATCCGGGCGCCCGCCGGGTTGCGATTGTATGCACTTGCCGCCGACGGAACCAGGGGAAGCCCGTTGCCGGTGGACTATCGGGAAAACGCATATCGCCTGAAACTTCCCGTACCCGGTGGAACGCACTGGTTTATGTTGGAATAATTGGTAATAACAAGGCTCAATGGTCGGACAACCATGGCGAATAAAACATGAAGCAGGTCGCCGTCGTAATTATTAATTTCCGCACCCCCGCCCTTACCGTCGAGAGTCTGCGCTCGCTGACACCCGATATGGAGGGGCGGAATGACCGTTGCGCGGTCGTCGTCGATAATTTTTCCGAGGATAATTCGGTGGCGGAAATACGGGCGGCGATTGACAGTAATGGCTGGAACGAATGGGCGCGCGTTATCGAATCGCCGGTCAATGGCGGTTTTTGCGTCGGCAACAATGTTGGCATGGCCGCCGAGGAAGCGGAATTTTATCTGCTGTTGAACAGCGATGCGATGGTCCTTCCCGGGGCGATTGACACGATGCTGGGGGAAATGGACCGGGATTCCGGAATCGGGCTGGTCGGTCCCAGACTTCAGTGGGAAAACGGCAAGCCCCAGATTAGCTGTTTCCGATATGTATCGCCGATGAGTGAGTTTCTGGCCGCTGCGAAAACCGGGCCATTAGACCGGTTGTTCTCCGGACATGTCGTCGCCTGTGGCGTTTTCGAAAAAACCATGGAGCCGCAATGGCTGAGTTTCGCCTGTGTGCTGATTCGGGGGAAAATGCGCGACGAAATCGGCGGCATGGATGAAGGCTATTTTCTTTATTTCGACGACATAGATTATTGCCGCCGTGCCCACCGGGCGGGGTGGAAGGTCTTGCATGCGCCGAACGCCCGGGCCATCCATCTTCGTGGCGGCACGGCCTCGCTAAAGAAAGATACTGCGGCCCGGCGCCGGCTGCCAAGATATATATACGAATCCCGGGCCCGATATTTTGCAAAATTCCACGGCGGCATGGCCGGCGTCCTGCGGGCCAATCTGATGTGGTCGACCGGCCGGCTGATCTCCTTCCTGCGGGAAACCATAGGCGGTAAGGAACCCCACACCAGCGACAGGCAATTCCGTGATAACTGGATTAACTGGAACGTCCCTATGAGAGCATCATCATATATGCCCTGGTTATCGAAAAAATGAAACAGGGTCCGGATTTCATTATCATCGGCGCCATGAAGTGCGCCACCAGCACCCTGCATGTCCAGTTGGCTGAACAGTCGGGTGTTTTTATGACCGAGCCCAAAGAGCCAAACTTTTTCAGTGACGATGAAATTTGGAATTTGGGGATGGATTGGTATGAATCGTTATTCGTCGATGCGAGTGAAGGCGACCTGCGTGGAGAATCAAGCACCCATTATAGCAAGCTGCCAACATACCCCGACACCGTGCGGCGTATTGCCGATCATGTCGGTGGCGCGACAAAGTTCGTTTACGTCATGCGGCACCCGATCGACCGGCTGATTTCACACTACATGCACGAATGGATAAGCCGGGCGTTTGTGGAACCACTTGACGAGGCCATCGAAAACCATCCGGAACTCGTTGATTACGGCCTTTACGCCAAGCAATTGGAGCCGTTCCTGAAAGAGTTTGGGCCGCAGCGGATATTGCCGGTTTTTTTCGACCGGCTGTCGGCTTATCCACAACAGGAACTGGAACGCATTTGCAGTTTTATCGGGTATACGGGAAGCCCGTCCTGGAAAGAGGAAAACAAAGAACAAAATGTTTCCAATAAGCGCTTGCGCCCCACGTTTATGTTAAATTTGTTGATGAACATACCCGGTTCGAAGGCTGTTCGCCGTGCCGTTATTCCTTATTCGATTCGCGAAAGGATCAAAGGTTTATGGCGGATGAATGAGCGCCCTTCGCTGTCAGAAGAACGTCTGTTTGAACTAACCACCATATTTGATAAAGATCTTGCCCGGCTTGGCGGCTGGTTGGGTGCAGAAATAAGTTGTCAAAAATTCAAGTTTGTCGGCGACGAAATCGCCCCCTCTTGGGTAATTAACAGGGTGTAAAATATGAACGGACCGCCAAATTCCTCGGTCGACACTTTGGGTGTGGTGGCTATCGGCAGAAACGAGGGAGAACGTCTCAAGAGATGCCTGGAATCGCTTCAGGGTGTGTCCGGGTGTCTGGTTTATGTAGATTCAGGATCTACCGATAATAGCGTATCGATGGCGCGCGAGCTTGGCGCCGAAGTCGTTGTGCTGGACACGACCCGGCCGTTTACGGCGGCCAGGGCGCGAAACCTCGGTTTCGAGAGGCTTTGCGAAATCGCTCCAAACCTGAAATACGTCCAATTCGTCGATGGCGATTGTGAGATATTGGATGGCTGGCTGGAAACCGCCGCAAAATTTCTCGATGACAACCCGGAGGCGGCAGTCGCATGTGGTCTGCGCAAAGAACGCTACCCCCGGGAAACAATATATAATCTGCTCTGCGATATGGAATGGAACAGCCCCGTGGGCGAGGTGGCGGCCTGTGGCGGGGATTCATTGATACGCATAAAGACCCTTCTTGAGGTGGGTGTGTTTGATCCGACTCTGATCGCCGGCGAAGAGCCGGAAATGTGCTATCGCTTTCGCCTGAAGGGCTGGAAAATATATCGCCTGGATCATGATATGACTCTGCATGACGCCGCCATGACCAGATTTTCACAGTGGTGGAACCGGGCGATCCGCGGCGGGTTCGCCTATGCCGAAGGGCAATCAATGTACGGCGGTATATTTACCGGTTACCGGGCCAGGGATGTCTGGTCCATCGTGATCTGGGCCTTGTTTTTTCCCGTTTTCGGAATAACCCTGGCCTATTGGACCCAGGGACCGGGCCTTCTGGTGTTACTTGTATATGTGCTTCTTTGGTGGCGTATCCGCAGATACCGGATCGGCACGGGCGATAATTCGGGCGATGCGTCTCTCTATGCCGGTTTTTGTATACTCGGTAAATTCGCCCAGTTGGTCGGCGTGTTTCGTTATTGGAAAAATTATTTTATCGGCCGCCAGTCGACACTGATAGAATACAAATGACATGCCCTCCTGAAATAATCTCAATGAGTCTTTACCGGTGCTCATTGCTATAAAACCCCGCCATCGCCCGAACCTCCCCGGCGGTTTTTCCCGCCTTTCGCAACGCCCTCAGCGTCAGCGGGTTGTCCCGTTTGGCCAGGCGCTCGCCGTTGTCATTTTTCAGTAACCCGTGGTGGCGGTAGTCGGGCACGTTGAGGCCTAGCAGTTCCTGAAGCAGACGGTGAATATCGGTTGCCGGCAACAGGTCTTCGCCGCGGGTGACCAGGGTGACGCCTTGCAGGGCGTCATCGACCGTGACGGCCAGGTGGTAGCTGGTTGGAATGTCCTTTCGGGCCAGCACCACGTCGCCGAACAATTCCGGCCTGGCCGGCGTTTGGCCGCGATCCAGATCGCGCCAGATCAGCGGGCCTTCGATCCGCGCCAGTGCCTTTTCGTTGTTCAGCCTAAGCGCGAAGGGTTCGCCCGCCTGCTTGCGGGCCTCCGACTCGCCGGGGTCGAGGCCGCGGCATATGCCCGGATAGTGCGGTCCTTCCGGTCCGTGATGGGGGGCGTGGCCCGCCGCCGCGATTTCCCGGCGAATATCCTTGCGGGTGCAGAAACAGGGGTACAGCAGGGCCATGTCGTCCAGGCGGTCGAGGGCGTCCGTATAGTCTTTCATATGCCCGGACTGGCGCCGCACCGGACTTTCCCATCGCAGCCCCAGCCAATCCAGATCTTCGTATATGGCGGATGTAAATTCAGCCTTGCAGCGTTCGCCGTCGATATCTTCCAGGCGCAGCAGGAACCGTCCGCCGGACTGCCTTGCAAGGCGCTCGGCGAACAGCGCCGAAAACGCGTGACCCAGGTGCAAATGCCCGGTCGGCGAAGGTGCGAAGCGGGTCACAATAGTGTCATCCATATGGGCTAACCTAAACCCTGACAATCAATTGGCAAGAGCTACAACATGTTGTAATCTCGCGCCACCGAACAGGGAGAATTTGGTGTGACCTTGGCGCTCGAACGATTTCCGGCATTGGTTCTGAACGCCGATTTCCGACCGTTGAGTTACTTCCCCCTGTCCCTGTGGTCGTGGCAGAACGCCATCAAGGCGGTATTCATGAACCGGGTTAACGTGGTTTCCGAATACGATCGGGAAGTCCGCTCGCCGAGCTTCGGGATGGCCCTGCCCAGTGTTATATCGCTCAAGGATTATGTCGCCTTGTCGCGGCATCCGGCGTTTACCCGCTTCAACGTGTTTTTGCGCGATTCGTTTTCCTGCCAGTACTGCGGCGAAGGCTTCCCCACCGAAGACCTTACTTTCGATCACGTCATTCCGCGTTCGCTCGGCGGTCGCACCCTGTGGGTCAATGTGGTCACCGCCTGCGGGCCGTGCAATCTGGCGAAGGGCAATCGTTTGCCGAAAGACGCCCGGATGTTCCCGCAACGCCGGCCGGACCGGCCGAGCGCCTATCAATTGCAGGAAAACGGCCGCGCCTTTCCGCCCGGTCACCTGCATGAAAGCTGGCACGATTTTCTCTATTGGGACAGCGAACTGGACCCGTCCTGAATCTGCGCCGAAAAAGCGCATTTACCCTTGCATTTTTACCGGTTGTCCGTATATTGCCGCCCTTATTCCCAACGATGAGAGTCAAAAGACTCCGCCCCGGCACCGCGCATTTTAAGCAGAATGATCGATGGCGACAGGCTATTGGGACAATAACAACCGGAAAACGAGTGAGTTTATAATTATGAGCAGACGCATTAAATCGAAGTACAAGATCGACCGGCGCCTTGGCGTCAATTTGTGGGGACGCCCGAAAAGCCCCTACAACACCCGCGAGACACGGCCCGGACAGCATGGCCAGCGCCGCCGCAAGGAAACCGATTTCGGTGTCCAGCTAATGGCCAAGCAGAAGCTCAAGGGCTACTACGGCAACATCACCGAAAAGAAATTCCGCCGTTACTATGACGAAGCCGTGCGCCGCCGTGGCGACACTTCGGAAAACCTGATAGGCATCCTGGAACGCCGCCTGGACGCCGTCGTCTATCGCATGAAATTCGTGCCGACGGTATTTGCCTCCCGCCAGTTCATTAACCACGGCCACATCAAGGTCAACGGCAGGAAGGTCAACATATCCTCTTATCTGGTCAAGGATGGCGATGTCATCGAGGCCAAGGAAAAATCCCGCGATATCCCGATGGTTCTGGAAGCCGTGGCATCGCCGGAACGGGATATTCCCGACTATCTGGATGTCGATCTGAAAAAGATGAAAGGCACCTTCATCCGCCAGCCGCTGCTGGCCGATGTGCCCTATCCGGTGCGCATGGAACCGAATCTGGTAATCGAATTCTATTCCCGCTAACCGCCGTTACCGGCGCCGCCCGCTCAGGCGGCGCGGCGCCATCTTTCGGCGATCAGGCGTTTGCGCACCAGGGCAAGAAGGTCGGTCAGGTCTTCCATGCGAACGCCGTCCCGTTCCATCAGTAACTGCATGGTGGGGTCATCAAGAAGCTCCTGAAGCCGGGGCTCGCTTGTGGCGCAAAGGCACGGCGGTTGCGATTGGTTCGGCGTCATGGTCGGGTCCTCCCTGGGACTGTTTGCTCTCACTGACAGGGAAAATAGAATCCCATCATGACGATTTGATGACGCCATGGTGAAGATTTGGTGGCCACGCTAAATCCAGCGGCGGACCCGGGATTTGTAATCTATGTAGTCCTGGCCGAATTTTTCCGTCAGGTAGCGTTCTTCGTGGGCGATCACGTAGACTTGCGTGATCGCAACGCCGAGCGCCAGAGTGGCCAGCGCACCAAGGCTGGCGCCGCCGATGGCGAACCCGCCGTGGACCAGCGCCATTCCCAGATAAATTGGATTGCGCGAATAACCGTAGGCACCGGTCGAAATAATGGCCGTGGTTGGTTTCCATGGTTCGACATTGGAGCCGGCCTTCTTGTGGCTCCTGACGCAGTGCATCATCAGGGCAAACCCGGCGATTATGAAAAAGATGCCCGAAAGCGTCGCCAGGGTTCCGGCCATCCGGCCATCGAACCAGGGCGAATCATACCACAATCCGGCCAGCAACAGGATTACGAAAATAAGCGGCGGCGGCACACGAACACCGGCATTGTCGGGCGTATCGGTCACTTACGGGCCGCCTTTTTCTTTGCGGCAGGCTTTCGTTTGACCGGTTCCGGGCTGAACAGGGTCATTTTCCCGCCGACACCCTTGAGATTTCTCTGGCCGAGCGATTCCCAGCCACTTTTGATGTTGCGGGCGAAATGGTCGCTGACGACGACCTTGCGGCCGATTTCCTTGGTCAGAGATTCCAGGCGGGCGGTTTCGTTGGCGGCGGGGCCGACCACCGAAAATTCAAGCCGGTCGGGCACACCGATGTTACCGTACATGACATCGCCGACATGCAGGCCAAGGCCGTATTCGATAATCGGATCGCCATTTGCGACCCGTTCCTTATTCATTTTGCAGACCCGCTTTTCGGCTTCCCGCATGGCCCGCATGGCCTTTTGACAGGCCTGCCGCTCGGTTTGCTCGCCCTTGCGAATGGGGAATATCGCCAGCACCGCATCGCCGATAAAACGCAGCACTTCGCCGCCCGAATCCATTACCGCGCCGGCGGTGCATTCGAAATAGGCGTTGACCATGGCGAAGAAGTCTTCCGGGCATAACGATTCTGCCAGCGGTGTCGAATTTCGCATGTCGGAATACCAGATCACCGAGTGCGTGGTTTCGTAATCGCCGCGTTTGATCTGGCCGCTCAGCACCTGCCTGCCGGCATCCGGACCCAGATAGGTATCCAGCACGTTGTTGGTGATTTCGCTTTTTATCAGCACCTTGAATGTGACGGTAAGGCGTTTCTGGATGCGCAGCAGGGCGCGGATGTCGTTATCGGAGAAACCGCCGGGGCGGTTGGTCAGCCAGGAGCCGACGACCCCGCTTTTGATGGCCTCGCCCGCGGCTTCCGTATCAAACGGCACGGCGTAGGCGACATAATCGGTCGCCTCGTATTCGTCACGAAATTCGCCCAGCACCGGAAAATCCAGCAGGGCTTCTTCGCCGGTGATACGACGGCGAAGATGGTCTATTCCGTTATCGACCAGAAAAGCATATGGGCTATCGGTCCAGTCGACACCCGGGGCGCCGTTGTAGTGGGCGATCTGCGAATGCTCGGTTTCCCCATTATGATGCCATATATGGCTGATGGCGGCGAACAGCGGATGTAAGGTACGAAAGGCGAAATGGGCGCGAATAATCGGGATGCCTTCGGCCAGCAGGCGCAGACAGGTGCCCTCGAACAGATCTTTCATGGTGGTTTGTTCGTTAAGCGCCTTGTCCATAAGCCAGTCGGCGATGCCATCGACCATCAGGCTGCTTCGGTCGTGGCTCGGGGATTCCTTAAGCATGGGGTGGCGCCTTCCGTCAGTTCAGTAACAAGTAGATACAGACCTGTATATATATGCGCCGGATGCCGGAAATTCCAGACCGTGTGTTTTCTGTTTATATTTCCCGGTGTCATGCCACCGAGCGTTAACATTCTGTCGCCGAACTGTAAAAAATACCGGCGGCAAAAAGGGCCGCCCCAAAAACCCAAGGGGCGGCCCTTTTAAATAATCCTGCCGCAGGGCGGATTATGCGGCGTAGGAAATGCCCTTGTCGTCGAACATTTTCTGCAATTCACCGGCTTCGTACATTTCCTTGACGATATCGCAGCCACCGACAAATTCGCCTTTGACATAAAGCTGCGGAATGGTCGGCCATTCCGAAAACGCCTTGACGCCTTCGCGTATTTCCGGGTCTTCGAGGACGTTGACGCCCTTGAACTTGACTTCCATATTGGTCAGGGCGCCGACCACGGCGGCGGAAAATCCACACTGCGGGAACATCGGCGTGCCCTTCATGAATAACACCACATCGGTGTCGGCGACTTCGCTCTTGATGCGGTCGAATACGGGATTATCGGTCATGAAATCTTTTCCTTATCTCTGGTCTGTAAAATTCAGGGTGTGCCGGTTTGCAGGGCCAGGGCGTGCAATTCGCCGCCCATTTTCCCCCGCAGGGCGTCGTAGACCATCTTGTGTTGCTGGACCCGCGATTTACCCTCGAAGGCGCCCGATGTAATGCGGGCGGAATAATGATCGCCGTCGCCGCGCAAATCGTCGATGACGACGTCGGCATCGGGCATGGCTTCCTTTATCATCCGTTCGATTTCGCTGGCTTGCATCGCCATGATCGGTCTTCCTCTCGCGATTATTTCCTGTTTATCAGGGGGTTGACATAAAACCGGGCAGCCATCCCTGATGCCCGGCGCACAATCCTTCAACCGATATGGTTCCTGCGCTGGCGACAGTCAACCACTGGCCGCCGGTTTGGCCAATTTTTCGTCCCCGGACTCCGGCCCGTTCGGCCTGTTCGATCAGCCGTCCGGCATTATCCGTGGTCAGGATATAGCGGCCCTGATCCTCGCCGAACAGCCATCCGGTCAGCTCGGCGGTGTCTTCCGGCGGGCTCACATTACAGCCGATGCCGCCGGCCATAGCCATTTCGGCCAGCGCCACCAGAAGGCCGCCGCCGGAAATGTCGTGACACACCGTTAACTCGCCGGCCTCTATCAGGCCGCGCACGAAATCGCCATTGCGGCGTTCCAGCGCCAGATCGACCGGTGGCGGCGCGCCGTCCTCGCGGCCCAGGATTTCACGCAGGTAGATCGAAGCCCCCAGATGCCCGGCGGTGTCGCCGATCAGCACGATATCCCGGCCTTCGCCGTCGAAAGCAAGCCCGGCCCGTTTCGTCACGTCTTTCAGCAGCCCAACGCCGCCGATAGTCGGAGTCGGCAGGATGCCCTGGCCGTTGGTTTCGTTGTACAGCGATACGTTGCCCGAGACGACCGGGAAATCGAGGGCCCGGCAGGCTTCGCCGATGCCCTGCACACAGCCGACGAACTGGCCCATGATTTCGGGCCTTTCCGGGTTGCCGAAGTTCATGTTGTCGGTAACCGCCAGCGGCCGGGCGCCGGTCGCGGTCAGGTTGCGCCAGGCCTCGGCGACGGCCTGTTTGCCGCCCATGACCGGGTCGGCGACACAGTAACGCGGCGTGCAGTCGCTGGTCGCGGCGATTGCCTTGTTGGTGCCGTGGATCCGCACGATGGCGGCATCGCCGCCGGGCCGGGCCACCGTATCGGCCATTACCATGTGATCGTACTGTTCCCAGATCCAGCGCTTCGAGGCCAGGTCGGGTGAGCGGACTAATATCTTCAGGTCGGCCATCGGGTCATCTGACGTCGCCACATCCGCGCCCAGGAGCACCGCCTGTTTCGGCGTCGCTACCCAGGGCCGGTCGTATTCCGGCGAAGCCTCGGCCAACGGGTCTATCGGCAGGTCGGCGACAACCTTGCCCCGGTGATGCAGGACCATGTGTTTGCTGTCGGTTAAAGTCCCGATGATGGCGAAGTCCAGTTCCCACTTTTCGAAGATGGCCCGCGCCTCGTCCTCGCGGCCAGGTTTAAGCACCATCAGCATGCGTTCCTGGCTTTCCGACAGCATCATTTCATAAGCCGTCATGTTTTCTTCGCGCTGCGGCACGGCGTCCAGGTTCATGTTAATGCCGACCCCGCCTTTCGAAGCCATCTCGAAACTCGACGAGGTCAGGCCTGCCGCCCCCATGTCCTGAATGGCGACGATGGCGTCGGTGGCCATAAGTTCCAGGCAGG
>CAZZKE010000020.1:34935-39765 GCA_964655005.1 uncultured Thalassospiraceae bacterium | reverse complement strand
TGCCCCATCAGAATGGTTCATAATAGCTCGGGAATGTTCTAGAGATTTAGCAGTTCGTTGTCTATCTATCGTCGGTCGGTCATTCAGGTATTGCCGGAACGCGCTTTAACGAATTTTCCGGGGCGGCGGGCGGGCGGTCGGAACGGTCGCCTGAAACGCAGCGTTCGCCGACATTCAGTTTCATAAGATCGTGGCCGATGATCACCGGGCCGTCGAAGCTTTGCCGGACTTCGGCCAGCAGGGCGTCGTGGTCGAAACGCGGCGGCACGAAATGGGTCAGCACCAGCGAGCCGGCCCCGGCTTCCCGGGCGACCCGGCCGACGGTATCCGACATGGTGTGATAGGCGGCCACGTTGGCCACGGTCCGGGCCGTCCGGACGCCTTCTATTACCGGCATCTCGCGGTGGATGAAGACCTCGTGCAGCAGCATGTCCACCCCCCTGGCGGCCTCGATCAGGGCCGGGCAGTAGGTGGTGTCGCCGCTGATTGCCAACCGCTCGCCGCCGCCTTCGAAAATAAAGCCGAAGGCATGCCGTACCGGCCGGTGATCTACTTCGATGGCGGTGACTGTCAGATCGCCGAATTGCCGGCGTTGGCCGCCGGAAATTTCCGTAACCTCGATTTCCAGGCCGGCGGTGGAAGGCCTGTTCTCGTGGGCAATACGCTGTTTCAATTCCGCCGCCCACAGCCCCAGCAGGCCATCCACATAGGCCCTTGTGCCGGGCGGCCCGAACAGCCGCTGCGGGCGGTCGCGGCCCTGATGCCAGCTTGAAACAAGCAACTGGAACAAATCGATTATGTGATCGGAATGCAGGTGGGTCAGCAGCACCGCATCGACCATGCGGCCAGGACAGCCGGCCCCAAGGAGCCTTTGAGTCACCCCCGAGCCGCAATCGATCAGCAGCCGCGCCCCCGGCCCGGCGTCAACCAGGGCGGCGGGGCCGTAGCGGTCCAGATCGACGCTGGGGCAACCGGTGCCCAGGAGGGTCAGTTCCATCAGCGATACAGCGCCTGTAACTTCTCGCCGTAAAGCTCGGTAATCCTGTTGCGGCGGATTTTCAGGGTCGGCGTCATCAGCCCGCCATCGATGGTAAACGGTTCATCGGCGATGATGAAGCGGCGGATTTTTTCAATGTTGGACAGCCGCGCATTGTTGCGTTCGATGACCACGCCCAGCGCCTTGTGGAAATCGGCGTCGCCGGCCAGTTCGGCCTGATTGGCGCTTTTGCCGTTTTCCCTGGCCCATTCCGCCATCCATTCCGGATCTGGCACCAACAAGGCGACCAGATGCGAGCGCTTGTCGCCATAGGCCATGGCCTGGGCAATTTCCGGTTCCAGCGCCAAAATGCCCTCGACCCGTTGCGGGGCGATATTGTCACCGCCGGAATTGACGATAATGTCCTTCTTGCGGTCGGTGATGACCAGTCGCCCCTTGTCGTCCAGGTGGCCGATATCGCCGGTGTGCAGCCAGCCGTCGCGGATCGCCTCCGCCGTTGCCGCTTCGTTCTGCCAGTAGCCCTGCATTACCAGATCGCCCCGGACCAGAATTTCACCGTCATCGGCTATGTGGACCTGAACATCGACCAGGGGCCTGCCGACGGTGTCGATCTTGATTTCAAATGGACGGTTGACGCTGATTACCGGCGCCGATTCGGTCAGGCCGTAACCCTGCATGATGCGCAGGCCAAGGGCCAGGAAGAACATGCCGACATCCGGGTTCAGCGGCGCCCCGCCCGACACCATGGTTTTCAGGCGGCCGCCGAAGCGGGCCTTGACCTTTTTCCGCACCAGTACGCTGAGGATGCCGTTTTGCAGGTTTTCCACAAGGCTTAAGCCGTTCGGGTCGGTAAGTTTCTTGGTTCCCAGTTCGACCGCCTTGTTAAACAGTGCTTCCTTCTTGCCGCCCTGCTTGCGGACCCCCATGGTTATTCTGGAATGCAGGGTTTCATAAAGCCTTGGCACGGCGGTCATGATGGTCGGGCGGACCTCGATCATATTGCTCGCCAGGGTTTCGATGCCTTCGGCGTAATAAATCTGGGCGGCGATGGATATGGGAAAAAACTGCCCGGCCGAATGCTCATAGGAATGCGACAGCGGCAGGAACGACAGGAACAGATTATCGTCCAGCCCCAGCGGTTGCAGGGCCTCCATGGCGCCTTTGCAATTGCAGATGATGGCGGCGTGATCCAGCATCACGCCCTTCGGGGCGCCGCCGGTGCCCGATGTATAGATAATGCAGGCGGTGCCCTTGCGGTCCAGGGCCAGACTTTCCTCGACCAGATTGTCGTGTCCCTCGGCGCCCCTGGCCAGCACATCTTTCCAGGCGTGCAGATCGACGCCCAGATCCTGATCGATATCCAGTGTCGCCATGGCGATCACCGCCTTGAGGGACGATGACCTGACGGCGGCCGGCAGCAGCCGCTCGGCCAGTTTCGGCGTCGATACAATGACCACCCTGGCGCCGCTGTTTTCCAGAATGTGGGTATGATCGGCGACGGTATTGGTGATATAGGCCGGCACGGTAATCGCGCCGATGGCCATGATGCCCAGATCGGCAATCAGCCATTCCGGGCGGTTTTCCGAAACGATAACGACCCGGTCGCCGGGCTCGACGCCGATGGCGCGAAGCCCGCGCGCCAGTTCGCTGACCTGGGCCGCGACCTCGCGCCAGGTCAGGGCCGAATATTTGCCGTCATGCTTGGCCCACAGGAACGGCGCTTCGCCTTCCCGGTCGACCTGTTCGAAAAACATCGAAACAAGGTTGGCCTTGTCCAGATTGGATGCGACTGTCATTTCCCCGTTCCTTCCGCCACTGTTGCCGTTTGTCTGTTGCCCTTTGTCGTTCCGGGCATTATATGGCAATCCTACGCAACGGGAGACATACATGACAAGCTCGCAGCCGCCGCAATGGAATCTCGACGATCTATATTCCGGACCCGAGGCGCCGGAACTGGAACGGGACCTGAGCCAGGCCCGTAATCTTGGCCAGGCGTTTGCCGATTGCTACGAAGGCAAGCTGGCCGGACTCGACGGCGATACCCTGGGCAAGGCCATTGCCGAATACGAGACGCTGTTCGAGATACTATCCAAGGCCATGAGTTACGGCCAACTGCTGTTCGCCGCCGACACCGGCAACGCCGAGACCGGACGTTTCGTGCAGACCCTGCGTGAACGGGTCAACGATATTTCAACCGCGACACTGTTTTTCCAGCTTGAACTGAACCGCCTTGACCAGGCGGTGCTGGAAAAACAGCTGGAAAGCCCGGCGGCGGCCCATTACCGGTCGTGGGTTCGTGATGTCCGGGCCTTCCGCGAACATCAGTTGTCCGACGATCTGGAGCGTCTGCTGCACGAAAAATCGGTCAGCGGGCGGGCCGCGTGGGTGCGGCTGTTCGACGAAACCCAGTCGGCGCTGCGCTTTCCACTGGACGACCGCTTGCTGAACATGTCCGATGTCTTGAATCTGCTGTCCGACAGCGACGCCGGAACGCGCAGGAAGGCGGCTAAATCGCTGGGTCGGGTGCTGGATGATAACATCCGCCTGTTCACCCTGATTACCAACACCCTGGCCAAGGACAAGGCGACCGAAGACGCCTGGCGCAAATACCCCAGGCCGATATCCGAACGCAACCTGGGCAATCAGGTTGAAGATGCGGTGGTCGATGCCCTGAGCTCGTCCGTGCGGGCGTCCTATGCAAACCTGTCACACCGCTATTATCGCCTGAAAGCAGGATGGTTCAAGGTCGAAGCGCTCGATTACTGGGACCGCAACGCCCCCCTGCCGGACGACGGCGACCGGACCTATTCCTGGGATGAAGCCAAGGCCACGGTGCTGGGCGCCTATGGCCGGTTCGATCCGCAGTTGGCCGATATCGCCTCGGACTTTTTCGATAAACGCTGGATCGACGCGGAACTGCGTCCGGGCAAGGATTCCGGCGCCTTCTCCCATTCCACCGTGCCCTCGGCGCATCCCTATATCCTGATGAATTTTCACGGCAAGGCCCGCGACGTGATGACCCTGGCCCACGAACTCGGTCATGGCGTGCATCAGGTGCTGGCGGGGCCGCAAGGCGCGCTGATGGCCGATACCCCGCTGACGACTGCGGAAACGGCGTCGGTGTTCGGCGAAATGCTGACCTTTCGCTCGTTGCTCGATGGCGAGGACGACCCCGCCCGCCGCCGTATTTTACTGGCCGGCAAGGTCGAAGACATGCTCAACACCGTAGTCCGCCAGATCGCTTTTCATAGCTTTGAAACAACGGTTCACGATGAACGGTCCAATGGCGAATTATCGTCAGACAGGCTGGGTGATATCTGGATGGCGGCGCAGCGTGAAAGCCTGGGCGACGGCATCCGTCTGGATGACGATTACCGTTCGTTCTGGGCCTATATACCGCACTTCGTGCATTCACCGTTCTACGTTTACGCTTATGCCTTCGGCGATTGTCTGGTCAATTCGCTATATGACCTGTTCGCCGGCGGATACGTTGGATTTCAGTCCGGGTATCTTGATATCCTGAAGGCCGGCGGGACACGGCGGCACCGGGAATTACTGGCCCCGTTCGGGCTTGACGCCTCGGATCCCGAATTCTGGAATCGGGGCCTGAATATGATTTCCGGATTTATCGACGAATTGGAAAATTTCAACAAGGGAGAACTTCAGGAATGATCACTACCACTACCGACGGCGTTGATGGCCGCACTATCGCCGGCTACCTTGGCGTGGTTTCCGGCGATGCGGTAATGGGCACCAATATTTTTCGTGATATGTTCGCCGGTATTCGTGACCTGATAGGCGGTCGTTCGGGTTCTTACGAAAAGGAACTGGGC
>CAZZKE010000020.1:0-34835 GCA_964655005.1 uncultured Thalassospiraceae bacterium | reverse complement strand
CGGTATTCGTGACCTGATAGGCGGTCGTTCGGGTTCTTACGAAAAGGAACTGGGCAACGCCAAGTTGCTGGCCATTGAAGACATGGTCGCCCAGGCCCGGGAACTGGGCGCCGACGCCATAGTCGGCGTCGACCTGGATTATGAATCGATCGGCAGCAACGGCAAGTCGATGCTGATGGTCAGCGCCAACGGCACCGCGGTCAAGTTCGCTTAAGCGACCAGGCTGAATTCAACCGTGGTTGTCGATACCTGCGAACGGGTGACGCTGTAGGCGGCCTGAAGGGTATTCCGGGCGTGACCGGCCTTGTCACCCTGGTCGCTGCCGGAATTGAAGTCGTCGCCATCGCCGTCGGCGACGCCATTGCCGTTACCGCCGTCGTCGCCGTCATTGTCACCGGACTGCGAGGAACTGATTGTGCCGTTGATGATGTCAAGGGCGGTGTTCGTGACCGGCGTCGAGGCGTCCAGCGGATTGAACGGGTCCGTCGGTCCGGCGAGAACGGTGTCCAGGGCGGATTGTCCGTTGCCGCCGTTATCATTTTGGGTGTTGTTGGAATTGGCGCTTTCCTGGACGTACAGCAGGGATACCGTGGTGACGGTTGTGGTCGTGGAATAGCTAAACGACAAGCCGGAGTAGTCGCCTGACGCGCTGACGGAATCGACCGAATCGCCGCCGGATGTATTTTGCTGCGAGGATAAAGTGTTCTGCTGTGAGGATAAGGAAAACGTGCTTGCCTGCGATACGTACGATATCGACGCGTACGCCGCCGTATAGCCATCAATCATGTCAAAGTCTCCTGCTTCTGCATTCGAGTGACCAAATTTGCGCGGGCATTCAACCCACGGAGGCACAGTCTATCCCCTGAATCTGCCGAAAGTCAATGTTTCGTCTGACCATGGCCGCCTGAGGGTGAATGCCGAAGCGCCCTCACCAGTATCTCATGGCCGCCCGGTAGATGCCCGCCAGATCATCTTCGCCGACCGGGCACGGGGACTGTGCGAGCAGGCGCTGCTGGGCGAAGGATCCCTTGACCAGGGCCGGGATGTCATCTTCGCCGTAGCCGATTTCGGCCAGGCCACGGGGCAACCGACAGGCTCGCATCATCTCGATCAGGCGGGCGGCCAGCAATTCGCCGCCATGGGCCGGGCCGGCGTTCGATATGTCGGCTCCCAAAGCCCCGGCGGCCCGCAGGTGCCGCTCCGGGCAGGCGGCGGCGGTGAAGCGGAAGGCCGCCGGGGCGTTTAGCACCACCGACAGGCCATGCGGCACCATGGGGTCGGCTTTCTCGTAGCCCCCGGCGACATATTGGTGGTTCAGTCCGGCTACCGAATAAGACATGGCGTGGGGGATGTGGACACCGGCGTTGCCAAAGGCCTGCCCGGCCAGTGTCGCGGCGAACATCAACTGGTGGCGGGACTGAATCGCTTCCGGGTCGGTGACGGCGGCGACCAGATGCTGGCCGCCGAGCCTTATGGCGGCCAGGGCGCCGATATCGGAAAACGGGTTGGCTCCCTGATAGGGCGGGCGCTTGCCGGGTTCGGGCCGGGTTCGGCTGGTATAGGGGCGGGCGGTGAAGGATTCGATGGCGTGGGTCAGTACATCGAAACCGGTGGCGGCGACCACGCCCGGCGGCATGGTTTCGGTGCAGGTTGGATCGACAACCGCCAGCGAGGGGCGCAGATGGACGGATGAAATGCCGGTCTTGACTTGCTGGCGGACCAGATCGAACACCGCGACGCCGGTGATTTCACTGCCCGTGCCGGCCGTCGTCGGGCAGGCCAGATGCGGCATCAGCGGCCCCGGCACCGGCTTCGCCAGGCCGTGCGGCGCGTTGACATAGGCGAGCAGATCGTCGGGATAGCTGCCCAGCAGATTGGCAACCTTGGCGGTGTCGATGACCGACCCGCCGCCGAGCGAGACAAAACCATCGAAACCGCCGTCGCGGGCGAATGCAGCGGCGGCGGCGAAGCTTTCGTCGGTAGGCTCGACCCTGACCGCATCATACAGAACGGTGTCAATCCCGGCGTCGGCAAGGGCCTTCAGCGTCGTTTCCAGGGCCGGGGTTTCGGCGACATTGCGGTCGGTGAACAGGGCGCACCGGGTAATGCCCAGCGCCCTGGCCTCGACGCCGGTTTCGGCAAGCGCCCCGGCGCCGAATTTCATGGCCGATGCCGGCACCGTGAAAACCCGCTCGCCGCCCTCGTGGGGGGCATAGAAATCCTCGTCTGACATGGCGTTTACTGCTCGATCAAATGATTCTCCGAACCTGTATAGCCGATGTCGCCAAATTGCGCACGGTGGTCGTTTTTGTGCGCACACGGAAAGTCCGGGCGCTGATAGGCTGGCCCATGGAAAAAATAAAGCACATCGTCAACGGCGACAAGGTGCCGCCGACCTTCAGCCCCGCCGAAATGCAGGCCCGCCTGGACCGGCTGCGCGTTCACATGGCTGAAAACGGCATCGATACGGTGTTGTTCACGTCCTACCATAACATCAATTACTACGCCGATTTCTTGTTCTGTTCCTTCGGCAGGCCCTATGGGTTGGTCGTCACGGCGGAAAAATCGGTCACCATCAGCGCTAACATCGACGGCGGCCAGCCGGGGCGGCGAAGCTTCGGCGGCAATGTCGTCTACACCGACTGGCGGCGCGACAATTACTTCCACGCGGTGACCCGGGAAATTGGCGCAACGGGGAAACTGGGCGTCGAATACGACCATGTCACCGTGGAAAACATGGGCAAGCTGAAAGCGGCTTTCGCCGGCGCGGAAATTGTCGATATCGCCGGGGCGGCCATGCGGATGCGGATGGTCAAATCGATCGAGGAAATCGCCTTGATCAAAAACGGCGCGCGAATCGCCGATTTGGGCGGCGACGCCGGTCGCCAGGCGATCGCCGCTGGCGTGCCGGAATACCGGGTCGCGCTGGCCTCGACCGGGGCCATGGTGGGTGCTATCGCCGCCACTTATCCCCATGCCGAACTGATGGATACCTGGACCTGGTTTCAGTCCGGCATCAATACCGACGGCGCCCACAACCCGGTGACCTCGCGAAAAATCGAAAAGGGCGACATTCTCAGCCTCAACTGTTTCCCGATGATATCGGGCTACTATACGGCGCTGGAAAGGACCCTGTTCTGCGATCACGCCGGCGACCGTCACCTGGAACTGTGGGAAATTAACTGCCGGGTCCATCGTCGCGGGCTGGCGCTGATCAAGCCCGGCGTCCGATGTTGCGATATTGCCGCCGAACTTAATGAAATTTACGCCTCGCACGGCCTGCTGCAATACCGCACCTTCGGTTATGGCCATTCCTTCGGCGTGCTAAGCCACTACTATGGCCGCGAGGCTGGGTTGGAACTGCGCGAAGATATCGAAACCGTGCTGCGGCCGGGCATGGTGGTTTCCATGGAACCGATGATTACCATCCCCGAGGGCATGGCCGGCGCCGGGGGCTACCGGGAACACGATATCCTGGTGATCGGCGAAAACGGCGCTGAAAACATCACAGGGTTTCCGTTTGGACCGGAACACAATATTGTCGGCTGAAATATCCGGTTGATCTATAGCACCAGCCACAATAATACCGGAAGTGTGGCGAACGACATGGCCGTTGACAGCACGACCATGCCGGCGATTTCTTCCGGGTGGTTGCCGTAACGCTGGGCGAACAGATAATTGAACACGGCCACCGGCATGGCCGATTGCAAGATCAGCACGCCGCGTTCCAGGCCGCTGAAGCCGAGCGCTTCGGCGATCAGCCAGCCGGCGGCGAATCCTACCGCCAACCGCAGCGCCGACAGGCCGATGCTTCGACGGAGACTGCCGATTTTCAGTTTGGCCAGCGAAAACCCCAGCGTGATAAGCATCATCGGAATGGTCATGCCGCCGAGAATCCGGGTCGTATTGATGACGGTTTCGGGAGGATTCAGCCCCAGCCCCATTACCAGCAGCGCCAGCAGCACGGCGTAGATGATTGGAATTCGCACTAGCTTGCCGGGCGACATCGAACCCGATGCGATGGCGACGCCGAGGGTTAATTGCAGGACCGCCGCCATGGTAAAATAAACCACCGCCACGGCCAGTCCCGCCTTGCCAAAAGCCAGCAGGGACAACGGCAACCCCATATT
Organism: uncultured Thalassospiraceae bacterium; assembly: GCA_964655005.1. Taxonomy (GTDB): domain Bacteria; phylum Pseudomonadota; class Alphaproteobacteria; order Rhodospirillales; family JABHCV01; genus CAZZKE01. The sequence continues at coordinate 30,705 of CAZZKE010000020.1, read as the reverse complement.
GCCGGAATTGGCGAACATCAGTGATGGCAGATAGGTCCTGAAAGACAGCCCCCATACCCGCAGAACCAGCCCGCCGACCAACCCTGCGGCGGCGATGGCCAGGGCCGCCGCCACCGCCATAACGCCGAAATCACCGATTTTCAGGTCGGCGTCATAGAGGCTGAAAAACACCAGGCATGGCGCGCCAATGTTGGTGACAAGCGAGGTAATCAGGCCGGTATCGTAGGGCTGGCCCGTTTTTTGCCATATGAAGCCGATCCCGGCGCTAATGAAAACGGGGGCGATAATGGACAACAAGTCGCCGGGCATGGGATTATTCGACCGTGGCGATCCGCAATATATTGGTCGCCCCCGGCGTCCCGAACGGCACTCCGGCGGTAATCACTACGGTATCGCCGGCGGCGGCGAATTCTTCATGCATGGCGGCTTCGACGGCGATGTTTACCATTTCGGAAAAACTGGTCAGTTCCGGCGTCATCAGCGAATGCACACCCCAGGCCAGGACCATTCTTCGATAGGTCGCCAGACTTGGCGTCAATCCCAGAATTGGCACGACGGGCCGCTCGCGGGCCGCCCGCATGGTCGTCGAACCGGATGAGCTGAAGGTGACGATGGCCGCCGTGGAAATGGTTTCCGCGGTTTGCCGGGCGGCCGCCGAAATGGCGTCGGAGGCTGTGTGTTCCGGGGCGCGGCGCTCGGCGTCGGTAATTTTCCGGTACAGCGGATCGACCTCGACCCGCTTGATGATGCGGTCCATCATCGACACCGCCTCGATGGGGTATTTCCCGACCGCCGTTTCGCCGGACAGCATCACCGCATCGGCGCCATCGTAAATCGCCGTCGCCACGTCGGAGGCCTCGGCCCGGGTCGGGGTCGGCGCGGCGATCATCGATTCCAGCATCTGGGTGGCGACGACGACCGGCTTGCCGGCGCGGCGGGACGAATAAATAATCTGTTTTTGTACCGCCGGCACGTCTTCGGGCGGCAATTCGACGCCCAGGTCGCCGCGGGCCACCATCAGGGCGTCGGCCAGTTTGACGATTTCGTCCAGTTGCTCGATCGCCGAGGGTTTTTCCAGTTTTGCCAGGACTCCTGCCCGACCGGCGACCAGGCGTTTGGCTTCGACCAGGTCCTGCGGCCGCTGAACGAACGACAGCGCCACCCAATCGACTCCAAGTTCCATGCCGAAGGCCAGGTCCCGATGATCTTTTTCGGTGATCGGCGATAGATTGAGGATGGCGCTTGGAACATTGACACCCTTGTGGTTCGATACCTCGCCGCCGGTTACCACCATGGTTTCGGCGAAGTCCTCACCGCACCGCTGAACCCGCAGTTCAATCTTGCCGTCATCCAGCAGCAGGCTCATCTCCGGCTTCAGGGCGGCGAAAATTTCCGGGTGCGGTAACGATGCCCCGACATCATTGCCCGGTATTTGGGACAATTGCAGCCGGAAAGGATTTCCCTTTACCAGCATTGCCTTGCCCTGTTCGAATTCGCCAAGCCGTAATTTGGGGCCTTGCAGATCCAGCAGGATGCACATGGGGCGGGCGAATTCCCGTTCCAGTTCACGCAGGATGTCGTAGCTTTGCTTGTGATCGGCGTGGGAACCGTGGCTGAAATTCAGCCGGAAGACATCGGCCCCGGCCATGAACAGTTTCGTTATCTGTTCCTTGCTGGCCGTACCTGGACCCAGCGTGGCGATGATCTTGGCGTTTCTTCTGCGTCGCATGAATTACGTCTCACAAATATGGCGGATCGTCCGGAAGTCGGCGTCGGCCCCCAGTATAGCGAATTACATTAACATTTTATGTCACCAGGATCGCCCGAAAATCGTTGACATTGGTCATGGTCGGCCCGGTCATGACCAGATCGCCGAGGGCGGCGAAGAACCCGTAGGCGTCATTATCGGCGAGCGCCGCCGCCGCGTCCAGCCCCCGGGCGCGGGCCCGGGACAGGGTATCGGGGGAAATCACGCAGCCGGCGTTATCTTCGCTGCCATCGATGCCGTCGGTATCGCAGGCGATGGCCGACACCCCGCCCAGGCCTTCCAGGGCCAGGGCCAGGGCTAACTGAAATTCGGCATTGCGCCCGCCGCGCCCGCCGCCGCGTACCCTGACGGTGGTCTCGCCGCCCGAGAGCAACACACAGGGCGCTTCCGCCGGTTGACCGCGCCGGGCCGCCTGGCGGGCGATGCCGGCGAAAACCATCGCCGCCTCGCGGGCCTCGCCCTCGATGCTGTCGCCCAGTATCAGCGGCGTTACGCCGGCCTTGCGGGCGACCGCCGCCGCCGCTTCCAGGGCTATTTGCGGGGTCGCGATGAGCACCGTTTGGGCGTTGCCGAGCCGATGGTCACCGGGCTTCGGGGTCTCGTTGGCCGGATCGGCCAGGAATGCGGCGACCGGTGCCGGCGGCTCGATATGATATTTTTTCAGCACGGCGCGGGCCTCGGCCAGGGTGCTCGGGTCGGCCACGGTCGGCCCCGATGCGATCACCGCCGGATCGTCGCCGGGGACATCGGAAATGGCCAGCGTCAGCACCCGGGCGGGCCAGGCGCGGGCCGCCAGCCGCCCACCCTTGATTGCCGAGATATGTTTGCGCACGCAGTTTATTTCCGAAATGGTGGCGCCGGATTTAAGCAGGCGGGCATTCAATATCTGTTTGTGTTCCAGGCAAAGGCCGGGCGGCGGCAGGCTGAGCAACGCCGAGCCGCCACCGGAAATTAAACACAGCACCAGGTCGTCCGGCCCCAGTCCGCCGACCATATCAACTATCCGCCGCGCCGCGCCGAGGCCGGCCGCGTCGGGGGTCGGATGGCCGGCTTCGAGCACTTCGATAGTGCCGGAATATCCCGCCGGTGAATGGCCATGGCGGGTAATAACCAGCCCGTCGAGCGCCTGTTTGTAGTGGTTGTCGACGGCCCGCGCCATGCCGGCGGCGGCCTTGCCGGCGCCGACGACGATGATTCGTCCGCTATCGCCGGCCGGCAATGCCGGCAAATGTGGCGGTACGATCAGGGCCGGGTCTGCGGCGGCGACGGCGGCTTGGAACAGGGAACGAAGAAATTTTTCTCTCGGCATATTAAAGTTCCGGCATAAACTGTCTGGAAACTTCTTATAGGGCAAAATTACCCCCGTTCCCTATTGTCGTATCGCGAATATGAAGACCATATGATCAAAAAACTGTTGTCAAACGCCATGCTCTCGCTGGTTATGGACGAACGGGCCAAGGAAAAGCTCAGGACTATCCGTGGCGGACCGAAGCTGGTCGACGACGGCGATGGAATGACCGAACCACCCGGTCGTCCCGCGCCGGGGCCGGACCGCCGGGAGTTGATTGCCAGGGCGATGGCTATCCACCAGTCGAAGATATATATTCTGGATGATCTTACCCTCGATGAAAAACGCCGGCTTCGGGAACTGGCCGCCAGGACCCTGCTGGCGGCCAGTCGCGGCGGTGGGGATGAATGACAATATCCGGCTTTGCCCGGTTGAAAATAAAATCGAATTTAGCGTATTGTGTGTATATTCGGATATCGAAAGGTCGCCATGTCGAAAGATAAAGAAAACGAAATATTGAAAACGGAGCTTTCCGGGTTGTTTCAGTATATGCAGCGGGTCCGTCAGGAAATCGCCGCGATCAGCCGGCCCGCCGACGAGGAACACGAGTTCGGCAGCATGGGCGAACAGCTGGACGCCATTGTCAAGGCCACCGAACAGGCCACCAACACCATAATGGAAGCAACCGAAAATACCCTGAGCGCAATCGAAATACTTCGTAATGTGGTAACCAATCCGATGCATTCGGGCCAGATCGACAAGATCACAAAGAACAGCAACGATATTCTGGAAGCCTGTTCGTTTCAGGATATTACCGGCCAGCGCGTCAGCAAGGTCGTCAAGTCGGTCACCTATGTAGAGGAACGGGTCAACGCCCTGATAAGAATATGGGGCAAGGACGAGGTCGATCGGGTGGATGTCGACGGTCAGGAAAAGTCCGAGGACGAAAAACTGCTGTCCGGCCCGCAACTGGAAGGCAAGGGCCTGGATCAGGCGGCCATCGACGCCCTGTTCGACTGACCGGTTCCGCATCGCCGCGCCAAGATACTTTCAACACGAGGACAATCATGATACTGCCTGTTCACCGTTTGCGCTCCATGGGGGCGATCTTCGCAATCCTTCTGGGTACATTTCTGATGACCGACGCCAACGCCGCAAGCGATCCCGAAAATACCTTGCTGATGCAACTGAAAGACGGTCAGGTGGTAATCGCCATGCGCCCCGACCTGGCGCCTGGACACGTCAAACGAATCAAGGAACTGGTCCGCGAGAAGTTCTATGACGGCATCGTTTTTCACCGTGTCATCACCGATTTCATGGCCCAGACCGGCGATCCGACCGGCACCGGCAGGGGTGGCTCGGGGACCAAACTGAAGGCCGAATTTTCCGACGCGCCCCATGTTCGCGGCGCCGTTTCCATGGCCAGATCGGCCAGTCCGGATAGTGCGGATTCGCAGTTCTTCATTGTCCTGGCCAATGCCCCGCATCTGGATGGGCAATATACGGTGTGGGGCCAGGTGGTCAAAGGCATGGAATTTGTCGACAAGATCAAGCGCGGCGATCAGGCCACCAACGGTATCGTCGATGATCCCGATAAAATCATCACCCTGCGCGTCGCCGCCGACGTCAAATAAGGTCTATCGGCGCGGTCCCGCTTCATTGGCATCGAGGTTGCTCCTGCAGGGTTATGGACCGACCGTTGCGCGTGATCTTCCCTGATTTTTCGAGCTTGGCCAGAGTCCGGTAGAAGGCTTCGTGCGTGAGGCCGATGTCGCCGGCGATGTCCTTCAGTGGACGTGCGAAGGTGACGCCTCCACTTTCCTCGCTCGCCATCAGTCGAAGGAATTGAATTACCCTGTCCCTGGCCGAACGAATGTTGCGAATCTCCAGGTGGGAGCGCAATGTAATGACCTGATGCGCCAGATTCACCATGAAGGCCCGCATCGCTTCGGGACTTTCATCAAGTGCCTGGGACAGGGCGTCCCTGGAATGAACTTCGATTTCCGTATCAACGTCGGCAATGGCGTCACAGTGATAGACCGGCGAAAACAGCGCCGCCTCCGAGAACGTTTCGCCATCATGGGCGACATGCAGCGTTATGGTGCTGCCGTCGGCTAAATGACGCACCAGGTGCACCCGTCCGCGCCGCACGGCAAAAAGCGCGAAGGTCGGATCACCTTGACAAAACAGCGCTTCGCCCTTGGCCAGCGTTCGTCGGCTTATCGCTGCCGCCGGAGTGGGCAACTGAACCGGCATCATCACAATCCCAAAAGATTTTCAATATGATCATGATCATATTCAATAATCCGCGAACAGGCTACACCTCCCTCAAATACGAGGGGCGGTGGGTCGAGATGGGTCTCTGATGGACGAAAGCCGCTGGAGGCGGGAAAGAGAACTTCAAAACGGGCCCATGCCAAACACCAAATATTTCACAAGACAGGAATTATTATGAACAAGAAAATGTCATTTTATTTTGTTTTCTTTTATTTTTTAGGCTCTGGTCTGGTCTTGGCGGAATCAGATTTTCCCAAGGAACAAGGGCTGATTTATGTTCCACAGGGCCCCGCCGACACAATCGCCGTCCTTGATGCCGATTCGCTTAAACTGATTAAAACTTTGCCGGGAGGATCAAATCCTCATGGCTTGGGGATATCACCGGATGGTAAATATCTTTACGTACCCAGCCTGTCTTCAGAAAAGTTCTCCGTCATCGATACCTCTACCGGTAAAACGATCAAATCCATCGCGATGGGGGATGCGTCACATCATGTGGCGGTGAGCCCAAATGGAAAAAATGTTTATGTCACGATGAGTTCCTCCGACACAGTCGCCATTATTGATTCTTCTACCTACAAGGTGGTTGCCTCGATTCCCGTAGGCAAAAATCCCGACTATCCGCAATTTTCCCCTGATGGAAAATATGTCTATGTCACAAATATGAATTCGAATTCGGTTTCCGTTATCGACACGGCTTCCCGGGGCGTTATCAGGTCAATAGATGTGGGAAAATTACCCGATCATCTTATTGTTAGTCCGGATGGAAAATACGTGTACGTGGTAAATCTGGGGTCCGATTCGGTGTCTGTGATAGATATTGAAAAGAATAAGGCCGCGGCCACCATCAATGTCGGCAAAGACCCCCATGGAATCGCCATAACACCCGACGGCGCTAAGGTGTTTGTCACGAACAGCGGGGATGCCTCTTTTTCCGTGATTGATACTGCTAGCAATGTCGTCACAAATACAGTCGACGTTAAAAATGACCCCAACCATGTAACCGTTTCTCTTACGGGAGATACTGTTTATATGGGCCAGCCAGAGGCAAAAAAATTATTGGTCATTGATTCTGCAACTTATAAAATAATTTCCAGAATTAATGTCTATGCGGGAACCCATCAAATCGCGCTCGCTGGTGCAACTGCGGAACAATCATCGCAACCCCCTGCATCACCGAAGATATTGGCTGCTAGCGAAGCATCGAAAGAGGCGAAACAAGATTTGAACGAGAGGGCGCTGAGCAGGAAAAACAAGGGCAATCCGGTGATGATCGACATTACGTTCATGAATCCCCTGTTGAAGCCAACCGAACAAGATCTGGTTTTTAAGGTCACACTCAATACGCATATGGGTGACTTGATGGACTATGAAATGGAGAAGCTTGCGACATTCAAAAACAGTGCCGGAATCCAGATAACCGACGGGGTCCGTTGGATATCTGACGCTGATTCCAAACACCACAGGTCGGGATTTTTCAGGTTCGGAAAAAAAACCGGTTCCGGGGCGGCCCTGATGGATGATAAGACCGAATACATAATTCTGGAACTTGACGATATCGGAGGAGTACCCAAACAGACTTTCAAATGGGACCAGAAATTCCTGGGTGTCGGTCCGAGTTAGGGCTTTTCCGGCTGTTCGATCCGTACCGGTATGGTTTGATCGATGTGCAACTGACGTTGCGGGAACGGAAAGGTGATATCATTTTCCGCGAACAGGTCCCAGATCCTGAGCAGGATGTTGTTCTTGACGTTGGCCAGGCCGTTTTGCGGGTCCTTGAGCCAGAAACGAAGTTCCAGTTCGATCGCATTGTCGCCGAAACCCTTTAACAGGCATCTTGGCTCGGGGTCCCGCAAGACCCGTACTTCCGCCCCGGCCGCTTCGACAACCAGTTCTATCGCCTTGTGCAGGTCTGAAGTATAGGACACTCCAAGCGGCAGCCGCTGGCGGACCAGGCGGTTGGTATGCGACCAGTTTTCCACCCGCTGCGAGATCAGTTCCTCGTTGGGGATCAAATGTTCGGTGCCGTCCCGGGTGATCACCGACACATAGCGGGCGCTTAGGGAGTTAATCCAGCCATAGGTCTGGCCGATGGCGATAACATCGCCGGGTTTGACCGACTTGTCGAGCAGCAGAATAAAGCCGCTGATAAGGTTGGCCACGACTTTCTGCAAACCGAATCCGAGACCCAGGCCGACCGCGCCACTGAATACGGCCAGGGCCGTCAGGTCGATGCCGACGCTGTTGAGCGCCAGCACGAAGGCGATGGTGAACAGGATGATTTTCAGGAATTTGCCGACCAGCACCCGGGCCGACGGCGACATGCCGGTCATTCCGGCCAGGCGGCGTTCCAGCGCCGCCGTGGTGAAACCGGCCAGCCACAGCAGCAAGGCCAGCGCCGCCACCGCCTTGCCGACCCCCAGGATGGAAATCCGGACATCGCCGAACTGGATCGCCATGCTGTCCAGCACCGTGCTCAGGGGCTCCAGCCAGCCGACAATATTCAGCGCCGCGATGGTCCAGGCAATCATCGCGATAGCCTTCGACCAGGCCGGATCGACAACCACGGAAGAGGCCAGCCGGATAATGATCCAGGCCGTCAGCAGGCTGACAACGCCGCCGATAAGCTGGCTGGACCATCCCGCCTGGGCTGCCGCGATGACCGTAAACCACAACAATACGATCCAGATAACCGGCAGAATCTGGGGGTTCAGGAATCGCACCATATTTTGGAAATAGCGCTCGTAGCCCTTGGGCGGGGTGGCGCTGTCGAGCAGTTTTTCCAGCCGCGGGGCGACAAGCCGGGCGACCAGGAAGGCCAGGCCGACGGTAATGATTTGCAACAGGGGATCGAGCACGAAGACGTTGGCGGCCAGCCACGCCAGCACCTGCTCGATCAATTTCCGGACCAGGAGCAGCTCGGGCAACAATTGGAATAAACTGTCCATCGGCGCCTATCCTACAACGTCAGGGGGCCGCCGGGAAACTATTCCGCCGGACTGACCGCCTGCTTGTAGCGACCGATCATGGCGACGTTTTCACGGCTCGGATTTTTCGGAATCAGCCGCACCAGAATCAGTGAGATCACGGCGATGGCGGCGCCGCACAGAAACACGTAGGACGGTGAAATCAGCCACAGGAATCCCAGCGCGGCCGGCATAATGACGGCGCCGACATGGTTGATGGAAAAGGCGACGCCGGCCTGGGAAGCCATATCCGCCGGGTCGGCGATTTTTTGGAAGTAGGTTTTGATGGCGATGGCCATGGAGAAAAATATGTGGTCGATCAGATAAAGCACCACGGCGAGCCAGGCTGTTTCGACAAAAGCATAGGCGGTAAAAACGCCGATCAGGCCCAGATATTCCAGGCTCAGCGCCCGCCGTTCACCCCAGCGGGCGATCAGCCGGCCGATTTTCGGGGCCAGATACATGGTGGAAACACCGCTGGCCAGCATCATCAGGGTTATGTCGGCGGGGCTGAATTTAAATTTCTCGATCATCAGCAAACTGGCGAAAACTATGACAATCTGGCGTCGGGCGCCGGCCCCGAGGGTAATCAGGTAATACAGCCAATAGCGGCCGCGCAGATACAGTTTCTTATGCTGTTCGACTTTCTCCGGGAATTTCGGGAAGGCCCACCAGCAGAACAGGGCGGCGATTATGGTCAACCCGCCGCCAATGGCCAGGACCATTTCCATGGTGAAGCCGGCCTGTGTCAATACCAGCCAAATCAGGGCGAAGGCGATCAGGCTGGCGAACGATCCCGTCGCTATGATCTGACCCAGAAAATGCGGCGCTTCCTTCTTGCCGATCCATTGCAGGGCCAGGGACTGGCGCACGGTTTCGTAATAGTGGAAACCAAGGGACATCAGCATGGTCATCGCATAGAGGCCGATAAGGTTGGGAAACATGCCGGTGAAAGCCGTGCCCAGGCCAAGCAACAGCAGCGAGATTATGGCCAGTCGCTGTTCCCGTATTATTAACAGCACCAGGACGACACCAAACGCCAGAAAGCCCGGAACTTCACGCAGACTTTGCAGGAAACCCCATTCGACGGCGGTGAAACCGGCCCGCTCGACGGCAAAATTATTAATCAGCGCCATCCACGTCGACATCGATAGCGGCATGGCGATAGAGGTCAGGATCAACAGCGCTTCCGGCGTTCGCCAGCCGCCCCTGAAGTAGCGCAAGATATCCACGCTCAGGTGTTTCCGGTCAGGGCCGTCGCGATGGCGGTAAGGGCGGCCCCGGCGTTGGCCCCGTCGGGGCCGCCGGCCTGGGCCATGTCGGGTCGCCCGCCGCCGCCCTTACCGCCGACCGCTTGCGCCCCGGTGCGGACCAATTCGACGGCATTGATCCGCTCGCACAGGTCCTTGGTGACGGCGACGACCAGCGACGCCTTGCCGTCGTTGACGGCGACCAGGGCGATGACGCCGGATTTTATCCGCGTCTTCAGATCATCGGCCAGGCCCTTCAGGTCCCTGGCCGGCATATCGTCGATCAAGCGGGGCAAAAAGGCGACGCCGCCGATATCCTGCGTTTCCAGGGCCGCCGGGTAATCGCCGCCGCCGGTGGCCATTTTCTTGCGCGCCTCGGCTAAGTCCCGTTGCAGTTGCTTGCGTTCCTCGATCAACCCGGCGACCCGGTCGGGTACTTCCGCAGGCGGGCTTTTCAGCAACGCCGCCGCCCGTTGCAGGGTAAGTTCCTGATTTTCCAGATGGTCGAGCGCGGCCTTGCCGGTCAACGCCTCGATGCGCCTGACTCCGGCGGCGACGGCGCTTTCGCCGATCACCCGGACCAGGCCGATATCGCCGGTGCGCCGGACATGGGTGCCGCCGCACAGTTCCGTCGAGTAAACCGCGCCATCGTACTCGCCCATGGAAACGACCCGGACTTCATCGCCGTATTTTTCGCCAAACAGGGCCATGGCCCCCGCGGCAATGGCTTCGTCCGGCGTCATCAGCAGGGTGGTGACATCGGAATTGCCCCTGATCTGGCCGTTGACCGCCTGTTCGACATCGGCCAGTTCCGAGGCCGCGACGGGCTTGGGATGGCTCAAATCGAAACGCAGACGGTCGGGCGCAACCAGCGAACCTTTCTGGGTCACATGATCTCCCAATCGCCGGCGCAGGGCCTCGTGCAGCAGATGGGTGGCCGAATGATTGGCCCGCAGGGCGGCCCGCCGGGCGCTATCGACGCTCAGCGAAACGTCGTCACCGACCGCCAGTTCACCGCTTTCGATAACGCCGATGTGGATATGCAAATCGGCAAGCTTTTTCCGGGTGTCGCTGACCGTCATGCGGGCCTTGTCGCTGAACAGAATCCCGACATCGCCCATCTGGCCGCCGGATTCGCCATAGAACGGCGTCTGGTTGACGATTACCGAGACCGTCTCGCCGGTTTTCGCCCGTTCGACCACGGCGCCGTCCCTGACCAGGGCCAGCACCTTGGCTTCGGCGCTTTCCGTTTCGTAGCCGAAGAATTCGGTGGCCCCCAGGTCTTGCCGAAGCTCGTACCATACGGCTTCGGTGGCGGCGTCGCCGGACCCGGACCAGGCGCTCCGGGCCTCTGCCCGCTGCCGTTCCATGGCGGCGTTAAAGGCGTCCTCATCGACGCTCATGGAACGGGCCCGCAGGGCGTCCTGCGTCAGGTCCAGGGGGAAACCATAGGTGTCGTACAGCTTAAACGCGGTTTCGCCGGCCAGTACGCCGCCGTCGCCCAGATCGGCGGTTTCCGCATCAAGCAGCCTAAGGCCGCGTTCCAGGGTTTTCTTGAAGCGGGATTCCTCCAGTTTCAGGGTCTCCGTAATCAACGCCTCGGCCCGGCCCAGTTCGGGGAAGGCCTGGCCCATCTGGGCGATCAGGGCCGGAACCAGCTTGAATATCATCGGCTCCCGGGCGCCGATCAGGTGGGCGTGCCGCATGGCCCGGCGCATGATCCTGCGCAGCACATAACCGCGGCCTTCATTGGATGGCAGGACGCCATCGGCGATTAAAAACGCGGTCGCCCGCAGGTGGTCCGCGATGACCCGGTGCGAGACCTTGTGGCGGCCATTGGCGTCGCTCGCCGAGGCCTCCGCCGAGGCGTGAATCAGCGCCTGCATCATGTCTGTCTGGTAGTTGTCGTGGGTGCCCTGCATGACGGCGGCGATGCGCTCCAAACCCATGCCGGTATCGACCGACGGTTTCGGCAGGTCGATGCGGTTATCCGGCGCCAGCTGTTCGAATTGCATGAACACTAGATTCCAGATTTCGATGAAGCGGTCGCCGTCCTCGTCCGGGCTGCCCGGCGGGCCGCCGGGAATATGATCGCCGTGATCGTAAAAAATCTCGGAGCACGGGCCACAGGGGCCGGTGTCGCCCATGGACCAGAAATTATCAGACGTATCTATGCGGATGATGCGGTCTTCGCCCAGGCCGGCGATCTTCCGCCACAACTCGAAGGCCCGGTCGTCATCGCCATAGACGGTGACCAGCAGCTTTTCCTTCGCCAGCCCGTATTCCCGGGTAATCAGGTTCCATGCCAGTTCGATGGCGACATCCTTGAAGTAGTCGCCGAAAGAAAAATTACCGAGCATTTCGAAAAAAGTGTGATGGCGCGCCGTATAGCCGACATTTTCAAGGTCGTTATGCTTGCCCCCGGCGCGGACGCATTTTTGCGAAGTCACGGCGCGGCTGTAATCCCGCCGTTCGGCGCCGGTGAAGACGTTCTTGAATTGCACCATGCCGGCGTTGGTGAACATCAGCGTCGGATCGTTCAAAGGCACCAGCGGGCTGGAAGATACGGCGGTGTGGCCATTGGCGACGAAGTAATCGATAAAGGCCTTGCGGATATCGTTGACGGTTCTCATGGCGCTCAATCTAAGCTGTAAACGGCGGGAAGCAAGCGCTTTTAATGTCTCGCGCCGGGCCTGTCCAGCACCCGTGCGACGACGAAACGCGGCCCCGTTCCTGCCGGTACGGAAAGCCGCGTTTCTGTGGGGCGGGGTTCGGGGTCCCGGCCCCCGTCGGAGAGTCCACCGGGGAAGAACGGCGGGAGAGGACGGAGAGGGGGGGTGCCTATTTCCCCGTTGGTGGCGTGGCTAAATCGGCGGCGGCGTCCTTATCGTCGTCACCGGCGGCGGCGGGGCCTTCCAGCATGGCGTCGGCCACCGGGGCGGCGTTGGCGCGGATTTTAGCCTCGATCTCGTCGGCCATTTCCGGGTGTTCCTTAAGAAAGGTCTTGGCGTTTTCCCGGCCCTGACCGATGCGCTGGGAGCCGTAAGAGAACCACGAGCCGGATTTTTCGACAATTTCGGCCTTGACGCCAAGGTCGATCAGTTCGCCGGTCTTCGAGAACCCTTCGCCGTACATGATGTCGAATTCGACCATCTTGAACGGCGGCGCCAGCTTGTTCTTGACGACCTTGACCCGGGTCTGGTTGCCGACTACTTCATCGCGGTCCTTGATGGCGCCGATGCGGCGGATTTCCAGGCGGATCGATGAATAGAACTTGAGCGCATTGCCGCCGGTGGTGGTTTCCGGATTGCCGAACATGACGCCGATCTTCATGCGAATCTGGTTGATGAAGATTATCATGGTGTTGGACTTGGAGACCGAGGCGGTCAGCTTGCGCAGCGCCTGACTCATCAGGCGGGCCTGCAGGCCGACGTGATGGTCGCCCATTTCGCCTTCCAGTTCGGCCCTGGGCACCAGGGCGGCGACGCTGTCGATGACCAGCACGTCGATGGCGCTGGAACGGACCAGGGTGTCGGCTATTTCAAGCGCCTGTTCGCCGCCATCGGGCTGCGAGATCAGCAGGTCGTTAATGTTGACGCCGAGCTTCCTGGCGTAGGTCGGGTCGAGCGCGTGTTCGGCGTCGATAAAGGCGCAGGTGCCGCCGACCTTCTGCGCCTCGGCGATGGCGTGCAGGGTCAGCGTCGTCTTGCCGGAACTTTCCGGGCCATAGACTTCAATCACCCGCCCGCGCGGCAGGCCACCGATGCCAAGCGCTATATCCAGGCTGATCGAACCCGATGAAATAACCTCGGTCTCGACCGTCTCGCGTTGGCCCAGCCGCATTACGGAGCCCTTGCCGAAGGCCCGTTCGATTTGACTGACGGCGGCGTCGAGCGCCTTGTTCTTATCCATGTTATCCTTTTCTACGAGACGCAGCGAACTGTTCGACATGTTTAATACTCTCTTATTCCACAGGGTTCCGGGCGATGCAATCGACGATCACTGTACCCGTTTTGTTCCGCTAAACAAGAACTTTTTCATCCCATTGAATAAAAAGAGAAATATGGTGTATGTTCGTACAATGTTCCCATATATATGGGACGTATGTATATGTGCCGCACGGGGCCTCTTTGAGGCTATTCGCGCATAACCCGGGAATACCCTAGCGCATGACGACCGTGAAATCGGCCGATATCCTTAGCCCCGGTTCGGTATTGACGGGGTCGCGATGGACTACCTGGTCGGAAAACAACACGCATCGCCCTTCGAATTCGCTAAACGGGCAGATGAACCGGTGTTCGTTGGCCCGTTGCCATTCCTCGCCGACCGATGGCCGCGGGCCGTAGGGGGTATTGTGTGAGGTCGCCGGGAAATGTTCATGCTGGCTGCCGGGAATAAATTGCAGGCTGTTTTGCGGCGTACAGCCAATCAGCGGCAGCCAGACCCGCCACCTGGCGGCATAGTCGAACGGCAGCGGGACGGCCCGCTCGGAGCCGACATTCAGGTCGGCGAAGGTGGCGTCGATATGCGGGCCGGCGACATCCGGCTTGTTGGGCCGCACGATCCGCCAGTAAACGTCATAACTGTCCGGGCTTAAGGAATCGTTGGTCTTGCGGTCGCCTTCGGAGACCCAGGTCAGGGCGACCTCGTTGGCTTGCAGGCGATCGCGAATTTGCTCTTCTATCCATGGCATCAACCTGGCCGATACGGCGTCGGGGAAGGTCCTGAAGCCTTCCTTGAAGTTGCCGACTAATTCATCGTCGCTCATGGCGCAAACCAGACCGGTCAGCCGTTCGAGCCCATCGCCGCCGCCCGCCGCGTCGGCGACGGAATGTATGTAGGTTGCAATCATCTCCCGGATATCGGCCCGTCAAGCCGGTCCCCGGTTTGCCATCAACGCCTTGTAAAAGCTTGATAATTGATGCAAGCATGTCCGGGTTGCCGGATTACGGGTGGGATGATGCGCCATGAAGACAAAAGCCGCGGTACTGGTCGAGCCCGGCCGGGCCCTGGAAATAGCCGATCTGGAAACGCCGCCGCCGGGTCGCGGGCAGGTGCTGGTGGAAATCGCCTACAGCGGAATCTGTCACACCCAGGTTCAGGAAATACGCGGCCGGCGCGGGCCGGACCGCTTCCTGCCCCATTGCCTGGGCCATGAAGGCAGCGGCAGGGTGCTTGAAATCGGCGACGGCGTCGGTAAGGTAAGACCCGGCCAGAAAGTGGCCCTGTCGTGGGTCAAGAGTTCCGGCATCGACGCCGGTGGGGCGCAATACGACTGGAACGGCCAAACGGTTAATTCCGGCCCGGTGGTGACCTTTTCCCGCCATGCCGTAATCAGCGAAAACCGTCTGCTGGCAATTCCCGATCGTCTGCCGCTCCGCGAAGCGGTGCTGTTGGGATGCGCCGCCCCGACGGCGTTCGGGGCCGTCATCAACACCGCCCGCCCGGCGCCGGGTCAAAGCCTGGCGGTTTTCGGTTGTGGCGGTATCGGGCTAAGCGTCATCGCCGCCGCCGCCGCCGTCGGCTGCGACCCGGTAATCGCCATCGATGTGCTGGCCGGCAAGCTGGATATGGCGCAACGCATGGGCGCCACGCACACGGTTAACGCCGAATTTGAAGATACCGGGGCGGTAATCGCCGGCATCTGTCCGGACGGCCTGGATTTCGCCATCGAATCTTCGGGCCGGACGGAGGTTATGGCGGCGGCGCTGGCGGCGGTAAAACCCTTCGGCGGCGCCGCGGTTATTATCGGCAATCCCGAATTCGGCAAGCAACTGGTGCTTGATCCATGGCAGATCATCATGGGCAAACGCCTGATCGGCGCGTGGGGCGGCAATGATGATTTTGATCGTGATCTGGCGCTGTTTATCGATATGATCATGTCGGAAAAATTCGATGCCGACGTATTGTTATCCAAGCCTTATGCGCTGGAATCAATCAACGATGCCGTCGATGATCTGGAGGCCGGGCGTGT
Organism: uncultured Thalassospiraceae bacterium; assembly: GCA_964655005.1. Lineage (GTDB taxonomy): Bacteria > Pseudomonadota > Alphaproteobacteria > Rhodospirillales > JABHCV01 > CAZZKE01. The sequence continues at coordinate 15,182 of CAZZKE010000020.1, read as the reverse complement.
CGGTCGACCCTTGATAGATATGAATTTACGGGAAGGAATGTAATGGCGATGGCGGATGTAAGGCTGGCAGATTATGTGGCATCCTTTGTGGCCGACATGGGGGTCGGCGAGGTCTTTGGCGTCGTCGGCGCCGGCGCCATGTACTTGAACGACGCCTTCGGCAACCAGCCGGGACTGGATTTCATCGCCACCCAGCACGAACAGGGCGCATCGATGGCCGCCGAAGGTTACGCCCGGGTCAGCGGCGGTATCGGCGTCGCCCAGGTGACCACCGGCCCCGGCGGCACCAACGCGCTGACCGGGGTCTGCGGGGCGTGGATCGATTCGATCCCGATGCTGGTGATTTCGGGACAGATCACCATCAACAACACGATCGGATCATCCGGCTTGCGCCAATTCGGGGTGCAGGAACTGGACACCATCGCCATCGTCTCGCCGGTTACCAAATACGCCGTCTGTGTGCTGGAGCCCGACCAGATCCGCTATCATCTGGAAAAGGCCGTGCATTACGCCGGGTCGGGGCGTCCGGGGCCGGTGTGGATCGATATCCCGCTCGATGTGCAGAACGCCACCATCGACCCGCTGGCGCTTGGCGGTTACACGCCGGAAAACCCGAGCCGGGCGCCGGGCGAGGATTACCTTGAAAAACGGGTCGATGAAGTTATCGCCCTGCTGGCCGGGGCCGAACGCCCGGTGCTGTACTGCGGCTACGGCATTCGCCTGGCCGATGCCGTCGAAGGCTTCCGGGAACTGGTCGAAAAACTGGGCGTGCCGGTGATATCGTCGTGGAACGCCAGCGATCTGTTGGCCACCGATCACGATTGCTACGTCGGGCGCTGCGGCATCCTGGGCGACCGGGCCGGCAACTTCACGGTCCAGAATTCGGACCTGATTATCGTCATCGGCAGCCGCATGTCGTTGCCGCAGACCGGCTATAATTTTTCCACCTTCGCCCGTCAGGCCAAACTGGTGGTCGTCGATATAGATGAAAAGGAAACCGTCAAACCGTCGCTGCGCACCGACCTGGGCGTCGTCGCCGATGCCGGCGCCTTCATGGATACCCTTTCGACCAGGCTGGGGAACTGGAAAAGGACTTCAGAAATCGACTCCTGGCTGGCTTGCTGCGCCGATCAAAAACGGCGTTACCCGGTGCTGCTGGACGAATACCGCGACAATACCGAAGGCGTGAATTCCTACTTTTTTGTCGATGAACTGGCCGGGCGGCTGGACAGCGAGGCGGTAATCGTCACCGATATGGGAACCGCCTTTACCTGCACCATGCAGACCTTCGCCACCAAGCGCGGGCAACGCCTGTTCACTTCCAGCGGCCTGGCCGCCATGGGCTACGGATTACCCGCCGCCATCGGCGCCTGCTATGGCGGCGGCGGCAAGCGGATCATTTGCATCGCCGGCGACGGCGGCTTGCAGATGAGCGTCATGGAGATGCAAACCCTGCGCCAGTACGACCTGCCGGTGACGCTTTTCGTTTTGGATAACAACGGCTATATGTCGATTCGCTGGACCCAGCAGAAACACTTCGGTCGCGATGTCGGGTCCGGCCCGAATTCCGGTCAAAGCTGCCCGGATTTCGTCAAGGTCGCGGAAGCCTACGGCCTGCCCGCCATGCGGATCGGCAATCAGCGGGACCTGGCGGCGGGGCTGGACAGGGCGCTGTCGGCCAAGGGGCCACTGGTCTGTGTCATCGACATGCCGGAAATGCAGGAATTGATCCCGCGGGTGCAGACCGGTCAGCGGGCCGATGGAACCCTGATCGCGAAACCGCTGGAAGACATGTATCCGTTTCTCGACCGGGACGAATTCCGCGCCAACATGATTGTCGATACGCTCGACGAATAATTTCGTTCAGCCGTCCGCCATCACCCGGCGGTAAAGCGTGCCCGGATCGACGCGTTGCAGGAAGTGGCCGAAACCATCGACGCCATCGCCGTACTGGCGAAGGAATGTCGAAATGGCGTCCTTCTGGCCGTCGGAATGATCGATGATCAGCCGGATGCCGCCCGATACCCTGAAATCGAACGGATCGACCTCGAAATTGCCCCGGTTGATGGCGATGAAGTCGAAGTCGAATTCCCCGACATGGCGGCGGTCGGCGTTCAGCGGATGGCCCTTGACCGCTAGCAGATAGGTTTGCAGGTCGGCCAGCCAGTCGGCCTTGGCAGTGTTGAAGCTTCCCATTTCTTCAAGCAGACCGCGACACGCGCCGAAGATAATTTCCGCCAGTTCATCCAGATGCTCAAGGATCGCCCTGGCCCGGTAACGCATCATCTGGTTGCCACCAAGATCGTCCGACATGTAGCGCTCAAGCGTCGCCGGTTGGCCCAGGAAATCGTCCAGTTCCGCCTTCGAGACCCAGAAATTGCGTTCTTCGTCCCGTTCAAATTCCCGATAGATCGGCCTTAGCACCGTGTCGTTCTGCTGGGTGAATTTGAACACCCGCCGGAAAACCATCGAGCGTTTGACGCCTTCTGATTCCATATAGCGGTACAATTCATCGAACAGGCCGCCGTTGTTGAATATGGAAACGGCGTAATCGAACTGCCGGCACAGCAGATAATCGGTGTGGGGCATTGTCGAATTGCCGACACACACCTCGTGGGTCTCGTATACGGTCTCGGTCCGGCCGGCCAGATCGTAGCGGCCATAGCAACGGGGCAGGACACGGAAGCGGGTCTGGTATTCATATTTTCGGCGGCTGGCGTCGTTGGCGGCGGCGGTGCCGGCCAGCAGGATGAACTGATACAGCCGGATTTCCTTGATCCCGATATCCATCACGTCGAACACCGACTTCATATGCTTCTGCTTGCTGTCGCCGGGCAAACACAAAATGATCTCCGAGATGCTGCCGCTGCCCTTTCGCGACACCGTCTGGGTCGTTTCGGCCAGCACCTCAAGGGATATATTGGTTCGCCTGATGTTGGCCAGGACCTGCGGATCGGTCGATTGCACCGACGCCGCCAGATACACCGCTTCGCCCAAATCTTCGGCGATGCGGATCAGCGCATCCTTGTGGTTCTTGGCGGTGGTGAACGAAATTGAAATGGGCCAGCCGATTTCTTTGCGGATATTATGAAAATGTTTGGCGACCAGTTCGTCATCCTTGAACATGCCGAAGTTAAGATCGGCGAAAACCACGTCTGCGGAAGTCCGCCGGTCCCGGATGTAGTCGATTTCGTTCAGGGTGCGCCGTAAATCGAAGCGCCGGATTTTGCGCATGTAATCGATGCCGTCATGGCAGAAGGTACAGGAATAAGGGCAGCCCCGCGACATTTGCAGGATCGGCGTCAGGCGGCCATCGAAAAACTTGTCCATCAGGCCGTTGAGATAGGGCGAGGGAATCTGTTCCAGATCCTTCAGCCGTTCCAGCAAAGGCCCATCGATGAACCGGCCATCGTGCATATACTGGATACTGGGCAGCGCCCGGCCCTGCCGTTTCAGGACTTCGGCGTCGAAGCCGGTGGCCGCAAGGGCCTGGTAAAGGGCCAGGAAGGCTTCTTCGCCTTCGCCATCGATATGAAAATCGATGGCCGGGTGGGCGCGCAGGAATTGTTCCTGTTCATCCCTGGCGATGGGGTAATTCGGGCCGCCGAATACGGTGACGGTCTGCGGGTTGATTTCCTTAATTCGTTCGGCAAAGGCGATGGTCAGCCGGAACGACCAGGAATAGTTGGAAAATCCGACAATTGCCGGGGCCGGGTTGGTGTTTATATGATCGGCCAGGTCTTCCGGATACTTGAACAGTTCGACATCGACCCGCTCGCCCAGCCGGGAATTAAGATATGAAGCGACATAGGAAATTCCGAGCGGAAAATAATTCGCCGATACCCCGACCTGGGTATGGGTCAGGTCGGACAACAAAATTTTTGTCGGTTTCTGCGTCAAGATATCGAACCTTCCGGGCTTGCTATTTGGTATCGGTCTCGTCTTCCGTCAGATTCAACGAAGCCGCCGTGGTGAAGTAATAGTCGCCGGTATAGCCGACGATGGCGAACAGTTCGAGCCATTCATCGACATGCAGTACGGTGGTGCCGAGCAGGGTCCATTTGGCGAACAGGCGGCGTTCTTCGTCGTTGTTGTAAGCCCCCAGGGTGACATAGCTGGAACCGCGGCTGACCCGCTGGATTTCCCCAAGCGCGCTGACCACATCGCCCAGATTGAGCATGTAAATGGACGAAAACGCCAGCACGAAATCGAAACTGTCGTCATCGAAGGGCAGTTTTCGATAGTCGCATAACTGAATGTCGCCGCGCACCCGGTCCATCGCCGTCGCGATGGGATAGGGGTGGCTTTCGACGCCGCTGACGCCGATACCCGGATACATTTCCTTTAGATCATGCAGGAAAAAGCCCTTCTTGCAGCCGACTTCCAGAACCGAGGACGAGGCGTCTATGCCATAGCGTTCGGCGAGTTTCGGCAGCAGGGTCTTCCAGCGGCCGTCGTAGGTGTAGCCGCCGAATCCGTTTTCGCGTTCGCCATCGTAGTAGTCGGCGTCCAGTTGCCAGGCGATGATCCTGTTTTTCAGTTTTCGCTGCGGCGTGACGCGGCGGATGTGCGGATCGAAATAGCCGATATCGAAGTGTTCCATTTAACCTAGTTCCCTTCCACCGGCATGGCGGCGCGGGTTTCCGACAGCGCCCGTTCGGCGGCGGCGGCGCTGTCGGGGGGGGTTGCGGCCAATTCGGTCAAGCCGAATTCATCGAAGCGCCAGCTCCAGTAATCGGATCGACGCAGGTTTTCGCGGGTCAGCGAGAAGCGCTCACGGGCCGCCTCGCGGTCGCCCACCAACAAATGGGCCAGCCCCGAAAACAGCGGCATATAGGCGTTTTCCGGATAGCTCAGGAACAAGGCATCGGTCCACAACGCGAACTTGTCGGGGCGTCCGCCCGGCCGCAGGTTCTTGTTGTTGACGTAGTTTGCCAGCAGGTTGAAGGCGAACCATATTTCCTTGACCTGGGCCGGGGTTGGCACACCTGCGGGATCCATGGAAAACACCGCAGGACCGGTAACCACATCGCCACGGCCCTCGATCAGCCGCCGCCAATGGTCCTTGGTCGGCACGAATTCGTTGGTCGATGTATCATCGGCGGTCCGGTTTTCGGGGTCCAGTTTCGAGGTGAACTGAAACACCGAAAATCCGGCCCAATCGAGTTCGAGCCGGTTCGAGAAGCGGAAGGTGTCGAGGATTTCGGCGAAGCTTTCGACGCCGAAGAAACCAATTATGTAGTTGCCGCTGACAAAAATATCCGGGACCTTTTTTAGCATCTCGGAAACCCGCAGCACGTCTTTCTTGCTGGACGGTCGGCGCAGTTTTTTCAGCATCTCGTCGTTGCCCGATTCGATGCCGATGCGAAAGCCGATGCAGCCGGCCCGGTGCATCAGGTCAAGCAGTTCCTCGTCGATAGAGGCGGCGACCAGGCCATTGCCGGCGGCCCAGGTGATATCGGGATATTGCCGGCGCAATTCGGCGATTTCCCCAAGCACCCGGTTCAGCCCGGCGCGGCTGCCCGAGACGCCCAGGAAATCGTCATCAAGGATATCGATATGACGGACGCCGCGCCGTTCGACCAGGTATCGGATTTCGCCGATGACATTATCGGTGTCACGCTGACGCACCCCCTTGCCCATGAATTCATAGACGCCGCAAAACTTGCAATTGGCCCGGCAGCCCCGGTTCAGTTGTATGGTGCAAAAACGCCCGCCGCGTTCGCCGACCCTGTAGCCGGCCATTTTGGAAAACGGGTTGAGGCAACCAAGCCGCCAGTATTGTTCGATCGGAATATCGGGGTAGGTGTCGAGCACCGTACTGGCCAGTTCACCGTCGATGGCGCCTTCGCTCTCGACAACGGTATCGCCGTCCAGAAAGAAAATGCCGGCCTGGGCCGGGGTCCCGCCATCGTGCCCGTACAACCTGTCGAACAGCCAGCGCGCCTTGTGTTCGCCCTCGCCGGTAACGACGAAATGGCAATGCCCCTGTTGCAGCAGCCAGGCATTGTGCTTGGTCGCGATGGAGCCGCCGGCGATGACCACGCCGCAGTCCCGGGCGACGATGCGGCGCATGATATCGGTGAAGAAGAAATCCTTGTCGGCGGGGTGTCCCGGTACGCAGGTTAAAGTCACGCCGTAAACGGCCGCAGCACTTTCATCCAGCGCCCGGTCCAGAATTTCCGGCCACCGGTCAATCGTGAAATCCGGGTCATCCTGGACCCGCATGAGGATTTCGTAGTTAAGGTCGAGAATATCGATATCGAGACCACGCCCGGCCAGGGCGCTTTTGATGAATTGCAGCCCGACCGGCGGATAGGCATAGGCGCCGCCGGCCCTGGCGATATCCGCGTTGAAGGTGTCGATCAGGAACAGCGGCGACTGGATCAACAGCACCCTGTTGTTCGCCGGTCGGCCATGGCCAAGCCCGGCGATGCGTCGTTTCAGGGGATCATTTGGCATAGGCGCGGCTTTCTCCGGCGTCGATGGGAACGCAACTGCCGGACATCATCGAAGCCCCCGGACCGGTCAGGAAATAGATCAGCGGCAGGATTTCCGCGCCATCGGCCATGAAGCCGCGCGGCAGCCGTTCGGCGATGAAGCGTTTCAGTACTTCCGGCTTGTCGCGCTGCATCCGGCGGAATGAATTGTCCGGCGCGAAGAAGCCGCCGGGCAGGATGCCGGTCACGATAACGTTGCCCGAAGCCAGTTCGTTGCCGAGACTGCGGACATAGGCCGCCAGGGCCGCCTTGACGGTGTTGTAACCGGTCGAGGCGACGGCTTCGACGGCGGCGGTCGATCCGACATGCAGCACATGGCCGCCGCCATCGCCGGTCATGGCGGGGATTAGCAGCCGGTTAATTTCGGCGGCGGCCCCGATATTGGCCCGGAACAGCCGGTCCAGTTGATCGGCGCTAGGCAGGGGATCACGGAAACCAAACCCGCCACCCATGCAATGGACGATGATATCCGGGGCGCCGATGGCTGCCAGGACGGCCTCGGCAAGGTTTGCTGCGGCGTCGGCATCAAGCATATCCATGGCCAGGAAGTGATGCCGGCGGGTCCCGGAACCGGCCGGTTTTTCCAGCCCGCCGACAAGTTCCGCAAGCATATCTTCGGAACGCGCGGTGGCGAAAATGCGGGCGCCCTGGCGGCCATAGCCCTGGGCGACCAGGCGCCCCAGGCCCCTGGATGCGCCGGTAACCAAGATTTTTTTATTTTTATAGTCGCCCATTGCCTGTTCCCGCCCGGCCCTGCCGGTGATCGATAGAATCTGGCATATGGTAGCCATTTCAAAGGCCCATGGAACCCTTGAAGATCAAAATGTCAGGCCATGCCGAAACTGTTTTTTGTGGACTTTGCCCCCCATATCGGCGGATGATATGGCTTGAAAGCGTGATCCGCTCAAGAATTTGGGCGACGTAAAATTATCTTAAAGCGTCTACAGAATGGAGACTTTAGGACATGACGACCGTTTATCGACCCTGCTTTCCGCCCCTGAGCGCGGAGGCTCCATGACCGGAGGCAGCGGGCGCGGGGCATGAAAAAAGTTTTACTGGTTGGATGCGGCGCCGAAATCGGCTCGATGCTGGTCGGCATGGTGACGCCGGCGCGGGACGGCTTCGAAATCGCCGCCGTACTGACCAACCCGCTGCTTGCCGACGCCCATCACCCCGATCTGGTGCCCATGGATTCGCTGCTTGCCCGGATCGTGCTGGCGCAGCCGCATTTGCTTGACCAGGTAAGCGCCGAAGGCGATCAGTTGATCGTGCGCGGCAAGCGTATCGCGGTTTTTTTCGGCGATATATCGGGCTTCGATCTGGAAAGCCTGCCGGGTCCGTTCGATGTTTGCGTGGTCGCCACGTCGAAAAAGCATATCGGCGACCGGGTGCTTATGGAACGGCTGCTGAGAGTTTCCGGATACGTGGTCGGGGTGGCCGAGGCCAAGGCCCTGGCGGCCCTGTATCCGGGATTGATCGGCGCTCCGGAGCGTTTCCTGACGGTCAGGCCGAAGGCGGCCGGCGGGGAGCGTATTTTTGCCCTCGGCTCTTGCCAGACCAACGGCTGGCAGGCGCAGTTGCGCGGCGTCCTGGAACTGGCCGAGGAAGTCGGCATGACATCGCTCGACTTTCGTGCCATGGAGGTCGATATCGTCCATCCCGACACGCCGACCGGGCGGCTTGGCACGAAATCTATCAGCGCCCGCGATCAGGACCCGCGCGGCAATCTTCGCCCAGGCTTCTCGCAGGTCGAAACATCCATGAACCGGATGTTTCCCGATTGCACCAACGCCAATACCATTTCGCTCCGGACCCTGACGACGCCGCCAGGCTATCAGATTTGCCGGTTTTTCATGGCTTACGAGTGCGCCGACGGCGGTCGCCTGGACAGCAGCCGCATCGCCGCCAGCCTGCGCAAGACGGCGGCGCGGTTGCCGACGGTCCTGCGTATCGCCGAAAAACCCTATGGCAGCCGCGGTTACGAATTCAGCGAGGCCGCCGCCGTGGTGCTGCCGCAACCGGCGCTGCTGCGCTTCAACGATGATCCATTCTCGCTAAGCGATGGCGGGCCTTCGCCGGTCAGCGAACTGATTGTTCAGGCCTATGTGCATAATACGCGCGGATACTGCCGCAGCGTTATCGAGGCGGTGCGGCATCTGCTGGGCGGGGATAATCTGAAAATCTACGAGGCGCGGCCATGAATGTTCAGCGCCTGCTGCAGGAACCGGAAACATTCCATAACCACAAGGTCCTGAAAAACGGCTCGGCCCTGGTCCTGCGCCTGGATATGGACGACGGTCCGGTAATGTGCAAGATCGCCCACGCCAACAACGCGCTGCTGGAACGCGAGGCGGCGCGCATCCAGCAGTTGAAATCACGTTACCCGATGCTGGGGGCGCGATTGCCGGCAATCCTGGGCCAGGGAGTTATCGGCGCCGGGCTGCATCGCGACAAGACATTCTACTTGCAGGAATTCATCGAAGGCAGCACGCTGGCCGGCGTCTTGCAGCGCGAGCAACCGGGGCCGGGCGGATCGGTCAAATTGCTGCGCACCGTCACCTCGGCGCTGATCGACATGCTGGAAGAGCACGATTTCGATACCGGGCTGCAAGGGCGCGGCGGTCAGTGGCTGGCCGAATATATCGGCGAGGCCTATCACCGTCTGCTGGGGCTGGAACACATCGGATATCTGGCTTCGCTTGACGAGATCGTCGTCAACGGACGCCCGCTGCGCTCGCTCAAGTGGTGTCTGGCGCGAATATTCGAATCGCCGGCTTTCCACCGTCTCAACCGGGGCGGCAGCAACATTGCCGTCCTCGGCCATTGGAACTTCCATGCCGAAAATATCATCATCGGCGACGAAGCCCGCGCCGAACGCTTTCACGTCATCGATCCCGACGCCAAAATCGATGTCAGCGATCCGCTGTTCGGGTTGGCCCGGCTGCTTTATTCATTCCCCCATGACACCGCCGAAAATGGCCGCTACACGGTCGAAACCGACGCCTTCCTGCCGAACGCCGCCGAATGCAACAGGTTCGATATTACTTACGACTGGCCCCGCCAGGTTATCGACAACTATTCGCCGCTGTATACCGATTTGGCGGACAAGACCAGAAATGTGCCATCGTTTCTGGATCAACGGCTGGCCGATGCGGGACTGGCGGCGCGGCTGGATTTGAGTTTCCTGTTGTGCCTGCTGCGCGGCGTCAGCATTAATCACGATACCTATTTCAAGGTCCTGGATGACAGTCTGCGGACTTTCCGCAACACCGGGGTGCTGCTGTTCCTGACGGCGATCAATTACGCCAACGATGTCGCCGAACGGTTCGGCAAGAACTGAAGGACAAGATGTAAAGTGACAGAAGGCCCGATCCGGACCGTTCGCTATTCCTACCTGCCGCAGCAATTCGCCGATGCGGATGAAATATTCGAACAACTGAAACGCTTCGTGCCGACCGGCGACTTCACGCTGGGCGAGCCGGTCGCCGAATTCGAGCGTCGCTTCGCGCGGGTGATCGGGGTCCGGCACGCCATCGGCGTCGGTTCCGGCACCGATGCCATCAAGTTGGGGCTAAGGGCCGTCGGCGTCGGCCACGGCGACGAGGTCATTACCGCCGCCAACACTTTTATCGCTACCGTCGGGGCGATTGCCGAAACCGGGGCCAGGAACGTGCTGATCGATGTCGATGACAGTTTCTGCATGGACGCCGGCCTGATCGAGGCGGCGATCACCGAAAAGACCAGGGCCATCGTTCCGGTGACTCTGACCGGCAATCTGCCGGATATGCCGAGGATCATGGAAATAGCCGACAGATACGGCCTGGCCGTGGTCGAAGACGCCTGCCAGGGAATCCTTGCCAATATGGCGGGCCGCAACGCCGGCGCCTGGGGGGCGGCCGGCGCCTTTTCGCTGCATCCGCTGAAAAATCTTAATGTCTGGGGCGACGCCGGGGTGGTCGTCACCAATGACGACGAGACGGACAGGAAGCTTCGCCTGTTGCGCAACCACGGCCTGCGCAACCGCGATCAGGTGGAAATCCTCGGCTACAACTCGCGCCTTGATTCGATTCAGGCCATCGTCGGCAATTGGCTGGTCGGCGACAGTGAAAAAATCACCCGGGCGCGGATCGAAAATGCCGCCTATTACGACGAACGCCTGGGCGCTATCGATGGCATAACCCTGCCGCAACGCCGTCCGGGCGTCCGCCATGTCTATCATCTGTACATGGTGTTCGCCGAACGCCGCGACGGACTTTTTGAACATTGCCTGGCCAATGGCGTCGAGGCCAAGATTCACTATCCCATTCCGCTTTATCAACAAGAAGGGCTCCGGCATCTGGGATATGCGGCGGGTGATTTTCCGGTCACCGACCGCCATGCCGGCGCGATCATTTCGTTCCCGGCCGACCAGCATCTGCACCGCGCCGAACTGGATTACGTGATCGATACCGTTCGCGGCTATTACGAATCGGTCCGCCATGACTGAAGTTCCCTATGTGGATTTTCCGCGCCAGTACGAAGACCAGCGCGAGCAAATCCTGGCCATCGTCGATGACGTATTCTCGAAAGGCAGTTTCGTCGGCGGTCGGGAAGTCGAGCTTCTGGAAGACGATCTTTGCGCCTACACCGGTTCCGTCGCCGCCGTCGCCGTTAACTCCGGCACCGATGCGCTGATCCTGTCGCTGCGGGCCGCCGGCATCGGCCCCGGAGCCGAAGTCATCACCCAGCCGAATTCATTTATCGCCTCGACCGGCGCCATCGTCGCCGTTGGCGCGACGCCGGTATTTGTCGATGTCATGGCCGACCAGAATATCTCGCCGGACCTGATCGAAGCCGCGATCACCGCGAAAACCCGGGCGATCATGCCGGTTCACCTGACCGGCCGGATGGCCGACATGCCTCGGATCATGGCTATTGCCAGGCTTCATGGCCTGATTGTCATCGAAGACGCGGCCCAAGCCATGGGGTCCCGGCGGGACGGTTCGATGGCCGGAACCATCGGCCATTTCGGCTGCCTGTCCGCCCATCCCCTGAAAAATCTCAACGCCGCCGGGGACGCCGGTTTTATCCTGACCGATGACAGGGCGGCGGCGGAACAACTGCGCCTGATCCGCTCGCATGGCCTGGCCGGGCGCGACCTGGTCCGGGAATTCGGCGTCGTCTCGCGCCTGGACGTATTGCAGGCGGCGATCATTAGATTCAGGCTTCGGCACCTGGATCATGTCATCGAACGGCGGCGGCGGAATGTCGCCTTGTACCGGGCCCATCTCGATCCGGAATCGGTGTTTTGGCCACCCTGCCGCAAAGAGGAATTCAACACCTTTCACACCTTCGTCATCCAGGCGGCGCGGCGGGACGATCTGAAACGGCATCTGGCCGACGGCGGTATCGGTTCCGCCGTTCATTACCCGACGCCGATTCACCTGCAACCGGCGGCGGCCGAATTCGGTTACGCCATGGGTGATTTCCCGGTCGCCGAGGAGCAGGCCGGGCGCATCCTGTCGTTGCCGGTCCATCAGTACCTGAATGAACAACAGATCATTCATGTGGCCGAAACGGTCAATGCCTTTTATCGGCGGACGGGGCCATGAAAAAAGTCGCGGTGATCGGTTCGACATCGTTTTCCGGCTCCAGCCTGATCGACATGCTGTTGGGTCTGGGCGAGTACCGGGTGCTTGGCATCAGCCGTTCCGGCGAACAATGGCCGGCCCTGCTGGCGCATCTGCATCATGGCGATGACCGCTATGCCTTCGCCCGCCATCATCTGGTCGACGACATGACGGGGGCGCTGGCCAGTTTGGATAAGTTCGCGCCGGACTATATCGTTAACTTCGCCGCCCAGGGCGAGGTGCCGTCCAGTTTTCGGCATCCCGAAAATCATTACCAAACCAATGCGCTGGCTATGGTCCGGCTGACCGAGGCCCTGCGCCGGCGTTCCTATCTTAAACGCTATGTCCACATTTCGACGCCGGAAGTCTACGGTTCGTGCGAAGGCGCCGTCGGGGAAGACCATCCGCTCGATCCCAGTTCCCCCTATGCGGCGTCGAAGGCGTCCGCCGACCTGTTCCTTAGCGTGCTTCACAAGACCTATGATTTCCCCGTGGTGTCGATCCGCGCCAGTAACGTCTATGGGCCATTCCAGCAGCTTTACCGGATCATTCCACGCAGTGTCATTTATATCCGCATGGGGCGTAAAATACGCCTTGATGGCGGCGGCAGGGCGGTCAAGTCCTATATTCACATCGACGACGTTTCGCGGGGCGAAATTGCCGCCATGGTGAACGGCGGGAACGGCTCGATCTACCACTTGTCGCCCGACGCCGGCATTTCCATTCGCCGGGTCGTCGAAACGGTGTGCGAGCGCATGGGCATGGCGTTTGCCGATGCCGTCGAAATGGGGCCGGAACGTATCGGCCAGGACAAGGCCTATGTAATCGATTCGACGCGGGCCAGGACGGAACTGGGCTGGGCTCCCCAACGATCATTCGAAGACGGCATCGCCGACGTTATAAACTGGATCGACCGCTATTGGGATGCCATCAAGGAAATGCCGCTGGACTATCGTTTTCACCGGTAATTTGGCATAACGGCGAATACCGGCTGTTTTTTTTGGACGCCCAGGAAGGGACCTTTAATTGATGGACGCGAACGCGACACCGGAAACGCCGCGCCGGCCCCTGGCCAGCGTGCCGCCCGAACCGGGCGACGACGCCGCAGCGGTGCGGTGCGCCGAACAGGCATTGCAGGCGATGTTCGGCGATGCCGGCATCAGGCGCGTCTTGTTCGTGGTTCCCCCCGATGCCGAGCAATCCAGCTTTACCTATGCCACCGGCAAGCGCGGGCGCTACTGGAATTATCCGCCCTACGGCCTTGGCCTGATCGCCACCCGGCTGGCCGCCGACGGTATCGCGGTCGAAATTCTCAATCTGAACGATGCCATCCTGGGGGCCTGCCGGAGGAGCGACGGCGAAGACGATTTCGACTATTCGGGAATTATCGACGCCGAACTTAAGGCCAAAGTCGATGCCTTCGATCCTGACATTATCGGCCTGACCTGCATGTTCTCGCAAACCCATCCATCGACCGTTGACGTCAGCAACAGGCTGCGCCGGATCGCCGCCGATACGCCTCAGGCGGTGGGCGGGGTGCATGTTTCGAACGCCTTCGTGGGGCCGACCACGCGGGACGATCTTATCGCCGCTTTCCCGACCATCGATTTTTTGTTCGTCTACGAAGCGGAAATCGCCTTCGCCGATTTCGTGCGCATCGTCAACGGCGGCCAGTCGGCGGCCGGCCTGGCCCAGGTCGCTTTCCTGGGCGACGACCGGGTGCTTTATTTCACGGCGCAACGAAGGCCGCAGGGCGAAGCGCTCGACGCCATTCCAGACTATCGCCTGATGGGCATGGAAGGGATCAACGACAACGGCAAGATCGGCGGTTTTTACAGCCTGGTCGAACCGGGCAAGCGGTTCGCCACGGTGCTGACCAACCGCGGTTGCCGGGCGCAGTGTACGTTTTGCAGTGTGCGCAATTTCAACGGCGTCGGGGTCAGGGGGCGTTCTGTCAGCTCGGTGGTCGATGAATTGCTGATGTTGAAGAACGATTACGGGATCGGCCATATCATGTGGCTCGACGATGACCTTCTTTACAATAGCGGGCGGGCGCTGGAATTATTCAATGAAATGATCCGCCGGGATGTGGCCATGACCTGGGATTGCACCAATGGCGTGCTGGCCACTTCGTGCACCGACGAATTGATGCGGGCGGCCGCCGACAGCGGCTGCATCGGGCTTAACATCGGCATGGAATCGGGCAATCCGGAAACCCTGAAAAAAATCCGCAAACCCGGCACGGTCAAAAATTTCCTAAAAGCTGCCGAAGTCTTGCGCGGCATCGAACGGATCAACGCCCGGGTATTTATCATGATTGGATTCCCCGGCGAAACCTATCGCCAGATTTACGACACCATCAACGTCGCCCGGGAAATGGACCTGGACTGGTGCAACGTGTTTATCCTGCAACCGCTGCCGAATACGCCGATATTCGATCAGATGGTCGCCGACGGGATGATCGACGATGTCGACTTCGGCGAGGTCCGCTTCACCACCGGCGCCTATGGCACGCTGCGTAAGGCGGCGGAAAAATCGGCGGCGCCCAGGGATATGCTGTCGATAGATTTCAAGGATGCCTTCGCCGGGCATTCCATGGACGATATTCCGGGCCCCGCCGAACTGGATGATATCTGGGCCTATATGAATTTCCATCTTAACTTTGCCCGCCTGTTCCGCGAAAGCCGCGAGGCCAAGCTGGTGCAGCAGATGAAGTGGCTGAAAAATATCACCGACCTGATCGCGCCCGACAACGCCTTCGCCAAGTATTTTCAGGGCTATTTGGCGTACAAGCTGGATGGCGCCATCGACGAAGCGCTGATTAGGGATCTGGAAGACTGCATCTCGCGTCTGCCCTACTGGCGCGACCGGCTGGATGACTTCGACCTATCCCCGGACGACCTGCGCTCGCGCACCTTCCCGCTTAAACTTTAGGCCGCAGACCCCGTTGATCATAACCTATTACGGCGACAGCTTGCTAATTAACAACCGACAGTTTAGTATACTGTCGCCGTAATTCCAAAAAAATCCAGAAGCTCGGCGCGCCGAACCTGACGACGGACCAAAACAGAAC
>CAZZKE010000019.1:0-39969 GCA_964655005.1 uncultured Thalassospiraceae bacterium | reverse complement strand
CACCCATGGCGGTCAGGGCGGCGATGGCGGCGACGGACACCAGGGCGGCGATCAGGCCGTATTCGATGGCGGTGGCGCCGGATTCATCTTTAATCAGGTTTTTCAGGATTTCGATTTTCATGACATGGCTCCTATCTGTGTTAGTGACAATTACTTATCGTATAAATAATATACAAGTACAAATACACCATAGTCAAAATATTTATTTACCACTATATTAGTAATAAATTACTTTTAATACATATTTTACTTGAGTAATTTTTAGATAAAATTTGATGCAATTTGCAATCAGTTTATCTGATCCAGCGAACCGTATCGGGGGCGAAAATATGCGACATTGTAAAGGGTTACCGGATCGACAACATTGGATACGATAATCGGGGTGTAGTTAAAAAACACCTCGGCGATAATCAGGCTTTCATTGTCGCGAACGACGAATCCCGCCGGCAGCGTCGGGGTGTTTCCCTCGCCGCCAAAGGCGCTTGAATTTGACAGCGCGCCAAAAGACCGTTGCCAGTTGATCCTGGGTGAATTTCCATTTCTGGCGCTGACCGACGATACGATTATCTTGCCGACACCGGTCAAATCAAAAGGCTTCACGACCTGCCCGATAACCTGAAACAGGTCGGTAATATCGCTTTCCGTCAGGGATTCCGCCTGGGACGTTAAATCGGCGACCGTAACGGATGCCCGCTCAACCTTTTGGTTAAGCAGGATGAAGCGGTTGATTTCGATGCCTCCGGTAACCAGCATGACCAACATTGGCGCGAACAGGGCGAATTCCACGGCAATAGCGCCACGGCGTTCGTCACGCAGACGCCGAAACAGCCGCAGCGCCAAATTCCACATTACTGAATTTCCTTCGGTTCATTACGGACCGCCAGGCTGGCGGTCAACGAAAGTGTTTCGTTGCCCAGTATGGAAGCGAAAAACGGGGTAATGAACGGCCAGTCATAATTTATCCGGTACAGCACGATATCACCCGAACCGCCGGGTCCGGGAGCGCCGGAATCGGCATCCCAGACACCATTCCCGTTGGTATCGGTAAATGTTTCCCCGGCGTCAAATGCGCCGTTTCCATTGCCGTCGGTGAAGCTTTCCGGTTTGCCGATATCGGCAAATGCCGGATACACCAGGACGTCGATCCGGGCCGTCGACATATCGACCAGACCCAGCGTATTTTCGCCGACCAATTCCAGAATACGGGCAAGCCGGGCGGCCTCGGTCGGCTCCTGGCCGGTAATGCCGTAGCGGGACGCGTCGCGTATGGCGCCTTCCATAAGGGTCGAAGTGAACATCACCATGCCGAACTCGATGCTTCCGACCACCAGCAGGATCATCACCGGCGCCGCGAACGCGAATTCGATGATCGCCGTTCCGGAGCGCTCGGCGGCGATACGGTCGAACAGGGCGCGAACATAATCGCCAATCATGGCGAACCGCCTTTGCACGGGCATAAAGGTTATCATTTCGAAATCCGCAACTTCGACAGGTGGTTGGCGATCTCGCGGAAAATACTTTCAAGAGTCGCCGAATCCGGCGCGTTGTTGTAGTAGGGAGAAACTGGCCCACTGGCCACCTGTTGCAGCAACGTCTGCAAGCTGGAACCGCTGTTGGCGAACTGGATGACATATACCTGGACGCCATCCGCCTTGATGTTGCCGGCGAGCTCCAGAAGGCGGCCATTCATGGTCGGACGGGCCGTACTGCCATAACCGAAGACGGTCTTGTAGCCGTCGCCGTTGCCGGCAAAATTTTCGCCGTCCGTTAACAGTACGATGGCCTGCTGTCTGTTATAAGTCGGGGCCAGAACGGCCTCGGTAAACGGCGATGTCGGCTTCAATACCCGCCAGGCCCAACCCAGTCCCTGCGGAATGTTGGTGGTGCCGGTTGGACTGGTAAGGCCGGCGATCGCGTCCAGAACGGTTTGTTTCGTGTTATTCAGCGGGGTAACGCTGGCGGACAGGCAACGTGTGCATTCGCCGCCATTGATGGACAGGGTGCATGTCCCGCCACTCACCGGTTCGCCCTCGGGGCCGACCGGTTGCCAGGCCGGCCAGTCGACGCCGCCGACGGTCATTGGCGACAGGAACAGATCGGCATCGGTATTGTTGTCCCCGTCATTCAGGAACCTGGAAAAAACACAGCCCTTCCAGTCCGACGCCGGCGCCGCCAGCAGCGGAACCGGGGAATTGTTAGCGACAAAAACCTCGCTTTGCACGGAACCGGTCTCCGGATTTACGAATACCGTGGTTGGTTGGGAAATGGTCGCGCCGGAATCGAAGGCCGATCCGTTCATGGTAATATTGACCTTGCCGTTCCATGGCACCAACCCGATGTTTAACCGGTCCTTTGTCAGGTTATTGCCATACAGCACTTCGACCAGCAGGGTGGCGGCGCTGCGGGCCGCGGCAATGCGCGAGCCGCCGCCCGACACCGAACTGTTCATCGAACCGGACATATCGATCGCCAGGACAACGTCCAGGGCCTCCTGGGCGCGGGTAACTTCGGCACTGGCGCTGACGGTCAGTTCCTTGAAGCCAAAAAGCGTCATGAATGTGGTCGGTATGGTGGCGCTGGCAGTCAGCGTAATCGTTTCGGCGGCCTGATCTACCGCAATTGCCGGGCCGGTCACGGTGGCGCCCAAATAGCCCGCCGGAAAATTGGCGTCGAAATACATTCGAACATCGGCATCCCGCGTCGCCAGAAAAAAACTGTTTCCGCCGGCCAGCGCCGCCGCATCCAGCGCCGAGGAAAGCCGGGATTTGGCCAGATATCCGCGCGCCGCATCCGTACCTACCCCGACAAAGCCGATCAGGGGAATGGCCGACAGGGCAACCAGCATCATTACACTGCCCGCCTGATTGTCGGGCAGACCGCGCAGCCTGACCGACAGACGGATCAACCGCGCAGTCAGGATAGTGATAATTTCCATTAGCCGTTTCATGGAGGCTAATTTAGTTACAACAAGGAAAAATGTCAAGTATTCAATATTCTTTATTACATTGTTATTTATATTTAAATTGTATTTTATTTTTTATACTTATTTTTTATTATTTTTCATAAAATTTTATCGAAATTATTTTTAGTTGCGTATCATGATTGACGTGCATTCGAAGCCGTTTATTGTCAAACTGACTGGCTACCTACTGGGAGTACAATTCGATGAAACTGCTACGATACGGCCCGGTCGGCGAAGAGAAACCCGCCCTTATCGATGATAATGGCCGCATGCGTGACCTGTCGGGCCTGATCGGCGACATCACGCCGGCGACCCTGTCGGCGGGACGCCTGACGCAGTTATCGAAGCACGATTTCGCCTCGCTGCCCCAGGTTGAGGGCACTCATCGTATCGGCCCGCCGCTAAGCGGGGTCGGAAAAATTCTGGCGATCGGCCTCAACTACGCCGATCATGCGGCCGAGACGAAGATCGAGTTGCCGCCGGAACCGCTGGTTTTCAGCAAGGCCGTGACCTCGCTTGGCGCCCCCAATGACGGCATTACCATGCCGCCGGGATCGACCCACACCGACTACGAAGTCGAACTGGCGGTTATCATTGGCGCCCGCGCCCAGCATGTCGATGAAAGCCAGGCGCTTGATTATGTCGCCGGTTATGCGGTGGCCAACGATGTTTCGGAACGGGATTTTCAAATCAACCATGGCGGCCAGTGGACCAAGGGTAAAAGCTTCGATGGTTTTTGCCCGTTGGGGCCATGGCTGGTGACCCGCGACGAGGTTGACGAGCCGCAGAATCTGAACCTGTGGTGCGACGTTAATGGCGAGCGCCGGCAGGGTTCCAACACCCGCCACATGGTATTCGGGGTCGCCGCCATCATCGCCAACCTGAGCCAGTACATGACCCTGATGCCCGGCGACATCATCGTTACCGGTACGCCATCCGGCGTCGGCATGGGGCGAACGCCGCCGCTATACCTGAAGGCCGGCGATGTCGTCGAGTTGGGGATCGAGGGCCTGGGCAAGCAATGCCAAGAGGTCAAGTCCTGGCCGGGAAATTGACGCCACGCCCGGGTATTATACCAAGTTGCAGGAAGAATGACCTATAGAGATCGTCACAGCAGACCTTCGGGTAGGAGAGAAGCCGCCGGCGATGCGATCGCATCGTCAAGGCTTTTCGACGCCCTCCGAAGGCCTGCTGTGACGATCTCTATAGGTCATTCTTCCTGCAACTTGGTATAAGGATACCGGAATGATAATCGCCCAGATTACCGACCTGCACCTGCGCACCGATGGCCGCCCCCTGAAGGGCCGGGTCGATTCCGAGGCCGCCCTGAACGCCGCCATCGAACACCTGAACCGCCTGGAACCCCGGCCCGATCTGGTGCTGGTTACCGGCGATCTGGTCAACAAAGCCCGCAAGCAGGACTATCAGGGGCTCCGGCGCAAACTGGACAGGTTGGATATGCCCAGCTACGTAATCCCCGGAAACCATGACGAACGGGACATGATTCGCCGTTATTTCGGCGATTGCGGATACCTGCCGGATGACGGCGATTTTCTGCATTACACCATCGACGACGACCGCTATCCACTGCGGCTGATCGGGCTCGACAGCAAGCGGCTGGGCCATGACGGCGGCGAGATGTGCGATGTGCGGCTGCGATGGCTGGACGACACCCTGAATTGTGCGCCGGACCGCCCGAGCCTTATTTTCATGCACCACCCGCCGTTTGTCACCGGCATCGGCTTCATGGGCGTCAAGCGCTTCGAAGGCGGCCTGGAAATGGAAGCCATCATCGCCCGTCACAATCAGGTGCAACGAATCGTTTGCGGCCACGCCCACCGCGATGTCACGGTCCGCTGGGGCGGTACGGTGGCGTCCATCGCGTCAAGCCTGGTGTTTCAGATGTCGCTGGACCTGCGCCACGGCGCGAAATCCAGTTTCGTCCTGGAACCGCCGGCCTGCGCCATTTACAAATGGCACGAAGAGCAGGGCCTGATAGCCCATCGCAGCGTGATCGGCGATTTCGGCCCGCGTCACCCGTTTGTCGTCGATCCGCTTTAACCACGGCCCCGAAAGTCCTATATAGTCTACGATATGATTTCCGATCTTTCCCAAAAATACGACCTGATGGCGCCGCGCTACACCAGCTATCCGACGGCGCCGCATTTCACCGCGGCGGTGACCGGCGAAACCTATCGCCGATGGCTTGGCGAGCTGGCCCCGGAAACGCCGCTGTCGTTATATTTCCACATTCCGTTTTGCGATGAAATGTGCTGGTTCTGCGGCTGTTACACCAAGATCGTCAAACGCTATGAACCGGTTAGCCGGTATCTGGACGTATTGCTTCAGGAAATTGATCTGGTCGCCACCGCCTTGCCGACCCGTTTCCGGGCCGACCATCTGCACTGGGGCGGCGGCAGCCCGACCATTCTGAAGGGCGAAGACTGGAAACGCATAATCGAACGCCTGCGGCACCGTTTTCGGGTTACCGATGACGCCGCCATCGCCGTTGAACTCGATCCGCGCACGGCCACAGAAGACTACGTCAAGGCATTGGCCAGGGCCGGCGTCAACCGGGCCAGCATCGGCGTGCAAAGCTTCGATGACAAAATCCAGAAGGCCATCAACCGCATCCAGCCATACGAGGTGACGGCGCGGGTGATCGGCTGGCTGCGCGATAACGGCATCGATGACATCAACATGGACATGATGTACGGCCTGCCCGGTCAGACCGCCGAAATGGTCGCCCGCGAGGCCGAAATGGCCATCGACCTTAAGCCAGTTCGCATCGCGCTGTTCGGCTACGCCCATGTGCCGTGGATGAAATCGCACATGAAGATGATCGACGAAAGCGCCTTGCCGGGCGCCGATGAACGCTGGCGGCAATTCATGGCGTCATCGGAAAAGCTTCTCGATGCGGGATATCTGGCGGTCGGCCTGGATCACTTCGCCCTGCCCGGCGACGAGATGGCCAAATTGCTGGAAACCGGCGAGTTGCGCCGCAATTTTCAGGGCTACACCGCCGATACGGCGGCGGCGATGATCGGCTTCGGGGCCTCGGCCATCGGCCAGTTGCCGCAAGGCTACATCCAGAACACCTCGCCCCTGAAGGACTACCGCGAGACCGTGGCGGCCGGCGATTTTCCCATCGCGCGCGGATTCGAACTGTCCGGCGAAGACCGTCTGCGTTCCCAGATCATCGAACGCCTGATGTGCGATTTGAAAGTCGATCTGGACGACATCGGCGCCCGCCACGGCGTCGCCGGAACGGCCTTCGCCACGGAAATGGAAAAACTGACGCCCATGGCCGAAGACGGCCTGGTTACGCTTTCGGCCAATACCGTTACCGTCACCGAAACCGGCCGCCCCTTCGTCCGCCTGGTCGCCAGCGCCTTCGACGCCTACCTGGCCAGCGGCAAGGCCCGCCATTCGCGGGCGGTATAGGTCATGGCCATCACCTCTTTCAGTTACGCGATCCTGCGTTCATCATTCGAGAACGGCCTGCTGCCGAGAGTCGATTCGATCCTGGAATTCGGCGAAGCCAACTGGTACGGCGATGTCCCGGTGGAAACCCTGCTCCGGGATTTGAATGCCCTGGTTGAATCGGGGCAGGACCGAAGCAAACTCGAACGCCGCCTGGCCGAAGTCATGCAAATGGATACATTCGGCATTGCTTTCGGGTTGGCCAAAATTTTCTACGGTATTTTCTTTGGCTGCGACAAGACCACAGCCATCGATTTCGATGGCCCCGAAGGTTGCCTTAAACTGGACCTTAACGCCCCCCTGGATTTAGCCGAACAATTCGACCTGACCATAAACAACGGTACTGCGGAACATATATTTAATATCGCTCAGTTTTTCGCCACCATGCACAAGGCCACCAAACCGGGGGGATTGATGATTCATGAAGGCCCCATGATTAAAGGGTGGGTCGATCATGGCTTTGTAAATTTTCAACCAACCCTGTTCTTCGACATGGCCGCCGCCAATGGTTACGAGGTCATGGTTTTTTGCATCGGCGCCATCGATCCCCTGGTGGCCCATCTGTTCGACAGCCGCGAAGATATCCTGGCATTCGCCGAAAAGGAGGAACTTCCGGCAAACACCGTGTTCCTGGTAATCCTGCGCAAAGCTGCCGCCGAATCGGACTTCGTAGCGCCGATACAGGGATACTACGCCAATTCCATATCCGAGGACGCCAGAACCGCCTGGTCGAAACTCCGCTAGCCGTAGCTTACGTGCTACCCGGAATCCGGCTTCAACACATCGCATAACAAGGCCTTGTATACCGGAAAGCCCGAGATCGGGTCGCGGTTTTCCAGGTCGGTAAGTTCATTAACATTGGCTTCTTGCCAGGCTTTCGGGCCGAGCGGTCCGCCGCCGCCCATGTTGGCCTCGACCACGCCGGGAGCAATGTCTTCATCGACCTGCGCCCAGAACCGCACCCGGCCACGCGGCGTGACGACAAAAACCTCGTCGCCATCACCGATTTCGCGGGCCGAGGCATCGCGGCTGTGCATGTGAACCAGCGGTCGCGGCTGCATGGCGACCAGTGACGGGATGTTGAAATGCTGGGAGCGAAAGGCCGCCTGGGTACGGGCGCCGGAATTGAACACCAGCGGATAGCGCCGGCTCAACTCGGGGTCGGCCAACGGCCCCTCGCTGGGTTCGCTGTAAACCGGCAACGGTTGGTATCCATGCTTTCGCAGAAGTTCCGAGGTGAACTCGAATTTTCCACTTGGCGTCTCGAAACCGGGCTTGCCGTCGGCCCGCAATTCGCCGGTTTCATGCTTACGGTAGCCGATGGCCGGTATCGGAAACGGCATCCCCTGTGGCCGGGCGCGCAGGTCTTCCAGGGTAACGCCGAGACCGACCAGGGCCTTGCGGATCATCTCCTCTTCGGTTAACGGCCACAGGTTCCGATAGCCGAGCCGCCGCGCCAGTTCGGCGAAGATCAGGTAATCGTTGCGCGCCTCGCCGAGCGGTTCGATAAGCCGGGCGCGATGCTGCACATAACCGTCGTGAACCATGTAGGACTCGATTTCGAAACCGGTCGCCGCCGGCAACAGCAAATCGGCGTACTTGGCATCGGCGGTCGGGAATCTGTTAATCACGGTAAGGAAATCAAGCGAATTCAGGGCCCGGCGCCACAATTCGGGCTGCGGCCACGAGGTAATCAGCGAAGCGCCGCTGACAATCATCGCGCGCAGGGGATAGGGATCGTCTTCCAGAATGGCCCGGGGCAGCGCCACCGCGTGACATTCGTTGCGCAGTTGATGAAACAGCGGATATTCCTTGACCCCGATCGGTTCCGGCGTTCCGGGGGGCAGTTCGGTTGGGCTGGCGATGGAACAGCGGCGTTCAGGCATGGCGAAGACCTTGCCGCCCGGCGCGTCAAGATGACCACCCAGCGCTTGCAGCATCAGCGCCGCGCGGATCGACTGGACGCCGCTGTCGGAATATTCAAGCCCGGTATACATGACCACCGAACACCCCTTGGCGGCGGCGATGGCGCGGGCCAGATCGCGTATCAGGGGAGCCGGAATTCCGGTAATCTGCGCCACCCGCCGGGGCGTGAAATCCCGGACATAGTCGCGCAAATCGGCGAAACCATGGGTCCAGTTTTCAACGAAATAGTGATCGTACAGGTCCTCTTCGATCATCACCGCTATCGCGCCAAGGGCCAGGGCGCCATCGGTTCCCGGCCGGATAGCCAGCCATTCCGCATCAACCGCGCGGGCCGTTTCGCTGCGGCGATGGTCGATGACGATGATACGGGCGCCGCGTTTCCTGGCCTGCTTGACATGACGCAACTTGACCGGCGAGGAATCGGTGGCCGGATTAGCGCCCCAGATAACGACCAGATCGGCCTTGTCGATATCGTCGCGGGTATCCTTGTAATGGGCGCCGAAGCAGGTTTGCGGAGCCATCATCCCGTAAGCCACGTAGCACAGGGCGCCGACGCCGGTGGTGTTGGGCGATCCGAACGGGAACAATACCGCATTGGCCGAGGATTCCGAGGCCCCGCTGGGCATGAACGCCTCGTTCAGCCCGTACTCGAAATTCCCCCGGCCGGTATACAGGCAGACCGCCTCCGGGCCGTACCGTTTAGCGGTCCGGTGCAGGTTATCCAGCCATATTTCGTAGGCGTCATCCCAGGTGATCCGCTCGAAACGGCCTTCGCCCCGTTCGCCGATACGCCGCTGCGGATAAAGAATACGGTCTTCGGAATAAACGATCTCGCTGGCCCTGGCGCCGCGCGGGCAGACCATGCCGAGCGGATGATCCTTCAAGGGCGTCAAACGCTCGATTTTTCCATCGCTGAAATGGACGTTGACGCCACACCCGGCCGGGCAGATGCCACAAATACCCGGCTTCACTTCGTTGCCGCGCGCTATTCTCTCGCCCGCACCGCCAACTCTCGTTTGCGTTCCGTCCGGCATCCGTCCTCCTGGAGTAACCCGCGCTTAATTAAACGCAGACCATTCGCCCGATTTATTAGTGACGATCAAATTATCTTCCTTGAAGTGATTACACTTTAAGGAAGCTTGATCCGGTGGCCTAAACTATTGGCGAATATGCGCTTTTTTTTGCAAATCGGCAACTCGATTCAACGGTTGCCGGTTCATAACGCCCGGACGATAAGGACCTCCGAGGGCACGGTGGCGCTGACCACCACTTCGCGATGGACGATCCGCCACTGCCGCTCCGGGATCAAGTCGGCCAGAACCGTCGGGCGGCAACCGCCCACCAGGGCGGGATTGACGGCGTACGCCAACGTCCACAGCTTACTGGTCACCGCCGAGACCGGGCCGCTGCCCCTGGTTATCCCGGCCAGGCACAAAAGACCGCCCTGTTGCATCACCCCGTGGGCCGCCGCCAGCACCGCGGCGATATCGGCATGACTCAGCAAGTCGAACACATAGGTGCTGACGATTCGTTCGAATGGTCCGCCGCAGGAAGAAAAATCGAAGTCGCCATCGCTAAGCTTTAATTGGCACCGTTCGGCCCATGACGCCAGCCGCACCGTCGCCAGGTCGATCATGGTGGCGCTTAAATCAAGCCCCACGTAACGGGCCGACCGGGGCAGATGGTCCGACAGCAGCCGGGCCGCCAGCCGGCCCGTGCCGCAACCGATTTCAAGCACCGACCCGGCGTCTGAAAACCGGCCGTGGCGAATCAAGGCGTCGAGCGCCGCATCCTCGTAAAAACCCTGACGATCCTGTTTCGCGCCGAACCGGTCATAAAAGTGCCGGGCGTCCCGGCGGCTGAAGGTAGCAGTCATGGAATCACTCCCGACACAACGCTGTCAGCAGACCCTTGTTATGAATCAGCTTATCACGAAAACACCTGGCCGAGGACTTCCATCACGTACACACTTTTTAGCCATTAACCCCAACGGTTTCGCGCACCGTGCAATCGTCGAACAATGGAACGAAGCCGGATCAGCCAGGGCGTATCCGGAACAGCCCCACCAATTCCACATGGGCGGTGTAGCGGAACTGATCGACAGGGGTGACTTTTTCCAGCCGGTAACCGCCCGCCGTAAGGATCGCGGCATCGCGGGCGAAGGTCGCCGGGTCGCACGATACGGCCAACACCGTGGCGATACCCGATGCGGCAATCTGCCGAGCCTGGGCCTCGGCCCCGGTGCGGGGCGGATCGAACACCAGGGCATCGTAACCGGCCAGATCGCTAACATGAAGCGGCTCGCGCACCAGATCACGGACTTCCATAGTCAACGGTTTCAGTCCCTGGGTATGATGGACGGCATCCTTCAGGGCTGCAATCGCCGCACGGTCGCCGTCGACGGCATGTACGGCGGCGGTCCGGGCCAGCCTCAGGGCAAAAGGTCCGATGCCGCAAAACAGGTCAGCGACCCGCCTGGCCCCGGCCATGGCATCCAGGACCAGACGAACCAGGGTCTGTTCGCCCTTCGCCGTCGCCTGGATAAATCCACCCGCCGGCAGGTCGACAAACGCACCGCCGATTTTCAGCCCCGGCGGACGCCGTTGCAGAACCAGATCGCCATCGGCACTGACCCGGGCGAGGTCATGGTCGTGCGCCGCATCGGCAATATCCAGACGGGCATTCAGGCCCAGGTCGCGACCGCATCCCCGGATATCGCAATCGAGGCCGCTATCGCTGGCGGTGAAGCGGATATCAAGTTTTTTGCCGGGCGCCGCAAAAGGCGCGGCCAGCCCCCGGGCGACCGCCGCCGCGTCATGCAGCGCCGGGACCAGCACCGGGCAGGCATCCAGATCCAGCAAGCGGTGGCTGCGGGCCGCCATGAAACCGGCGATGATCCGATCTTTTTGAAATTGAACGTGAAAGGTCGCCCGGCGGCGACCGGACCCGTGGGCGTCAATTAAATCTTCAACGGCGACATCCAGCCCCTTATGGGCCAGCGCCGTCTCGACGACGCCGCGTTTCCACCGGCCACAGGCGCCGTCGTTCATATGCTGCAGGCCGCAACCGCCGCAGACGGTGAAATGCCGGCAAACCGGTTCGACCCGGTCGCCGGAAGGTTCGAGCACCCGAACCAGTTCGCCGCGCGATCCCCGCCGGACGATCCCGACGGTTTCTCCGGCCAGCGTATAGGGCACAAAAATACGACCGGTGGCGGTCTCGGCGATGCCGTCGCCACGACCGCCCATCGCCGTGATGGTAACGGTATTCCCGACAGTCATGGATCGAGGCGTTTCCTGATTTCGGCGGCGATATCCATGGCCGCATTGAGAGACGGATGACTCCAGGTTTCAAAGGCGGCGCCACCCGCCACTTCCAGTGGCCGGGCGTAGCCGCCGGCATAAAGGTGTTTGTGCAACAGGCCGTGCTTGTGGGTGGTCAGTTTCTTCGGTGCGTAAATCCATACCGGACCCGGCGTCGCGCAGGCTTCCGAACACATCGATACGGAATCGCCGGTGACGATGACGCCATCGGCCATGGCGAGATATCCCAGGTAGGGATTTTCTCCTTCGTCGCCCCATTTGAACAGGTCTTTGGCGACCCCGATTTCACCGATCAGGGCGTCGGCGACTTCGCCCGAACGCCGCGACGTGGTCACCATCAGCGAACCGCCGGCGGACCCGGCCATGGTATCGGCGGCCCGGCCCAGTTCGCGGGCCATGTCTTCAGTGAAGGTGCGGCGCTTGGTGCTGCCGCCGACGATCAGGGCGATGCGCGGTTGCGGCAGATGCCCCAGCCGACCCTGCCAATCTTCCGCCGCGTCGCCCAGCCGCTTCGCCGTCACCCGGTGCGGGGCGCCATCAATATGCAGAATGTTGGGAGCCTCGGGAATGGAATCATGACGCGGTGTGCAAACCAGATCAAATTCCTCCAGGCCGGCCTCTCCGGGAAACATGATTTGCACCAGAAATGTGCGGTTACCGTTCAAATCCTTGATGTGGCGGGCCACCGGCGAACAACGGCGACCGGCGGCAATGACCATATCCGGCCACGGCGGAACCAGATTAAGGCGGCTACTGGCGGTCAGGCCGCCGAAGGTCTTGCCCATGACGAAGTTGGGCAAGGCGGCGGCGGCGGTGTAGTCAAGATCGCGGATTTCGTAGCGCCGTCCCAGCGCCTCGGCGACCCCCAGACACTGGCTGCGATTGCCGGCCCGGTCATCCATCAGCAACCAGACGCTTGGGAACACTGCCGAATTCATGGGGAAAGCCCGGTTAGCGGATCCGACCGCCGGTTTCGTTGATCGGGCGCATCGTCATCAGTCGTTCCAGGACATTGAAATTCGCCGAGCTGATATCGACAAACACGCCGATCAGTTCCTTGCGCTCTTTGTTGTAGCGAATGACCATGCCGGGCGCGTTCATGCGGACCCGCGAATTATCTTCCAGCAGCAATTCATCAATCACCAGATCATCGCCGGGTTTGACCGGCTTCTTGTAGCCGACGCAACGAAAACTGCGCAGGCTCATATTGGTGATCTGGCAAGTCACGCCGTTGACCACGATGAAGGTGTCCCTGACCTCGCGGCGCAAATCCTTGCGGCGCTGTTCTTCGGTGAATCCGACGATACGGTTACTCATTCAGGTGCGCCTTCTTGATCGCTTGCAATGTTGTCCGAGTCGTAATGACATCGGCATCCATTTGCAAGTCCAACAACACCGGAGGCCGTGGGCGACAACGTCCAAAAGGCTTGTGAGGCCGTTTCTATGAGTCATTATCTTTTTGCAATTCGGTATAACTTCTGCGGCCTTGGCGGGGACGGCTATATTTTACGCGACAAGGGGCATTGAGAATTTTATATAAAGGGCACTCGTAGCGACAACATTTAACCCCCGGAAACCGACATGTCCCAGACCACCACCGAGGCCGGATTGGAAACGGCGAGAATGCTGCTTGACATCGAGGCGGTCAATTTCCGCCCGCAGGAGCCCTATATGCTGACTTCCGGCTGGGCCAGCCCGGTCTATATCGATTGCCGCAAGATCATTTCCTTTACCAAAGAACGCCGCCGCATCATGGAACTGGCGGTCGCCGGCCTGGACCAGGCCATCGGGTTCGATAACATCGACGCCGTCGCCGGCGGCGAAACCGCCGGCATCCCCTATGCCGCCTGGATCGCCGAAGCGACCTCGAAGCCGATGTTGTACGTCCGCAAGAAACCCAAGGGATTCGGTCGCAACGCCCAGATCGAAGGCCACATGAAGCCGGACAGCCGGGTCTTGCTTGTCGAAGACCTGGCCACCGACGGCGCCTCGAAGCTGATTTTCATCGACGCCCTGCGCCGGGCCGAGGCCCGGGTCAGCGACGCCTTCGTGGTGTTTTTTTACGGGGTATTCGCCGGCGCCCTGGAATCGCTCGCAAAGCACGGCGTCACCATGCACTACCTGGCGACCTGGCGCGATGTCTTGAAAGTCGCCGAGGACGGCGGATATTTCCCCCCGGAAAGCATCGACGGCGTCCGCGCCTTCCTGGCCGACCCCAGGGCCTGGTCGCTGGCCCACGGCGGCAAGGGCGAATAATTCACGATATCGGCAAAATCACGGTGACCCGGAAGCCGCCATCGTCATTCGAGCCAAACGAAATGTCGCCACCATGGGCGCTGACCACGGAACGAACCACGGCCAGCCCCAGGCCGACACCGCCGGTTTCCCGGTTGCGCGACCCCTCGACCCGGTAAAACGGATCGAACACCCGGGCCCGCTCTGTTTCCGGGATGCCGGGGCCCTGGTCGTCGAAATAAACCCGCACGGTTTGGCCATCCTGTTCCAGCGCCACATCGGCCCTGCCGCCGTATTTGACGGCATTGTCGATAAGGTTCTGGAAGGCCCGCATCAGGGCCACCGGTCGGCCCGTGCAGGTCAGCCGGTCCGGCCCCCGGTAAGAGGTCTTCGACCCGCTGTCGGCGGCATCGTCGCATAAACTTTGCAACATCGCGGCAAGATCGAAACGAATATCGGCCTCGCCATCGGTTTCGTCCCGCGCGAAGGACAGGGTGGCTACGATCATTTCTTCCATTTGGGCCAGATCATCGAGAATTTTTTTCTGCTGTTCTTCGTCTTCGATCAGTTCGGCCCGCAGACGCAACCGGGTTATCGGCGTTCGCAGGTCATGAGAGATCGCCGCCAGCATGTGGGTGCGGTCTTCGATAAACGCCTTAAGGCGTTTTTGCATGTTGTTGAAGGACCTGGCGGCGCGGCGCACCTCGCGCGGGCCTTCCTCGTTCATGGGCGGCGCATTGACATCCCGGCCCAGGCGTTCCGCCGCCTTTTCGAACAACGCCAACGGCGCCGTCGCCCGCCGGACCGCCCACACCGATACCACGATCACCAGCAGGCTCATGAAGAACATGGATCCGAAACTACGCGATCCCCAGAACGGGGCGAAGCGGACCGCAGGCGCCGCCACGTTGAGCCACTGGCCATCGGACAGGCGGATCGACACTTCGAGAACCTCTGCTCCATGCCAGCGCCGGGACAGCGACATAAATCGCTTGCTGCCGGAGCCATCGCCATCCGACGCCATCCGCCCCATATGCCGCTGCATGGCTCGCAACGGATCGCCGTCGTCGTCGTCCGACATCATCCGCCCCATACGCCGCCGCATGGCCGACCGCCAATCGCCGCTCCGCTCCGGCGGCTCGGCGCCGACCGCCTTATCGGGTTCGGTATCCGGAAAGCGGGTATAGGCGATGCGAATCCGGTCCGCTTCATAGCCTTCCAGCGCTTCCTTCAGGTTTTCGCGCACTGCCCGGGTGCGCCATCCGGTATCGCCATCGGCCTTTAACGCGCTTGTCCCGGTTAATGTCAGGCTGAACCCCGATCCCCACAGGGAACCGGCGACTTCCCGCTTGCGCCCGGATGGCGTCCGCTCGATGGTTTCGACGGCGGCGGCGATGCGGCGGGATATCTGTTTGCCGCCGAAGCTGGTCAGTTCGGCGCGCCGGTCGCCGGAATAAATAGCCAGACTGACAAGATGCGAAACGGTCAGTCCAAGCAACAGCACCAGGGCCGTTCGACCGACTATCGAACTTGGGAAAAGTCTCATTCCGCGTTGCCGTCGGGTCTGGTAACGTCGGGCGTGAACATATAGCCGCCACTGCGAATGGTCTTGATTAATGATGGTTTCGCGGGGTCTTGCTCGATCTTGCGGCGCAGTCGGCTGATCTGCACGTCGATGCTGCGGTCAAACGGCTGGGCCTCGCGTCCGCTGGTCACATCAAGCAACTGGTCGCGGCTGAGGACCCGGCCGGGGCGTTCGAGAAACGCCTGCAGCAAGTTGAATTCGCCGCCGCTCAGGGGCACCAGCACGCCATTTTCCGACATAAGTTCCCGTTTTCCAAGATCGAGCGCCCATCCGGCAAACTGGTATGTCGATGCCGGCCCGTCTCCCGGTCGCACGGAAGTTCCCTCCGTACGGCGCAGGACGGCCTTGATCCTGGCCAGCAATTCACGCGGATTAAACGGTTTGGCAAGGTAATCGTCGGCCCCCATTTCAAGCCCGATGATGCGGTCGGTTTCTTCACCCATGGCGGTCAGCATGATGACCGGCAGGGCCGATTTGGCGCGCAGGTTGCGGCACAGGGTCAGGCCGTCCTCTCCGGGCAGCATCAGGTCGAGAACAACCAGATCAATGTTCCAGTCGGCGAGGCGCTGTTTCATGTCGCGACCGTCGGCGGCGGTACTGACGCGTAGTCCATGCCTGTCGAGGAACCGCGCCAGCAACTCGCGGATTTCCCGATCATCATCGACAATAAGAATATGTGGGATGCGTTCCATACCGGAGACTATAGCCCACCGGGCGGCGGCGGCGGGCCATAAATTAGTTACCGATCATTGCAAATCGCCGGGCTGTAACATTCTGTTACAAATTCGCGGTGTCCCGAAATATCCCTGTTACACGGTGGTGTTTGAATAACCCCCAGTTACCGCAAACAACCTACACCAACACGGAGAACACAGATCATGAGAAACAAACCAGTCGCAATCGCCGCCTTCGTCGCCGCCGTCTCTTTAGGCGTCGCCGTTGCTTATTCCGTCCCGTCAGCCGCCTTTGCCGACAGCCACGAAAAGGGCGAGATGAGCAATCAGATAAAAACGCAGAAAGGCGCCGAGGGCGGCAAAGGCCACCAGGGCGGCATGATGGGTGGCCAGGGTGGTCAAATGGGCGGCCACCAGGGTGGTCAAGGCGGCATGATGGGCGGCCAGGGCGGCATGATGGGCGCGATGATGGCCCACATGAGCAAAATGAAGGGCGGCATGGCGGGCGGTCAGGGCCATATGGGCGGCAAATCGGCCAAGGCCTACAATTTCAATACCGACGACATCCGGAAAATAGTCGCCGCGCGCCTGGTCTGGCAGGGCAATGACCGGCTGAAGGTCGGCAAGGTCGAAGCCGCCGGCGACGACGCCATTGTCGCCGAAATCGTTACGGTCGATGATTCACTCGTCTACAAGCTGAAATACGATCGCAAGTCCGGCGCCAGCCAGCCGGCAAAATAGGACTCCTCCCTCTCCCCCGTACAGGAGTCTGCGGCGGTCGGTTCTCCACCGGAACCGGCCGCCGATCCTGATACGGCAAAGAAACGAAAGGATCACATTCCCATGTACAACGAAAACATGCTCGAACTGGTCAACGCCAACTATGGCGAAGGTTACTGGATGGGTTCGCACCATGGCCCGTTTTCGTGGATCGTTTTGGTCCTGCTCGTACTCGCCGTGGTGATGATTATCGCCAGAATCTGGCGCGGCGGGACGCGCCGCGCGGGCGATGGCGCACTGGATATACTAGGACAGCGCTTCGCCAACGGCGAGATCGACGAAAACGAATACCGTGAAAGACGGAACGTCCTGAAGTCCCGCCGTTAAAACCGGGCCGGATCAGGCGTTGCGGCGGATCAGGTGATAGCCGAAATCGGTTTCGACAACGTCGCTGGTTTCATCGACATCAAGTCCGAAGGCGGCGTCTTCGAACGGCTTGACCATCTGGCCCCGACCGAACGGCCCCAGGTTGCCGCCCTGCTGGCCCGATGGGCAGTCGGAATTTTCACCCGCCAGTTCGGTAAATTCGACGCCGTCTTCGAGCTTGCCTTTAATTTCGTTAATCAGTACCAGTGCCTCTTCCTTGGTGCGGGTGGCCGATGAACGGTCTGATTCATTGTGCATAATCAGGATATGGGAAGCGCCGACTTGGTCTGACATTGATGATCTCCGAAATGATGGAAGTGTGTGTGTAAGCGAAAGCCGGAGAATATCTAAGGCTTCGTTGCCCACTATTCAATGTTGACCGACAGAAAACTATAGGGCTGAATCCTTGCTTTGAAAACATAGCCGACAGGATTTATCGCCATGACCGCCATAACGGGGAACATATTCGAAAATATTCTGGCCGACAACCTGCTGCAATTGCGGCAAGAACACATCGACCGCCAGCGCCGTATCGCCATGCGTTACCGCATGGAATTATCGCCGTCGCAAGTCGACTGGTGGAAAAAACCGTTGCTGTGGGGCGTTCTTTTCCTGAACATAGTCATCGCCCACGACGTTTTCGTCACCTCGCTGGTCGACTGGATCGTCGGGACAGTCTAGTTCGCCATAAAAACCGGAACCGTCATATGGGCCAGCATGTGCTGGGTGAACCCGCCAAGCACCACTTCCCGCCAGCGGGCGTGGCCATAGGCCCCCATGACGATCAGGTCGGCGCCACCGTCGGCAGCCCGGGAAAGCAGCATGTCGGCACCGTTAATGTCGTCGGAAACGACATGATCGGCCTTCACCTTGACGCCATGGCGCGCCAGATGCAGACAAATATCGGCGCCCGGCGTTTCGTCAATCGTGTCCCCCGGCCCAATGGCCGGTGGATTGATCGAAAGAACCGTCACCTTTTCCGCCAGTTTCAAAATCGGCAGGGCATCGTTCAGGGCGCGGGTCGATGGCCGACTGCCGTCCCAGGCGACAAACACATTCTTGCCGATGACCGGATAGCTGCCGGCATAGGGAACGATCAGGACCGGCCGACCGACGGCCAAAATCAGCCGGTCGGGAAGGCTCGCGTCATCATGGTATTGCGATTTATCGGGATCGTTCTGGCCAACCACCAGCAGATCGGCACATCTGGCGCGGGCCCGTAAAACATCTTCGCAGCGGCCCTGTTCCAGAATTTTGTCATGCAACAGCCCTTCCGATGCGGCCTGATTATCGAATTCGGCCAACGCCAGATCGGCATCTTCCACCGCCTGCCTGATTTGCCGCTCGATCACCTCGACGCCAATCTGGGCCTGCACATAACCCGGAATATCCGGCTGGTACAGGACATATATTCCGGTAACATGGGCGTCATGCCGCTTTGCCAACTGCAACGCAGTTTCAATATGGCCGCCGTTCAGCCCGGCGTTATCGACGTGAACCAGAATATCTTTAAATGACATCGCCCATTCCTTTCAAACCTGATTATGGATAAGGCTTTTCTATAGCCACCGACGACGCGCATCACAGCACAATTCCTAAAAAAACGCTTTGACGTACATCAATGTCGCCGAACCACCCGAATGTATAGTCCTACCCCAAGGGGCAGCTTGCGAAAATCGGCCTCTATCCCTATGATCCGGGCGACAAACTCCCCTCTTCGAATGCCACTTTGACTTAATCGGAGTCACGTTACGATGAATTATGAAGATTTCTTTGGTGAGCGTATTTCCGACCTTAAGTCCGAAGGCAGATACCGGATTTTTATCGATCTTGAACGCCAGTCCGGGGCCTTTCCCAAGGCAATGAATCACCGCGATGACGGCGAACTCAGGGAAATCACGGTGTGGTGTTCGAACGATTACATGGGGATGGGACAGAACCCGAGCACCCTGGCCGCCATGCATGAAGCCATCGACCGTTGCGGGGCCGGAGCCGGCGGCACCCGCAACATATCGGGCACCAACCATTATCATATCCTGCTGGAGCGCGAACTGGCCGACTTGCACGGCAAGGAAGCGGCCCTGATATTCGGTTCCGGATGGGCCGCCAATCAGACGGCGCTGAGCACGCTGGGATCGATGGTGCCGGGCTGCGTTATCGTCTCCGACGCCCACAATCATAATTCAATGATCGAAGGCATTCGCCACTCCCGCGCCGAAAAGAAAATTTTCCGGCATAACGATGTCGAGGACCTGAACAAGTTCCTAAGCCAGTATGACGCCGACACGCCGAAGCTTGTGGCTTTTGAATCCGTCTATTCGATGGATGGCGACATTGCACCGATCGAGGAAATATGCGATGTCGCCGAACGCCACAACGCCATGACCTTCCTTGATGAGGTCCATGCCGTCGGCATGTACGGGCCGCGTGGCGGCGGTGTCGCCGAACGCGAAGGCCTGGCCGACCGCATTACCATTATCCAGGGCACCCTGGCCAAGGCTTTCGGCGTGGTCGGCGGATACATTTCCGGATCGGCGGCGATGTGCGATTTCATCCGTTCCTATGGCTCCGGTTTTATCTTTTCGTCTTCCATGCCGCCGGCGGTCGCGGCGGCGGCGCGGGCTTCGATTATGTATTTAAAGGAACATAACGAGCTGCGCGAACGCCATCAGGAACGCGCCGCCACCCTGAAACGGCGGCTCACGGAAGTCGGTATTCCGGTGATGCCGTCGTCCAGCCATATCGTGCCGGTGCTGGTCGGTGACGCGGTCCTGTGCAAGCAGGCCAGTGACGATTTACTGTTGATGCACGATATCTATGTCCAGCCGATTAATTACCCGACGGTGGCGCGCGGCACGGAACGTCTGCGTTTCACCCCGACGCCGCTGCACGGCGATGCCGACATGGATCATCTTGTCGATGCGCTGCGCGAAGTATGGAACCGCCTGGGGCTGAAGCAAGCCGCCTGAAAGTTCTTTTGAATGTTTGCCGATAACACTCTGACGCCGAAGGAAGCCGTTAGATTGTGCGCGCTGGGAACCCTCGCAGTCGGCCCCTTGCGGTACGGTGAACTGGCCAACTCCATTCGCCACTTCATCAGCCGGATCACCGGCCCGTCGCTCGATGTAATGGGCCAATCCATCGAGCTTCTGAAATACGAAGGCCTGGTCGAGGCGGTGGATGGGGTCGGCATGGAAGACGACGCCGTGCTGACCATCACGGACGCCGGACGGGCCGAATTTAATACCCTGCTGTGCGCCAACATCCGGACTGCGGCGACGGAAATAAACAAGCTGGTGGTGGCGCTAAAATTCCGCTTTCTGCATCTGCTGGATGATCTTGAAAAACAATCGCAAGCGGAATTATTAATTGAGGCGACGGAAAGCGAACTGGCCCGCCTGGAAGATTTACGGCGGCATCACGCCGGCGACGAAGGTTATTTGGGGCGCTGGCTGGACCACGACATCGAACTGCTTGAGACGCGCCTTGCCTGGCTCGAAGATTTCAAAACCCGAATGAAATAGCGGTGTATTAGTCGCCGCCGGTGATTTTCTTGACGACCATGGCCAATCCAGACAAGACTTTCCGGCCTTCCGGTCCGCCGTCACCGCTCATCCGTTTGGTTATGACGATCTTCATGGTGTCGATATAAAGCGCAATAACGTCCAGGTCGGTATTCGTCGCCGAGGTCTTGCCTTCGATAAACCGGCACAGATCGTTGCCCAGGATGGTCATCAGATCGTAATTAAAACTGCCCCCCTGGCCTTTCATATCGTGGGCGATCTGGAATACCGCCTCGATATGCTTGGCGGGGTCATCCTGGTTGGCACGAAGCACCTCGTAGGCGTTACGGATTTTCGACAAATCTTCTTCAACCCATTCCAGGTAGCTATCGGCCAGATCGGCGATCGCCGCCTCGGCCCGTTCCAGAACCGCCAGATCAACCGCTCCGGGACCACCCTCCCGTACTTTCGATCTAAGCGTGTTTGGAGGGGTGATGACATTTACGTTTTCGTCATCGCTCATCGGATTTCCTTTTTATTAAGCATACAAGCGAAAACTAGACGTTCATCTATTCCAGAGCAAGGGCAAACGACCGGCTCATACCAAGGATCAATTGTCGAGCAACGCCTGGACTTCATCCTGAGACAAATCGCCGCCTTCGCCTTCGTCGGCGGTTTGGCCTTCGGTTTTACGCCGTTCGGGCCCGCGATAGGCCGGATTATCGCGGCGGCGGCGATCCGGTCCAAAATATAGTCCGGCCCGCACAAACGGCCTGGGCCGTTCGATAATCGCCCTGATCCTGGTATACAGCCCCTTGGCCGATATGGGCTTGGCCATGAATTCGTGAACGCCGGCGTCCCTGGCCTCGACGACGCGGTTCATTTCGGTATGCCCGGTCAACATTATTATCGGGACAAACGGGTTAGGGCTGTCTTTGCCGGTGCGTACGAGACGGGTAAAATCCAGGCCGTCAAGCGGCTGCATATTCCAGTCGCAAATGATGATATCCGCCGGAAAATGACGGAGTTCCTTGAAGGCATCGGCGCCATCGATGGCATCGAGGCAATTCTTCACGCCGAGGGCGTGTAAAATGCCCTGTATAAGCGCCCGCATGTGCTTGTTGTCGTCAACAATCAGGAAGTTCAATCTTTCAAGATTGTAATCCGCCATTTTCTCACCGTCTGTTTACAGTTTCGCCTTAATACCAAGTTGCAGAAAGAATGCCCCATAGAGACGGCTTCACAAGCCTTTTGGCTAGGAGCCGACGGCGCGGCGGTACACGGTACCGCAAGGCCGTGGGCGACAACGTCCAAAAGGCCTGTGAGGCCGCCGTTCCGGTCGTCACAGCAGACCTTCGGAGGGCGTCAAAAGCCTTGACGATGCGATGGCATCGCCGGCGGCTTCTCTCCTACCCGAAGGACTGCTGTGACGATCTCTATGGGTCATTCTCTCTGCAATTTGGTATTAATTCCAAGATTTTACGGCGAAGCTCATGAACATATGCATAAGAATAGGCTCTATTGCTCTCGACACGCAATACAATCGAGAAATCGGCCCCATTTATCTTTCGGTTATAACATCAGAAACGACAAATTTGGCGTTTTCCACCCGCCTGTCCGCACCGCTGTGATGGCGCTGCCGCCGGCGCCGGTCCGGCCCGAAAAAATTATCGGTTTCGATGAATGGGCGGACTTCGGCAATAACCGAATTTATTCTCGATAACAAAGACTTGGCCGAAATTGGCTTACTGAGAAAGTCATTGACGCCGGCGTTCCTGGCGTCGATGGCGAGACTTTCATCGGTATACCCGGTGACCATGATAATCGGCATGAATCTATTTACATTATCCTCGCCGTTCCTGATCCGCCGGACGCACTGGACGCCGTCTACCCCGTCCATCTTCCAGTCGATAATTACCAGATCGGCGTCGAAACTGGCCAGCACCTCCATGGCCTCGGCGCCGTCCCTGGCCTCTTCGACAATTTCGACCCCCAGAGCCTGCAGAATCGTCCTGATAAGCGTCCGAAAATGGAGGTTATCTTCGACAATCAGGACATTGACACGACTGATTTCCAATTCAGACATCAGTGCCTTCCATGGTTGGGATTGCGGCTTTTGTAAGACATTTGTAGCAAAGCGGCGAACCGGAGATATTTACGCCCCCCATGTAACGCCAACGGGTACCAACAAAGGCCTGTTATTATGACGTGTTTTCACTTTCCGTAGCGATTATACGGCGGAGTCCATACTTCGGTCCAGCACCATTAAAGCAACCCAAGCCCCCGCAATTCAGCAACCATTTCGTCCGGCAGCACGGCCCCGGATTTTGCGTATTTCAGGTCGGGCGGCGCGTTTTCCGGAGGCAGGTACCGCCAGCCCTGAAACGCCCGGAACTCCTTTGTTTCGGTTAAAACCAGTTGCGGGTCCAGAATCAGCGAGCAGGTCGGCCGCCCGTCCAAATCCCGGCCCCGTTCGATCCCGGCAAGGCGCTGGCGGATCCTGATAAATCTCTTTATCACCCAATAGATCGAGCCGCCGGCCAGCAACTCGTCAGTTCGCTTCGGGGTGTTTCGGGTGATATGCGACAACTGCCCCAATCGCTCCCGTCGACCGGCTTGCAGCGCCGCCATATGATCGACATCCTCGACCCCGACGGCCAGCTTGATCAGGTGCACGGACACCGCTCAGGCGCCCGCCAACGCCAGCGAGACCTTCGATACCGGCGCCTTGCCCAGCAAATCGCAGACAAAGCGACCGGCCTCGACCAGCCCGGCCATATCGACGCCGGTTTTAATGCCCATGCCGTTAAGCATGTAGAGCACGTCTTCGCTGGCCACGTTGCCCGCCGCGCCATTGGCGTAGGGGCAGCCGCCAAGGCCGGCTACGGAACTGTCGATAGCGGCGAC
Source organism: uncultured Thalassospiraceae bacterium (assembly GCA_964655005.1). Classification (GTDB taxonomy): domain Bacteria; phylum Pseudomonadota; class Alphaproteobacteria; order Rhodospirillales; family JABHCV01; genus CAZZKE01. Next base: position 16,225 of record CAZZKE010000019.1, on the reverse strand, counting down.
GCCCAGTTCCATAACGGCGAGCAAATTAGCCAGCGCCTGGCCATAGGTATCGTGAAAATGCGCCGCCAGCTTATCCACCGGAACCTGCGAGGCAACGGCCCGGATCATCGCCCTGGCCTTATCCGGGGTGCCGACGCCGACGGTGTCGCCAAGCGAAACCTCGTAACACCCGGCATCGATAAGTTTTTTCGATATTTCGGCGACTTTCGCCGGATCGACCGGGCCTTCGTAGGGGCAGCCGAGAACACAGGAAACGTAACCACGGACGGCAATCCCATGCTGTTTCGCGGCATCGCAGACACCATGAAAACGCCGCAGACTTTCGGCTATGGTGCAGTTGATATTGCGCTTGGAAAATGTTTCCGAGGCGGCGGCGAAGACGGCGATTTCCCTGGCCCCGGCGGCCACGGCCAGATCGAATCCCGTCATATTGGGCACCAGCACCGGATAGCGGACGCCCCGGTCGAGGTTCAGCCCCGCCAGGACCAAATCGGTGCCGGCCATCTGCGGCACCCACCTGGGTGATACGAAACTGCCCACTTCAATGACGCCAAGACCGGCGGCCTGCAATCGCTTTACCAGATCGATCCGATCGCCATGAGGCAAGGTTATTGCCTCGTTCTGCAACCCGTCACGGGGGCCGACTTCGATAATTCTTATTTTTGCGGGCAAGGGCATGGCATTTGGCGGTTATCGGTAAGAATATTCGTTTTTGCGGCGATCCGGGCCGCTGATCGGCTGGTGGCGGCGGCGGCGATCGGGTCCGAAAAAACTGGCCGTCCTGACAAAATCGCGCGGGTTTTCGATAATCGAACTTATCCTTTGATAGATGTTGGTCGCCGATACGGGTTTAGCCAGGTATTCATTGATGCCCACATCCCGCGCCTCGACAATCCGCCCAAGATCGGTAAAACCGGAAATCATGATGAACGGCGTAAACGGATCCGCCCCTTCGGCGCCGCCGCGGATAAGACCGACCAGTTCCACTCCATTCATGGGCGACATCAGGTTATCGGCAATAACCAGATCGACATTATTTTCCTTAATAAAATCAAAGGCTACCAGGCCGTCATCGGCTTCTATGATATCGCGGATACCCAACGCCCGTAAAATAGTTTTTAGAATTTTACGCATCGGTTCGTTGTCATCGACGACAATGACCTTCATATCCGTCAAATCATAATTCTGCATCCCGCCCCCTGTTTGGAACAATAGTAGTTATAACCGTTCCTGCAATGGTTTATAGAGTATGTGGACGCACAATTACGATATATTGGTTACTATTTCTTCAGGCTTAGCAGTTCCTCCCCGTCATCGACCCGGTCGCCGGCCTTGAAATAGACGATTTCGACGATGCCATCCATGCCGGCGGTGACGCTGTGTTCCATTTTCATGGCTTCCAGCACCATCAGGGTTTGGCCGCTTTTGACCGTGTCGCCGGCCTTTACGGCGACGGAAACGATGCGGCCCGGCATGGGCGCCGCGAGCCCGCCCGAACCACCGCCTGAATCGGTAACATTCCGGTCGCCGCCGAGCGAATTCAAGAGCACCGGATAGCCCCCCGTATCGACATAAAGGCGGCTCCCCCTGATCAGGACCATGCCCTTTATTCGACGATCGCCGGCACCGTTGGATAGATCGGCGATCAGCGTTCCCTCTTCATCGTAGCGACCGCTGGCAATAAACGTCTCGCCCGGCAATTCAAGCAGGAAATTTGCCTCCCGGTAGCGCACGGTGATCGTGTAAACGGTTTGTTGATCGCCGGTGCCGCCGGAAAACGCCAGTTCATGATGATTGTCGCCGTTCATGCGCCAGGCCCGGGTGGAATGCCATGGCGAATACGGATCGCCGGATCGCCGCAACAATTCCGCCATCTGGCACTCTCTTTGCAGCATGACGCCCAGGGCGGCAAGCGACAGGGCGTCATTCATCGCCGCGCCATCATCAGGGGCCAGCAGATCGGTCAGGTTATCGGCGATAAACCCGGTATCGACCGGCCCGGCGCCGAACTTATGGTGGCGGAAGGCGCGGCGCAGAAATCCCAGATTGGTCTGCATTCCGGCAATTTCCAGATCGCCGAGGACGCCGCTCATACGCGCCATGGCCTCTTCCCGGTCAACCCCCCAAACGACTATTTTGGCGATCATCGGGTCATAATCGGAAGAGACCGTGTCGCCTTCTCGAACGGCGCCGTCGATGCGCACGGCGCCGCCGTACTGTTCCACCGCGCCCAGGCGGAAGCGCTCTATAACGCCGCCGGTCGGCAGGAAATTGCGGGCCGGGTCCTCGGCGTACAGGCGGGCCTCCATGGCATGGCCCGAGGCTACCAGTTCCGGCTGTTCGCGGGGCAGTTCCCCGCCGGCGGCGACTTCCAGTTGCCAATGAACCAGATCTTCGCCGAAGATCATCTCGGTAACCGGATGTTCGACCTGTAGCCGGGTATTCATTTCCATAAAATAAAACGCGCCATCCGGGGCCAGCAAAAATTCAACGGTGCCGGCGCCGACATAGCCGATGGCCGCCGCGGCGTCGACGGCGGCGGCGGCCAGGTCCTGGCGCAGGGCCGGTGACAGCCCCGGCGCCGGGGCTTCCTCGATTACCTTCTGGTGGCGGCGTTGAATCGAGCAGTCACGTTCGGACAGGGCGACAATGTTCCCGAAGCGGTCGCCGAATACCTGTACTTCCACGTGGCGGGCCGGTCGTACGGCCTTTTCCAGCAGTAACGTGTCATCACCGAATGCCGCCCTGGCCTCGCGCCGGGCCGAGGCGACGGCATCCTTCAATTGCCGGGCGGTATCGACGATACGCATACCGCGCCCGCCGCCGCCGGCCGAAGCCTTGATCATCACCGGATAGCCGATTGCCGCCGCGGCATCCTTCAGGGTCGCAAAATCCTGCCTGGCGCCATGATATCCGGGGACCACCGGAACGCCCGCCTTTTCCATAATCCGCAGGGCCCGCACTTTCGATCCCATGTCGCGGATGGCCGCCACCGGGGGGCCGATAAAGACCAGGCCGGCGGCGTCGACCGCCTTGGCGAAATCGGCGTTTTCCGACAGGAAGCCGTACCCCGGGTGAATCGCCTGGGCACCGCTTCGCCGGGCGCTCTCGATGATCGCCGCGCCATCCATATAGCTATCTATGGCGAAAGCCTCGTCGGCGCTTTCCACATGCAGGGATGTGCGGTCCTGGTCGCTGAATACGGCGACCACGGATATGCCCATACCGCGCGCCGTGGCGGCGATGCGGCAGGCGATTTCACCACGATTGGCAATCAGGATTTTCGTAAACATACGATTATTCCCTATGCCAGTTTGGCTTGCGTCTATCGAGAAAGGCCGATATCCCTTCGCGGCCTTCGTCCGAGGCCCTGATTCTGGCGATCCCCTCGGCGGTTTCGCGGACTACATCCCTGTCGAAGGGGCGGCCTTGCAGGGCAAAAATCTGGCCCTTGATGGCGGTCATGGCGGCGGGGCCGTTTTCCAGCAGCATCGATAAAATATCATCGACCCGTGATTCCAGCACATCGGGCGCAACCACGTCGTGGACCAGGCCGATGCGCCTGGCGTCGGATGCATCGAAGGATTGCGCCGTCAGGGTATAGCGCCGGGCCTGGCTTTCGCCGATGGCCGCCATTATGTATGGCGAGATTACCGAGGCCATAATACCCAGCCTGGCTTCCGACAAGCGGAAGCTGGCGATTTCGCTGGCGATAACGATATCGCAGGCGGCGGCCAATCCGACGCCGCCGCCATACGCGGCACCCTGAACCATCGCCACCGTAGGTTTCGACAGCCGGTTCAAGGTCCACAGCATATCGGCCAGGGCTTCCGCGTCGGCCAAATTCTGCTCGAACGAATATTCCGTAGTCCGCTTCATCCAGTTAAGATCGGCACCGGCGGAAAAACTTTTACCGGCCCCCCGGATAACCACGGCGCGGACATTTTCATTACTATCCAGCAACTTTAAATGTCCGGTCAGGCTGGCTATCAGCGCATCGTCAAAGGCGTTGTGCACGTCTGGCCTGTTAACGGTCACGCTGGCGACGCCGCGCCGGTCGATATCGATTAATACTGTTTCCACGATTACATCCTGAATATGCCGAAATCGGTTTTTTCGATTGGCGCGTTTAGGGAAGCCGATATGCCGAGACCCAGAACCATCCGGGTATCGGCGGGATCGATGATGCCGTCATCCCACAGACGGGCGCTGGCGTAATAGGGATGGCCCTGATGTTCGTACTGATCCAGAATGGGCTTCCGGAACCGTTTCTCGGCGGTGGCGCTCCAGCTTTTGCCCCGGCCTTCCATGCCATCCCGCTTGACCGTCGCCAGCACCGAGGCCGCCTGTTCGCCGCCCATTACCGAAATTCTGGCGTTCGGCCACATCCACAACATGCGCGGCGAATAGCCGCGGCCGCACATGGAATAGTTACCGGCCCCGAAACTACCGCCGATGATGACCGTGAATTTCGGCACCCTGGCGCAGGCCACGGCCATTACCATCTTGGCGCCGTCCTTGGCGATGCCGCCGGTTTCGTATTTTTTGCCGACCATGAAGCCGGTGATGTTCTGTAAAAACACCAACGGGATACCACGCTGGGCGCACAGTTCGACAAAATGAGCGCCCTTCTGCGCCGATTGGGAAAACAAAATGCCGTTATTGGCGATGATGCCGACCGGATAGCCGTGAATACGGGCGAAACCGCAGACCAGGGTTTGCCCATACAGGTGCTTGAATTCATCAAACACCGAGCCATCGACGATCCGGGCGATAATATCGCGTACGTCATAAGGCTTGCGGGTGTCGGCATTGACGATGCCGTAAATTTCTTCCTTCGCATAGAGCGGCTCTTGCGGCTCTAACAGGTCCAGATCGACCTTCTTGACCCGATTCAGATTACCGATGCTGCGCCGGGCTATTTCAAGGGCGTGGCCGTCGTCTTCGGCCAGATGATCGACGACCCCGGAAATACGGCTGTGGACATCGGCCCCGCCCAGGTCCTCGGCGCTGACTATTTCGCCGGTCGCCGCCTTGACCAGCGGCGGCCCACCAAGAAATATCGTGCCCTGCCCCTTGACGATGACGCTTTCATCGGACATCGCGGGCACATAGGCGCCGCCCGCCGTGCACGAACCATGGACCACGGATAACTGCGGGATGCCTTTCGACGACATGATCGCCTGATTATAAAAAATCCTCCCGAAGTGGTCGCGGTCGGGAAACACCTCATCCTGATGGGGTAAGAAAGCGCCGCCGGATTCGACCAGATAAACGCACGGCAGGTTGTTTTCCAGCGCCATTTCCTGGGCCCGCAGGTGCTTCTTGACGGTGATCGGGTAATAGGTGCCGCCCTTCACCGTCGGGTCATTGGCGATTATCATGCACTCGCGGGCGTTGATGCTGCCGATACCGGTGATGACGCCGGCGGCCGGCACGGCGTCGTCACCGTACAGGCGGTATCCCGCCAACTGGGAAAATTCAAGAAACGGCGAGCCCAGATCGACCAGGCGGCGGATCCGCTCGCGCGGCATCAACCGGCCGCGAGCCAGATGCTTGTCGCGCGCCCGCGGCCCGCCGCCGTCGCGGATCACCCGTACTTTTTCGTTCAGATCGTCAATCAATCGCCCCATGGCGGCGGCGTTGGCCTTGAAGGGGGCGGAACCGGTATCGACGTTGTCGCGAATAATCGGCATTTTATTTTCTCTTCCGGGACTGCGAAACGATGGTGGCGACCGCGTCGATCGATTGCCTGGTGTATTTTGCCATGGCTGTTACCAGCCGCCCCGTTGCAGCCATTTCTTGACCATCCACAGGCGGTCGGACCCCCAGAAGCCTTCACCGTCAACGATGAAAAATGGCGCGCCGAACACGCCCAGTTCCATGGCCGCACCGGTTTCATCCTTGAGCCGTTGCTTGATCGCCGGATCGTTGACGGCGGCAAGCAACCGGTCGCGGTCGATATGCAGGGCGGCGGCGACATCGGCGACCGCCTCGCCAGAGGTGATATCCTGACCTTCGGCAAACAGCCGGTTAAACAGGGATTTAGCCAGCAGCCTGGCCTGACCGGGATCTTCGTCATGGACCCAGTAAAAGGCCCGTGCGGCGGCGGCGGAAAATATCGGGAAAGGGTCTGGCATTCGCCATGGAATATCCATGAACCGCGCCATACGTTCGCAATCATGGATCGAATATTCGCCCTTTAGCGGAATTTTAACTGGCGATTCGACACCGGTATTCTTGAAAATCGGTCCCAGCAAAATAGGTTTCCAATTAACGGTCCGGTCATTCGCCGCCGCGATGGCGTCAATTTTATGGCTGGCGAAATAAGAAAACGGGGAAGAAAAATCAAAATAGAAATCTATCGTGTCGCTCATCCAAGAACCCTCTTTCATTCATCCATTACGGCGCGGGCGATCAATATGCGCTGAATATCGCTGGTGCCTTCGTAAATTTGACAGACCCGTACATCGCGATAGATACGTTCGACCGGAAAATCCTCTAGATAGCCGTAACCACCGTGAATCTGAATCGCATCGGAACAGACTTTTTCGGCCATTTCCGAAGCAAACACCTTGGTCATGGAAGCTTCCTTCAGGCACGGCTTTCCGGCGTCCCGCAGCCTGGCGGCATTCAGGGTCATCAGGCGGGCGGCCTCGATCATGGTCGCCATATCGGCAAGCCGAAAAGCGACGGCCTGATGTTCGGCGATCGGCTTGCCGAACGCCTTGCGGTCACGCGCGTAGTCGCGGGCCGCCTCGAATGCGGTGCGGGCCATGCCGACGGACTGGGCGCCGATGCTGATGCGGCCGCCTTCCAGATTGGCCAGCGCGATCCTGTAGCCGTCGCCTTCCCGCCCAAGCAGCAGATCGCCGGGCAGACGCATCTCGTCAAAATTCAACGCGACCGTCTCCTGGCCCCGCTGACCCAGTTTTTTCTCCGCCTTACCGGCGCAAAAACCCGGCGTGTCGGTGGGCACGATAAACGCCGATATGCCTTTCTTGCCGGCATCGGGATCGGTTACCGCGAAAACGATCACCACCCCGGCAATATTACCCGATGTTATAAACAGCTTCGATCCGTTGAGCACATAGCCGTTGCCATCCCGCACGGCGCGGCTTTTTATATTGGCGGCGTCGGATCCGGCCTGGGCCTCGGTCAGGGCGAAGGCGCCGATCATCCGGCCGCTGGTCATTTCGGGCAGGAAACGCCGCTTTTGTTCTTCCGTGCCGTATTGCACGATGGGCAGGGTGGCGACGCCGTTATGGACGCTCATCATGGTTGAAATGCCGCCATCGCCGGCGGCGATTTCCTCCATCGCCAGGACGAACGACACGACCCCGGTATTGCTACCGCCCCATTCCTCGGGCGCCAGCATGCCGAGCAGGCCCAGTTCACCCATTTCCCGGTAAATTTCGGGCGGCGTCCTGCCGGCCCGGTCCCAGGCCTGGGCGTTAGGTCGCAGCCGATCGCGGGCGAAGGCCCGGGCGGTATCGCGAATCAGAGTCTGTTCTTCATTCACCATGGTATCTCCGCGCCGTCATAGTTATAGAAACGACCGCTGGTCGCCATGTCCAGACCCTCGATCACCCGACGCATGCCGGTGACGCTCTGTTCGGCGTCGATCAGGCCGCCGGGGCCGCCCATGTCGGTGCGGACCCAGCCCGGATGCAGCACCGCGACCGAAATGCCGCGCGGTTTTAAATCGATGGACAGACTTTTCATAACCGCGTTAAGCGCCGCCTTCGACGAACGGTAGATGTATCCGCCGCCCGAATCATTATCGCCCATGGAACCCATCTTGCTGGAAATAGTAACGATTTTTTTCAACTTGCCGGCGACCATGTGATCGAGAAAACATTCACTGACTTTTAGTGGCGACATGGCGTTTAGGCGCATGACATCGGCCCAGACGGCATAATCGACGCCGCCCAGTTTGACCGGCCTGGGGCCGTATATTCCGGCGTTGTTGAGCAACAGGTCGATCGGTTCTTTCTTCAGGGATTTGGCCAGCGCCTGGATCTGGGCGTTATCTACGACGTTCAGGGTATGGACCTCGATATCGCCCTGTAAGGGCGCCAGCCCCTGCGCCATCAAGGGATCGCGGCAGGTCGCGATAACCCGCCAACCATCCGCCGCGTATTGCCTGGCGAATTCCAGGCCGAGCCCCCGACCGGCCCCGGTGACCAAAACACTCGGCATCTCAGATCACCCGTTCGATGGTGACGGCGGTTGCCTCGCCGCCGCCGATGCACAGCGAGGCGACGCCCTTTTTCAGGTCGTATTTTTCCAGCGCCGCCATCAGGGTGACAATAATCCGCGCCCCGGAGGCGCCGACCGGATGGCCCAGGGCACAGGCGCCGCCGTGCACGTTGAGCTTGTCATGGGGCAGGTCGAGATCATGCATGGCGGCCATGGCGACGACGGCGAAGGCCTCGTTGATTTCGTAGAGATCGACCTGTTCCTTCGACCAGCCGGTTTTCGCCAGCACCTTGTTGATTGCGCCGATAGGCGCGGTGGTGAACCATGCCGGTTGCTGGGCGTGGGTAGCGTGGGCATGAATAATCGCCAACGGCGCAAGACCGCGCTTTTCGGCCTGCGAGCGAAGCATCAGCACCAGCGCCGCGGCGCCGTCGGAAATGCTTGACGAGTTGGCCGCCGTCACCGTGCCGTCTTTGGCGAAGGCCGGCCGAAGGGTGGGAATTTTGCCGGCGTCGGCCTTTAACGGCTGTTCATCGTGTTCGACCTTAACCTCGCCATGGCGGGTCTTGACCGTCACCGGCGTCACCTCGCCGTCGAAACTGCCGTCCTCGATGGCGGTCCTGGCCCGACGCAGGGATTCGATTGCATAGGCGTCCTGCTGTTCGCGGGTGAACTGGTAATGGGTCGCCGTGTCCTCGGCGAAACAGCCCATCAGCTTGCCTTCCTCGTAGGCATCTTCCAGGCCGTCGATAAACATGTGATCCTGGACCCGCTCACCATGGCCCAACCGGTAGCCCTGACGCGCCTTTTGCAAAATATAGGGGCTGTTGGTCATGCTCTCCATGCCGCCGGTGACCATGACATCGTGGGCGCCGGCGATAATGTTGTCGTGACCCAGCATGGTCGCCTTCATGGCCGAGCCGCACATTTTCGAAATAGTCGTGCAGCCGGCGTCCCACGGCAGCCCGGCCAGGTGTGCGGCCTGGCGCGCCGGGGCCTGCCGGACCCCGGCGAACAGGCATAATCCCATGATGACGTCGTCAATCTGGTCCGGTTCGACATCGGCCCGTTCAATCGCCGCCCGAATGGCGGCGGCGCCCAGTTCGGGGGCGCTAAGCGCCGACAATTCACCCTGGAAACCGCCCATCGGGGTACGCGCGGCGCCGACGATGACGACGGGGTCAGACTGGTTCATTGATCGTAATCCTTGTTCATTATGTTTCGTAGGGGGCGCCGTCCTTGTGTACGAATACGCCCCTGCCATCCCGTATGACAAACCGCATGTCGATATCGGAATAACCGCCTTCATCACCCGGCATCCGGTCACCGACGACCAGAAAACTGGCTTCCCGGTCCGAACGATTGACCAGATGGTGGCCATTGGTGACGCCGGCGGCAAAACCGACAATCATTCCCGCAGTCATACCCTGTTCGCCCTCGTCGGTCACCAGCACAAGTTCGCCATCGACCATATAGACGAATTCATCCTGCTTGGTATGCCAGTGCCGTTGCGACGAGCTGGATCCGGGAGCCAAGGTTATCATATTGACACCGAAATTGGTCAGATTGAAAGGCGCACCCAGCGCCCTTTTAGCACGCCCGGCAACCGCTTCGTCAAAAGGTGCGGGATACCCGGTCCCCCGCTTCGCCGGCAGCGCAAATGGATCAATCGCCGGTCCCGTGGATTTTGTCGTCATGGCTTCATCACCCTGTTTCCTCGAACAATTCCCGACCGATCAGCCAACGGCGGATTTCACTGGTGCCGGCGCCGATTTCGTAAAGCTTGGCGTCGCGCAGCAGCCGACCGGTCGGCGATTCGCTGACATATCCCATGCCGCCCAGACACTGGATCGCCTCCAGCGCCATCCAGGTCGCCTTTTCGGCGGCGTAAAGGATCGCCCCGGCGGCGTCCTTGCGGGCGGTCAAGCCCTTGTCGCAGGCCCGGGCGACGGCGTAAACATAGGCCTTGCAGGCATTCATGGTGGTGTACATATCGGCCAGCTTGCCCTGCATCAACTGGAAGGTGCCGATAGCCTGGCCGAACTGCTTGCGGTCATGAAGATAGGGCACCGCCACGTCCATACAGGACTGCATGATGCCGAGCGGCCCGGCGGCGAGCACGGTTCGTTCGTAATCGAGCCCGCTCATCAACACATTGACGCCCTTGCCGAGGCCGCCAATGACGTTTTCCGTCGGCACTTCGCAGTCCTCGAACACCAATTCGCAGGTGTTGGAGCCACGCATGCCGAGCTTGTCCAGTTTCTGGGCGGTGGAAAAACCCTTGAATGATTTTTCGATTATAAAGGCAGTGATGCCACGGGAACCACCGTCGGGGTCGGTCTTGGCGTAGACCACCAGGGTGTCGGCGTCCGGCCCGTTGGTGATCCACATCTTGGAACCATTAAGGACGTAGCGGTCGCCCTTCCTGTCGGCCCGCAGTTTCATGGAAACCACGTCGGAACCGGCGCCGGGTTCGCTCATCGCCAGCGCCCCGACATGTTCGCCGGAAATCAGTTTCGGCAGATAGCGGCGCTTCTGTTCGTCGCTGCCGTTGCGGCCGATCTGGTTGACGCACAGGTTGGAATGGGCGCCGTAGCTGAGGCCGACCGAGGCCGAGGCGCGGCTGATTTCCTCCATCGCCACCACGTGTTCCAGATAGCCCATGCCGGAACCGCCGAATTGCTCGTCGATGGTGATGCCGAGCAATCCCAGATCACCCAGCTTGCGCCACAGGTCGGCGGGAAAATCGTTGCTGGCGTCGATATCGGCGGCCCGGGGCGCAATCTCGTCGGCGGCGAAGCCCTGTACCGAGGCCCGCAACAATCCGGCGGTTTCGCCCAGGTCGAAATCGAGAGAAGGAAGTTCGTTTGCAATCATGTTCAACGTTCCTTTGTTTTATCCGGCGACATCGGCCCGGCCGACAATACGCATAAGGGTTTGCTGCATCACCGCGCAAGGGGTCGCCTTGCCGTCCTTGAGCACATCCACCGTTGCCGTGCAGATACTCAAGGTTCGTCCGGCCTTGACCACCCGGCCACGGGCGATCAGCAACTGGCCATCGGCGGCGGCCATCAGATTGAGCTTGTATTCGACGGTCAGGATACCGTCGCCATCGTCCATCAGGGTAAAAGCGGCGTAACCGCCGGCGGAATCGGCGATCATACCAACCACCCCGCCATGGAAAAAACCGTGCTGCTGCGACAGATCGTCGCCGTAGGGCAGACGGATTTCGCAACGACCGGGAGCCAGTTCACCGATTTCCGCCCCGATGTGGGTCATCATTCCCTGCCTGGCGAAACTGCCACGCACCCGTTGCCGGTAATTCGGGTCGCGCGGGGTGTGTTCAGTGTTCATCGCCGCCCCTCTCGCATTCGGCAATCATCAGCCGCCCGGCCTCGACGACATTATCGGGGAAAAGGCAGGTCTTGCGGATTTTTGTATCCATGTGCAATCCCAGAATTTCCGTTGTCGCGGCCAGGTTATCGGTTTCACCGTTATACATGCTGTGCTGGAATTTAATGCGCTTGCCGGCCAGTTCCAGCAGCGCCGAGCGGACAAAAACCACATCGCCGGGGTGCAGTTCACGCAAATATTTGGTCTGCTGTTCGACCGCCGCCATGCCGCGATTATTGCTGCGCAGATAGCTTGGCGTAATGCCCAGCATGTTGAACAAATTCCAGGTCGCCTCGTCGAACTTGCCGGTGTACCAGGCGACATTCATGTGCCCTACATGATCGCAGTGCCAGGGATAAACGGCGCCGCGATAGGTGACGGGCAACTCGCTCATGTTGCACTTTCCTTTTGCTGCAACAGGCGACGGCTCTGCTTCTCCAGCTTGTCCAGTTCCGCAAGGATCGCCTTGATGTCGCCCTGTTGCCGGCCAAGCGCCGCCTTGCGTTCGCCGATCTTGTCGAGAAACAGTTTCAACTGCGCCACTTCCGAAGGGTCATCGTCATAAAGGTCGATCATGGCGCCGATTTCGTCCAGGGAAAAACCGAGCCGCTTGCCGCGCATAATCAGCCGCAGGCGGACCCGGTCACGCGGGCTGTAGATGCGCCGCTGCCCCTGCCGGGTCGGCGACAACAGGCCCTTGTCTTCGTAAAAGCGAATGGTCCGGGCGGTTACCCCGAATTCCCGCGCCAGTTCGGCGATGCCACAAGTTTCGATCATGGCGGAAGATTAGCTTACGTTTACGTAAACGTAAAGCATTACCGATGGCAATCGACTTTGGACGGGTGCCGTGCGGCAATGCGGCCCATAAGGGGGGAAGTATCGGCGTCGGCGACTATATTGGCGTCTTTCAGGTCCAGTCGGTCGGCAAGGACGAAATCCTGATCGGCGAAGACGACAAGCACCTGAATTTCCTGATTTCGGTTTTGCGCCACCGGCAGGGATTTACGTTATCGACGTGGGTCCGCACCCACAACCGGTTTGGGCGCATGTACCTTTGGGCGATCATGCCGTTTCACAAACTGATTGTCCGTGATTCGGTCGGGCGGATATCCAAAATGACCGGGCCGTAATGCTAATGCCGGCCATGGGGCGCTAAAAAATCCTGCTCCGGGCCCAGGGGCACGACGCCGGTCGGGTTGATGGTGTGGTGGCTGGCGTAGTAGTGGTTTTTGATATGGTCCATATGTACGGTTTCGGCAATGCCGGGCTGCTGATACAGATCGCGCAGATAGCCCGACAGGGCGGGATAATCGGCGATCCGTTTCAGGTTGCATTTGAAGTGGCCGACGTAAACGGCGTCGAAGCGGATCAGCGTGGTGAAGGCCCGCCAGTCGGCCTCGGTGATGGCCGGGCCGGTCAGGTAGCGGGTTTCGCCCAGGCGCCGTTCCAAATCGTCAAGGGTCACAAATAACGGCGTCACGGCGGCTTCATAGGCATCCTGCGTGGTCGCGAAACCGGCCTTGTAGACGCCATTGTTAAGGGTGTCGTAGACCACCTCGTTTATCCGGTCTATTTCCGCCCGCAGGGGCTCGGGGTAGCAATCGCCGGGCACGGCGCCCAGGCCGTCGAAGGCGGAATTGAACATGCGGATGATTTCCGATGATTCATTGCTGACGATGGTTTCCGTTTGCTTGTCCCATAAAACGGGGACGGTGACCCGACCGCTGTAGTCGGCGTCGGCGGCGGTATAGACCTGGTGCATGAAATCGGCGCCGTTGATGGAATCGGCGACGACGCCCCGGTCGGGGGTGAAAGTCCAGCCGTTTTCCACCATCAGCCAATGTGTCACCGACAGCGAAATGATGTCTTCCAGGCCCTTCAGTTTCCTGAAAATAAGAGTCCGGTGAGCCCATGGGCAGGCGTACGAAACATACAGGTGATAGCGACCGGCTTCGGCTTTGAAACCGCCGTCGCCGGACGGGCCGGGGGCGCCATCGGCGGTTACCCAGTTGCGAAACCGGGCGGCCTTGCGGATGAACTTGCCCTGATCGGCGACGGTGTCATACCACTGATCCACCCATTTACCGTCTACCAATAAACCCATTAGAATTTCCCCGATTGAAAGTCTTGAAATGCCTGCTCTACTTCTTGCCTGGTATTCATGACGAACGGACCGCCACGGGCCACCGGCTCGTTCAGCCGCCGCCCGGCAATCATCAGGAAGCGGCTGTCGTCCGTTCCGGCGGTCGCCTCGACCATATCCCCCGGACCAAGCACGCCGAGCATCTCCCGGCCCAGCACGCCACCGGCCCTGCCGACCCTGACCTCGCCCTCGATAACGTAAATAAATCCATTGTGATCGGGCGCCATGCCTTGCTGGAACCGGCCTCCCTTGTGCAACCGAACATCCAAGTATAGCGGATCGGTTAATATTTTCCTGACCGGCCCGACCGTACCGGCCCCGGTACGCCCGGCGATCACCTTGATCTCGCCGCCGGCGATTTTTTCGACGGGAATTTCCGAGGCCGGAAATTCCTGGTATTCCGGCGCCATCATCTTGTCGCCGGTCGGCAGGTTGACCCACAACTGAAACCCCGCCAACAGGCCGTCTTGCTGTTCCGGCATTTCGGAATGAACGATGCCCCGCCCCGCCGTCATCCACTGGACGCCGCCGGGTTCGATCACCCCTTCATGACCGGCCGAATCCTTATGACGCATCCGCCCGGCCAGCAGATAGGTCACCGTTTCGAAACCCCGATGCGGATGATCGGGGAAGCCGCCGATATAGTCGTCCGGCCGGTCCGAACCAAATGCGTCAAGCAGCAAAAACGGATCGACCATATCGAGCAGCGGCGAGCCGACGATGCGCCTGAGGCTGACGCCGTCGCCGTCGGATGCGGGTATGCCCGATGTGGTTTCGGTCAGTTCGCGGATATTGGCGGCGGCATCATCGTTCATCGGAAACCCTCTCGCTGAATTACAGAATAAACCACGCCGCCAACCCCAGGAAAGCGGCGAAGCCGACGATGTCGGTAATTGTGGTCAGAAACACGCTCGAAGCGATCGCCGGATCGATGCCGACCCGTTCCAGCAGCAGCGGAATGGTCGTGCCGGCCAGCGCGGCGACGATCATGTTGATGATCATGGCGGCGGCGATAACCGCCCCCAGCGCCGCATTATCAAACCAGAACCAGGCGACGCCACCGGTGATAACGGCGAACACAACGCCGTTGACGCCGCCGACGATCAGTTCCTTGCCGATCACCCGGCTGGCGTTGGTCGGGGTCAGGTCCTTCATGGCCAGCGCCCGCACCGTCACGGTCAGTGTCTGGGTTCCGGCGTTGCCGCCCATCGAGGCGACGATCGGCATCAGCACCGCCAGGGCGACCATTTGATCCAGCGAGCCCTGAAACAGGCCGATAATTATCGACGCGGTCACCGCCGTCGCCAGATTTATCAACAACCAGGAAAAGCGCGCCTTGGCGGTATCGGCGGCGGCGGCGTACAAATCGTCTTCCAAAACGCCGCCCAGGCGCATGATATCTTCTTCGTGTTCTTCGTGGATCACATCGACCACATCGTCAATGGTGATCGACCCGACCAGCCGCCCGCCCTCATCGACAACCGGGGCCGACACCAGATTGCGCTGGCTGAACAGATAGGCGACTTCTTCCTGGTCCATATCGACCGGAATCAGTTTCAGTTCGGTGGTCATCAGATCACTGACGGCAACCGGCCGCTTGGCTTGCAGCACCCGGCTCAGGGGTATGCTGCCCAGGGGTTTGTACGACGGATCGACCACGAAGATGTCGTAGAACATATCGGGCAGGGCGCCGGGCCGGTCGCCTTCGGCATGGTCGCGCATGTAATCTATGGTCTCGCCGACACTCCAGAAACCGGGCACGGTCATCACTTCCCGCTGCATCAGGCGCCCGGCACTGTCTTCCGGGTAGGATAGCCCTTCTTCGATCAGCCGGCGGTCGCCATCGGGGATGGCCGCCAGGACCTGTTCCTGTTCGTCCTCTTCCAGCTCCTCGATGACCGTGACGGCGTCGTCGGTTTCCAGTTCGGCGATGGCGGCGGCGACGTAATCGACGCCCAGTTGATCGATCACTTCCTCGCGGACGGTTTCATCCAGTTCGAGGAAAATTTCCGGGTCCAGGTCACCCTTGGAAATCTCCAGAAACAACTGCCGTTCTTCGGCGCTCAAGTGTTCCAGCAGGTCGGCGACATCGGCATAATGCAGGCGACCGACCAGCTTGCGCACCTTGTTGACCTTGCCGGCCTCCAGCGCCTTGACGATTTTCCGCTCGATGCCGCCTTCCAGCCCGCCGCCATCGCTGGCGTCCGAAATCTGCTCGTTTTCAATGTTTTCCGGATCGGTCAAGGTCGGTGCTTCCACGCGCGGGGTTGTCGGTTACGCTTTACCGCCCACTTTAATCGACCGCAAATGAAAAAACGAGGGCCGTAGTGAATGTTGCGATAAGGTCAGGATCGCCGGCGACGGTCCGACCGCCCGTCCGACAAAGCTACCCGCCTCTCAAGGCTATTCCAACAAGCACTTCCCGACCGGTGCAAATAAAAACCCCCGACCTGATTTCTCAGGACGGGGTGTTTTGGTGCGGTCGAG
>CAZZKE010000018.1:0-42258 GCA_964655005.1 uncultured Thalassospiraceae bacterium | reverse complement strand
CCCCCCTGCCCGCGATCGAAATCCTTTTCCATCTTCTTCCAGTCTTCGACAAAATCAGGCAGCATCGGCGAAGCGTCGGGGTAACCGAAGGCTTCGGCCAGTTCCCCTGACGGAATCGAGCGTCCCTTGGTTCGAACCAGCGCCTTGACGATGGCGATCACCGCCAGATGCTCGGCGGTTTCGATGCGGTGTTCCATATACACCCACTTGTCATCCCAGCCCAGAATACGGGTCGTCAGGGTGAACTTTTCGAACAACCGCAACGACCGTTTGAAACGCACCGTCGCCGCCCCCAGGACCGGATACCACTTGCGTTTAATGAAAATTCCCAGGGTCCGGCTGCGGATCATCAAATCCAGGCGACCCAGATCCATCAGGGTCAGATAGCGGCCATTGTTGACATGAAAGTTGACATCCAGATCGTTGGGCCAGACCCGCATTTGCACCGACGAGGTATCCAGCATCGTCATCCGCCGGCTGTGCCGGGCGGCCAAGGCCAGTTTGACGGTTCGGAAAAACGGATGCACGGCGGGGGGCCTCCCGGATCACTGATATTTGCGGCTAGGCACCGTCGTAACCTTCGACGATCACCAGATCGACGATACTGGCGCCCTCGCGAAGCGACTTCGCCCGCTGGTATTCGGCGGAGCGGTAACAGGCCAGGGCCTGCCGGTAACTTTCAAACTCGATCACCACGTTTTTCACGCGGCAGGTTCCCTCGACAACCTCGCTATCGCCGCCACGAACCAGAAACCGCGCGCCGTATCTGGCGAAGGGTTCGGCATTGGCCTCGATATATTTTTGATAAACTTGGGGATTGGAAATATCGACATGCCCAATCCAGTATCCTTTCGCCATGATTTTTTCCAAATTCGTTACGGTTATTCAAATTTTACCTGATGGGTGAACGTCGCCCCATCGGATACGGTTATTTGCCTGAAACCCAGCATCCGCGCCAGATCGAAGAATGTCAGATTATCGGCCATGGGGGCATCCTGAAAAACCGGCGTGATCCGCGCCACCGCCGTCAACGACGCCAGGAAGGCGCGGACCCGGAAAATAGTGTTGAGACGGCCATCCACCAGGGCGATGATAATCAGCTTTTCGGCGTTGTCGCCCTTGGCGAAAAAGACCTCCGTCGGCGGATACGGCTTTTTCAGTTTTTCCAGGGTAATGGCGGTAACGAAGCCGATCCGCCGGATCGCGCTGGCACCGGGAGAAACCCCGGCGCGGGCCGGGTAAATTTCGACCTGACCGTGCGGCGGGTAGTAGTAATTGCTGTGCCGGTCGGAAGCCGTAGCGGCCCCGGACAGGCCCAGCCCGACGGTCGCAACCAAAAAAAAGAGCGATAATTTGATGCGCTTCATTGTCATTTTCTCGCCTGATCTTGTGACGGCCCATATGATCGGACGCTCATGATAATCGCATCGCATGGTTATGGATACAGCTTTGCCGTCAGCCGTCCCGCTTCCACGCCCTGATCCCTTTTTCCGCCGAGCGGCCAAGTACGTAGCCGCCGACACCAAGCTTGAGTAAGGCCCACATGTCGGGCGGAATATCGGCCATCGGGGTTCCGAACAATGGCACCACCAGATAATTGTTGGCGACGATGACGCCGAACAACAGCATCAGCAGCGGTCGCCAGTTGCGTTGCAGCCATGATTCGCCGGTCGCCTCGGCGGCGATGATCCGGGTCGCCGCTTCAAGTTCGCGTAACTCCCCACTCAACACCATGGTTTGCAAATCCGCCTTGATTTTGGCGGCCTGATCGCGGTCCTCGACGGATTTGTCGATCAGCCCGAACAGGCCGCCGAGCAGCGGCCCGATAATTGCGCCAAGCATTATGGTTACTCCTTATGTTGAATAACAATTTCCACCGCATGGCGATGTTCATGCTGTCATTGGTCTATTCGATATCCGCATAAAACAGGTGGCGGCCGATTTCGGCGCAGGGCGCCTTGCCCCTGGCCCACGGCGGATTGGCGGCCCGGCCATGGTAGTGGGTGGCGCCGCCGGTAGGGTCGGTCAGGGCGCCGGTAGCGGCCCGCCGGGCGATCCGGATGCAGGACTGGAAAGTACGGTTTTCGATCCCCACGGCGATGATCCTGGAAAGGTTGGGATCGTCCGGGTTCCAGCACGAAAACTGCCACGGCTTCAGGCACACCTGGGCGATATCGTCGCCCCACCAGTAGCCGTCGCGCTGGCGCGACCGGCGGACCCGGTTGACAACGACGGCGGCGACGGCCTCCTTGCCGCGCACGGTCTCGCCGCGGGCCTCGCCATAAATGGTGCGGGCCAACAGCACGGTCGCCGGGTCCGCCGGCAGCCGGTTACGGTCAAGGGCGCTCATTGAGCGTCTCCCGCGCCGGTCCGGTAGCTGTCCAGCTTGTCTTCAATACGAATCAGATGACCGGTCAGGCGGCGTTCGACTTCTTTCAGGTAGGCGATCGAAGCATAGGATTTGGCCACTTCAAGCTTGTAGGCCGCAAGGCTGTCGCGCAGCCAGCGCAGGCCGCTTTCGCTTTCGTGGCGGGCGTCGGAAAGATCCGTTTCCAGTTCCCGACGATTACGCCAGCCGAACCAGAACAGGCTGGCCAGCGCCGGTAACTCGACGACGCTGATCCACCAGATCAGGTCGAGTGACCACGGTCCCTGCATATTGTCGTACATGGGCTGTCTCCTTGGAAAATTTTATATAAAAAAACCCCCTTCCGGGATGGAAGGGGGCGCTGTTAGTGAGGGGGGCGCCGGACAATAGTTGTGATAATCAGGGTGCGAAATCGGAACGCACCCTGAACCCCTGCGACCCCGGCCGCCACGAGACCCGCCGGACAGGATTTTCACCGACGGCCGGTCGCCTTGACAGGCGCACGGGTTCGGACAGCAAACAGCCCGATACGGCGTCCAGCCCGTCATCCCGGCAATTCGTGGCCGGTCGCCATTCCCGCATTTCGGCGATGAACGGGCCATTCCAGACACTGCGATGAGCATGCAGCATCCCCGCCGCCAGCGCCGCATCGAAGGCGTCTACGATGCGCCGGTCCTTGGCCATGGTCGATGCCCTGCCAACCACCCCGGCGGCGATACCGGCGGCATCCAGTTCCCGCCGCAACAACCCCGGCAGCAAGCCGCCGACACCGTTGGTTTCGATGGTTACCGAAGTCAGATAATGGTCGCCGACGAAGCGGGCGGCCTGGGCGCACATCTGCACGGCCTCGGCCTGAAAATCGGTCAACGCCGGATCGTGGACCAGATAGGCGACCCGGTGCAGCCAGTAATCGCCATGATCGTCGGTATAGACAACGGCGATAACGCTGCCGTCGCCCTTGCCCGGGGCACCGTAGGACGGATCCCACCAGCACGAGGCCGAGACCAGCCGCCGCCCGGCCAGCATCAATACCGCCTCGCCGTTGCCTTCGCGGTAATCCAGTTCCGCTTCGTACAGGCGCAGACGGTCGGGGTCGAGACGGCCCTCGGCCATATCGACCGGCTGCAACATCATCTGGCTGGCGAACTTGTTGGGGCCGCTGCGTTTGCGCATGGCCTCGATACGCTCATCGGGAAAGCGTTCCGGCCAGCGGCTGTTTCCGGCCGGGTCCAGCAACGGCAATTCCAGCCGTTCGAAGCCGACCAGGTATGAGTCTTCAGCGATGGCGTAGATGGTATCGAAGGTGTGCGGCGTACCGACATAAAGCTGCGTTCCGCCCGGTACCAGCACATAATCGATTTCGTCCAGGCGTTGGCGCAGATCCTCGCGCTTGGCTGCGGTGTTGCAGGTGTTTGGCACTTCCACATCATCGCAGATAACCACGTCGGCCCGTGATCCGGTAACGTTTGCCTCGACGCCACGGGCCAGCATGGACGGGTCGCGCAATTCGGCATCACGGTTGATGGTGAACTGATCGGCGGCCCACTGGTCGGCGCGCGCCGGTTTCATGCCTTCGGTCAACGGATGGCGTTCGATGATTCGCTTGACGTTGCGCACCATCTTCCGGGCCAACGCCAGATCGGCGGCCAGCACCATAATCCGCAGGTCGCAGTGACGGTGCAGCAACCAGGCGCAGAACAGACCGACCAGGGTCGACTTGCCGGAATTGCGAAATGCCGTCAGCAGCAGTTGCTGCCGATTCCGGGACCAGTTTTCCGTCAGCCATCCGACAATTTCCCGATGCAAGTCAGGCGACCCCAGGTTCTGACGGTCGTTCCAGGACTGCACGAAGTCAAGAAACGATACGCTGCTCATCGAAGACGACGCCGGACCGCGATTTTGGCCTTCATCCTGGTCAGTTCCGCCGCCTTGCGGCCACGTCCGGGTCGCCCCTGGGTCATGATTTCCAGATCGCGCCGCAATTTTTCATAGGTTCGTTCTTCGGCGGTCCGGGTCTCGACTATTCGTTTTACGGCCATGATTTTAGCTCCATTGTTGCGACACGCCACGCAGGCGCTGCTGTTTGCTGTTCAGGGTTTCGACTTTCCACTTCATCGAGACGCCCACCGGCTGGGCCGAGATATCGGCGCTGCCGGTCAGGATTTGCTCGTTGCCGGTAAGGCCGGCGGCCAGGGCCAGCGTCGCCTGGGTCCAGGTCATCCCGCCATCGCGCGAGGCATAGGCCTTAAGATCGGTATTCAGGGTCACCGCATCGACCGGTTCGTGCCACAGCACCAGGAAATTATCGTCCGGCTGGGCCAGGGCGGCGGCGGCGTTCGATTGCAGCGTCATGTCGAGAGCGCCCGCGTCTTCGTACATTTCGAGTGAATGAATTTGGACGTAAGTATCGCCATTATTGGCCGAGATATTCAGGCGGTATTTGGTGTAGGCCGTCGTATTCGTAAACGTGAATGACTGCGGTACCGAACCCGTGTTGATATCCTCAACCCAGGCAATTCCGGACTGCGTATCCAGCACCACCCACGCCGATCCGTTCCATGCCTCAAACGTCCAATTCTTGGGGGTGCGTGTGACCGTGCCATTGGTATAACCAATAATTTGATACTTGGTGATGGTCTTCGCTGACACATGTTCATAGGCTACCCACGCAGGAAGAGCAGTTGCTAAACCACCCCACGGGTTTCCACTAACTACACCGTTAAATGCCTTGAATGCAGAAACATTACCTATACTTTCAGATGCTGTACCGGAAGGCAGTGTATCTGTAGTCATAAGTGGTACAGTATTGGCGGTATAGCCACCTGAATAATTACTGTAGTAATCGCCGGTCGGGTCATAGGTTTCATTGCTGCTGGTGACGGTATCGACGCCGGTTTCGTCGGTGAATTCGTCGACCACCCCATCGGCCATGTTCTGCACCGACAGGCCGCCGTTGACGGCGATGCGGAAGGCGTTCAGGGCGATGTTGGCCCGTTCGGCGGCGGTCGCCCCGGTGACAATACCGGTCAGCCCGGAACCATCGCCGGTCGGGGCCAGCACGTCGGCGCCGATGGCCAGGCCCAGCGTCGCCCTGACCGCCGCCGCATCGGTATCATCCAGCAACGTCGCCATGAATGTCGAAACCGCCAGGGTATCGACCGACCCGGCGCTGGCGATAGGTTCGCCGCCCGCATCGAAACCCAGGAACCTGCCGGCGCGGTCCGCCCTGGCGGGAATAAAGGTCGTAGCCGCGCTGTCGGTCGGCCCCAACCGCAGGGAACGGCCCGATTGTTCGTCCACCTGCTGCAACAGCGCCGTCAGGATGTCCAGTTCGTCGTTTATAACCTTGGCCCGGAACTCGCCGGATTCCTGAAAGTCCGAAGTGCGGGCGATGGCGACGTTGCGTTTCAGGGTCACCGCCACGCCAGCCGCCGGGGCAATCATAAACGTCACCGTGCCGCCGCTGGAACTACCGGCGCCAGACACCGTGTAATCGGTGCTCAGGATTTTCAGCGTGGTGTCTTCGTAAATCTCCATATCGGCATCGACGAAGATCGGAAACGGATAGGTAAATACCGTCTGAACGGCGTCTCCAGCGTATTGGATACGGGGACTTATATCGCCTATTTGAATGTGATCGGCCATAGTGTTTTCCTTTCCTTATTGCCTGTTTCAGCGTTCCAGCAACGACAGTCCACGGACCAGATTGCTCAGGTAACCAGGCTGCTTTTTCTGGTAATCGAACAGGCTGGTCCGGCGCGATTGGGAAGCCGCTTCGGCGCTTTGCCGCAGTCGCAGTTGCTTGCCGTAGCGATCGTCGCGAATGGATTGTTCGGTGGCCTGACTCAGGCCGTTCAGCAGGGCATCGGCCGAGCCGCCCCGGCCAATGCCGGATGCCCCGAAACGGGCGCGCTGGGTCGCCTGCAAACTGGCCAGACGGGCGCGTTTTTCACGCTCGCGAACCCGGCGGGTCAATTCAAGCCGCTGTGCCTCCGCCTGTTGCCGGGCGGCAAGGGCGGTACTTTGCGCGCGAAATTGCCTTTTGCTTTGGATCGCGCCGAGGACGGACATTGCCGCCATTTCAAATCCTCCCATGGGAAGGCTCCTTTCTTTCCGGGTCTGATTTACGATTATCGATTTAGGGAAATTTCGCTGGCCACCGAAAGCAGGGTGAAATCCAGTGGCGTATCCTGTTCGATCCGCCACAACGGTTTGTCGCCACTGCGTTTCCAGCCCAGCGCCCGAACCTTGCGGTCGCCGCTGAACGGATCCGGCGGACGATCGAGCAGGCCCGGGCCAAACCGCTTGAACGGGATGTCATGGAAACCACCGCCCGTATCCAGCCTGAGCGCGGCGGTTTCCTGCAGGCGGAAGATCACGGCGACGGCCCGGACCGGACCGC
The DNA here is from genome assembly GCA_964655005.1 of uncultured Thalassospiraceae bacterium. GTDB lineage: Bacteria > Pseudomonadota > Alphaproteobacteria > Rhodospirillales > JABHCV01 > CAZZKE01. The sequence goes on along the minus strand of CAZZKE010000018.1, from coordinate 35,488 downwards.
CCGGCTTGCCGCCGTCGATAACCGGCGGCAGTGGCTCGATGACGTGCTTGAAGCCGAGGCCGATTTCGACGCTGGAGGCGGCCTCGTTCAGGACCACGGCGCCGCCGGCGACTACCGCATCGGGCGCCGGGGCGCCATCGGCCAGTACTTTAACCGTCTCGCCTTCCAGATGATCGAGGCCGCCCCAGGTGGTCTTGGCGACGACCGAAGTTCCGGTCAGCCCCGAATCCACGTTCATTGTTTCATCCAGTTGTTCTATATAAAAGCCGCCGCCGCGCTGGATCAAAACGTAGACGGCGGCGCCGGCGACGGCGACGGAGCGAAACGATCCGATGGTTTCCTGAAGCGTCCAGGCGGTTACCTGTTCGGCCCGGTAGATGGTGACGGTGGCCATTTTCCCGTTGTCCATGACCATGTGGAACAACCTGGCCGAGATATCAAAATCCTGATCGCGGGCCAGGTCCAGCATGTGATGGGCGAGAAGCCCCAGGTCGGCGGATTGATAGGCCTGTTCGACATCGGCAAACAGAAATTCACGCAAGGCGGCGGCGGCGCGGGGCGCGAACAGGGTGGCGCCATCGACATTGCGGGGCGGCACCGTGCGATCGATGGGCGAGCCGATCTGGGTCTGGCGCAGCAGTTGGATATTGCCCGGAGTTAGCGGATCACCGGTGACCATCCATTCGGCGCCGGATGTAAAAACCTGTAAATGGCGACCGGAAAACACCGCCCGCACGGCGTTGACCTGATCCGACAGGATGGCGAATTCGATAGCTTCATCATCCAGCCCGGTGGCCAGGTCGAAATTGAACAGGTCGGCCGATCTGGACAACCACAAGCGGTTCGGCAAATCGCGCGAGCCGCCGATGACCATGCGGTCCTGATGGAAACAGACCGATACCGGCCAACCGCGATAGCCTGAATAGGACTGCTCTTCCCAGTCCACCGTAGCCGCCGTCGAAAGCAGCGTTTCCTTGACCGTAGCACTGGCCGATGTGGCCGAGGCGACGGCGGTGATTTCGAGTTCTTTATCCTGCAAACGGAAGCGGACGCCGACATGGCCGGCGTCGAACACGGCGCCCGAGGCGGTCAGGGTAACGCTGCCGGTGGTGGCGCTGGCCGCCAGGGTCAGGCCGGCGGCGGCGAACTTATGCTGCGGCTGGTGGATGCGGCCGTCTTTTTCATGGAACGACCAGTCGGTCAGGCTCCAGGCGGTGTCGGAGGTCCGGGTAATTTTTTTAGGCGGCACTTCCGGGTGCACCACCAGCAGGGTATCGGCGGTCTGGGTCCAGTTGATAGATGGCACCTGAGCCACCGACCACGGACTGGCGAAGCCGGCGACCGCAACGCCATCGCGGTAAACATCGATACGCGAATCGGTGAACACCAGCAGATAGACCTGTTCGACGTTGAATTCAAAGGCGACCAGGCGGCCATCGCCGGGCGCCGTGGCGATATAACGCAATCCGGCGCGGCGAGAGACTCCGCCGGTCGGATGAATGAACACGTTGGTCAGTTTCGAAGCACCGTTTTGATAGGACCTGAGATCGCCCCGCCCGAGCAATCGCGGTGAAATTTCACCGGCCGTGAAATTGCTTTTGTTGATGCCGATGCGCGCCATCAGCCCCGCGCCCCGATCAGGGTGAAATCTTCGATACGACCGGGCGTGTCCTGCTGGGCGTCGATGTTACGGGCGCGCCTTAGTTCGGCCTCGGCAATTTTCAAAAGAGAATCGGCGCGGCTGGTGCTTTCGGTTAATGGAATACAGAATTCGGCGGCCAGGCGGGTCACCAGCAATTGGGCGAAGAACGGCGGGAAGCCGCTTTCTTCGGGACGGAAGATGTAGCTTAGCACTACCGCTGCCGAGTCGGTATGCAGGCGGCTTTCGGCGATGCGGTAGGATACGCCGCGCCCGGCCCCGCCATGGCCCAGCGACAGGGCGCGCAGGAAATCCGCCGGCAGTTGAAAGGCGTAGGCGTAGTCGGCCATGGGTTGGCTTGCTAATCGGGCCAGCGAGACCTGGCCGGTGGCGAAGTTCCACGGGTGGGTGGTAAGCAGGGCGTCGCGAACGCCGTCATACAGGTTGCCGGCGATTTCGGCTTCCGCCGTGCCTTCGTCAAACGAGGCGATGGAAGACGCGCCCAGCTTCAACAGGGCGCGCGAGCATAGCGCGATCGGGCTTAAAGCCATCTCGGGGATTCCTTTTTCTGGGATTTTGTACGGGTGAACAATAAAAAAACCGCCTCGAAAAGGGCGGCGGAAATGGTATATTAACTTTTTCTCAGTTAATATCATTAATTACCTGTAATAACAATATGTTACGTGATTTTACATTTCAATTGAAATGGTCCTCCGGCCCCGACTTCCACGGCCCACGGAACGGCTGATTGAGAGTATTTTTAAATTCTTTGTCACATGAGACGCGGACGACAGGGGCGGCGGCCCGGATGTTCCGGGTTATCGCCGCCCCCGCCGTTTTGTCGCGCCTAGTCGGTATCGACCGCGCCGATAGCCGTCATGTCGGCGACATCGACAATGCCCAAGGCATTGGCGTTAACCAGGTAAATGCCCGACGACGGGGCGCCGTCGGTATCGGTGTTGGCCATCACCATGTCACCGACGCGAACCATGTCGGCGGCGGAATTGAAATAACCCGTGGTGTCGACGGTAATTGCGGTATCGATGCTGGTATAATGCCAAAGCGTAAAGCCATTGGCATAGGCCAGGACACTCAGGTCCTTGGATTGAAAGGCCATGTCCGGTACTCCTTGTTACTGTGAATCAGGCTTCGAGGCAGCGCATGGAAACGACGCCCGAGGGGTCAATCAGGCAGGCCCCCTGGCTGATCGAATTGTTGATGAAATGGGCGGCGCGATCACCATGCCAGGTAAGATCGGTCTTGACTTCCGAACCGACCCCATGACCCAGCGCCGACTTGTGATACCAGTAGCAATAGCGAACGCCGCCGGTTACCGTCAGCCCGGAATGGGGCATCCACAGGGCGCCCAGCCAACGCTTGGCCTGGGTGCCTTTCCACGGCAGGTCGTCATCGCCGATATAATCGGCGTTGGCGAATTCCGAAATTCCCAGCAAATCGCTCCACTGCTTCCAGCCGATTATGGCGTAGCGTTCGCCATCGTCCGGCACGTCAGCCTCGCCGAGCATTTCAAACGCGCTCAACGCCTTGGCCTTGGTCAGGCCATCGACGCCGGTCCCTGAATAGTTGGTCGAGGTATCGAGCTCGCCGATCAACAGTTCATCGGTCTTGCGGCCCAGCGCGTAAGCACCGGCCCGGGCGACGATAGCCTGTTCATCGATGTTGGTCTTGAGCTCATCAAGTTGATCGACCCAGTCCCCGGCGTAGTAATCGTAAAGGGCGCATTCGACCGGCGTGTGATCGACGTTCATGACCGGCACCTTGCCGTGCCGCGCCTTGGTCGAAGCGGTGCCCTTGCCGACTTTCTGGAAAGTCGTCGAGGAACCCTTGATCGGCCCCTTGGTGCGGACGGTATTGCGCAGCTTCGATCCCATGCGCTGATACTGCATGTGGACCTCGGCCTGGAAGTGCTTGATGAACGACTGTTCGACGGATGTCGACATTTGTCATTCTCCTTTTGCTATGGGTTGATTGAGAATACGGCGGCGATGCATACGCGGCCGCTTGCAGCCCTGCGCCGGCCCGGTTATGGCGAAAAAAAACAGCCGCCGGGGAACAGGGGTCGCAACCGCCGGGCCTTCAACTACGAGAGGGTTATCCGGCGGTGAGAAAAAAAATGGAAGAAATCGCGTGCTCGACTTCCTATATCTGGCTGAGAAAGCCGATTTTCTTTCATTGTCGCTTGTAATCACTACGAAATTGACATTTTCCGATGAAAAGAAGTCTAATAAGCGAAAGTCTGTTAACTGGTCGTGACCATACCCTTGGTAAGGCCATCGTAAATATCTTGAAGGGGCCGCGTATATGAGCACTGAACCCGCCACAGCCGGGCCGGCGTATACCGCCGAAAATCGCTCGCCACTAGGGCGAATCCAGGCCGATACCAACCGGTTGTTTTCGAAGTGCCTGTTTGCCTTTCACAGTTTCGGCAACCTGGGCGAGTTGTCGGAGAACATGCGTATTCTTTCCCTGAATGCCGAACTGGCCGCCGGCCGGGCCGGTGAAAAAGGCAACGCGGTCAGGGCGCTGACCCAATACACCAGGGAACTGGTGGCCCGCCTTAACGGCGTTAATCGCAGCATGTTGAGCCTGAAATCGGAAACCTACAACCAGAGCGCCAGCGCGCTGCGGGTCCTGCATCAACTTCATCTGCTCAACCGGGCACTGAATGAATTGCAGCGGCGCAAGGGTGAATTCGCCTCCGTGGCGCTGAACAAGACGGCCAAATCCCGCGCCGACAAGCTTTCCTCTCTGCTTGACGATGTCCGGGGCATGACCAATGACGTCAATAAACTGGCGGTCGAGGCAAACGAGGTCTCGGAGGTCGTTTCCCAGGCCGGCAGCATCGCCACCAACATCGCGATTGAGGCCTCCAGCGCCGGTAACCACGAAGAGGAATTCGACCAGGTGGCCAAGACCATGCGGGGATACGTCGCCCAACTTCACCACATGGTCGATAATGCCAGCAGCCCCATCCGGGACGCCGGGGGTATCGGCGCAAACCTTCAGATACGCACCAGGCAAAGCATTAAATCATAACCAACGCCGCTGAAAACGCCTTCGAGGAGACGTAGCTAAAATGATTTCGCAAACCTTATTTCAGAAACCGGGTCACAAATGGCTGGCCTTCGGCCAGGATCCGAACAAGCCGGAAAAGATGATCGACACCAACCAGATAGTAATTGCCAGCGGTGAATCGGCGATTATTCTTGATCCCGGCGGAATTGAGATTTTCCCGCCCATGCTGGCCGCCCTGACCGAAGAAATTCCAATCGAAAACGTCAAGCATCTTTTCCTGTCGCACCAGGATCCGGACATCGGTTCATCGCTGCCGCTGTGGCGGCAGGTCTGCAACGAAAACGTCAACATTCACCTGTCATGGCTGTGGACAAGCTTTGTCGCCCATTTCGACGCCGAGGCCAATATTACGCCAATTCCCGACGAGGGCGCGACAATCCAGTTATCCGGCAATATCGCATTGCAACTGATCCCGGCCCACTACATGCACTCGTCGGGAAATTTCAGCGTCTATGACCCGGAAGCCAAAATCCTGTGGACCGGCGATATCGGCGCGGCGTTGATGCCGCACCGTCAGCACGACAGCTTCTACGTTGACGATTTCAACAGCCATGTTCAATACATGGAAGGCTTCCATCGCCGCTGGCTTGGTTCGCAGCGGGCCCGCGACGCCTGGATCGCCGCAGTCAGCAAGCTTGAAATTGATATCCTGACGCCGCAGCACGGGTTGTTCTTCAAGGGCGACGATGTCAAACGATTCCTTGATTGGCTGGCCCGGCTGAATGTCGGCTCCGGCATAGATTCCATGGGCGGAGGTAGCGAAGGCTAATACCAAGGAGCATTCACGATAAGGCGGGGCGGCGACGGCCTGATGGACCCAGGCGACGCCACCGCCCCGACAAGGAGGAGCGCGGAGAGGGTACGCGCTTCGACCCCTTGAACCGGGTCAATTATCCGGATACAGACTCCTGAACCCCTGGCGGACTTTTTCCACCGTTGCCGGGTCGCGGTCACGCCAGTAGCGGGGACTGTTCATAATATCCCTTATCGAGCCCTCGTCGGCGCCGCTTCCGGCGCCCGCCCCGGAGCCGATGCCGGGTTCTCCCGTTTCCATCATCCGGTGCAGGGTCAGGACACCGTCCCAGGTGCCCGACAGCACGTCAAAAACATCGGCCGGCAGATTGGCCTGGCCCCAGGCGTTCAATTGACGAGAGGTCTCGCGCCATTTTTCGGCCCCGCCGAAATGACTTTCCAGGCGTTCGATCTGGGCCTGTGTTTCGTAGTCATGGGCCAGTTCGCTGAACATCGGTAGCAATTTTTCGTTGGCCAACTGGTAAACAACCTTGGCCTGATCGCGGCTGAAACCGGCCTCATGCAGGCGGGCATTAACCTCGGCATCGGCTGCAAGCTGCAAATCCTGGGCGGCGACGTTATAGTCGTCGGGACTATCCGGCACGTCGAAAGCCGCCTGTCCGCCCAGCCTGCGTTCCAGATCACCGTATGATTTAATCATCGCCTCGATGCGGACATTCTTGCCGGTCTCGTCCCAGAACTTCCGGGGCAATCCCTCCGGCGCGGTGGCATCCGGTTCATTTGCGGTCTGGTTCGCCGTTTCGGCGGGGCTTTGCGGCGTATTTTCATTATGGACTTCAGGCATGGTAATTTCCCTTGCTACATGAGTTGGCTGTTGTCGGCATTTTGCCGCCCGCGTTCGATCAGGGCCAGAATGCGGGCGACCAGCTGGCGCTGACCTTCGGTGTGGCGCAGCAGGCTGTCGGTGGCCGCCGGGCCGAGCGCCCGGCCAAGCGTCGTTTGCCGCAGGTAATCGATTACCCGTTCGCCGTCCGGACCCCGGAAGCATCTGGCGAAGGCCAACGCCAGTTCGTTGTCGGCGGCGAAGGCGGCGGGCCTGACGGGGTTATTGTTCATCGCCGGTCTCCGCTGATCCGGGCCGCGAGATCAAATTCTCCAGCAGATCAACTACCGGTCCGGCGGGTTCTTTCACCAGCAGGTCGCCGGGAACGGAGAACGCCCCGGCCAGCCACCGCGCGGTGGCCGGGGCATCGATTGTGGCCAGCGCCTCGGGTCCCAGACCCCGCAGAGTCTCCAGCCATTGCAGGACGCCGCCGGTCTGCCGCAATGCATTCTGGCGAGCCAGCGGCGAGCGGTATTCCAGGTCGATGATGCGACCGTCGATGGTGATGTCTTCGATCTCGCCCCGGCGTTTCAGAATGGCCATGGCCCGGGTAACCAGCGGCATCAGCAATTCCGACTGCAAACGCCCGTAGGTGGCGCCAAGCAGGCGGGCCATTTCCGCCGAACGTTCCAGAACTTCGGTCGCCGACATGCGGGGAGCATCGATCTGACCCAGTTTATCGGCCAGCAGGGCGCGACGGATGCCCTGGCGCAACCGGTCGAGCACCAGTTCGGAAATATCGAAACGCCCCGGCGCCTGCAACGGCGTCAACCCCGCCGAACCGACCGCCTTGGGGATGATGGCGCCCGGCACCAGGCGGATGTTGGCCGGATTGAGAACGCCGTCGTCGTCGGCCTGCCAGATGCCGGTGACCGCAATCGAAGCATTTTTTAAAATGAGCTCAACCACTTTGTTGGCGGTCTTGATATCGGGCAGCGCCTTCATCACCGGAGAACGCCCGTAGACTTCCCCCGGCCCTTTCAGCCAGCGGAAATTGATGAACGGCGAATACCTGAAGTAGCCATCGGCCAACCTTACGGGCGTATTGCCGGTGTCATCCGCTTCCAGTACCGCCATGTAGTTGAAGCCACCCGCCGGGGCCGGAATCACCGCCTCGATCACCGGAAAATCCCGCTCTTCGGCGACCCCGCCCGGACCGGATCGCGAATCGGGCAACCGGGCCTTGGGGAACCGCGCCAGCAACCGCGCCCGGGACATATCCGAACGCCGGTAAGTGGTATCCAGACGACCGCTCGGGCCTTCTTCCAGAACCAGTTGCGACAACGGCACGGCGGTGAAACGAAATGCCGACTGCTCGCCGGGTCCGGCTTCCTCCAGCAGCAGCGAGGCGGTGCCCGCCGTTACCAGATCGAGATAACACTGGTGCATTTCGACGGCGAAATTGGAACGGTCGAAAGCCGATTTAAGCACTGCCGAAATTCGCTCGAATTCACTGGCCAGTTCGTCCGCGTCCTGTGTTTCCAGTTCGGGTCCGGCTATTATGCCGAACCATTGACCCCATGGTGGCGTCAGTTCGGAAAGTATACTGGCCGCCAGTTGCTCGACCGCATCGGGCGCGGTGCCGTCGAACAGGCGATCATATTGTTTGCTGCCGGGCGACGCCGACCCAAGGCCGCCTTCGCGCCGGGGCAGGGCAAACTCGTAACATTCCCGCCAATGACTTTCCCACGGCTGGCGAAGCTTGAGCGCCCGCCGATAGCGACCGAGTACATCTTGCGGGCTTAAACCCGGCGCGCCCTGCGGTATCGGAACGGTTTTCTGATTTTCCATTGTCCCGTCCTATTCACCAAGCAGGGATTTGCGTTTCGGGACCGCCGCGGCCGCGGTCAACAAACCACGGACGCCACGGGCCGAAGTAACGATCGTGCCGGCCCGCCCGCGGCGGCGGCGGGCGATGGCTTCGAGACGGCGTTTTGTTTCGCCGGCACCGTCATCAATGACCGGTAACGGCGGCGGCGGCGATGGCGGCGAGGGCGGCGAGAAAAGTCCTCCCATGATCGGTCTCCTCTATAAACAAATGGAACTGGATAAAAAAACCCGCCGGGGAAAACCGCGGCGGGTCGTCGAACCGCCTGTTCCCGTTCGAGGGGACGGCCCGACATAGACACAGTTGTGCCCTTTCGTTAGATTGTAACTTACTCTGAATTTAATCCTTTTGTCAAGATAAAATTATTTATATTTTCCTTATAAAGGATTTTATACAGTTTTTGTGGCGTAAAAATCCATGGCGCCCTAAGGCCGAGTACCCGCTTCACCGCCTCTACGCATGTATACGGTCGCCACGGGGCGGCGCGTTCGGGCGGTTGAGCGACTCTGGTCCCGACGACCCGATAACCCATCGCCCGATAATGTCCGGCGATAGCCGGGCCGTCCAATCCGGTGACGATGGCTATTTCGGTGCAATGGGATAGCGGATTGTAGATTACCCACGCCGGCGGCCCACCCTCGCCCCCCGGTGCGCTTTCAATGACCGCGAAGCAATGCCTGAAACCGCGTCCCAGCACTTTCAACCAGGCCAGATCGGTGTGATCGGCAAAAACCACCAGGGCGCGACGCGGCGAATCGGCAGGCCTACACGGCATTGCCGATACCCCGGTTATCTCCGGTATCGATGATGCCTTTACCGGCCAACACCGTGGTCAACCTGTCGAGGGCTTCGCGCCACAGGCTGTGGGCGCGGGCCTGATCGTCAAGGCGGGGGTCTGGCGGGCAATCGTCAAAACCGAACCGCGCCAGCACCTTCAGGTGTTCCCGACCGATTACCCGTCGCCGGGCCAGGTCCATGACCGCCCGGTACAGGTCGTCCGGTTCGCAGGGCCGGACCGGACCGCCGCCGGCGCCCCTGAAGCAGCCGCCCTCGATACGGGCACGCTGGCTGTGCATAAACCAGAACCACGCCTCTTCGGCGTCGATAAACGGCAATTCATCGACATTGGACAATCGCGGCGGCAGACAAATGGAATTTGAACGGGAGCGGGACAATATAATCCTCCTGAAAAATAGGGAACAAATGATGAACATTTGTCTATTATGTTCTATTTATTCCTATGTCAACGGTAAATACTTTTTTATTCCTATTATAAACTGGATTTTTTTCGTGCAATTTACCGGGAAATATACGAAAATGTTCCTATGCTGAAACACTCTGAAATCTGGTACGCCATCGATACCCTGGCCCGCGAGCACGGTTTCTCGGCCTCGGGACTGGCCCGGGCTTCGGGACTGGACGCCACCACGTTCAACAAATCGAAACGTTCGACGGCGCAGGGCAAACTGCGCTGGCCGAGCACCGAGAGCATTTCCAAAATTCTGCAAGCCACCGGCGCCAGCATGGGCGAATTCATGTCCTATATCGGCGATGGCGGCGGCGCCTATCAAAACGTGCCGCTGATCGGTTTCGCCCAGGCCGGGGCAGAGGGGTTTTTCGATGACGCCGGTTATCCGACCGGCGGTTCGTGGGACGAAATACCGTTTCCCGGCCTGGCGGATTCCCATGCCTATGCACTGGAAATTTCCGGCGACAGCATGAAGCCGCTGTATCGCGACGGTGACACCGTTATTGTTTCGCCGGATTCCAGCGTGCGTCGCGGCGACCGTGTCGTCGTCAAAACGGCGGGCGGGGAAGTTATGGCCAAGGTCCTGCGCCGCCAGACCGCCAGGAAAATCGAGTTGGCGTCGATCAATCCGGAATACCCGGACCATGAACTGGAAATCGAAGACGTCGATTGGATCGCCCGTATTGTCTGGTCGAGCCAATAGGGCCGCCTGCCCCCCTTGCGGGCGGACAGTTTGCCGTGACTTTTTCGAATCGATCGGAAAATCAGTTACCTGCGGAGACGGATAATGCCCACATACCGGTTCCTGGCGCCTGTTCTGTTGATGCTGGTTCTTTTGGCCAGGCCGGGCTGGGCCGGATTCGAGGCCGGACTGGAAGCATACGAAAAAAACGACTACGCCACCGCCTTGAAAGAGTGGCTGCCGGCCGCCGAAAATGGCGATCCCTACGCCCAGCACATGCTTGGGTTTCTCTATGCCCAGGGGCGCGGCGTCGCCATTAATCCGGCGCAAACCGTGGCCTGGTGGAAAAAAGCCGCCGGGCAGGGCTTCGCCCCCGCGCAATATACCCTGGGCCAGTTGTATCGGCGCGGACTGGGCGTTAAACGCGATCTGGAAAAAGCCAGCGACTGGATCGGCCGGGCCGCCGACGCCGGATACCCGGATGCCCAGCACGCCTTCGGGGTAATGTACGTAACCGGCGAGGGGGTCGAAAGCGACCTTTCGACCGCCTTCATGTGGCTCGACCTGGCCGCCGATACTCGCGGCCTGCCGCCGGGAACCTTCTGGCCCGACGTCGACAAATACCTGACCCCGACGCAACGGCTGGAAGCCGATCAGTTAAAGAAAAGCTGGGCCGACAAATGACCGTCTGGAACCCGTCCCAATATTTGCAATTTTCCGGCGAACGGCTGCAACCGGCCCTTGACCTGATGGCCCGTATTTCCCTGGAAAATCCGGCCACTATCGTCGATCTGGGCTGCGGCCCGGGCAATGTAACGGCGATCCTGGCCGAACGCTTCCCGAAGGCCAGGATTCAGGGGGTCGACAGTTCCCCGGAGATGCTGGCCAAGGCCTCCAAGATAAAGGGGATTGACTGGCGGGAGGAGAACGTGGCCGGTTGGCGACCGGAAAACCCGCCGTCGCTGATTTATTCCAACGCCGCCCTGCACTGGATTCCGGACCATGAAAACCTGTTTACCCGGTTGCTCGGCCTGCTGGCGCCGGGCGGGCAGTTGGCGGTGCAAATTCCACGCAACCATTTGGCGGCGACCCATACCGCCATTGCCGCGGCGGTGCAGTCCGGACCATGGATGGAAAAACTGTCCCCCCTGCTGCGGCCGTCAAATGTTCAGGAACCGGCCTTTTATTACGACCTGCTAGCCCCGCTTTCCCAACATCTGAGCCTTTGGCAAACCGAATATGTGCATATACTGGACGGTGAAAATCCGGTACTGGAATGGACTATGGGAACCGCGCTGAAGCGTTTCCTGGATGCCCTGGACGATCCGCAGGAAAGCGGCGAATTCCTGAATACGTACGGTCGACTGGTCGCCGCCGCCTATCCCCGGCGGCCGGACGGCAAAACCCTGCTCCCCTTCCGCCGGCTGTTTATGGTCGTCACGGCATAGTTCGCGGGGCGGCGGGAAGCCGGCCTTTTAAGGAAAAGCTGGAACTGGCGGGACCGAGTTCTTATTTCACAAGGGCTGGACACAAAAAGCCCGGCACGGCGGTGAAAGAGCAGGGGAAATCCATGCAGGACGAAACGATCCTTAACGATGACATTCTGGCCCAACTACGCCAGGAATTCATCGAATCGGCCCGTGACCAGCTTGACGATATAGAAACGAAACTCGACCAACTCGCCGACGGCACGGGCATTGACGAGAAAAAGCTTCTCGGCATCCAGCGCCATATACACAACATCAAGGGTCAAGGCGCGACTTTCGGATTCCCGCTGCTGGGGCGCGTCGCCCACATGCTGGAAGATTATTTGGAAAACACGGGTGGCGTTCGAGAGGAAAACATAGCGGATATCCGTGTCTATCTGAACCTGATGACGGATTTGATTTCGACCAATGAATCCATCGTCGGCGATACCCAGAACAGCATTCTCAATTCCCTTCCGACCGGCCAGTTGGTGACGTTCAGCACCCAGCAGACCCACAACATAAATGTTCTTTTGGTGATGCCGTCCGGATTACAGCGGAAAATGGTGGCCAGGGAACTGTTGTCATGCGGTTTTCGCGTCATGCGCGCCTATGACGGCCTCGAAGCATTGTCGATCGCCGTCGACCTTACGCCCGACATCGTATTTGTCAATTATGACATGAGGCCTTTCAACGGGCGGGAACTTAGCAATATGTTCGCCGCCGTCGATGTCCTGCGCGATATTCATTTCGTGCTGCTTACCAGCTATCAGGCCGACAGCGAAAATTTGCAGGATCTGCCGGAAAACATATCGGTGGTCCAAAAAAGTTCGAATTTTACGGAGAGTATCGGCGAACTGCTGATTCAATGGGGGGTGTTCGGCAATATTCCGGAGCACCGGACCGATGCCGTAAAAGCCATAAGCCGGCACCCCAGGGCTTCCAAAATCGACGAGGTAAAGACCCAACGGCCCTTGAAAATACTGGCCGCCGAAGACAACCCGGTTAATCAGCAACTGATCAAGGTGACAATCGAGGCTTTCGGCCACCAACTGGAAATTGTCGAAAATGGTCTGCTGGCAGTTGACGCCATTGTAAACGGAGATTTCGATCTGGTCTTCATGGATGTGAACATGCCGGAAATGAACGGCCCCGAAGCGACCCGCACCATTCGGCAGTTGCCCGGCGACAGGTCCAAAACCCCGGTCATCGCGGTAACGGCCGACGCGATGGAAAGCCACCGGCGTGAATATTTTGAATCGGGAATGAATGAATGCGTGGGCAAGCCAATTGACCGCGCCGAATTGCTGGCCGCAATAAATACGGTTATGAACGAGGAAATCCACGTTTGGACCGAAATTGAAAAGCCGGAAAACGAAACGGACGCGGCCAAAGATAGCGGCGCCCCTGAAGAAAAAGATGACGATATCGAGGCATTCATGAAAAAACTTCAGGATGTCTCGGACAAACACGACAAGAAAAAACGACGGCCCCGCTCACGGTCCCGATAGCATGTCTTCCCCGTTTATGGCGCGTCGAATCAGTTTTATGGTTTCGGGCAGGCCATAAAGGGCGATGAACGAGCCCATGCGCGGGCCTTGTTTCTGGCCAAGCAGGATTTCATAAAGCGCGCCAAACCATGCCTTCAGGTCATCGAAGGGATGGCGCTTGCCTACTTCATAGACTTCCGACTGGATGTCGGCGGCGGCGGCATCGGCGGCCAGGCCTTGCAGCGCCTGGGTCAGGTCCTGCAACGCCGCCACTTCCATTTCGTTGGCCCGGCGGTATTGCTTGTTGGGCTTGATGAAATCGCGGTAATAGTTAATCGCGTTTTCGACCAGCCGGTCCAGAAACGGCGCACCGTCCGGGCTGGCATCGGGCCGGTAGCGAACAATGAAATGCCACAGCACCGACTTGTCTTCGGTGTGGCAAACACTGGCCAGATTTAGCAGGATGTTGTAGCTCAGGTGCGCCTCTTCGACCGGCGGCTGGCCCTGATGGATATGCCAGACCGGGTTGGACAGCTTTTTCGCGTCATCCTGATCGGGATAGGCGGCCAGATGGGACAGGTATTCATCGACGCTCTTGGGAATGATATCGAAAAACAGCCGCTTGGCGGTCTTCGGTTTCTGGTACATGAACATGGACAGGCTTTCCGGTGGCGCATACCGCAGCCATTCTTCCACCGCCAGGCCATTGCCCTTTGATTTTGAAATCTTCTGCCCGCCATCATCCAGAAACAGCTCGTAGGTCAAATTCAGCGGCGGCGTGCTGCCGAGCACCCGGCAGATGCGACTGGACAGCTTGACCGAATCGATCAAATCCTTGCCCGACATTTCGTAATCGACGCCAAGCGCGGCCCAGCGCATACCCCAGTCGGCCTTCCATTGCAGCTTACAATGACCGCCAGTGACCGGAGTTTCGATCTTCCTGCCGTCTTCGCGCCGGTAAACGATGGTGCCGGCATCGACATCGCGTTCGATCACCGGGGCCTGTAAAACGACGCCGGTTTCCGGGCATATGGGCAGGAACGGGCTGTAGGTGGCGCGGCGTTCTTCCCCCAGGGTCGGCAATACAACGTTGATGACTTCGTCATACTTTTGCAAAACCCTGAGCAGCACGGCATCAAACTTGCCGCCGGTATAATAATCCGTTGAGCTCTGGAATTCATAATCGAAGCCGAACTTATCCAGGAACGCCCGCAGCCGCGCATTATTGTGGTGGCCGAAGCTTTCGTGGGTGCCGAAGGGGTCGGGAATGCGGGTCAGCGGCTTGCCCAGATGCTCGCGCACCATGTCGCCATTGGGGATGTTGTCGGGCACCTTGCGCAGGCCGTCCATATCATCGGAAAAGGCGAACAGTCTGGTCGGGATGTCTGAAATTTGATGGAAGGCGTTGCGCACCATCAGGGTGCGGGCGACCTCGCCGAAAGTGCCGATATGGGGCAGGCCCGATGGCCCGTATCCGGTTTCAAACAGCACGTATCCCTTGTCCGGCGTCTTCATTTTACCGAAACCGCCAAGATGCTTGACCAGGGCGCGCGCCTCGGCGAACGGCCAGGCGTTGGAATGCCGCGCCAGATCATGGGTCTGAGACGAAGAAGGATCGGTGGGGGTCATGGCGGAGGGTCCGGTTGTCACAATCAATTCAAGTCGCCGGAAACTATACTACCTGCGGGGAAAATGCGAGCCCGGACCCTATAACTTGGCCGCCGGTTCCGTATTTTGCCGCCGTTCGGTCCAGTACATCAGCGCCAGGGCCAATGCGCCAAGCAGCGCGAAACCGCCGATCAGGGGCCGCACCGTGCCGTCAAACAACTGGCCGATAACGGTGCCGAGCGGCACCGATATCAGCGTCGACATGGAACCGATAACGGCGGCCCCGACGCCGGCGATATGGCCCAAAGGCTCCATGGCCAACGCGTTTACATTACCAAACAACATGCCGAAGCAGAAAAACGCGGCGATAAAATAGGCCATATTCAGCCACAATTCCGGCACCCCACCCACATACACGACATACAGAAAAAATGCCGATGACAGGATCGTCTGGACTGTCAGGGCGTAAAAAGACAATAGCCGCATACCGAATTTCATTACTATCCGGCCATTGATAACCGAAGCCAGGCCAAGGGACAGCGCCAGCACGGCGAAATAGGCCGGGAACAGCTCTGTAATCCCGTAAATGGCGCTGAACATCTGCTGGGCGGACAGCAGATAGCCGACCAGGGCGCCAAAAATCAGCCCGGAAACCACCGTGTAACCAAGGGCCAGACGGTTGCCGACGGCTTCCCTTACGCCCAGCCATATCACGTAAAAGGAAAAACTGACTCGCCGTTCCGGCGGCAGGGTTTCGGGCTGGCGTTTGGCGAACCAGAGCCACGCACCAATCGCCAGGACCAGAAACACGACAAAGATCGCCCGCCAGTGAAACAGCATGATGACGCCCTGGCCCATGGCCGGGGCCATCGCCGGAACCAGGATAAACACACTCATCACGAAAGACATGACGCGGGCCATTTCACGGCCCTGATACTGGTCCCGGACCAGGGCGACGCAAACGATGCGCGGGGCGGCCGCGCCGATACCCTGCAAAACCCGACCGATCAACATGATTTCAAAGGTCGTCGAATAAATCGACATCAAACAGCCGATCACAAAGAAGACATAGCCGCTATGGATCGCCGGCTTTCGACCGATGCTGTCCGACAGCGGGCCGTAGACAATCTGCGCCAAGCCTAAGCCAAGAAACAGCGCCGATATGACCAGTTGCTGGTCGTTGGTTGCGGCGATGCCCAAATCCCGCCCGATGTCGGGCAGCGCCGGCAGCATGGCGTCGATGGAAAGCGCCACCAGCGAGATCATCACCGCCATCAACGGCACGAATTCGCCCAGTGCGAGGGCCGGTTTGGTTTGCGTAGCCACTAATATCTGTCTCCTTGACCCCGTGTACATATCGGCGGCGGCGGCGGGCCGTCAATTGTTTCCGGACATGGGCGGTCGGGATAAATCCGAAGTTGAAGCCCGGGGATCCGGGCGGGGCGTTCCTTGATTTTATTTCCAGATCGGTCGGCCGGAACCGGGCAGGCCGTAACTGTCCCACTTGCGCGTCACTTCACCGATAACATCGTCGCTCATACGGATTTTGCGGCCCCACTCGCGGTCGGTTTCCGGGGCCATCTTGGCCGTCGCGTCGATACCCATTTTCGAACCCAGCCCCGATTCCGGCGAGGCGAAATCCAGATAATCGATGGGCGTGTTTTCGACCATGGTAACATCACGGGCCGGATCGACATTGGTCGAAATGGCCCAGATCACGTCATTCCAGTCGCGCGCATCCAGATCGCCATCGATGACGATAACGAACTTGGTATACATGAACTGGCGCAGATAGGACCACACCGCCATCATTATCCGCTTGGCATGGCCGGGATAGGCCTTGTTAATGGCGACCACGGCGACCCGATAGGAACAGGCTTCGGGCGGCAGCCAGAAATCGACAATTTCCGGGAACTGCTGGGTCAGCAGCGGCACGAATACGTCGTTCAGGGCCTCACCCAGCACCGATGGTTCGTCGGGCGGACGACCGGTGTAGGTCGACAGATAAATGGGATCCTTGCGCATGGTTATGGCGCTTACGGTAAAAACCGGAAACGGCTCGACCGAATTATAATAACCGGTGTGATCGCCATATGGCCCCTCGGCGGCGACATCGGTCAGCGAAACATGGCCTTCGAGCACGATCTCGGCCTCCGATGGTACTTTCAGGGGCACCGTCTTGCAATCGACCAGCGACACCTTCTCGCCGCGCAAAAGGCCCGCGAACTGGTATTCCGAAAGGGTTTCGGGAACCGGCGTCACGGCGGCCAGTATGGTGCCGGGGTCGGCCCCGATAACGGCGGCCAGCGGCATCGGCTGGTCCGATGTCTGCTTCCAGCGGGCGAACTGCTGGGCGCCGCCGCGATGCTTGAGCCAGCGCATGATGGTGGTGTTCCTGCCGGTCACCTGCATACGGTAAACACCCAGGTTGGGGCCATCGCGGCGGTCGCCGCCCTTGCCTGAATCCGGTCCCTGGGTAACCACCAGAGGCCAGGTAATCAGCGGCGCCGGTTCGCCGGGCCAACAGGTCTGCACCGGCAATTTTCCAAGATCAATATCGTCACCGGTCCAGACCACTTGCTGGCATGGCGCCGAGGCCGTCATTTTCGGCTGCATGGCCATCACGGTCTTCAGCAACGGCAGCATTTCAACCGCGTCGCGCCAGCCCCCGGGCGGTTCCGGCTGGCGCAGGAAGGCCAGGGTCTCGCCGACCCGGCGCAAATCGCCAGCCCCCCTGCCCATGCCCATGGCGACCCGTTCGACGGTGCCGAACAGATTTACCAGCACCGGCATCGCCAGATTCTCGCCCTTCTCGTTAATGACGTTTTCAAACAGCACCGCCGGCCCGCCTTCGGCGATCAGGCGGGTCTGGATTTCGGTCATTTCCAGCTCGCTGCAAACCGGCTCGCTAACCCTGACCAGTTGCCCGTCGTTTTCGAGGCGAACGATGAATTCCCGTAGGCTTTTGTAACTGGTGGAAGTCATAACCCGGTATTCTCTCCCCCGCCGGCTGTTATCAACCGGTCGGTATCTACAATTGTTGTGTTCATTGGCAAATAAGGATACGATTTCAAGCAGGTGTTAACAAAGGCAATAATAGCACCGGGGGTGTGAAATGAGTGTGACCGGCGATAAAAGCTTTAGGCGGCTGATCGATATCGGCCTCGCCCTTTCGCTGGAACGAGACCACAACCGGCTGATGGAGAGAATCCTTCAGGAGGCCAAATCGCTTTGTAACGCCGATGCCGGGACGCTGTATCTGCGCAATGACGACGACACCCTGCGCTTCGAAATCATGCTTAACGACAGCAAGCCCGGACTCAACGCCGGGGGCACCAGCGGCAATCCGGTGTCGGCCTTTCCGATCCGTCTTTATAATCGGGAAACCGGCGAGGCCAATCATAAAAACGTCGCGTCGCATGTCGCGTTGAGTGGCGAATCCATCAATATCGCCGATGCCTACAAAGCCGGGGATTTCGATTTTTCAGGCACCAAGGGTTTCGATAAAAAGCACGATTACTGTTCGATATCGTTTTTAACCGTGCCGCTGAAGAATCATACCGGCGACGTGATCGGTGTTTTGCAACTGCTAAACGCCAAGGACCCCGACACCGGACAGGTCGTCCCGTTCAGCGAAGCCAATCAGCCCCTGATCGAGGCGATGGCCAGTCAGGCCGCCGTGGCGCTGGATAACCAGAACCTTATTCAAGCGCAGAAAGGGCTGCTGGACAGTTTCATATCGGTGCTGGCCGGCGCTATTGACGCCAAGTCGCCATATACCGGCGGCCATTGCCAGCGGGTGCCCGAACTGGCGATGATGCTGGCCGCCGCCGCCAGCAAATCGACGGACGAAGTCTTCAAGGATTTCAAATTTAACGAAGAACAGTACTACGAAATGAACATCGCCGCCCTGCTGCACGACTGCGGCAAGGTGACGACACCGGAATATGTTGTCGACAAGGCGACCAAGCTGGAAACCATTTACGACCGTATTCACGAAATACGAACCCGCTTCGAGGTATTGAAACGGGATGCCGAAATCGACTGCCTGAACGCCATCATAGCCGGTGGCGATGAAAAGGCGTTACGCCTGGAACTGGTTGAAAAACAAGCCCGGCTGGATGACGATTTCAGCTTCATAGCGAACGCCAATATCGGCGGCGAATACATGTCCGACGAAGACATAGCGCGGATCGAAAAAATTGCCGAAATCGAATGGGTTCGCACCCTGGACGACCGTATCGGCGTTTCCCATGAAGAACTGCGGCGCATGGAAGCGGTGGAATACGTGCCGCCGCCGGCCAGGGAAAAGTTGCTGGCCGACCGGCCCGAACACATTATAGAGCGCGACGCCGCCAACAAGACACCGGAAGACAATCCGCTGAATTTCAAGATGGACGAGCCCGAGAACATGTACAATCGCGGCGAGATACACAATTTAATCGTCCGGCGCGGCACCCTGACTGCGGAAGAGCGCTACAAAATCAATCATCATATGGTTCAGACCGTCACCATGCTGGACCAGTTGCCGTTTCCCAGGCACCTGAAAAACGTTCCCGAATATGCCGGCGCCCACCACGAAACGATGGTCGGCACGGGCTATCCGCGCGGCCTGAGGAAGGAAGATATGTCGCTTCCGGCCCGGATCATGGCGATCGCCGATATATTTGAAGCCCTGACGGCCTGCGACCGGCCTTATAAAAAAGCCAAAACCCTTAGCGAAAGCGTCCGCATACTGTCGTTTATGAAGCTGGATAACCATATCGATCCGGACCTGTTCGCGTTGTTCCTGAAATCCGGCGTCTATCTGGAATATGCCGAAAAACGCCTTATGCCGAACCAGATCGACAATGTCGAAATCGGCCAATTTCTGGATGAGGACACCGGCTGATATTGGCCATTCCCGTCGAAACCGCCGAATCAGACGCCCTTGCAAGGGCGCTGGGCTACCCTTACCACATACCCCGACGATCATATTTACTGGACGCCGATGGCCATCGCGAGATGACCGACGGCGAACCGGCGCCCGAGCTGTCCGGACTTCACCCGGTGATCGCCAGCGGCTCGAACCAGTCACCGCAGCAACTGGCCCGCAAGTTTGATTCCCTGGACGGCGACCCGATTCCGGTATTACGGACCCGTATCCATAATTTCGATTCCGTTTATTCGGCCCATTTCAGCACCTACGGATCGATTGCCTCGACCCTGCATTTCAGCCCCGGCGTCAGCGCCTGCCTGTTCACCACCTGGCTCGACGACACCCAGTTGCAGCGGATGCACGACACCGAGGCCCTTGGGCTGAATTATGATTTCGGCAGGCTCGACGGCGTCCGGGTCGATATCGACCGGCTTGGCGATCATCGAACCGTGTTCGCCTATATCGGCCGGCGCGGCGCCCTTTGTCATCAGAACCAACCGGTCGCCCTGGCCGATGTCGCCGCCAGCGGACGGCGAGGATCGGCAATGAGTCAACTCCAGGTCCAGACATTGGCGCGGGACCGCCTGTCGCCGGGCCGCGAACTGGACGATTTTATCGGTGAAAATATAGGGCAGGCAGATGTCCGGCAGGACCACACCGACCGCCTTGCCGCCGACGCCGCCCCGTTTTCCTATAGTGGATTCACGCTTCTTTAAATAACCCGTCCGGCGATGATGGCGGCGACGACGATCAGGCCGAAATCCCGGTTCGATCTGAATTTCGCCAGGCAATCCCTGGCGTCGTCGATATCCAGGGTCGCCAACTGCCACGCCAGATGGGCCAGGGCCAGGGCCATCCCCGCGTAAAATACCGGCCCCAGACCGACCGCGTAACCGGCCAGGGTAATCAGCGCGATCGTCCCGCCGTAAAAACCGGTCAGCCAGGTTTTCGTCCCGGCGCCGAATCTCAGGGCCGTGGATTTAAGCCCGATCAGCAGGTCATCTTCCTTGTCCTGGTGGGCATAGATGGTGTCGTATCCCAGAGTCCACAGAATTCCGGCCATATACAGCAGACCCGGCGCCAGGCCCAGGTCACCCCGCACCGCCGCCCAGCCGAGCAGGGCGCCCCAGTTGAAGGCCAGCCCCAACACCGCCTGCGGCCAATAGGTAATACGCTTCATAAACGGGTAGATGGCGACGACGACCAGCGAAGCCACCCCGACATAAACCGCAAACAGATTGAATTGCAGCAAAATGGTCAGGCCGGTCAGCAGCAATAACCCCATAAAGCCGACCGCCCGGGGCACACTGACGGCGCCACTGGGGATTGGCCGGGTCGCGGTGCGGGCGACCCGGCCATCGTAGTTTCTATCGACAATATCGTTCAGGGTGCACCCGGCCCCCCGCATGACCAGCGCCCCCATGGCGAACAGCAGAAACGTCGATAATTCGGGCCAGCCATCCCCGGCCAGCGCGGCGCTCCACCAGCACGGCAGCAGCAGCAGCCAGGTGCCGATCGGCCGGTCGATGCGGGCCAGAACAAGGTAGGGCCGCACCCTGCCCGGCAGCCAGCGCCCGGTCCAGGACAGGGCCGAAATATCGCTGGCGGCATTTTTATCATTGATAGTCATTGCCGCAGGTTTATACCAAGTTGCAGAAAGAATATGATGCCCCCATGTCACAATCGAAAGCAAGGGCCCGCCTGTATGTCGGCAACGACCTGAAAACCGGCGTCGCCATCCCGCTGGCGGCCGACCAAACCCATTACCTGGGCCGGGTTATGCGGCTGACTCCCGGCGCCGGCGTCATCCTGTTCAACGGTCGCCATGGCGAATGGCTGGGGGTGATCGAAACACTCGGTAAAAAAGACTGTACCATCGGCCTCCGGGAGTTACTGCGCGAACAATCGGCCGAGCCTGACCTGTGGCTGGCGTTCGCACCCCTGAAAAAGAACCGGACTGATTTTCTGGTTGAAAAGGCGACGGAACTGGGCGTTAGCCGATTGTTCGCGGTGTTTACCGATCATACGGACGCCGGGCGGGTCAACACTTCCAGGTTGGGACAAATCGCCATCGAAGCCGCCGAACAATGTGAACGACTGAGCGTGCCGGTAATTTCCGGCCCCATGCGCCTTGGGGAACTGGTCGCCGACTGGCCCGAAAACAGGCTGTTGCTGGTCGCCAATGAAACCGGCGGCAACCCCCTGACGGCGGTCGTGACGCCTGGCTCCGGTCAGGCGGCGGGCCTGTTGATCGGGCCGGAAGGCGGGTTTTCGCCGACCGAGCTTGACCTGCTTGAAAAACTGCCGTTCTCTGTGTCCGTATCGTTGGGGCCGCGCATACTGCGGGCCGAAACGGCGGCCCTGGCGGCGCTTGCCTGTATCCAGTCGCTTATGGGCGATTGGAACAAGTCTCCCCGTTCGGGCTAGCAGCCTGCTGAAGAAGTCCTCGCCTTGGATCCGTTTACGTGATTCTCTGATTTGAGATAATTCGAAGGCAAAGATGCGTGCTCAGGACCAAACGAGCGGTAGCCTTTTCAGCTATATTGACCTTGAGGACCGGGTTCCTGCGAACCATCCGTTACGGACGATCCGGGATATTGTGAACGATGTGCTTGTGTCACTGTCCTCGGATTTCGAGGCGATGTACGCGCGTATGGGGCGCCGGTCGATCCCACCGGAACAGTTGCTTCGGGCGTTGTTGCTGCAAGCATTTTATACGATTCGCTCGGAACACCAGCTTATGGAGTAGCTTGATTTCAACATCCTGTTCCGCTGGTTTGTTGGCCTGAACATGGACGATCTTGTTTGGGATGCAAGCACCTTTTGCAAGAACCGTGACCGGTTACTGGAGGCTGAGGTTTCGGCCAAACTTCTGACCGGCGTCATCGAACACAAGAAGATCTGCCATCTTCTGAGCCGGGATCATTTCTCGGTAGACGGAACGCTGATCGAGGCTTGGGCGTCGATGAAAAGCTTTCGCCCCAAGGATGGTGATGACGACGTCGGCCCCGGGGGCGGCAACGTCGAGCGGGATTTTCACGGAGAGAAACGGCGTAACGATACTCATGAAAGCACGACCGAGCCCGGAATCCGCCTGAAACCGGAAAAACGGCCATTTACACGAGGCATTTCCGCCAAAAATCGATGATATAGCCGGAATAATTGCCAAAACGCCCATAAAGGGAGTGCTATATCAGGATGTTGGTGACTTCTTCGGCAGTCTGCTAGGGCCGTTCCACCACCTTTACATTCACTTCAAACCCCTCCTGCCTCAACTTGGCATGCAGCATCCGGTAACCATAACGCCGGTGTTTGCCCGACAGCGTAATTAATCGCTGACGCAGCCGGACGTGTCGACCCGGCCCCGCCAGGTAGCGGTTGCTTGAGCGCGATATGCCCACCAGCGCGCAGGCATGTCGCCCGGAAAACCAATCATCGCAACGTAGCGCCCGGACAAGCCTGGCGACGACTGGCCGGCGTCAGAAGTTTTTTGCCAGCAAACTCTGCAGACCCGCATTATCCAGCATGGCTTCAGCCAGAAGCTTCTTCAGCTTGCCGTTCTCGTCTTCAATATCCTTCAATCGCCTGACCGTCAGAGACCTGCAAGCCACCGTATTTTGCTTTCCACTTGTAAAACGTATGTCGGCCATACCGTGGCGACGGCACCGCTCAGTGGCCTTCGCACCAGCCGCATATTCCTGTTGCTCTTCGCTAAAACGTGACTTGCGCATCGTTTGTTCTCCTGATCCAAATGAACGTTAACAGAACAAACTATCCTTTAAAATGGACCGGTTTTCAGGGGGCAGATCGGTTGAGAAATTTCCGGACCACTGGACCATTATCGGCGGTCTGGTCATCACCGGCTGCGGAATTTACATTCACCAAGGAGAACGGAAAAAGCGTTCCCAAGAGCCGCCTTAACCGTATACCTCGGGCCTTCGGTCCTGGCGGTAAGTGGCGATGGCGCGCCACTTGTCCAGGTCTTCGGCCTTAATGTCGATATCGGCGATGGCGATATCTTCGCCGCTGGGAATTGATGCCAGAATCTGCCCCGATGGCGAAGCGATGCAGGAATGGCCAAGGCTATCGAAGCCTATTTCATGGCCTATACGGTTCGACATGGCGACGAACACACCATTTTCCAGCGCCCGGGTCGCAGCCATCCCCTGCGTAGTGACACCGCTCCAGCCCCATGTTTGGCGCTGGTAGTCGTCGCCGATCCAATCGGTGCTGTTGATGATAATGTCGGCACCCCTTTCGACCAAACAGCGGAAATAGTCACCGAAAATCATGTCATAGCAAATGGTCATGCCGACCCGGCCCAGCCCGGTATCGACCACCGCTGGTGTGTTGCCCGCCTGGAAAGTTTGTCGTTCGGCCGAAAACAGGTGGACCTTGTGATAGGTCGAAAGACGCTCCCCGGTTGGCGCGAACAGGACCTGCGAATCATAATAGCCGCCGTTTTCTGCGACGACCGTGCCGACGGCCAGATAAACCCCGGTGCTGGCCGCAATATTGCCGAGCGCCCGATCGGTCGGCCCGTCACTGGGTTCGGCAAGCCGGGCAAGGTCGTCGGCGATGAAATAACCCGTCGTCGCGCATTCGGGAAACACCACCAGGTCGACGCCTCGGCCCGCTGCCGCCTGCGCAAACTTTTCTATTTTCTGCACATTCGGTGCGATTTCACCGAGAACGCAGTCCATTTGAACCACGGCAAGTTTGTATCTGATATCGTTTGCCATTCTCTATTTTTCCTCAATTCTCCGTACTTTAGCCTATGCCGCCATGCCGGTGGCGGCCAGCAGCACTTTTTCCTCGGTGGTTTCGCGCGTCGGCATGTCGGCGACTATCTTGCCTTCATGCATAACCAGCAGCCGGTGCGTCGCTGACAGCAATTCCTTCAATTCCGACGAAATGAAGATCACGGCAACACCCTGGCCCGCGAGTTCGACCAGCAGGCGGTAGATTTCTTCCTTGGCGCCGACGTCAACGCCGCGTGTCGGTTCGTCGCAAATCAATACCCGCGGGTTGCACAAAAGCGCCCTGCCGAAGAGCACCTTTTGCTGGTTGCCGCCGCTCAACTCGCGCACCGGTGCATTCAACGATCCGGCGACCAGGCGCAGGCGCCCTAGGATCGATTTGCCGTCGTGCCGTTCGTCGGATGGGCGCAGGAAACCCAACGCGGAAAAACGGTCCAGCGCCCCCGCGGTAACGTTCTTCAGAATCGACAGATTGCTAAACAATCCATCGCGCTGGCGGTCTTCGGTCAGATAGACGATGCCGTTCCGCAACGCCTGTTCTGGCGATTTCAGGAGTATTTTCTGCCCGCCGATGGTGACGCTGACGCCATCATCCGCCTCCAGGCCGATCAGCTGACGGGCCATCTCGGTGCGGCCGGCGCCGACCAGGCCGGCGATGCCCAGGACTTCACCATGGCGCATCCGGAAACCGCGGCGGCCAGCACCAAGATCGACTTCAAGAATTTCCTTTCCCTCTTCGACGGGGGGCAAGCCCGCCGATTGCACCACCTCGTGACCGATCATCATATGCACGATACTGGCGTGGTTCGTCTCGACCGTATTCATGGTGGCGATGTGGCGTCCGTCACGCAGGACGGTGACCCGGTCGGAAATTGAGAAGATCTCCTCCATGCGATGTGAGACATAAAGAATAAGCATACCTTGGCGTTTCAGATTGTCGATAATCTTGAACAGGTTTTCCTGTTCGCGCAAAGACAGGACCGCCGTCGGTTCGTCGAGGATTAAAATTCGCGCCCGCACGGACAATGCACGGGCGATTTCCACCAATTGCTGGTCGGCGACGCTCATGTCCTCGACCAGTGCCGTCTCGTCTAGATCAAGGTGGTAACGATCCAGAACGGCCCGCGCATCGACTCTTAGGGCGGTGAGATCGAGCAGGCCAAACCGGTTGGCCGGTTCGCGACCGAGAAAGATATTCTGGGCCACCGTTAATTGCGGGATCGAGCTGAACTCCTGGTAAACGGTGCTGACACCGCAGTCGACCGCATCCCGCGGCGCGTCGAATTTGACCGGCGCGTCGTCGATCAGGATCTCCCCGGCGCTTGGCGCGAACACACCGGACAACAGGTTCATCAAGGTACTCTTGCCCGCGCCGTTGGCGCCAACAAGGGCGTGGACCTCGCCTGAATCGGCGGCAAAATCCACGCCCTCGAGAGCTGTTACTCCGGGGAATTGCTTGGTCAGACCCTTGACGTTAAGTAGCATATCGATTCCCCGCGGTGTACACAGTCGGCCCTTGTCAGGGCTTCCAGGCTTCCGGCAGGGTGCTGGCCCACCAGTCGTCAGGACGGTTCGCCTCGACATACGATCCGGCGGCACTCGGCGAAATGTATTCCGAAGAGATACGCAGGCCCCGGCGGACTTTTTCGCCACGCAGCATGCGCAGGCCCAAGCGAAGCGCTTCCTGGCCGACTCGCGTCGGGAAGGTGACCGCGCCGCCCTGCTTGTGCTTTACGACCCACTTGAGCCAGCCGTTGTATTCATCACCCGGTGACATGGTCACTTCACCCAGGCGACCGGCTTCGTCGAAAGCCTCGGCAACGCCGATGGACATCTGACCGGATGGCGAGAATACGCCATCGATCCGGGGATGCTTCTGCAGCAGGTTCTCGGTGATCTGCTTGGCCTTGGCCCGGTTCCAGTCGCCGTATTCAGCGCTGAGCAGTTCGATGCCCGGATATTCCTTCATCACCGACTTGAGCGCGGCCAACTGGTCGACCGCGGCCGTGGTTCCAGGGATCGGCAACATGGCAAAAATCTTGCCCTTGCCGCCCATGTCTTGGAATAACCGTCGGGCGCCCATCTCGCCCAGATTCCATTGGTCGATGAAGGCGCTGGCCGTGACTGACGGGCTATGGACATAGCCGCCGCCGGTGTTGATCGTGGGAATGCCTTTGTCGACGGCCTTTTTCAGGGCGCCCTCGATGGCCTTATCATCGACCGGCCAATACAGGATCAGACTGACCCCCTTGCTGATCAGGTCTTCGATGTCGGCGACCTGTTTGGCGGGATTGAACGCCGCGTCGGTGACCAGCACTTCGGAAATTTCCTTGTGCAACGAGGCTTCGTACTTGATGTGCTGCAATGCGAACACCACCCACGAATTACTCAGGTATCCGGCGGCCACGCCAATTTTGTAGGGGCCATCCTTTTTAAATGCCGATGTGTCGATAAGTTGGGCGGCGCGCTGTTCTTGCAGAACCCTGGCGTCTTCCGCCGCCATGGCCTGTCCAGTCCACAGGCCGACCACCAATGCGGTTGTCCCAATTAACCCAAATACACGTCTTAAGATTTTCATCACCCTCTCCTATTTTGGTTATTCTTCAACATACTCCCGGCCACCCCGGTCGGAAATTCTGCATACCGGCAAGTTCAGCGGGTCTCCCTCAGGTAGGCGTGCGCCGCCGACGCCGCGATGATAATTCCCCCTTTGACGATCAATTGAACATTGTAGTCAAGGCCCACAATGTTCACCAGATTGAAGGCCAGCAGCAGCACGAAGACCCCCGCTATGGTGCCTGCGATACCGCCGCGCCCTCCCTGAAAAGTGGTGCCACCCAAAACCACGGCGGCCAGCACATCGAATTCGAGCCCGCGCCCGGCGAATGTGCTGGACACGCCCGAGCGAGCCAACAGTGCGATCCCCGCTACCGCACCCATAAAGCCCGATATGGCGTAGGCGGCAATGGTCACCCGAGCCACCGGCAGGCCTGAAAGGCGGGCGGCCTGGGAATTGGAGCCGATAAGGAAAAGGGAACGGCCGAACCGTGTCGCCCGCTGTAGCCAGATGCCCAATACGGATAGGGCGACAAAGGCCAGCGCCAGAACGGGCACGATACCGCCGATCCTGAAATTGAAGAATTCGCGAAAGCCGGGTGACACGATCCCGCGCGCCGTGCCGCCCGAATATATCTGTGTAATCCCCGTAACCACGACCGCCATGCCGAGGGTCAGGATGAAGGGCGATATGCGGTTGTAGGCGGTTAGCGCGCCATTGATGCCGCCGATCAGGGTGCCGGCGGCCAGCGTCACGGCAACGGCCAGCGGGATATTGGCGACCTGGCCATCCATCATCACTGCCATCAGGACCGCCGCCAGGGAAATCACCGCACCCACCGACAGATCGACGCCGCCCAGAATCATGACCAGGGTCACGCCAATGGCGGCGATACCGACGGAGGCGGCCTGGCGCACGATATTGAAGATATAGATCGGCCTGAGAAAAGCCTCGGACAACGTCGCGGCAATGGCGAAAAGCAAGGCGAGCACCAGCCAGATGGCATAGGTTTGAATCCAGCGCCGCAGCGCCAGGGAGCGGTTTCCTTTGTTTCGTTCCGTCGTCAGGGCGGTCATGCCGTCACCATCTTTTTCGGTTGATTAAGTAGAATGGCGGCAACCACGATGAGCCCCTTGATCAAAATCTGCACGAACGAGGAAATTTCCAGAAGATTGAGTGCGTTGCTCGTGACCCCCAGAACAAAGACCGCCGCGACCGTGCCCAGAATGGAGCCACGGCCGCCCGTCAATGACGTACCGCCCAGGACCACCGCGACGATGGCATCCAGTTCATAGCCGCTTCCGGCGTTGGGGTACCCCGTACCCAGACGGCCGGCCACCAGTATCCCGGCGATTCCCGCGGCAAGGCCCGACAGGACGAAGACCCACACTTTGATCGCACCGGTATTGATGCCGGCACGCCGGGCGTGCTCCTCGCTGCCGCCGACGGCATAGACATGGCGGCCGAAGCGGGTCCGGTTCAGCAGGAAATACGCCGCCCCGGCGACGGCGGCCAGCAGGACGGCGGCGAACGGAATGCCGGCGATGGATCCGTTGGCCATCCAGACGAATACGGGCGACGTCAGCCCGACGCTGCGGTCCGTGTAAACGAAGATTGCCCCTTGCAGAACGCTCAACATGCCGAAAGTCAGAATCAGCGGGTGAACGCGCAACAGGTTATTGAGCACACCGTTGACAAGACCGATGCCCGCACCCAGACCCAATGCAACGAGGATCCCGGCGGCGGTCATCGCCGATTGCCCGTTCATCAGGTCACTGGTGATGACCACGACCAGGCCGATCAACATGCCCACTGACAAGTCGATCAATCCGGCGATGATCACCACCGTCTGGCCGATGGCCAGAATCGCCAGCGCGGCCGACTGCAAGGCAACGTTGGTCAGGTTGTTCTGGGTTCGGAATTCCGGAATGGCAAGTAACGAGGAGGCTAGCATCGCCGCCAACAGGATGACGATGCCGAAGCGCCCGCTGAGCAGGGTTGTGAAGGCTTTAGGGCTCACTGATACGTTCCAGAACAGAGCCGCTGGTGCTCACCCAGCCAAATTTCATGGCAAAATTTTCCAACGTCGCGGCATGCAGATTGGGCGCAAATGACGACACCGCATCTTCCACCATCGTCGTGCGGAACCCGTGGTGGAATGCCTCGCGGGCCGTTTCCTCGACACATATCTGCGTCACCGTGCCGGTAACGATGACCGAGCGCACGTCGTGGGAATGCAGCATGTCCGCAAGCGCCGTGCCGTGGAATGCGCCGTAACCGAATTTTTCGACGATCTGGTCATCGGGCTCGGGATATATTTCGCGGACGATATCGGTGCAGTCCAGGGCCTCGTTGCTGTCGGCGTAATCCCGTTTGTGGCCTTTCCAGCAGCACTTGGTTTCCGATTCGCATTCCGGCGACCAGTTCCAGATCAGCGACCGGTAGGGCGTGGTAATGAACTTGGTATAGACGATAGGCAACGCCCGAGCGCGAAAAGCGGCGATCAGGGTTCGGTGCGCCGCAATTGTCGAGCGGGCGTCGGGTACCTCGAGGGGGGCGCCCGGACGGACGAAATCGTTCTGCATATCAACGATCAAAAGCGCCGGGTTTTCGACCTGGTCTTTCCCTACCATCATCTTTCCCTCCCTTGATTATCTGGCTCCCTAAAATCAAACTTCCCTACACGACTGTCCGGCACCGCTCGATCATCGTTGACAGCACCTCGTCGGCATCCCGTTTCCACCAGTTGCTGGCCGAGAATATCTCGACTTCGACGAGCCCGTTGAAGCCTTCTGTTTCCACCCAGCTACGTATCCCGGGAATATCGATGACGCCGTCCCCCATCATGCCCCGGTCAAGCAGGAGGTCGGTTGTCGGCACCAGCCAGTCGCAGACATGAAAGGCGAGAAGCCGTTCCTGGCCCGCTCGCCGGATTTCGGTCGCCAGGTCCGGGTCCCACCACACGTGATATACATCGACCGCAATACCCAATCCCGCCCCCAGTTCGTCGCAGAGGTCGTTGGCGTGCCTGAGCGTGTTGACGCAGGCGCGGTCGGCCGCATACATGGGATGCAGCGGTTCGATCGCCAACGGCATGTCGAGCGAGCGCGCATACTCAAGCAGGGTGGCGATGCCGTCGCGCACCTGAGAGCGGGCGCCGGCGATGTCTTTTGAGCCTTCAGGCAGCCCGCCGACCACCAGCACCACACATTGTGCGCCAAGGACTACGGCTTCGTCGACAACACGGCGATTGTCATCGAGGGCGGCCTGGCGGCCGGCGGCATCGGCGGCGGGGAACATGCCGCCCCGGCACAGGCCGCTGACCTTCAAGCCGTTATCGCTGATCATGCGGGCCGCCTCGTCGACGCCGCATTCATGCAGTTTGTCACGCCAGGGAGCGATTCCGCCGATGCCGTGACGAACACAGCCATCAATGCATTCTCGCAGGTTCCATTGTTTGCGAACGGTGGCGGTGTTGAGGGAAATCCTCTTTTGATCAACTGCTTCCATAGCCTTATACCCCGATTCCATGCACCGCCATGACCCGCGCCATGCGGTTACAGGCGTTATCGGGGTCGCTGAATAGTCCGGCCTTGTCGGCCAGTCGGAACAATTCCGCAAGGTGCCCGACCGATCGCGTGCTCTGCTGCCCGCCGATCATGGTGAAATGTTCTTGATGGCCGTTCAGGTAGGCCATGAAGACGATGCCGGTTTTATAAAACCGGGTCGGCGCCTGAAAGATAAGCCGTGACAGCGGCACCGTGGTTGCCAGAATTTCATGATAGCGCGACAGATTCCCGGCCCCCATGGCCGACAGCGCGGCGCTGGCCGCAGGTGCGATGGCATCGAAAATTCCGAGCAGGGCATCGGAGTGGCCCTGGTCATCCCCTTCGATCAAATCGGTATAATTGAAATCGTCGCCGGTATACATGCGCACGCCGTCGGGAAGGCGTCGGCGCATGGCAATTTCCTTCCGGTCGTCGAGCAGGGAAATCTTGATACCGTCAATTTTCCCGGCATTGGCCGCAATCATGTCGAGGCAGACATCCATCGCCGCCATTGGGTCGTCGTGGCCCCAGTACCCGGCCAGGGCCGGGTCAAACATGTCGCCGAGCCAGTGGATGATCACCGGTTGCTTCACCTGGGCGAGGATTCGGCCATAAACGCGCCCATAGTCGTCCGGTGATTTGGCACAGGCGGCGAGCGCCCGGCTGGCCATCAGGATGATCTTCCCCCCGGCGGCTTCCACGGCCGAGCATTGTTCTTCGTAGGCGACGATGACGTCGTCGATCGAAAGCGATGGGTCAGGCGCAATATGGTCTGTGCCTGCACCGCAGGCAAGCAGGGCTTCGCCATCGAAATCCCGCGCCGCATCGACGGAGCGCCTGATTAATTCAAGTGACGTCGGCCAGTCCAGCCCCATTCCCCGTTGCGCCGTGTCCATGGCTTCCGCCACGCCCAGCCCCAGACCCCAGAGGTAACGGCGATAGGCGAGCGTCGCATCCCAGTCGATGGCCGTGTCCACCCACGGGTCGTTGTCGGCGAGTGGGTCGGCGACCACATGGACGGCGGAATAAGCGATGCGGGGCAATGGCGCTTCGCCCTTTTTCGGGAACGACCGTGGTGTGCCTGGTTCATAAGCCTCGGTGCCGCCTGACGCAGTCGGCAAGATGACATGCGCCATGGCTCAGACCTCTAGGTTGGGCACATCGAGCCACCGCTTCTCGGCCCAACTCTGCATTCCTAATTGAGCCAGTTGCACACCCTTGGCGCCTTCCAATAACGTGTAACTCCAAGGCGCGTCCTCGAACATGTGCCGAATGAAGTTTTCCCATTGGACTTTGAAGCCGTTGTCGAAAATTTCGTTGTCAGGCACTTCCTGCCAGGTGTCAAAAAAGTCGATGGTCTGTGGTTGATCCGGATTCCAGACCGGTTTGGGCGTATTTACCCGAGCCTGGGATTTACACGAATGCAGCCCTGCGACGGCAGAACCATGCGTGCCATCGACATGGAATGTAACCAGATCATCGCGGCGCACGCGGGTGCACCAGGAACTGTTGATATGGGCGACAATGCCGCCTTCCAGTTGGAACGTTGCGTACGCGGCATCATCGGCATCGGCGTCGTAACGCTCGCCATTTTCGTCCCAGCGTTCCGGAATATGGGTCGCACCCAGACAGGATATCGCCTTGACCGGCGCGATCACGTTGTCGAGGACATAGCGCCAGTGACACAGCATATCCAAGATAATGCCCCCACCGTCGGCCTTGCGGTAGTTCCAGCTTGGGCGTTGGGCCGTCATCCAGTCGCCCTCGAACACCCAGTAGCCGAATTCCCCGCGTACAGACAAGATCCGCCCGAAGAATCCTGAATCACGAAGTCGCTTCAATTTCATCAACCCCGGCAGCGACAATTTGTCATGCACGACACCGTTCTTGACCCCCGTTTTTGCGGCGTGTCGGGCGATGGCCATGGCGTCGTCCAGGGTTTCAGCAATCGGCTTTTCACAATAGACATGCTTGCCGGCGTCCATGGCCTTGATAAGAAGGTCCTTGCGTAGCGCCGTGGTCGCGGCGTCGAAAAACAAGGTTTCATCGGGATTCGCAAGGGCGGCATCCAGGTCGGTGGTCCAGCGTTCGACACCGTGCGCCTCGGCCAGCCGCGATACCTTGTCGGCATTGCGCCCGACAAGGATCGGATCGGGCATCACGCGGTCGCCATTGTCGAGTGGTACACCGCCTTCCGAACGAATGGCCAGAATGGAGCGAATCAAGTGCTGGTTCATGCCCATACGACCGGTCACACCGTTCATGATGATGCCTAACCGAATGTCGGCCATGTAGCTATTCTCCCCAGGAAAGAGGTGTTGCAAGCAGGGTCTCGCAATTGTGTCAGTTGGTCAAGAAGAAAGTAACCATATGGTTATTTCTGGGGATGTGCCAGGTACCCCATGATGACTTCGGTGACATGGTCGAGGCGTTTTTTGAGCGCTGCGGCGCTCATTAGCTTGCGGCCAAAAATCGCACCGAGGGTGCTCGCATTGGAAAAATAAAAGTAACCCAGGCCGGCTATGGAAATGTACAATTGCATGGGGTCGACATCATCGCGAAAAACACCCGCCTCTTGCCCACGTTTGAGAACTTGGGAGATTTGCTTTATCAATGGCGAATGCATCGCCCGGATGCGACGCGATCCGCTGATATGTTCGGCGTTATAAAGATTTTCATCATTCAACAGCCGGATGAATTCCGGATGATTTACGAAATAATCAAAGCTAAAGGCGACGAGTTCGCGTATCGCCTGGTGCGGATCAAGATGGTCCAGGTCCAAGTCCTGTTCATGATTGCGGATATTGGCATAGGCATTTTCAAGAACCGCCGTATAGAGAACTTCCTTGTTGCCGAAGTAGTGATACAACATTCGCTTGTTGGTACCGGCGCGTCTGGCGATGGCGTCAACGCGCCCCCCCCCAAAACCTTGGGCCGCAAATTCAACCGTTGCAGCGTCCAGTATTTTTTCTCGTGATTCTTCTTGTTTCTTCTTGCGCGTCACGATTGCTCTTTCATAAGTTGTGCCTCCCTGTAAGATTTATATTAGAGCATCGTGCCCCACCGTAAAGTAGCGTAGTCTTTGTGCTTCTACAATAATTTCGAATCCGCCGAATCCGTAGCTGACGAAACCGAACAAGAGGATAAAACACCGCCATGTCCACCCACACCCCTCGCATCAAGACAACCGTCGTTGGCTCTTACCCGATCCCGAACTGGCTAGCGGCCTATCCAACGGAACAGGGTCTTGCCGATGCCACACGGGTAGTTATCCATACACAGGAAAAAGCCGGGCTCGACGTGGTTTGCGACGGCGAATTGTACCGCTTCGACGTCAACCACCCGGAAACCAACGGCATGATCGAATACTTCGTGCGCCCGATGTCAGGCATTCGAACCGATATCACCTTCGAGGAACTAGTCGCCTACCGCGCCCGGGAAGGCATGGGTTTTCGCACCCGTCCTCCGGGCGTCGTCGATGGTCCCGTCGGTGGCGGCGCGCTGGATCTGCCCGGTGCCTGTTCGACGGCGAAGAAATTGGCGAACAGGCCGCTGAAATTCACCGTCACCGGCCCTCACATGCTGGCCAAGACATTGATCGACAATCAGTATGGTAGCATTCACGAATTGGCCCAGGGCATTGCCGACGCCTTGGCCGAACAGGTTCGTCACGTCGATGCCGACGTCGTGCAACTGGACGAGGCCAATCTGCCCGGCCACGTGGAAGAATGGCAATGGGCATCCACCGCCATAAACACCGTCCTCGATGCCGTTCAAGGAACTCCCGCCGTTCATCTGTGCTTTGGCAATTACGGCGGACAGACAGTGCAGAAAGGAACGTGGGACAAGCTTATGCAGTATCTGAACAGTCTGCACGCCGACCATATCGTCATGGAAATGGCGCACCGCGATCCGAAAGAACTGGAAACCTTCAAAGACCTGCGGCCGGAAATCGGCCTTGGCCTGGGGGTCGTCGACATCAAGCGCACCGATGTCGAGAGCGCCGACGACATCGCCCGCAAGATCGAACGGGCGGAAAAGGTGCTTGGCCCCGGTCGCGTTACCTACATCCATCCCGATTGCGGCTTCTGGATGCTGAAACGTTCCATCGCCGACGCCAAAATTGCGGCATTGGTAGCGGGGCGCGACCTGTACGAAGGCCGCTAGTTTCCGCTTATTCCATACCCATTAGCCTGTAGATACGCCGGGTATAATCGCCAAACTGTTCGTGCGTTTTGATGTCTAGTGTGCGCGGGTGCGGCAGGTTGACCTCGAACATATCGGCCATGCGCGCCGGACCGGACGTCAACACCACGACCCGGGTTCCCAAGAACACCGCTTCGGCAATACCGTGGGTAACGAAGATTATGGTCTTCTTGCTTTCTTTCCAGATGCGCAAAAGTTCCAGATTCATCTTCTCACGGGTCAGGGCATCCAGGGCGCCGAAAGGTTCGTCCATCAGAATTAGTTTCGGATCGTGAACCAGGGACCGTGCGATGGCGGCGCGCTGCTGCATGCCGCCCGACAACTCGTAGGGATACTTGTCTTCGGAGCCGGTCAAGCCAACCATATCCAGCAAGTCACGGCCGCGTTCGCGACTTTCCTTAAGCGGCAGGCCGAGGATTTCGGCGGGCAGCATCACATTGTCAAGAATCCGCCGCCACTTCAGCAACAAAGCCTGTTGAAAGACCATGCCAACATCGCGGCCGGGATCGAAATCGATTCCGTCACCACCTATTTTAACGGTGCCGCCATCATAGGCGTAGAGACCGGCTATGATTTTCAACAACGTCGTCTTGCCGCACCCGGACGGACCGACCAGAGACACCAGTTCACCCTCCTGTACGTCGAAGCTGGCATCGGATACGGCAAGAAACTCTTCACCTCGGGTCCGAAAAATCTTGCGGACGCCGGAAAGGTGGATAAAAGGCTCAGTCGTTTTTTGATCGGTCATGCTACCCACTATTTTCCCTTATACCAAGTTGCAGAAAGAATGACCCATAGAGACGGC